>NZ_JAMYPH010000001.1:0-540158 GCF_040320265.1 Mesorhizobium sp. M0751
GTCTTGGGGGTTGGTGGGGGCGCCCGCCCCCCCCCAGGGAGCGGCGACCCGCGCTCACCTCCGCCCCCTCTCGGGCCGCGTCGCGCCCACCTCTCCCCCGCTTCGCGGTGGGCGAGGAACCCAAGCCTTGAGAGCCGGTCTGCCTTACATCTCCGCTCTTGCGGCCGAAGATCGGCAGCTACGCCGACGGCGCCCATTTCGGTGCCGGCATCGACCAGCCACGAAGACGGGCAATCAGGATATCCTGCCGCTCCTCATCTTCATGCCGCTCAAATTGCTCAGAAGCTGCTTGGCACGATCCAGGGGTCGATGCCGATGCCGAGCCTCGGGCCTTTGCTGCCGGCCTTGTGGGTCGCGGCATCGGCGTTTTCAAGCGATCCGGTCGGCGCGCAATCGAGCTTCACATCGGCCTTGGTGTCGACGCAGGCCGCTTCCTGCTTGGCTGGCTGACTGCTGCCGGCAAATGCGGCGCCAGAGAGCGCCAGCAGGGCGGCGAGCGTGAGGATTGTCTTCTTCATCGTCTGTCTCCGCCTCCAGTTATTGGATTCGTACATGTACGGCACTGCGTACAGATACGCCCGGGACTTAGGGAGTTCAAGCAAAATCGTACATGTACGGAGAAGTTGAGCGCAGGAATTGCCGGACGCTCGGCGCCGGGGCGCGGATCGTCCGCAGAAGATCCTACAGATCGGGAGAAGCGCTGCTCTTCAGCAGTTGACCGGCGGCGTGAGCGGCGCGATCTCGTGCGCGGCGATGGCTTCGAGCATGATGTCGCCGATCCGTGTGATGAACGTCGTCTGGTCGCCGAACGGGTAGAACGGGAAGGTGATCAGCAGCGAGATGGCGCCGTGGCCAACTGCCCACAGCATGGTGGCGATGGCGCGTGGATCGCCTCTGAGCCTGCCGACGGCAACGCAGGCTTCGACCCTCTCGATCAGCACTTTCATCGCCGGGTTGCCGCTCTCCATTTCGGCGAAGGTCTTGCCGGCTGGCGGCCGGACTTTTTCGGTCATGAAGACGGTGCGGTATTCGTTGGGATTTTCCAGCCCGAAGGCGGCGTATTCGACAAGCACCGCCTTGAGCGCCTCGATCGGGTCGTCGGCCGTATGATTTGCGATGCGCCTGGCCAAGGTCTCGAACGCATCCTCGGCCAGCGCGAACAGGATGTCCTGCTTGTCGGCGAAATAGGAATAGACCGACATCGGCGCGTAGCCGACGCGCTTGGCAAGCTTGCGGATGGTGAGGCCGTCATAGCCTTCTTCCTGGACAAGCTTGTGCGCGGCATCGACAAGTTCGGAACGCAGTTCGGCCTTTTGTTTTTCGCGGCGCTCCTGGACGCTTAGCTGCAACTTTCTACTGCCTTATGACTGATGGCTGGATGCAGCATATATACGCTGTACGGCATCGGGCAAGGGTGGCACGAAGCAGAAGCTTGACTGTCACAAAACGATGTAACCCGGCAACATTGCGCTGCAGGTCAGTCGTCACATGAAGTACGTCGCGGCCGAAGCCAAATAGATTTGGCACAGATAGATTTGCGCCGGATAGATTTGGGCTTCTCCGCCTGACGAACAGTCAAACCGCTTCTGGCTGGCGTTCGATCAGCGTCAGGGTCAGCCAGCGCGCCGTCAGCGCCGGCTTTTTCGAGCCCTCGATCTCGATCGTCACGTCGTGCGCCGTCTGCACCCAGCCCGACGGCCTGACCTTGACGTCGGCCAGCACGAAGCGGGTGCGGATGCGCGAGCCGGTCTTCACCGGCGCCAGGAAGCGCAGCGAATCGAAGCCGTGATTGACGCCCATCTTGCTGTTTTCCAGCGGCGGCATGGTTTCGAAGGTCATCGCCGACAACAGCGAAAGCGACAGGAAGCCGTGCGCGATGGTGCCGCCGAACGGCGTCTCGCGGCTGGCGCGTTCCGGATCGCAATGGATGAACTGATGGTCGTCGGTGGCATCGGCGAACTGGTCGATCATGCGCTGGGTGACGACACGCCATGGCGACACGCCGACTTCCTTGCCGACATTGGCCAGAAGCACATCGAGACTGATCGGTTCCACGCTGATGTCCTCCATCTTCACCCCCGGCATTTCACTCGCCGGATGGCGTGCGTCTCATTCCTTGAACAATGTCAGCCCGTGTTGCACCGACTGCCCGCCATCGATCGGCAGGATGGCGCCGGTGACATAGCTGCCGGCACGGCTGCACAAATAGAGCGTTGCGCCGGCAATGTCATCCGGTGCGCCGACGCGGCCGATCGGAACGTGGTTGCCGACATGTCTTGCCTGGTCCTCGGTGCCGGTCGCGAAGGCCGTCATCCGGCTCTGGAAAGGGCCGGGCGCAAAGGCGTTGACGGTGATGCGGCGGCCGGCAAGCTCGATCGCCAGGATGCGCGTCAGGTGGTGAACCGCGGCCTTCGAGGCCGAGTAGGAGTAGGCATCTTCGGCCAACGGCTGCGTGCCCATGACCGATCCGAGATTGATCACCCGTGCCGGGTCGGCATCGCTGGCGGCGGCTTCGAGCAGAGGCAGCAATTCGCGCGTCAGGTGGAAGACCGCGGTAACGTTGACGCCGAACACCTTGGCCCAGGCATGGTAGGGAAAGCTTTCCAGCGGTGCGCCCCAGGAGATGCCGGCATTGTTGACCAGGATATGCAGCCGCTCGGTCCTCGCCCTGACCTCGGCAACGAGCGCCGCGATGCCGGCCTCGCTGGCGACGTCGGCGGCGAAACCCTCAGCCCGACCGGAGGCGCCAAGCCCGTTCAGTTCGCCGGCAACCCTGACGCAATCCTCGCCCTTGCGCGAGGCAATCATCACGGTGGCGCCGGCCTTGACCAAAGCGGTCGCCGCCATGCGGCCGATGCCGGTCGCGGCGCCGGTGACCAGCGCCGTCTTGCCGGAGACTGTGAACAGCTCGTCCAGATAGCTCATCGAATTCCTCCGCGCAGTTCACCGCTGTTTGACGGGTGGTTCAAGGAGCGGCCTCGCATCGACAAGGCTAGCCGAACTTCGATCATGCTTGCCATGGGTAAAGTAGCTGGGGCGAAGGCACGCTCAGCGACTGAATGGTTAAGTCCGAAATGCAAGGTGTTCATTCGGCCGTGACATGGGTCGGATGAATGATGCGGCCATCCCCGTTAGCGAGCACCTTTGTAAGCTGTTCATTTCGCGTGTGAACCAGTCGTCATTACTCCTCCGCCCAAGCCGCAGGCGGGTCTTGAGGAGTCGGGAGGGTGGCCGAGCAGTGGGGCGAGACTGACGTTCGTATTCGTGGACGTGGACTATGCTTTCAAGGCGAAAGCTATGGGTAAGAAACAACGCACGGTCCTGCTGGCAGCGGTCTTTGCGTCTGTCTTTGGCATTTTTTTGCTGATCCTGATCCTGCAGATGGTCAGTTTTTTGGTTGACTAGGCACGGCCAGGAGGGTGCCATTCCGAAAACCTGCGCTACCGCAGGCTTTCCAGTTCGCGGATGCGTTTGGCGCCGTCGGCCTCGAGCTGCCTTGTGACGGCGCCGATCAGCGTTTCGGCAACGACGAAAAGTGCGGCGGATGAGTCCCAGGCCGAAGGCACGGCAGTGCGCCCGGCGATGACGTGACGGGCGAAGCGGGCGATCGGCGACAGCCACTGGTCGGTAAACAGCACTATCTGCACGCCGCGCTGGTTGGCGGTCTCGGCGAAACGGACCAGGCTGTCCTGGTAGCGCCTGATGTCGAAGATCACCAGCACGTCGCGCTTGCCCATGTCGATCAGCCGGTCGCGCCAGACGCTTTCCTGGCCGGCGAGATGGAAGACGTTGGGTTGGATGATAGCGAGGTGGGCGGCCATGTAGCGCGCCAGAGGGTCGGTGAAGCGGCCACCGATCAGGAATGTCTTGCCGCGCCGGTCGGCCAGCTTGGCGACAATGTCGGCAAGCTGCTTGTCCGAAAGGTGCCGGAAGGTCTCGCGCATATTGTCCAGCGTCGCCTCCAGCATCGGCGACACGGCACTGCTGCCCGGCGACGGCGGATTGAGCGTCCGTGACGCCGGCGACTGCAATTGCGCCGCCAGCTCATCCTGCAGCGCCGACTGGAATTCCGGATAATTCTGGAAGCCGAGCCGGGCGACGAAACGCAGGATCGTCGGCGACGATACGCCGGCCGTGGTCGAGAATTCGGCGACCGTCTTCAGTCCGATCAGCGGATAGCTGGCGATCAGCGTTTGCGCTGCGCGCCGCTCGCCGGCCGGCATGGTGCCGATGCGGTCGGAGATCAGTTCGGCAATGCTGGAAACCATGTTTTTCCCCACCCTGGCCGGGCCGTTACCGCGTTATCGAAATCGCGTTTGACAAAGCCGGGCAAACTGTATGAAATCATCCGCAGGGACGCAATGAGGCAAAATACGTAACATACGATACAGCGCTCCCTGGGGACAGCAGACAATGGAGACAGCACGGCCCGCCAGCCTTGCATCGCCTGAAACCGTAAGGGTGACGAACCCCGGCGGATCAAGCCCTTTCGTGCTGACCTGCGATCACGCCTCCAATTTCCTGCCGCCGGAATTCGGAACGCTCGGCCTTGCCGCCGACGAGCTTTCTCGCCACATCGCCTGGGATCCCGGCGCCTTGCCGGTGGCGCGCCGCATGGCCGAGGCGCTCGATGCGACGCTGGTCGAGACCTGCGTCTCGCGGCTCGTGATCGACTGCAACCGGCCGCTCGATGCGCCGGACCTGATAGTGACGGTCAGCGCCAGCGAAAAAACCGTGATCCCGGCCAACCAGGGGCTTTCCTCCGACCAGCGGCAGGCGCGCATCGCGCTGGCTTGGCAGCCGTTCCACGACCGGATCGCGACGATCATCGACGAACGCCAGGCGGCCGGGCGAGAAACCAGACTGGTCTCGATCCATTCCTTCACACCGGTCTACAAGGGCAGCAGCCGGCCCTGGCACATCGGCATCATCCATGACGAGGACCGCCGGCTGGCGGCGCCGCTGATCGCGGCGCTGCAGCAGCTTGCCGGCATCACCGTCGGCGTCAATGAACCCTATTCGCCGGCCGACCGCGTCTATTTCACACTGGAACGCCATGCTCGCGCGCGCGGGCTGCCCTGCGCGATGATCGAAATCCGCAACGATGAGATTTCCGGCGCAGCCGGGCAGCGGAAATGGGCGGATCTGCTCGCGGGTATTTTTCTCAATCTGGAGCCCGAAGCGGCCAAGGCCTCCAGACCAAGCGCAGTCGGAAAGTCAGTTCAATCGGCCAGCTAAGAAACCAAAAGGGGACTTCAAAATGGTAGCACCGGGTTACAGCGAAGTTGACAAGAAGGAGGACCTGAAAGTTCTCCACGGAATGGGGTATGCCCAGGAACTATCGCGAAGCATGAGCCGCTTCTCGAATTTCGCGATCTCGTTCTCGATCATCTGCATTCTCTCGGGCGGCATCAATTCCTTCGCGCAGGCGACGTCGTCGATCGGTGGCGCGGGCGCTGGCATCGGCTGGATCGTCGGGTGCATGGTTTCAGGATTTTTCGCGCTCGCCATGGCCCAGATCGCCTCTGCATTTCCGACCGCCGGCGGCCTTTATCACTGGGCGTCGATCCTCGGCAATCGTTTCACCGGCTGGCTCACCGCGTGGCTCAACCTGCTCGGCCTGATCACCGTGCTCGGCGCCATCAACATCGGTACCGCTTTCTTCTTCGTCGGCACGTTCGGCGGAGCCTTCGGCATGACCGGTACGCCTGGCGAGATCGTCGGGTTTGTCGCCTTCATCACCGTGCTGCAGGCGCTGCTCAACCATTTCGGCATCAAATTGACGGCGATGCTGACGGACGCCTCCGGCTTCCTGATCCTGGCAACGACGGCGGTGCTGATCGTCGCTTGCCTGATGTTTGCTCCAGCGATCGACATCAGCCGGCTGTGGACGTTCACGAACTATTCGGGCGATGCGGGCGGCGGCGTTTTCCCGCAGTCCGATTCCATGACTTATCTCTTCCTGCTCTGCCTGCTGCTGCCAGTTTACACCATCACCGGCTATGACGCCTCGGCGCATACTTCGGAAGAAACGTTGAGGGCGGCGCACTCGGTTCCGCGGGCGATCGTTTCGTCGGTGCTCTGGTCGTCGCTGATCGGCTGGGTGATGCTGTGCGCGATCGTACTGGCGATCCCGGATCTGGCGGCCGGCGCCAAGCAAGGCTGGAGCGTGTTCTTCGCGACGATGGACGCCATCTTGCCGGCATGGCTGAAGACACTGCTCTATCTAGGCATCCTGATCGCTCAATTCCTTTGCGGCCTTGCAACGGTCACTTCCGCCTCGCGCATGCTGTTCGCCTTCTCGCGTGACGGCGGCATGCCGGTCGGCTCGGCCTCGCTCGCCAAGGTCAGCCCGGCCTGGCGCACGCCGGTCAATGCGATTTGGACGGCTGCGGTCCTCGAGATCATCTATGTCTTTCTTGCCCAGTTCATCTCGGTCGGCGGCACGAACATCTATACCATCGTCGTCAATTCGACATTGGTGTTCCTGTTTCTGTCCTTCATCATTCCGATCGTGCTCGGCATGATGGCTTTCGGAACGGAGAAATGGCCGCATCCCGGCCCGTGGAATCTCGGCGCCGGCCTGTTCAAGCTGTTTTGCATCCTGTCGGTCATCGGCATGGCGATCATCTTCTACATCGCCATCCAGCCGCCGAACGATAAAGTGCTCTATATCACGCTGGGCTTCATTGTACTGACCGCGGTGCTTTGGTTCGGTTTCGAAGCCCGCCGCTTCCAGGGTCCGCCTATTGGCGACCAGATCGCAAAGCGCCAGGCGGCGATCAAGGCAGCCGAGATAGCCGTCGGCGAAGCTGGCGCCTGACGCTCCCTCACGACCATGGCCGGCATCGCGCCGGCCATGGTTTTCGTTCCCTTTTCAAAACGACAAGCGCTGGAGTGCCAAAGGAATGGCCGGAAATTTCTCGTTCGATCAGTTGAAGCAAGCGGTCTCCAGCGGCGAGGTCGACACGGTGCTGGCCTGCATCGTCGATATGCAGGGGCGGCTCGCGGGAAAGCGGTTCCTGGCCCGCTATTTCGTCGATTCCGCGCATGACGAGACGCATGGCTGCAACTATCTCTTGGCCGCCGACATCGATATGGAACCGGTGCCGGGCTACAAGGCGGCGAGCTGGTCGAAGGGTTATGGCGATTTCGTCATGAAGCCGGACCTTGCGACGCTACGGCGCGTCCCGTGGCTGGAGAAGACGGCGCTGGTGATCTGCGACGTGCTCGACCACCATACTCATGACGACCTAGCGCATTCGCCGCGCGCCATGCTGAAGAAGCAGGTCAAGCGGCTGCAGGAACGCGGCTATATCGGCTATTTCGCTTCCGAGCTCGAATTCTATCTGTTCAGCGAAACCTATGATTCCGCCCGCAAGAAGCACTGGCAGGGTCTCGAGACGGCATCGCCCTACATCGGCGACTACCAGATCGGCATCACCACCAAGGAAGAAGGCGTCATGCGCCGGCTGCGCAACGAGATGGAGGCGGCCGGCATCCCGATCGAGAATTCGAAGGGCGAGTGGGGGCCAGGCCAGGAAGAGATCAATGTGCGCTACGCCGAGGCGCTCGACATGGCCGACCGCCACGTCATCCTGAAGAACGGCGCCAAGGAAATCGCCGAGTCCGAAGGCAAGGCGATCTCGTTCATGGCCAAGTATAATTACGGGCTCGCCGGCAATTCCAGCCACATCCACAATTCGCTGTGGAGCGCCGACGGCAAGACGCCATTGTTCTACGACAAAAATGCCGAGTGGACGCTGTCGACGCTCGGCCAGCAATGGGCCGCGGGCCAGCTCAAATATGCCAAGGAATTCACCTGGTTCCTGGCGCCCTACATCAACTCCTACAAGCGCTTCCAAGCCGGCACCTTTGCGCCGACCAAGATCATGTGGAGCGAGGACAACCGTACCGCAGGCTTCCGTCTTTGCGGCGAGGGCACCAAGGGCATCCGCATGGAATGCCGCATCGGCGGCGCCGATTTGAACCCCTATCTGGCTTTCGCCGCGCTGATCGCGGCCGGGCTTGCCGGCATCGATGAAAAGCTTGAGCTGCAGAAGCCGTTCGTCGGCGACGCCTACCAGGCCTCGCAGCTGCCTGAAATTCCAAAGACATTGCGCGACGCCACCGCGACGCTGGCGGAATCGAAAATGCTGAGGCAGGCGCTCGGCGACGATGTGCTGGAACATTATGTCCACACGGCACACTGGGAACAGTTCGAATACGACCGCCGGATTACAGACTGGGAACTGCACAGGGGGTTCGAGCGGTATTGAATGGCCTGGCAATGTCGGCGCCGCCCGCCCCTCACCTTTACCCTCTCGTGAAGAACGGGGAGAGGGGGTCGCCAGCGCTGGAGCTTGTCCCTTCTCCGTCACTATAGGCGGAAAGGTGCCGGCAGGCGGATGAGGGGCGGCGTGACCAACGAGAATTATTGTAGAATGCGAGGACCCAAGGCATGACCGAAACGGTCAAGATAAAATCCCCCATCGACGATTCGATCTATGCCGAACGGCCTCTGGCGACGGACCAGGCGATCGGTGCCGCGGTCGAACGTGCCAAGGCGGCGCAGGAGAAGTGGGCTGAGACGCCGGTCGTCGAGCGCGGCAAGTACATGCTTGCCATGCTGGAAGCGCTGGTCGCCATGACCGACGAGATCGTGCCGGAGATCGCCTGGCAGATGGGCAGGCCGGTGCGCTATGGCGGTGAGTTCGGCGGCGTCAGGGAACGCGTCAGCTACATGGTCGAGATCGCCGAGGCGGCACTGAAGCCGGTCATGGCCTCCAACCCGAAGGACGGCTTTCGCCGTTATGTGAAGAAGGTGCCACTCGGCGTGGTCATGGTGATCGCACCGTGGAACTATCCCTATCTCACCGCCGTCAACACCATCGTGCCGGCGCTGATGGCGGGCAGCGCCGTCATCCTCAAGCACGCGGCGCAGACATTGTTGGTCGGCGAACGGTTTCAGCAGGCGTTCGACAGAGCCGGCCTGTCCAAGGGCCTGTTCCAGAACCTCATCATGAACCACGCGCAGACCGAAAGGCTGCTCGGCTCCGGCAAGATCGACCATGTCAACTTTACCGGCTCGGTCGCCGGCGGCCGCGCCATCGAAAAGGCGGCGGCGGGCACCTTCATGACGCTCGGCCTCGAACTCGGCGGCAAGGATCCCGCCTATGTGCTGCCCGACGCCAAGATGGACCATGCCGTTGCCAATCTGGTCGACGGCGCCTTCTTCAATTCCGGCCAGTGCTGCTGCGGCATCGAGCGCGTCTATGTCCACGAGAAGGTCTACGACGAATTCGTCGAAGGCTTCATTGCCGAGACCAGGAACTACATCGTCGGCAATCCACTCGACCAGGCGACCACCATGGGGCCGATGGCGCAGGCGCGCTTCGCCGACCTGATCCGCGAGCAGAAGGCCGAGGCGCTGCGCAAGGGCGCCAGGGCACATATCGATATGAAGGTGGCCAACGACAGGCAAGGTTCGCCCTATCTGGCGCCGGAAGTGCTGACCCAGGTCGACCACCAGATGAGCGTCATGCGCGAGGAAAGTTTTGGCCCGATCGTCGGCATCATGAAGGTGCGCAACGACGAGGAAGCGATTGCGCTGATGAACGACAGCCCTTATGGGCTGACGGCCTCGATCTGGACGCGCGACACCGACCATGCGGCGGCGATCGGCGATCGCGTCGAGACCGGCACCGTGTTCATGAACCGCTGCGACTATCTCGACCCGGCGCTGGTCTGGACCGGCGTCAAGGACACTGGCAAGGGCGCGGCACTGTCGGCCATCGGCTACGACAATCTGACCAGGCCGAAATCATACCATCTGCGCGAGGTGATCTAAGGTGGCGATCGACAAGCATGCGATCGCTGTTGAGGGGGAGTAATGGTGGATACGCAACAATCGGCGCCGCAAGAACGTGAGGGTTCCGAGGGTATCGGCGGATGGCTTGTCCTGCCGATGCTCGGGTTGATGCTCACGCCGATAGTGGGGCTGATGCAAATGTTTGGTGTCGACTATCTCGGCTTCGACTGGCAGGCCTTCAGTTTTTCTCAAAGTGCGCTGCTCGTTGCCGAACTGGTGATAGCAGGCGTTCTAAGCCTTACAGCCCCGGCCCTGTTATTGTTCTTCATGTTCAAGCGCTGGGAGATATTCCCCGGCTGGTACATGATTTGGGCAGTCGCGATGCCGGTATATGCCATCCTCGACCCGTGGGCCGCGCATCTGGTTTTTCCCGAGACCTTTCCAACCTTGGCTGATGCGTTCGACAGGGAAACGATGCGCGGAATTTACCGTTCCGTCTGGGCCGCAGCCATCTGGATTCCGTACATGATGCGGTCAGACCGTGTGGCCAATACCTTTGTGAATTAACGACATCCGAGAGCATGAAAGCAGTCAAGAAGGTCGAAATGACAAAACTCGTTTCCAAATGGAATTACCCGACGACCGTCCGCTTCGGCGCCGGGCGCATCAAGGAGCTGCCGGAGGTGCTGGCGGCGACCGGCATCAAGCGGCCGCTGTTCGTCACTGACCCGGGACTGGCCAAGCTGCCGGTGGTGGCCTCGACGCTGAAGATCCTCGACGACGCCAAGGTGCCGTATGGCGTGTTTTCGGAGGTCAAGCCGAACCCGGTGGATTCCAACCTGACCGCCGGCATTGCCGTGTTCAAGAAGGGCAAGCATGACGGCGTCATCGCCTTTGGCGGCGGCTCGGCGCTCGACCTCGGCAAGCTGATCGCCTTCCAGGCCGGGCAGACACGTCCGGTCTGGGATTTCGAGGATGTCGGCGACTGGTGGACACGCGCCGATGCCGATGCGATCGCGCCGATCATCGCCGTGCCGACCACGGCCGGCACCGGCTCGGAAGTCGGCCGCGCCGGCGTCATCACCAACGAAGCGACCCATACCAAGAAGGTCATCTTCCATCCGAAACTTTTGCCGGCGATCGTCATTGCCGATCCGGAACTGTCGGTCGGCATGCCCGGCTTCATCACCGCCGGCACCGGCATGGATGCGCTTGCCCATTGTCTCGAAGCCTATTGCGCGCCGGGCTATCACCCGATGGCAGACGGCATCGCGGTGGAAGGCATCAGGCTGGTCTTCGAAAACCTGCCGAAAGCCTATGCCAACGGCAAGGATCTGGTCGCCCGCGCCAACATGATGAGCGCCGCCGCCATGGGCGCCGCCGCCTTCCAGAAAGGGCTTGGCGCGATTCATTCGCTGTCGCATCCGATCGGTGCGCTCTACGACACCCACCACGGTATGACCAACGCGGTGTTCATGCCCTACGTGCTGGCCTTCAACCGCGAGGCGATCGAGCCGCGCATAGCCCGGCTCGCCGCCTATTGCGGCATCAAGGGCGGCTTCGACGGTTTTGCCAAGGCTGTTGTCAAGCTGCGCAAGGAGCTCAAGGTTCCGCACGCACTACCCGGCCTGATCAAGGGGCTCGACATGGACAAGAAGCGCAAGGGCCTGATCGCCGACATGGCGGTGGTCGACCCGACCGCCGGCGGCAACCCGGTCAAGCTGACCAAGAAGGCGGCGCTGACGCTGCTCGAAAACGCCATCGCCGGCGCCGTCTGAGGCATCGGAAATCGACTTGGGAAAAGAGGCGAAGAAAGGGGGAAGGATGAAAGGCAAGGCCGAAACTAGTTAGCCGGAAAAATAACGGCGTAGCGATTGCTACAGCCGGTTAAAAAGAGTTTACTTTTTCGTACTGCGGGGCGCCGGTTTCACAAAGCTTTCATCTGGCTGTCACACGAAAACGATACCGCATCGCAGGCGTCCAACGGCGTCAGTTCAACGGAGAGAACACATGTTCAAATTCACGGGAAAACTGCTTTCCCTTTCGGCCGTCGCCCTGATGGCGACCTCTGCCATCTCGTCGGCCCAGTCCATGGATGAACTGGTCGCCGCAGCCAAGGCAGAAGGCCAGCTCACCACCATCGCGCTGCCGCATGACTGGTGCGGCTATGGCGCCGTCATCGACGGCTTCAAGGCAAAATATCCGGGGATCACTGTCAACGAGCTCAACCCCGATGCCGGCTCCGGCGACGAGGTGGAGGCGATCAAGGCCAACAAGGACAACAAGGGCCCGCAGGCGCCCGACGTCATCGACGTCGGCCTGAGCTTCGGCCCGACGGCAAAGAAGGATGGCCTGATCCAGGCTTATAAAGTATCAACCTGGGACTCGATCCCGGACAGCGCCAAGGATCCCGAAGGCTTTTGGACCGGCGACTATTACGGCGTGCTTTCGTTCCTGGTGAACAAGGACCTGGTCAAGGAAGCGCCGGCCGACTGGGCCGACTTGCTGAAGCCGGGGTTCGCCAATACCGTGGCGCTCGCCGGTGACCCGCGCGCTTCGAACCAGGCCATCCAGGCCGTCTATGCCGCCGGCCTTTCCGGCGGTGCGGCTGCCGGCGAAGCTGCCGGCACGGCTGGTCTCGACTTCTTCAAGAAGCTCAACGCCGCCGGCAATTTCGTGCCGGTCATCGGCAAGCCCGCGACGCTTGCGCAAGGCCAGACGCCGATCCTGGTGACCTGGGATTATAACGCGCTTGCCGGCCGCGATACGCTGAAGGGCAATCCGCCGGTCGACGTCGTCGTGCCGAAGACCGGCGTCGTCGCCGGCGTCTATGTCCAGGCGATCAGCGCCTACGCGCCGCACCCGAATGCTGCCAAGCTATGGCTGGAATATCTCTATTCCGACGAAGGCCAGATCGGCTGGCTGAAGGGCTATTGTCACCCGATCCGCTTCAACGACCTCGCCAAGAACGGCAAGCTCCCGGCTGACGTGATGGCCAAGCTGCCGCCGGCCGAGTCCTATGCAGCCGCGGTGTTCCCGACGCTCGACGAGCAGGGCAAGGCCAAGGAAGCCATCACCAAGAACTGGGATGCCGTCGTCGGCGCCAACGTCAAGTAAGACTTGAGACCAGCCGGGCGGCTTAGATCGCCGCCCGGCATACCTCCAGGACGGTAGCCGGCGCATGACCGATATCTCGTTGTCCGATCACGCTGTTGCCGGGAAGACCGCGCCTCCTGCCGACGCCCGCAGCATGAGGCTGCCGACGCAATGGCTTGGCGTTGCGCCTTTCTTCATCTTCGCCGTCATGTTCCTGATCTTGCCGACGCTCTATCTGATGCTGGGCGCATTCCGGAACGATGCCGGTGAATTCACCTTCGAGAACATAGTGGCCTTGGCGCAGCCGTCGATCGTCGCCGCCTACTGGATCTCGATCAAGGTCAGCCTCGCCTCGTCGCTGATCGGTGCTTTCGCGGGGCTTGCCATTGCCATCGCCATCGTGCGCGGCGGGCTGCCGGAGTGGATACGCTCGGCGACACTGACCTTCTCCGGCGTGGCTTCCAATTTTGCCGGCGTGCCGCTGGCCTTCGCCTTTCTCGCGACGCTCGGCCGGCTCGGGCTCGCCACGGTGCTGCTCAACGTCTTGGTCGGCTTCAACATTTATGCCCATGGTTTCAACATCCTGTCGTTCTGGGGCCTGACGCTGACCTATGTCTATTTCCAGATTCCGCTGATGGTGGTGATCATCGTGCCGGCGATCGATGGGCTGAAAAAGGAATGGGGCGAAGCGGCGGCAACGCTTGGCGCGACCCAGGCGCAGTTCTGGCGCATGGTCGTCATTCCGGTGATCTGGCCAAGCTTCCTCGGCACCGTCATCCTCTTGTTCGCCAACGCCTTCGGTGCCATCGCCACCGCTTACGCTCTGACCGGCTCCTCGCTTAACATTGTCCCTATCCTGCTCTACGCGCAGATCCGCGGTGACGTGCTGCACAATGCCCATCTCGGCTACGCCATCGCCTTCGGCATGATCGTCATCACCGGGCTGGCCAATGTCTTCTACATCTGGTTCCGGACCCGCTCTGAGAGGTGGCTCAAATGAAGTCCGGCAGATTCTGGGCCTGGATCGTCTTCGCGCTGGGCGCGGCCTATTTCTTCATTCCGCTTATCGCGACCGTGGAATTCTCCATGCGCATGCGGCGCGGCGCCTATTCCTTCGATGCCTATCAGGTCGTGCTCGGCGATCCCCGCTTCCAGGCGACCTTCATCTATTCGGTGGTCGCCGCCATCTTCACCATCGTCCTTGGCGTGCTGGTGGTGGTGCCGGCGGCGTACTGGATTCGCCTGCGGCTGCCGCAGCTCAGGCCCGTCGTCGAGTTCATCACGCTGTTGCCGCTGGTCATCCCGGCCATCGTCATCGTCTTCGGCTACATCAGAATGTACGGGTCGAATTCACCGCTGCCGTTCCTGGCCAGCGAGACAGGAGCCAACGCCTTGCTGGTCATCGGTTATGCGACACTGGCGCTGCCCTATATGTATCGCGCCGTCGACACCGGGCTTCGCACTATCGACGTGCGGACACTAACCGAGGCGGCGCAGATCCTCGGCGCCGGCTGGGGCACGATCATCACCCGGGTCATCCTGCCCAACGTACTGATCGCGGTGCTGTCCGGCGCCTTCCTGACCTTTGCCATCGTCATCGGTGAATTCACCATGGCCAGCCTGCTCAACCGGCCTGCCTTCGGACCCTATCTGCAGAACGTCGGCGCCAACCGCGCCTATGAGCCGGCGGCGCTTGCCATCATCGCCTTCGCCATCACCTGGGGCTGCATGTCGCTGATCCAGATCCTGTCGCGTTTCGCGCCGCGATCGGCGAACCGTCCGAACTGACCCGAAGGAAAAAGCCATGACCGAGCCATTCCTCTCAATCCAGCATGTGCGAAAATCCTTCGGCCCCATCACCGTGGTGCAGGATTTCAACCTCGACGTCGAGCCGGGCGAATTCGTCTCTTTCCTTGGGCCATCGGGCTGCGGCAAGACGACGGTGCTGCGGATGGTCGCCGGTTTCGAGGAGCCGTCCGCCGGCAAGATCGTCGTGGCCGGCAAGGACATCACCCGGCTCAAGCCCAACCAGCGCAATGTCGGCATGGTGTTCCAGGCCTATGCGCTGTTTCCGAACCTCACCGTGGCGCAGAATATCGGCTTCGGGCTGAAGGTCGCCGGCATGCCGAAGGCCGATGCCGACAGGCGCGTTGCCGAAATGCTCGACATCATCAAGCTGCCGCAGATGGGCGACCGCTATCCCTACCAGCTTTCCGGCGGCCAGCAGCAGCGCATCGCGCTGGCGCGGGCGATTGCGCCGAAGCCGAAGCTGTTGCTGCTCGATGAGCCGCTGTCGGCGCTCGACGCCAAGGTGCGCGTATCACTGCGCGAGGAAATCCGCTCGATCCAGAAGAAGCTCGGCATTACCACCATCTTCGTCACCCATGACCAGGAAGAGGCGCTGTCGATCTCCGACCGCATTGCTGTCATGCATGGCGGCAAGGCCGAACAGGTCGGCACGCCGTTCGAGATCTACAACCGGCCGGCATCCAAATTCGTCGCCAATTTCGTCGGTACGCTGAACGTGCTCGAAGGCACGGTCACCGACGCGGCATCGGGCAAGGTGCGCGTCAACTCGCAAGAGGTCTCGCTCAAGGGCAAGCTCAACGGCTCGAAGTCTGGCGACACGCTGTCGCTGGCGCTGCGGCCCGAGGCGATCTCGCTCGGCCGCCAGCCCGGCCGCGATTCAAGCCTTTCGGGCGAAATCGCCGAGGTGCATTTCCTCGGCTCGGTCATCCGGGTGCGCGTCGGCATCGGCGGCAGCACGGTCTCGCTCGACACGTTCAACAGCCCGGCCACACCGCCGCCAGCCGTCGGCGAAAAGGCCGAGATTTCGTTCTCGTCGGGCGACATGCTCGTGCTGCATTAGGAAATAGTGAATAGTGAATAGTGAATAGTAAGAGGGCACTTTACGCGCCGAAATTACTCTGCAAGCAACCATTCACCATTCACCATTCACCATTCACCATTCACCATTCACCATTCACCATTCACCAGCAGCCAACGCCGTCGGCGTTTTTGCAGTGCCAATCGCCCGGCTTCGCCGCTACGATAGGGCATGGCGCTTTTTGAACTCACCCTTGTCCTGCTTCTCATCGCGGTCGCTCTGACCGCGCTGTCGCGGCGTCTGCAGATTCCCTATCCTTCATTGCTGGCGCTGGCCGGCGCCGGCATCGCCTTCCTGCCATTTGCACCGACCATCGAGATTGACCCGGAGCTGGCGCTCGCTCTGTTCATCGCGCCGGTTCTGCTCGACGCGGCCTATGACACGTCGCTGCGCGATCTCAACCGCTACAAGGTTTCGCTCATCCTGCTGGCGCTGGGCGCCGTCATCTTCACCACGGTGACGGTCGCGCTGGTCGGCTGGACGATGGCAGGCCTGCCCATCGCCGCCGCCATAGCGCTTGGCGCGATCGTGGCGCCGCCCGATGCCGTGGCAGCCGCGGCCGTGCTCGGACAGTTCAAGGTGCCGCACCGCATCACCGCCATCCTGGAAGGCGAGAGCCTGCTCAACGACGCCACGGCGCTGCTGATCTACAGGATGTCGGTTTCCGCAGCCGCGGGCTCCATCCTGTTGAGCAGCGCCGTACCGATGATCCTGCTGTCGACGGTCGGCAGCCTTGCCGCAGGCTATGTGCTCGGCCGGTTGTCTCTCGCCATACTCGGCCGCATCGAGGACCCGGCGAGCGGCACCGTGGTGCAATTCGCCTCAACCTTCGGCGTCTGGATCCTGGCCGACAGGATAGGGCTTTCCGCCATCATCACGATCGTCGTCTATGCCATGACGATCGCACGTACGTCGCCGCGCCGCATGCCAGCAAGGAATCGTGTCAGCTCCTACTCGGTCTGGGAGACGGCAGTGTTCGTGCTCAATGTCCTGGCCTTCGTCCTGATGGGCCTGCAAGCGCGATCGATCGTCGGCCGACTTGCGGAGCAAGGGCAAAGCGAGGCGTTCGTCTTTGCCCTGGCCGTGCTGGCCGTCGTCATCGTATCGCGGCTCGTCTGGGTGCTGGGCTGCGGCGCGATCCTCAGAGCGCTGGCACGTCTGGGCGACGAAGACAGGCGGAAGGACGCACCGACATTCCGCGGCGGCGTGCTCATCGGCTGGTGCGGCATGCGCGGCCTGGTGACGCTTGCGGCAGCCTTCGCCCTGCCGGCCGACTTTCCGGGCCGTGATCCGATCGTGCTCGCCGCTTTCACGGTCGTGCTCGGCACATTGGTGCTGCAAGGCGTCAGCCTGAAACCGTTGCTGCTTCTGCTCAATCTCGACCTCGACCGGACGGTCGACCGGGAGGTGGCGCAGGCGCGCGTCGCCATCATGCAGGCGGCGCTGGACGTGCTCAGCGGTAAGACATCCAGCGCGGCAGGGGCGGTGCGAGAGCAATATGCCGCCCAGCGCGCCATCGCCGAAAACCCGGAGGATGCCCAGGCGGCGACCGAGTATGACAGATTGCGTCTATATGCCATCAAGAGCCAGCGCGATGCGCTGGAGCGTTTGCGCATCGACGGAACGATCGGCGACGAAGCCTACCACCGCCTCGAGGAAGAGATCGACTGGTCGGAACTGGCAGCATCCCCGCCCGGTCGGTTCCAGCCGCTAACCACTTAAAGCGCGTCGCGATTGAACAGCCTCTTGCGACGCGCTTTAAGTTTTTGTCTTTATGCATGTCGTTATCCCAAAACCGCTGCGCACTTTTGGGCGACAAGCATTAGCATCTGGCCCAAGCTGCCTCTGTCCGGCTGCACATTGCAACCAATCCAGCGAACGGCTACTGCCAGCAAGAAATTGAGCCGGATAAGCAATGAAGCTGGTCAGCTATAACATCCAGTACGGCTTCGGCAGCG
Source organism: Mesorhizobium sp. M0751 (assembly GCF_040320265.1). Taxonomy (NCBI): domain Bacteria; kingdom Pseudomonadati; phylum Pseudomonadota; class Alphaproteobacteria; order Hyphomicrobiales; family Phyllobacteriaceae; genus Mesorhizobium; species Mesorhizobium sp. M0751. The sequence goes on from NZ_JAMYPH010000001.1 coordinate 17,753, forward strand.
ACGGCCGCTACGATCTGGCGCGTTGCGCCAAGGTCGTGGCCGGTGCCGACATTATCGCCTTGCAGGAGGTGGAACGGCACTGGCGGCGCAGCAATGAGGACGACCAGCCGGAACTTCTTTCGCAATTGCTGCCCGACTATTATTGGGCCTATGGCCCGGCCTTCGACATGGATGCCAGCGAGCGGCGTGACGGCCGCGTCGCCAACCGGCGGCGGCAATTCGGCACCATGGTTCTGTCGAAGCTGCCGATCGTCTGGTCGCGGCTGCATACGCTGCCGCTCAGGCGCACGCTGCGGCCGCTCAACACCCGCAACGCGGCACTCGAATGCATGGTCCGCACCCCCGCCGGTCCGGTGCGGGTGCTGTCGTTGCATCTGGCGCATATCGCGGCCGAGGAGCGGCTGGAGCAGATCGACTATTTGCTCGCCGAGCATCGCCGCGCCCCGTCCGAAGGCGGCCCGTGGAGCGGCGCCGATGACGAGCCGGCGCGCAACTGGAGCAATGGCGAACAGGAGCCCGAAAACCCCTTGGCGGCGATCTGGATGGGCGACTTCAACATGGAGCCGGGCAGCGCCGAGTACCGGCGCATCGTCGGCAGCACGCCCTATCATCGCGGTGCCGCCTATCTCGACGGTCTTGTCGATGCCGCCGCCGTCGCCAGCGAACCGACGTCGGATTTCCATACCCATGTGAAGACCATCGACGGCAGGATCGCAAAGCGCCGGCTCGACCATTGCTTCGTCGGCGGCATGTTTGCGGGGCGCGTGCGCTCGGTCAGCGCCGATATCGGCCAAATCGCCTCCGACCATTTTCCGCTCTGGGTGGATATCGACCTGGAGACGCCGATCGTCACCGGCGGCGGATGAACCGCCGATGAGCCTGTTTGTCTTTTTCGCGGTGCTCGCGGCCGCTTCCATGCATGCGATCTGGAACGCGCTGGTCAAGGTCCATCTCGACCGTTTCCTGTCGATCACGCTGATGACGCTCGGCATGGGTGCCGCGGCGCTGGTGACGTTGCCCTTTGTCGAGGTGCCGAAGCCGGAAGTGTGGCCGTACATCCTCGCCTCGGTTGTTTTCCACATGGGCTACAGGACGTTCCTGATCGGCGCCTACAAGGCCGGCGATTTCGCCCAGACCTATCCTCTGGCGCGCGGCACCGCGCCGTTGCTAGCCGCTTTGGGGGGCATTGTCGTCGTTGCCGAGATGCCGGCGCCGCTCGCCATCGTCGGCATCCTCTTGCTGTCGGCGGGCACGCTGGTGCTGTCGTTTCGCGGCGGCGCGCATCTGGAGAAATTGAACCTGCGCGCCGTCGGCTTCGCGCTGGGCACATCGATCTTCATCGCCAGCTATACGCTGTCCGACGGCAGCGGCGCGCGGCTGGCCGCCACCGCATCGAGCTATGCGGCCTGGCTGTTCGTCTGCGATGCGCTGTGGGCGCTGGTGCTGTGCGTAGTCTTTCGCGGCCCACAGGCGCTGCCGGTGCTGGCGCGCGACTGGAAGGCAGGAATCTATACCGGCGTGCTCAGCGGCGGCGCCTACTGGATCGTGATGTGGGCGATGACCAAGGCGCCGATCGCCTCGGTGGCGTCGCTGCGCGAAACATCGATCCTGTTCGCCATGATGATCTCGGTGTTCGCGCTCGGCGAGAAGATGACGGCATGGCGAGGTGCCGCGGTGCTTAGCATCGTCGCCGGCGTCGTTGCACTGAGAATGGGATAGTCAGGCGATCTCCAGGTCAAAGACCATCAGCCCGTCGGTGCCGCCTTCGAGCGCCGCGACCAGTCTTGCGCCGGCTCGCTGATGCGCTTCATGCTCGAGATAGGCATCGCGTGCCGCTGCGTTGCGGAAGTCGATGGTGAAGCCGTGTGTGAAGCCGCGGGCGAAGGGTTCCGGGCTGGCATTGGCGCTGAATTCGACCTTGCCCATGCCGTCGATCACCGTCCGCAACGCTTCGAGATCGGCGTGGATTGCCGCGCGCTCGGCGTCGGCAACATCGTTGCGGAATCTGACGAAAACACAGTGTCTGATCATTCTTTATCCCTCATGCCGCTCGGTTGGTGGAAAACACCGCCGGCGGCAGCGGCTCGCGGCCAAGGATCAGATCGGCGCCCTTTTCGCCGACCATGATCGTCGGCGCATTGGTGTTGGAGGAGGGGATGCGCGGCATCACCGAGGCGTCGCAGACGCGCAGGCCCTCGATACCGTGCAGCCTGAGATCGGGCGTCACCACGCTCATCGCATCGTGGCCCATGCGGCAGGTGCCGACCGGGTGGTGGTCGGTCTTGGAACTGCGGCAGGCGTAGTCGAACAGCTCGTCGCCGCTCTGCAGGTCAGGTCCTGGCAGTACCTCGCGCAGTACATAGGGCTGCAGCGCCTTCTGCCGCATGATCTCGCGCGCCAGCCTCAGCCCCTTGATCGACATGTCGCGGTCATAGGGGTCGGCCCAATAGTTCGGATCGATCAGCGGGCGGTCGGCCGGGTCGGCACTGTTCAGCCGCACCGTGCCGCGCGAGCGCGGACGCAAGAAGGCCGAGTTCAATGTCACGCCCGGATTGTTCAGCTTCTCGACGCCAGCCTCGATGCCGGAGCCGAGGCCGAGATGCAGCTGTATGTCGGGAGAGGCGGCGGTCGGATCGGCGTACCAGAAGCCGCCGGTCTCGAACAGGCTGGAGGCAACCGGGCCTTTCTTCAGGAGCAGATATTGCAGGCCGGCCCACGCCGTCCAATGCAGCTTGGCATAGTTGTCGTAGGTGTGGTCGCCGGTGCATTCGGCGATGACGAACAGATCGAGATGATCCTGCAGGTTGGAGCCGACGCCTGGCAAATCATGCACCGGCGTCACGCCGACCGCCTTCAGATGGTCGGCCGGGCCGATGCCCGACTGCATCAAAAGCTTCGGCGAGCCGATGGCGCCGGACGAGACGATCACCTCGCGTTCGGCGCGCAGGATCGTTGGCTGGCCGCCCGGCCTGTCGACGATCTCGACGCCTGCGGCGCGGCCCTTGTCAACGACGATGCGCGTCACCAGAACGCCGGTCCTGACGGTGAGATTCTTACGCTCGCGGATCGGCCGGAGATAGGCGACCGAGGCGGAGGAGCGCTTGGCGTCCTTCTGCGTCAATTGGTAATAGCCGACGCCCTCCTGGCTGGTGCCGTTGAAGTCGGGATTGAAAGGAATGCCCATCTCTTGTCCGGCACGGAAATAGGCCTCGCAGATCGGCAGCGGCGCGATCGGGTTCGACACGCCGAGCGGGCCCTGGTCGCCGTGAAAATCGTTGGCGTAGCGCTGGTTGTTCTCGGCGCGTTTGAAATAGGGCAGCACGTCGCGATAGCCCCAGCCGGCAAGGCCTTCCTCCTTCTCCCAGGCGTCGTAGTCGCGAGCATTGCCGCGCGTGTAGATCTGGGCGTTGATCGAAGAGCCGCCACCGATCACCTTGGCCTGCGTGTATCGGAAGACGCGGTCGTTCATGTGCTTTTGCGGCACTGTCGACCAGCCCCAGGCGGCGATGCCCTTGGTCATCTTGGCAAAACCGGCCGGCATGTGGATCAGCGGATGCCAGTCCTTGCCGCCGGCTTCGAGCAGCAGCACCTGATGCGACGGATCTTCGCTCAGCCGGTTGGCGAGTACGCAGCCGGCCGGGCCGGCGCCGACGATTATGTAGTCGGTCATGGGATGTAGTCGATCATGGCGTCACCTGTTCATAACCTCGGCACCGACAGCGCGCCGTCGACATTGATGACTGAGCCGGTCGAAAAGCCGAGCTTGCCACCGGCGAGCGCCGCCACGGCGGCACCGATATCTTCGCTCTCGCCCCAGCGCATTGCCGGCACCAGCCCGCCGTCGATCAGCCCGTCATATTTGGCGGTGACACCGGCGGTCATGTCGGTGCGGATGATGCCCGGGCGCACCTCGAACACGGCTATGTTTTCGCTGGCAAGCCGCAGCGCCAGGTTCTTCACCCACATCGAAAGCCCGGCCTTGGAGATGCAGTAATCGGCACGTTCCGGCGAGGCCATGGCGGCGCTGACCGAGGTGATGGTGATGATCGATCTCGCACCATCGCTCGGCAGGCCGAGCATCGCTTTGGCAACGGCCTGGCCGAGGAATACGGTGCCGCGCAGATTGATGCCGAGCACCCGGTCGAAATTTTCCGGCTTGAGCTCGAGCAGGTCGCCGCGCAGGACGGCGCCGATGCCGGCATTGTTGACCAGGCAGTCGATGCGGCCGAAGGCATTCAATGCAGCATCGATAAGTGCCGCATGGCCACCGAGATCGGCGATGTCGCAGCGATGGTATGCGAATGCCGCGCCGCGCGCTGTAGTGTCGGCGGCGAGCCCGTCGGCGGCTTCGTCGGCAAGGTCGGCGACGAGGATGTCGAAGCCGGAATCTGCGAGCGCTTTGGCGCAGGCAAGGCCGATGCCGCGCGTGCCGCCGGTGACGATCGCTGCCGGGCGGCTCATGTTGCAAGCTCCGTCTTGCGGATATGATCGGCGACGCGCAGCGCCTGTGCCGCGATCGATAGCGCCGGATTGACGGCGGCCGAATTCGGCAGGAAGCCGGCGTCGACGACGAACAAATTGCTGTGGTCGAAGGAGCGGCAGAACGGATCCAGCGGCGAGGTCGCTGGATCGTTGCCCATCTTCACCGTGCCGCACTGATGCGAGGGCGTGCGCTTGTCGAACGGTCGCGACAGCACGATCGGATAGCCGCAGGCGCGGAAATTCTCGCGCATCACCTTGGTCAGCCCGTCGAGCGACTGCATGTTGGAGCGCCGCCACTGCATGACGATGTCCTTGCCGTCGACCATGATGCGGCTCTCGGGATCGGGCAGGTCCTCGCACATCAGATACCAGTCGACGGCGTGGCCGGCCATGAAATCGAGCGCGAATTTGGGCGCGCGCCTGACATTGGCCTTGAGGATGTTGCCGTCGATCTTGCCGAGGAGCTGGACATTGCCGAGCGGCTTGCCGCCCTTGCCGTCGGATAGATAATAATCGTTCAGCATCAGCGTCTTCTGGTAGACGGATTTGTTCCGGCGGCGTGGATCGATCGCCAGCATGGCGCTCGAATTGTGGTTCATGAAGTTGCGGCCGACCTGGTCGGAGCGGTTGGCCAGGCCTTTGCCACCGCCTTTGCCCTCAGGGGTGGGCGAGCGCAGCAGGATGGCGGCGGAATTGACCGCGCCGGCCGATAGGATAACCAGCTTCGGCGCGACTTTCTTCAGCGTACCGTTCTGTCGATAATGGACGGCGGCGATTGTCCTCGCGTCCGGCGATGCCTCGAGATGTTCGACGTGGGCGCCGGTCTCGAGCTTGATGTTCTGGTCGGCAAGGGCCGACGCCAGCGGCCCCGTTTGGGCGTCGACCTTGCCGGCACCGGTGTTGGGAAACGCGTCCCACGGCGTGCTGCCGTCTTTCAGCCAGGCTTCGATGTCGACGCCGAGCGGCAGCGATGCCGGGTGCAGACCCAGGCTCCTGAGCTCGGCGCGGGCGCGCGCGATCGGCGGCTCGTCGGGTACCGGCCCGAAAGGGTAGGGTATCGAGTGGAACGGCTCGGTCGGGTCTTCGCCGAGCGCACCGCGCACGCGGAAAAGCTGCTCGGCCGTGGAATACCAGGGTTCGAATTCCTCATAGGAAAACGGCCAGGCCGGCGAGATGCCGCCATAGTGCTCCATCTCCGAAAAGTCTTGCCTGCGGTAGCGGATCAGCACGGCGCCGTAGAATTTCGAATTGCCGCCGACATAGTAGTAATTGCCGGGATTGAACGCAGCACCTCCGGCCTCGAGCCACATCTCCTTCGGCCGATAATGGCCGTCGACGAAGATGGCGCGGGTGTCGCGTGCGTGCGGGGTTGCCGGCAGTGGTTCGCCGCGCTCCAGCATCAGGATCGAGGCGCCACTGCCGGCAAGGCCGGAGGCGATCGTGGCGCCGCCTATGCCGGAGCCGATGATGACGATGTCGGGATTTGTCATGGCCGTCAGACGATGCGTTTCTCGGTCGCCGGATCGAAGAACACCGCCTTGGTCAGGTTGAAGGCGAGCGGCGTGACCGTGCCGGGCTGGATGTTGGCATCGGCGCGCAGCCGCGCCACCACCGCCTTGCCGCCGAGATTGGTGACCGCGAACGTATCCGAGCCGGCCGGCTCGATGACCTCGATGTGACAGTCGGCGCGGGCGATGTTCGAGGCGTTGCGTTCGGCGCCCTCGGGATCGGTCAGTGCTTCCGGGCGAACGCCGAAGATGATCGGTTTGCCCTGGAATGCCGACAGGCCGGCCGGCGCATTGCCCAGCGGCAGCGAGATCGGCTGGCGCGCCTCGCGCTCCATGACGACGGAGAAGCCGCTGCCGTTGCTGCCGATCGTCGCCGGGATCAGGTTCATCGCCGGCGAGCCCATGAAGTCGGCAACAAACAGGTTGACCGGATTGTTATAGATTTCGGCCGGCGTGCCGAACTGCTGCACCTCGCCGTCGCGCATCACCGCGATCTTGGTGGCCAGCGTCATCGCCTCGATCTGGTCGTGCGTGACGTAGACGATGGTGGTGCCGGTGGTGGCGTGCAGGCGCTTGATCTCGATCCGCATGTCGACGCGCAGCTTGGCGTCGAGGTTCGACAAAGGCTCGTCGAACAGGAACAGCTTGGGATCGCGCACCAGCGCCCGGCCCATGGCGACGCGCTGGCGCTGGCCGCCGGAAAGCTGGCTTGGCTTGCGCTTCAGCAAATGGCCGATCTGCAGGACCTTCGCCACCTTGTCGATCGCCTTCTGGCGCTCGCCGACCGGCACGCCGCGCATCTCCATGCCGAAGGCGATATTCCCGGCGACCGTCATGTTCGGATAGAGCGCATAGCTCTGGAAGACCATGGCGATGTCGCGCTTGGACGGGTGGAGATCGTTGATCGTGCGTCCGTCTACGCGGATTTCGCCTTCGGTGATGGTCTCCAGGCCGGCAATGGTGTTGAGCAGCGTGGACTTGCCGCAACCGGAAGGCCCGACCAGCACGAGGAAGCCGCCCTTTTCGAGGTCGAGGTCGATGCCTTTCAGGATCTCGACCGCTCCGAAACGCTTCTTCAGCCCGTCAATTTCCAGAAAAGCCATGCGATTATCCTTTGACGGCGCCGGCCATCAGGCCACGCACGAAATAGCGGCCGGCGAGCACATAGACGAGGAGCGTCGGCAGCGCGGCGATCATCGCCGCCGCCATGTTGACGTTGTATTCGACGACGCCGGTCGAGGTGTTGACGACGTTGTTCAGCGCCACCGTCATCGGCATCACGTCGCCTGAGCCGGCATAGGCGGAGGCAAACAGGAAGTCGTTCCAGATGTTGGTGAACTGGTAGATCACCGTCACCACGATGATCGGCAGCGAATTGGGCAGCATGATGCGCCGGAAGATCTGGAAGAAGCTGGCGCCGTCGATCTGCGCGGCCTTCACCAATTCGTTCGGAAACGCTTCGTAATAATTGCGGAAGAACAGGGTGGTGAAGCCGATGCCGTAGACGACGTGAACGAACACCAGGTTCACCGTCGGATTGCCGAAGCCGAAGGTGAGGCCGGTCGCGTTCTGCAGCTTGACGCCGAACCGGCCGAGGCTGCCGAGGATCGTTGCCATCGGCAGGAGGACGGACTGGAACGGGATGAAGCAGGCAAAAAGCATCAGCCCGAACACCAGCGTCGCGCCGCGAAAGCGCCACTTCGTCAGCACATAGCCGTTGAGTGCGCCGAGGAGGGTCGAGATGATGACGGCCGGAACCACCATCTTGATCGAGTTCCAGAAATAACCCTTCATGCCGACGCAGGTGAGACCCGAGCAGACTTCGCTCCACGCCCTTATCCAGGGTGCGAAGGTTGGCGCCTGCGGCAGCGCCAGCATGTTGCCGTTCTGGATCTCGTCCATGGTTTTGAACGAGGTCACCAGCATGACGAATAGCGGCATCAGGTAGAACAGCGCGAACAGCGCCAGCAGCCCGTAAATGACGATACGGTTGACCGTGCTGGCGCTGATACCGCCGGTGCTCTGGCGAGCAGGAGTGGCTATGGCGCTCATCGCGGCTTCTCCCGAAGCTCGGAATAGAGATAGGGAACGATGATCGCGGTGATGGTCATCAGCATGATCACGGCGCTGGCCGAGCCGACGGCCATTTCGTTGCGCTTGAAGGTGTACTCATACATGAAATTGGACGGCAGCCAGGCCGAACCGCCCGGCCCGCCGCTGGTCAGCGCGACAACCAGATCGTAAGACTTGATGGCGAGATGCGCGAGCACGATCAAGGCCGAGAGAAAGATCGGCCGCAGCAGCGGGATAACGATGCGGCGGTAGAGCTGGAAGGTGGTGGCGCCGTCGATCTGCGCCGCCTTCAGGATCTCGCCGTCAATGCCGCGCAGGCCGGCCAGGAACATCGCCATGATGAAGCCCGACGCCTGCCAGACGCCGGCGATGACCACCGTGTAGATGACAAAATCCTTGTTCTTGATCCAGTCGAAATGGAAGCTTGTCCAGCCCCATTGGTGCAATGTCTGCTCGAGGCCGAGGCCGGGGTCGAGGAACCATTTCCAGGCAACGCCGGTGACGATGAAGGACAGTGCCATCGGGTAGAGATAGATCGGCCGCAGCACACCTTCGCCGCGGATCTTCTGGTCGAGCAGGATCGCCAGGAACAGGCCGAGCGCCAGGCAGATGGAAATATAGAGGAAGCCGAAAATCCCCATATTGGTGATCGATGTGTACCAGGAGGACGGCGGATCGCTTTCGAAAGTCCAGCGCCACAGCCGCTGATAGGCGCGTGGCCCGGTGATGGCGTAGGAAGGAAAGGTCTTGGAGTTGGTGAAGGACAGATAGATCGTCCACAGGATGAAGCCGTAGACGAAGACGACGGTGGCGGCAAAGCTCGGCGCCAGCACGAGCTTCGGCAGCGCGTCCTGAAGGCGCGAGCGCACCGTGGCGCCCGGACGGGCATCGTGCTCCGGCGTCAGCGTGATACTGGTTTCAGCAACTGTGCTCATCTGTCCATTCCGTATCGCGGGTCTGGAATTCTGTCGTCGCGGCCTCTGCGGCACGAAGCGTGCCGTTCGGCGCAACCGCAAAACCTCGCCGCAGGAGATCTCCCCGGCTTGCGCCGGGAAGATCATTCACACGGGCGGTGCCTTACTTGGCGTCTTCGATCGCGCTGACCAGTTGGGTCACGGCCTCGTCCGAGGTCTTGATCTGACCGTGGACGAACTTCGAGACGACGTCCTTGTAGGCGTTGGCAACCGCCGGAGGCGCGCCATAGCCCTGCGCCAGCGAACCGAACAGCGTGCCGCCTTCATTGGCGGCCTTCAGGTCGGCTATGCCCTTCTTGCCGCAAGCGTCGAAATCGGTATCCGGCACGTCGGTGCGGGCCGGAACAGAGCCCTTGACGACGTTGAAGGCCGACTGGAAGCTCTTCGACAGCGTGGCGGTGGCCAGAGCGATCTGGGCGGCTTTGCGGTCCTCCGGCACGTTGAACATGCCGAACATGTCGGAGTTGTAGACGACACTGCCCTCGGTGCCGGGGAAGCGGTAGCACAGGAAGTCGGTGCCCGGGACCTTCTTGGCGGCGTTGAATTCGCCCTTGGCCCAGTCGCCCATGACCTGCACCAGGGCATCGCCCTTGATGACCATGGCGGTGGCGAGGTTCCAGTCCCGGCCGGAGAAGTTCGGGTCGACATAGGTGACGAGCTTGGCGAGGTTGTCGAACGACTTCTTCATCGTATCGGACTTCAGCGACTCCTCGTCGAGGTCGTTGAAGGCCTTCTTGTAGAACTCGGGCCCGCCGGTCGACAGCACGACCGAGTCGAACATGGTGGCTTCCTGCCAGTTCTGGCCGCCCAGCGCCAGCGGGATAACGCCCGCCGCCTTGGCCTTGTCGAGCAGCGCGATGAAGTCGTCGAAGGTCTTGGGCTCGGTGCCGCCGATCTTGTCCATCACCGCCTTGTTGATCCACAGCCAGTTGACCGAGTGGACGTTGACCGGGGCCGCGACCCACTTGCCGTCATAGACTGCAAATTTCTGCAAGGCCGTCGGAACGGACTTGTCCCAGCCTTCCTTCTTCGCCGTCTCGGTCAGGTCGCCCATAACGCCGGCCGCGGCGTAGTCGAGCACGGTATAGCCAAGCATTTGCGAGGCGGTCGGGTAGTTGCCGGCTGCCACCATCGCCTTCAGCGCGGTCATGGCGGCGTCGCCCCCGCCGCCGGCCACCGGCACGTCCTTCCAGGCAAAGCCTTCCTTGGCCAGATCCTGCTTGAGCACGTTCAGCGCGGCAGCTTCGCCGCCCGACGTCCACCAATGCAGCATCTGGACTTCCTTGACGTCCTCGGCATGGGCCGCGAACGCAACGCCCGATGCGAGAGCCGTCCCGATTAGCAGTTTGCGCAACATGTACTTCCTCCCTTGTTGAACTTACACGACCGGCGGATGCCCACCGGGTTCTTCCCAACTCAGCCGACCCACCATCCGGTGCGCTGGCCGCGATGAAACTGGATTGTCTTTTCTTCTGTATAATCCTCGACGGCGCGCTTGCCGAGTTCGCGTCCAAGACCGGACTGCTTGTAGCCGCCGAAAGGCAGTTCGGGATAACCCTCCATGAACGTGTTCACCCAAACGGTTCCCGAACGCACATTCCGCGCCACCGACATGCAGGTATCGATGCTGGCGCTCCACACGCCCGCCGACAGACCATAGGGCGTGTTGTTGGCGATGTGCAACGCCCTTTCAATCGATCCAAAAGTCAGCACCGAGAGCACCGGACCGAACACTTCCTCGCGCGCAATGGCCATGTCTTCGGTGACGTCGCCAACGATGGTCGGATCAAGATACTGGCCGCCGCTCGAAGCAAGCTGCTTGCCGCCGCAATATATCCGGCTGCCGTCGTTTTCCGCGGCCGTCACGTAGCCGGTGACCTTGGCCACATGGTCGGCGGAGATCATCGCGCCGACCTTGGTGCGGTCGTCGAGCGGGTCGCCAACAATCACCTTGGCGGTGAGTGCTTTGACGGCGCCGAGGAACTCGTCGGCGATCGCCTCATGAACGATCAGCCGGCTGCCGGCATTGCAGCACTCGCCGGCATTGAAGAAGCCGCCGAATACCGCCGCGTCGGCGGCCGCCTCGAGGTCGGCATCGGGAAAGACGATCTGGCCGTTCTTGCCGCCGAGCTCCATCGAGACTTTCTTCAGCGAGTTGGCGGCAGACGCCATGGTCATCTTGCCGACGCGGGTGGAGCCGGTGAACGACACCATCTCGACCAGCGGATGGCTGACCATCGGTGCGCCGACATCGGCGCCCAGCCCGGCAAGTATGTTAACGACGCCGTCCGGCAGGCCGGCCTGCATCAGGATCTCGCCGAGAACAAAGGTCGAGGCCGAGGTCATCTCGCTCGGCTTGACCACCGCCGTGCAGCCGGCGGCGAGCGCGAAGGGCAGTTTCTGGCTGACGATTAGGAAGGGGAAATTCCACGGCGTGATGATCGAGACGACGCCGATCGGTTCGCGCAACACGACGCCGAGCATGGCATCGCCGAGATTGGCGTAGCTTTCGCCGTGAAGCGTCCGCGCAAGTGCCGCGGCATAGCGCCAGATATCGACGGCGCTGCCGATCTCGCCGCGCGCCTGGGCAATCGGCTTGCCGGATTCCAGTGCGTCGAGCCGGGCAATCTCGTCCAGCCGCGCCTCGATCAGGTCAGCCGCCTTGAGCAGGATCGTGGCGCGTTCGGCTGCCTTCATGCGCGGCCACGGGCGGGTCTCGAAGGCCTTGTGCGCGGCCTGTACTGCCGCCTCTACGTCCGCCGCGCCGGCCTGTGCATAGCGCGAGACGGTGAAGCCGTGGCCGGGGCTGCTGCGCTCCAGTGTGCGGCCGTCCTGGGCATCGACGAACTTGCCGGCGATCAGCAGCCGATAGCTTTTCGGCGCTGCGGCTGCCTCGGCGGGCATGGCGATGTTGAGAGGCGCGTTCATGTGATTTCCAGGTTCCTAAGATCTTGAGAACGCCGGTTTCTGCTTGGCTTTGAAAGCCTTGACGCCGGCCCTGAGATCGCTTGTCAGCGCGATGAAGCCGCTGGCCAGCGCTTCGGTCGCGGCAGCACTCTCTTCGCCCTCGGCGATGGCAATCATCAGCTTGGCGGCTTCGGTCGCCAGCGGCCCGCGCTCGGCGATTTTTTCTCCCCAGGCCTTGGCCTCGACGCGTGCCTGACCGGTCTCCACCACCCGATCAACGATGCCCAGAGCAAGAGCCTCGGTCGCCAGAAACACTTCGCCGCCGAGCGCCATCCGCCGCACCGCCTGCGCGCCGAAGCGGCGCACGGCGCGCTGTGTGCCGGACCAGCCGGGAACGACACCGATCGAGGTCTCGGGGAAACCCAGCTTCATCTGTGTTTCTGCGACGCGGAGGTCGCATGCAGCCGCCAGTTCCAGCCCACCGCCCAGTGCATGGCCGGCAAGAACGGCGATCGTCGGCTGCCGCAGTCGCGCCAGCCGGTCAAAGACGCGGTGGCCGTAGCGAACCCATTGCACCTGGAAATCGGCTGCGCTCATTTCTGCCCATGCCTCGACGTCGCCGCCGGCGCAAAAGCCCTTGCCTTCGCCGCAGATCAGCACGACGCGGATGCCGTCCGCCGCCTCGGCTTCGTCGAGTGCTGCTTCCAGCGCCCGCAGCATCGGGATGTCGAGGGCGTTGAATTTCTCCGGCCGGCGCAGCGTGATTGTGCCGATGGCGCCGTCGGTTTCAAAGGTTACCAGGCGCTCAGCCATGGGCGCCTCCAAGCGAGGCGCCGCCGTTGAGCGACAGGCCGATCGGCCGGTCCCGGTAGAGCGCATCCGGCGTCACTTTGAGATCGTTGGCTACGGCGAGCGGGATCTCGGCCTGCGCCAGCACATCGCGCTCGAGGTCGATGCCCGGCGCCAGCTCGGTCACCATCAGCCCTGCCGGAGTCAGCTTCATCACGCAGCGCTCGGTGACATAGGTGATATCCTGTCCCTGCGCGACGGCACGCTTGCCCGAGAAGGAGATATGCTCGACCTCGCCGACGACTTTCTTGACCTTGCCCTCCTGGTCGATGCGGATGCCGCCATCAGCAAGCGACAGCTTGGCACCGGCGTTGAAGAAACCCGAAAAGACGATCTTCTTCGCCCGCGCGGTGATGTCGACGAAGCCGCCGGCGCCGGCTGTGACGTGCGGCCGCGCCGAAAGCCTGGACACGTTGACCGAGCCGTGGCGGTCGATCTGCAGGAAGGACAGCAGCGAGGCGTCGAAGCCGCCAGCCTGGAAATAGATGAACTGGTGCGGCGAGGGCATGAAGGCGTCGGCGTTCGACGAGCAGCCGAACTTGAAGTCGAGCAGCGGCACGCCGCCGACCGCGCCCTGTTCGATGACCCAGGTGACCTTGCCGTGCTGACCTTCCTCGAGCAGGATGCGCGGCACATTGGCCGAGATGCCGAAGCCGATATTGACCGCCATGCCGTCGGCAAGCTCCATGGCGACGCGGCGCGCAATCACCTTCTGGACGTTCATCTCGGCGTTGCGAAAGCTCGACAGCGGCCGGAAGATCTCGCCGGAGATGGCCGGATCGTAGGGCGTCAGCGTCGTCTGCAACTGGTCGGGCGCCACCACGATATGGTCGACCAGCACGCCGGGCACACGCACATCGTGCGGCTTCAGCGTGCCGTTCTCGACGACGCGCTTGACCTGTGCGATGACGATGCCGCCATTGTTGCGGGCGGCCAGCGCCTGTTCGAGGCCGCCGAGATAGGCGCCCTCATGCTCATAAGTGAGGTTGCCGCGCTCGTCGGCGGTGGTGGCGCGGATGATCGCGACTTGCGGCACGATCGCGCGAAAATAGAGCCACTCCTCGCCGTCGAATTGCTGCACCGAAACGATCGGCTCGCTGGCGGCGGCATTCATCGCGCAGCCCTGGTGGCGCGGGTCGGCAAAGGTATCGAGCCCGACCTTGGTCAGCACGCCGGGACGCTTGGCGGCGGCCTCGCGATGCATGTCGAACAGGATGCCGGACGGTACGTTATAGGCGGCGACCGAATTGTCGCCGATCATCTTCCAGATATGCGGCGGTTCGGCGGATGACGGGCCGGAGGGATACGAACCGCACAAAGTGCGCTTCAACAGGCCGGGCTTGGCTAGATGATCGATGCCCTTGATGCCGTACATGTCACCGGCGGCGATCGGGTGCAGCGTCGTGATGTCCCTGGGATGGCCCTCGGCGTCGAAGCGCTGGCCGATGGCGGCCAGCACCGCGTCCGGACAGCCGAGGCCGCTCGACGACGAGACGGAAACGACCACGCCATCCCTGATCAGGCCGGCAGCCTCAGCCGCTGAAACGAGCTTGCTCACGCTTCGCTCCCGAGCTTCGGGTCGATGGCAACGGCGTTGCCGGACCTGGCCGATTGCAATGCCGCCTCGGCTGCGGTCAGTGACCAGACGCCGTCCTCGCCGGTGGCGGAAGGCTGGCCCTCGCCACGGATCGCCGCGTGGAATTGGCGCAGCGAACGGGCATAGAGGTCTTCGCGGTCGAAGCTCAATTCCTCCTCGCCCTTTGCCGTGCGCAGCAAAACCGTGCCGATCGGCTTCTGCGTCATGACGTCCCTGGCGATCAGCGAGCCTTCGCTGCCATGCACCTCGAAGCCGGTGCCGGCGAATTTTGTCGTGAAGCCCTCATGCGACTGGGCGATGACGCCCGATCTGAAGCGCCAGAGGCACATGGCGCCGTCTTCCAGTCCGCCGGCGGCCATGCCGGCCGATTGCGTAAAGGCCGAGATCTCGACCGGATCGTCGCCGAGCACGAACCGCAGCGTATCGGCATCGTGGACGGTAATGTCGAGCACCACGCCGCCGCCGGCGTCCGGCCTGGTGATGCGCCAGCCTTGCAGGTTTTCCGGCAGATAGACAGAGTGGAAGACGCGCGCAGCGATCGGCCTGCCGATGCGGTCGGCAGCGATCGCTTCGCGCATCGCCCGATGCGAGCCGGCATTGCGCAGATGGTGATTGGTACCGAGCACGACGCCGGCGGCCCTGGCCGCCGCGACCATCTTGCGCGCGTCGGCGCTGGTTAGCGCCAGCGGCTTTTCGCACAGCACATGCTTTCCGGCCTCGATGCCGGCGAGTGCCTGTTCGAGATGCAATTCGTTGGTGGTCGAGATGTAGACGGCGTCGATATCCGAGCCGAGCAATTCATCAAGCGTCGAGACCGCCGCCGGAACGCGGTTTTCCCTGGCATAGGTGGCGGCGCGCTCCGGGCTGGAGCTCATCACTGCGGCGATTTCGCCGTCCGGCTGCGCGCGGATGGCGCCGATCATGAACTGTCTTGCGATCGTGCTGGCGCCGATCAGCCCCCAACTGACGGTCATGCCGCGTCCCCCACTCCTGCGCAGCCATGCTCCTTGCGATCGGGGCCGCAGCTTTCCCTGATCACGAGGTTGACGGCGCCGATATGATCCTCGGCGCGCGTGGTGCGCGATTGGATCATCTTCAGCACGACGTGGGCGGCGCGCTCGCCGAGGCCGGCGGTGTTCACCGCGACGCTGGTCAGCGCCGGCATATAGTGCTCGGCCTCGGCGACGTCGTCGAAGCCGACGACGGCAAAGTCCGCGCCTGGTTCCAGGCCGCGCTTGCGCAGCGCCAGCAAGACGCCGAAGGCGACCGCATCGTTGAAGCAAAGAGCCGCGGTCGGCGGCGCGGCCATGGCAAGCGCGGTTTCCAGGCAGGCAATGCCGCCCTTGCGGCTGGTTTCGCCCTCGAAGACCAGCCTGTCGGCTGGCGCGATGCCGAGCACTTCACAGGCCTCGCGAAAGCCGCCCAGCCGCTCGTGATAGACGACAAGGTCGGATGAGCCGCCGAAGAAGGCCAGCCGGCGATGGCCCTTGCCGATCAGATGGGCGGTGGCGAGATAGGCGCCGCGATGATTGTCGGGCGTGATCACCGGGATGCGGCTTTCGGGAAGCCGGCGCATGACGAAGACGACCGGAACGCCTGCGGTCTCAAGGCGACGGAACGCGCCGGGCGTGGTGCCGCGCGCCGGCGACACGACGAGCCCGGCGACACCCTGCTCCATCAGCGATTTCAAAACCTCTTCCTGGCGCACCGGGTTTTCAGCGGTATTGGCGATGAAAGGCACGACGCCGGCCGACTGGAAGACGCGCTCCATGCCGACCGCCAGTTCGGCGAAAAACGGATTGGTGAGATCGTTGATGACCATGCCGATGACGTTGGAATGGGCCTTGCGCAGATTGGCAGCGCCGCGGTTGTAGACATAGCCGACATCCTCGATCGCCTTGCGCACCTTGAGCGCGGTTTCGGGCCGGATCAGCCCGCTGCCTTGCAGCACCAGCGATACCGTCGATTTGGACACGCCCGCCTCACGGGCGATGTCGAGTATCGTTGCCTTGGCCCGGCTGGCCATCCAGATCTGTCCTCCCGGTGGTTTCTTGTGCGATTTTATTGGAACGATCTAATCCCTGCGGCGCATTTGAGTCAATCGCGTTTTTGCGAAGCCGGGAGAAATGCGGCTCGGTGGCGCAATTCTCCGGCAAGCAGGGCTTTCGGCTGCTGCGATGCAGCAATTTTCGCTGCACGAGGCAGGAGTCAAAATATCTTGATTTGTTGGAACGTTCCATTTAATAGGCGTTGGCAAGGGAGAGAGCCATGGACATCACCTTGCCCGGGGAAGGCGCCGGCCGTGTCCGCTGCCGGCTTGTCGGCCAGCCGGTACAGCCTGTGGCCGGCGCTCGCTTCTCGCGCATCGCCTACGCCGCCGCCCATGTCGTTGCCGATCCCCTCGCCATGACCGATCCGTGGTCGAGGCCCGCGGTCGACTGGGACAAGACGATGGCGTTTCGCCGTCACCTCTGGCGGCTTGGCTTCCGTGTCGCCGAAGCGATGGACACCTCTCAGCGCGGCATGGGTTTCGACTGGGCGAATGCCAAGGAATTGATCCGCCGCTCGATCGCCGAGGCGCGCAGCGTCGAAGGCGCCGCTCTCGCGTCGGGCGCCGGCACCGACCATCTGGCGCCGGGGGGCGCCAGCAGGCTAGACGATGTCATCGCGGCCTATGAAGAACAGCTCGGCTTCATCGAAGGGCTTGGCGGCAAGGCGATCATGATGGCCAGCCGGGCGCTGGCGGGGGTCGCCAAAGGCCCCGACGACTATATCGGCGTCTACGACCGCATCCTGTCCCAGGCCTCCGGCAAGGTCATCCTGCACTGGCTGGGCGACATGTTCGACCCGGCGCTGAAAGGCTACTGGGGCAGCAGCGACTTCGAAACTGCGCTGGAGACGCTGGTCGCGATCATCGAACGCCATGCCGGCAAGGTCGAAGGCATAAAGATATCGCTGCTCGATGCCGGCAAGGAGATTGCGCTCAGGGATCGGCTGCCCGAGGGCGTGCTGATGTTCACCGGCGACGATTTCAATTACCCCGAGCTGATCGCCGGCGACGGCGACAGACATTCGCACGCGCTGCTCGGCATTTTCGATGCCATCGCGCCGGTCGCCAATGCGGCGCTGGCAAAGCTGGCCGACGGCGACCGCGCGGGCTACGACGCGCTGATGGCCCCGACAGTGCCGCTGTCGCGCAAAATCTTCGAGGCGCCCACCGAATATTACAAGGCCGGCATCATCTTCATGGCATGGCTGAACGGCCACCAGGAGCATTTTTCGATGGTCGGCGGCATGCAATCGGCGCGCGGCATCCGTCACTATGCCGATGTCTTTCGCCTTGCCGACCAGGCAGGGTTGCTGGCCGACCCCGAGCTTGCCATTGCCAGAATGACAAGCCTCTGCGCGGTAGCGGGCGTCTGATCGCGAGCGCTACAGCGTCCGATCCAAAGGTTGCTTCGGGTGGCTTTGCGATTTGCCTTGTCTGGGCAAATCTGTATGCGGTATGCGTCCGGCAACAGAGAAGCCGATCCGGCGCTCCGCCGGCCAACTGGCATAGCTGCCGTTCTGCATTGGGGTAAGCTGATGACCTTCGACCTTCAGGGCAAGCGCGTTTTCGTGGCCGGACATCGCGGCATGGTCGGCTCGGCTATCCTGCGCAGATTGGCCGATGAGGATTGCGAGGTCCTGACCGCCTCGCGCGCCGAGCTCGATCTTCTCGACCAGGCCGGCGTGCGGCGCTGGATGGCCGACCGCAAGCCGGATGCAGTGGTGATGGCGGCGGCCAAGGTCGGCGGTATCCTGGCCAACAACAGGCTTCCCGTCGATTTTCTGCAGGACAATCTCGTCATGCAGAACAATGTCATCGACAGCGCCTTCCGCAACGAGGTGCAGAAGCTGCTGTTTCTCGGTTCATCCTGCATCTATCCCAAATTCGCGGCGCAGCCGATCTCCGAGGACGCCTTGCTGACCGGACCGCTCGAACCCACCAACGAATGGTATGCGATCGCCAAGATCGCCGGGCTGAAACTGTGCCAGGCCTATCGGCGCCAGTACGGCGTCGACTACATCTCGGCGATGCCGACCAATCTCTACGGCCCGGGCGACAATTTCGACCTCAATTCCAGCCATGTCGTGCCCGCTCTGATGCGCAAGGCGCACGAGGCCAGGCGCGCCGGCCGCAAGACCCTGGAGGTGTGGGGATCAGGCACGCCGATGCGCGAATTCCTGCATGTCGACGACGCCGCCGACGCGCTGGTCTGGTTGCTGAAGAATTATTCGGGCGACAGCCACATCAATGTCGGCTCGGGAGAAGACATCACCATTGCCGATCTTGCCCGCACCATCGTGTCGGTCGCCGGCGCCGATGCTGCGATAACGTTCGATGCGACGAAGCCGGACGGCACGCCGCGCAAGCTGATGGACGTGTCGCGTCTGTTCGCCACCGGCTGGCGCCCGCGTTACTCGCTGCGCAGCGGATTGGAACAGACCTATGCCTGGTTTCTGGAGCACGTCGAGACCGGGGATCTCCGCCTCGGTGCGGCCTGAGGCCGGTATAGGCCGGGAACGTCAGTCGACGAAAAATACCGACGGCCAATTGAGGGATTATTTGGATGGTGGGCGTGACAGGGATTGAACCTGTGACCCCTGCAATGTCAATGCAGTGCTCTCCCGCTGAGCTACACGCCCATCCGAAGCCGCGCATACACCATTTTTGGTTCGGCACGTCAATAGCGGGAAAAGGGAAAGAACGCCTGGCTTGCGGCGTCGGTCAAGACGCGACAAAAAGCGCGTCAGGCGGCCTGCAGCATCTTTTCGACCTCGTTGACGAGGTCGCGCAGGTGGAACGGCTTCGATAGCACCTTGGCGTCTTTCGGCGCCTTGGAATCAGGGTTCAGCGCGACGGCGGCGAAGCCGGTGATGAACATCACCTTGAGGTCGGGATCGATCTCCGTGGCGCGTCGGGCGAGCTCGATGCCATCCATCTCGGGCATGACGATGTCGGTCAAAAGCAGCGAAAAAGGTTCCTCGCGCAGCCGCTCATAGGCGCTGGCGCCATTGTCGAAATCGCTGACCTGATAACCGGCGCGCTCCAGCGCCTTGACGAGGAACCGGCGCATGTCGTCGTCGTCTTCCGCCAGCAGAATGCGTGCCATGTTGTCCCGTCCGAATCACCCAACCGACAATGCCGTTCGGCAAGCCCGTTAACCATGCTGTATATGAGGAGGTGACGGTAAACATCAAGTGAACGTTGGCCGCACAATCCTGATTTGGCTGGCGCTTCGGCGGCTGGACATGCGGGCGGCGAGGTGGCACTTTCCCATCATGATGCATTGGTATTCCCGGGTTCGTCCAAATTGAAAACGGCAGCCGAGGATTTTTCGGTCGTTCCACCCTTCGAAATCCGATCGGGCGCCGAACAGCGCGTTCCCTTCCTCTTCAACTCGCCGCATAGCGGCCGCTACTATCCGGACCGGTTCATGGCTATGGCCAAGCTGGACCGCAACGCCATCCGCCGCTCCGAGGACTGCTATGTCGAGGAATTGTTCGGCGGCGCCGTCGCGCTCGGAGCGCCGATGCTGGCGGCAAACTTCCCGCGCGCCTATCTCGACGTCAATCGGGAGCCGTGGGAACTCGACCCGCGCATGTTCGCCGAACCGGTGCCGTCATTCTGCAACATCCGCTCGGCGCGGGTGGCCGGCGGGCTCGGCACCGTGCCCAAGCTGGTCGGCGAGGGGCTCGACATCTATTCCGGCCGCTTGCCGCTGGCGGAAGCCGTGGCGCGCATCGAAGCGGTCTACAAGCCCTATCACGAGACGCTGAAACGGCTTTTGACCAGAACCCATGCGCGCTTCGGCTACGCCGTGCTGATTGACTGCCACTCGATGCCGGCAAGCATAAGGGTCGGCGACAGCGGATTGCGGCCGGATTTCATCGTCGGCGACCGTTTCGGCATCTCGGCCGCGGCGGCGTTGACCGAGACGGCGATCGGCCTGCTCACCGGCATGGGCTACAGCGTCGCCCACAACAAGCCCTATGCCGGAGGCTTCATTACCGAGCACTATGGCCGCCCCGTGCGCCATCTGCATGCGCTGCAGATCGAGGTCAATCGCGGGCTCTACATGAATGAGCGGACGTTCCAGAGATCGGCTGGTTTCGACGCACTGGCCGACGATCTGGCGCGGTTTTCGGCCGAACTGATGGCGATGCCCGATCACAATTTCATGGATCTGCCGCTGGCCGCCGAATAGCCGCGGAATCGCGGTACCGCCGCTCATGCGGCAGCGTAAAAAAAGACCGCATCGTTTGCACGACACGGTCGAAGTCTAGGGAGGAAACGCCCAAGGAGGGCATGGACAGGAACCCCTGTCCGAGAACAAACGTATTGTGCGCTGCACAAATGTCAAGGCGCGTTCCGGCTTTTTTAATTCACTGTGAAGTGGAAACTGCATTTCCATGACGGCGGCGTTGCATTCGAGCAACAGTTGGCACCATGCGAAAGGCTCCGAACGCCCTTGTTTCGGCATAAATCCGTAGGCAAACGGGTATCTCCAAACATGCTGGAGCGGGAGAATCAGTTGGACATCAACATCGAGTTCATGCGGCGCATTGCGCGTGCCGCCGCAGCCGAGACCTTGCCGCGCTTCCGCAACCAGGGCGCGGTCACCAACAAGGAGCGCGGCAGCTTCGACCCGGTCACCGAGGCCGACCGCGAGGCCGAGCGCGCCATCCGGGCGCTGATATCAGCGCAATACCCCGATCACGGCATTCTCGGCGAGGAACATGGCAGCGAAAACATCTCCAGCCGGCATGTCTGGGTGATCGATCCGATCGATGGAACGCGCGCCTTCATTTCCGGCCTGCCGGTATGGGGCACGCTGGTCGGGCTGACGGTCGACGGCGATGCCGTCGCCGGCATGATGTCGCAGCCCTTCACCGGCGAGTTGTTCTACGCCAATGCCTCCGGCTCGCATTATGAAGGTCCCGGTGGCCCCCGAAAACTCGCTACGCGCAAGACGACGAATCTCGCCGAGGCGACGCTGTTCACCACCACGCCGGCGCTGTTCAAGGGAGACGCGCGCCTGCGCTACGACCTGTTCGAGCAACAGGTCCAGCTCGCCCGTTACGGCACCGACTGCTATGCCTTCGCGATGGTGGCGGCGGGCAGCGTCGATATCGTTGCCGATCCCGGATTGAAACCGTACGACATCGTCGCGCTGATCCCGATCATCGAGAAGGCAGGCGGCGTTGTCACCACCTTCGAAGGCGGGCCGGCGGAAAACGGCGGCGACATCCTGGCGGCGGCGACACCGGAGCTGCACGCAGCCGCGATGGCGGCGCTGCGCGGCTGAGCATCCGGTGCACCCACGCGTCTGTTTTGCGCAAATCCGACGGAAACCGCGGTACGGTCCTAAAGCAAAGCGCGTCGCGTTTGAGTGAACTCATGGGACGCGCTTGTTTTATGCATGTTATCGCAAAACCGCTGCGCGACATGCATTCGCTGTCGGCAGGCCAAGCGTCCGAGAGACGCAGGCCCCACAAAATGAGCACGAAAGAGATGAGGCCGGTCGGCGCGGACGAATACGCCACACCTTTGATCACAGCTTCCTGAAAGGCACTTCCGTGGAAGGCTCCGGCCGCCAACGGCATAGTCTCGTTGCCGGCCGCCCAGGCGCTGGCGATCACGTAGGCGGCCAGGATCGCCAAAGCCGAATAGATCAGCAGCCAGAAAGCAATCCGCGACGTCGCCGCGCCGAGATTGAGCCTAGACCATGTGAGGCCTAGAGCCAGCAAGAGAACGCCCTCCAGGGCGCTGAGCGTGTGCGCGGACAGTCCGAGCCGCGGTGCGGCGAGATACGGTATTGCAAACCCTTCGAATGACGAAAACAGCAGCAGCGCGACGCCAATCTGCAGTAGCCGATGCCCCTGACGTGACAGCGTGTTCGATGCGTTCATGGTCGTTTTTCTCCCGGCAAATGGCCTCCATTCTCTTTGGCAGCAACCTAGCGCTCGATGCCTTAACGGGAATAAGGGGCTGCGCCGGACAAGCGACCCGTGCGGGCTTTGTTGGCGGGCGCCGGCAAAGCGGTCAAACAGCGTCGCCGGTTCCGGGGATGAAGGCATCGAATGCCGCAAGCAACTGCTCGCGATAGAGGTCGGCTTCCTGGAGGATCTCATGGCGGGCGCCGTCGATCATCACTAGCGAGCCGACGCGCAGACGCCTCGCATAGGCTTCGACTGCCCTGGTCGAGACGACCTGGTCGGCGCCGGCGGCGATCATCAGCAAGGGCACCTGGATCTTGGCCATGAAATCCGGGTCGCTGACGATCAAGGATGCCTCGGTGGCCGCCTTCAGCCAGCGGATCGTCGGTCCGCCGAGCGCCAGCTGCGGATAGGTTTCGTAGATCAGCGTGTTGCGCCGATAGCGTTCCGGGTCGCTGGTCAGCTTGTTTATGGCGAAGGGCACCGATTCCTTGGGCCGCGGCCCCCATGCGGCATAGAGCCGGCCAAGGCCGAGAAGGCAGAACAGCGAACAGAGGCGGCGGACGGTTTTTACCGAAACCGGCAGGTCCGGCACGGTGAAGAACGGTGCGATCAGCACCATGCGGCGCACGCGGTTCGCCATCGAGGGCGCGGCGAGCAGCGCAATCACCGCGCCGGCCGAGTGGGCCAGTATGTAGTAGGGTCCTCGGCAATCGGGCAGCACGATCTCCTCGAAGAACTGCTCCAGATCGCCGGTGTAATCGAAGAAGCTCCGGACGAAGCCGCGCTGTCGGTCGCCGATCAGCCGGTCGGAAGCGCCCTGTCCGCGCCAGTCGAGGGTTGCCACGCCAAAGCCCCGGTCGGCAAGGTTGCGAATGGTCTCGAAATACTTCTCGATGCACTCGTTGCGGCCGGTCAGGACGACGACGGTGCCCTTCATCGGGCGGGCAACCGCGGCAAACAGCCCATAGCGGATCTTCTTGCCGTCGCGCGCGGTGAAGAAGCCGCCGGCCGCGTTTTCCGGCAGCGGATTGCCCGGAGTTTCCTGGAAGAGAGGGGGCTGGTGGAGAAGATCGGTCATGCGGTTTTTGGTTGGTGTCGGTGCCGGTGTGGGCGCAAGTCAGGCATAAACGCCCATGCGCCAAAAGCAAAGGAATTTGGGACGCCGGGGAGCTCGACCGCCAGGCAGCGAACAAGTAAGGCCGGAAGCAGCCTTGGCGTGCTTCCGGCCTCTGTCGACCGGGAGGAAGGGACGTTACACCCGGTTCGGCCTCGTCGTGTCGCCTTTTCCGGCGACCTGTTCGTTATCTCGAGAACAGTTTTAATGCCGCCTGGCTGAACGCTCGCCGAAGCCACGGTTCATCTGCCGTTCATCGGCATCGGGACGTGGGCCGGGACCCGGTCCCGTTCGGACGCGGGAAAATCTTGAAATGCCGTCGCCGGCTTCCCAAATTTGTCATGCGGTCGCCAATGTCGGGGCCGCTGGCCCATCCGGAACGCCGTCACGGGTTTCGCACCGGCCATACGCAACCTTGTTGCTCAACAGGAGAACACACCATGCGTCACGTTGATTTTTCCCCGCTCTACCGTTCGACCGTCGGTTTTGACCGGTTGTTCACCATGCTCGATTCGCTTGCGCAGCCGGAAGGCCAGACGTATCCGCCTTACAACATCGAGCGCACGGGCGAGGATGCCTATCGCATCTCGATGGCTGTGGCCGGCTTCTCGGAAGATGAGATTTCGATCGAAGCTCACCGCAATGTGCTGACCGTCAAGGGTGAGCGCAAGGAGGAAGGCAATGGCGAAGGCTCCGAACTGCTCTATCGCGGTATCGCCAGCCGAGCCTTCGAGCGCCGCTTCCAGCTTGCCGATCACGTCGAGGTTGTCGGCGCCGCGCTGAAGAACGGCCTGCTCTTCGTCGACCTCAAGCGCAACATCCCCGAAGAGCTGAAGCCGCGCAAGATCGCGATCACCTCGGCTCCGGCCAAGGCCAAGCAGATCGAGGCCAAGACTGCCGCCTAAGCCAGGCAGCTAAACTCCGGGACGCCAACTCCCCGGGAAGAAAGGGCGGTGCAGCAATGCGCCGCTCTTTTTGCTGGTGGGCAAGGCTTGCTATCCGGCGAGCAGGTAGCCGAAACGGTCGACCTCGTCGGGCGTGGTCGCGAAGCTGGTGACAAACCGATAGAGCGCTTCGTCTTCGCCAATGTAGCCGTCGTAGCCGAGCGGCCTGTGCCAGTCGTGGAAGGCCGCCCCTGCCGCTTGCATTCTTTCGGCCTCGGCCTTTTTCATGACTGCGAAGACCTCGTTCGCCTGCGGCAGCCAGGCCAGCCGGGCCGAAGGGGAATCTTCTATCGCCGCGGCAAGCCGTGCCGCCATCGCATTGGCGTGCCGTGCTGTGTCGAGCCACAGTCCACCCCTGAAATAAGCATCGAATTGCGCGGCGATGAAGCGCGATTTCGAGAACAGTTGGGCCGCGCGCTTGCGCAAAAAGGCCAATTCCTTGGCTCGCTCGAGGTCGAACAGCACGATCGCCTCGGCGCACCAACAGCCATTCTTGGTGCCGCCGAAGGAGAGGATGTCAACGCCATGCTTCCAGGTCATTTCGGCCGGCGTCGTTTCCAGCGCGACGAGCGCATTGGCAAAGCGGGCCCCATCCATGTGCAGCGGCAGTCCATGCTGCTTTGCGATCGCCGAAATCCTGGCGATTTCGTTCAGTGTGTAGACGGTGCCGACTTCGGTCGACTGGGTGATCGAAACGGCAACCGGCCGCCCGGAATGGACGTTTTCGGGTGCGAAACGGTCCACCGCCCGTTCCAGATTGCCGGCATCGATCCTGCCGAGTGCGCCTTCGACTGTACAAAGCCGCGAACCGCCGGTGAAATATTCCGGTGCACCGCATTCGTCCTCGATGATGTGCGATTCGCGATGGCAGAAGGAAATGCCGCCTGGCTTGTTATAGGTAGTCAGCGACAACGAATTGGCAGCGGTGCCGGTGGCGACGAAAAACACCGCGACTTCGCATTCGAAGATCTCATTGAAGCGCTGGTAAACGGTCTTGTCGAGGGCACCGTCGCCATAGGCGGTGGAGAAGCCGTCGGCATGGGCCGACAGGCCGGCAGCGATACGGGGATGGGCGCCTGCCCAATTGTCGGAAGCGAAAATCATGCGTCTGCCTATGCTGGGGAAATCGGTGCGAGCTTGGCCGCTTTCGCATGCCGGTCGCAAGGGGCAGATACCGAAAATCCGCTAAAGCCAGTGAAACGCATGAGCGTAGATGCAGCGACGGAAGGTTACGCTGACATGGCGTTCCGCGCAATTTTCTGTCGCGAAAGCTTCAAGAAATTTGTGAATCGGTCTTGTGTGCATCCAAAATTTCTGTCATAAAAATTTAGGACAGTAGTGCTGTCTTATTTTGTCGCACAAAACTGGCCGCATTGGCATATGATTGCGCCTCTGCGGCCATTGCCGCGAGCGACAGCTAGACAGTCTGGCTCCGGCCTGTACGAATACCATATGCGAACCATGCGGAAAGCCGCACGGTCGGCAAGAATTTCGCAAGACGTGCCGCAGATTGAAAGGGGAGCCACGCGCTTCCCGACGGAAACCAGCGCCCGAAGGGGACGGAACGGAGGACAGGACGATGACGGACATGACGCCATCTGCGACGAAGGCCGCGCAGACGACAGCGGCAGCCGTCAAAAATCCGTCCCTGACCAATATTCGGCGAACCAGCACCGGCTATGCTGCGCACGGCCTCTATGATCCGCGCAACGAGCATGATGCCTGCGGCGTCGGCTTCATCGTCAACATGAAGGGCGTGAAGTCGCACCAGATCGTCGAGGACGGCCTTGCCGTGCTCGAAAACCTGACGCATCGCGGCGCGGTCGGCGCCGATCCGCTGATGGGTGACGGCGCCGGCGTGCTGGTGCAGCTGCCGGACCGCTTCTTCCGCGAGGAGATGGCCAAGCAAGGGGTCGAACTGCCGAAGCCCGGCCACTACGCCGTCGGCCACGTGTTCATGCCGCGCGACCCGGAGCTGCAGGCGCATATCGAAGGCATCATCGCCGAGGTGGCGCAGCTCGAGGGCCAGCCGCTGCTCGGCTTTCGCGACGTGCCGGTCGACAATTCGTCGCTGTCGAAGGCGCCCGACATAGCCGCTTCCGAGCCGGTGCACCGGCAGGTGTTCCTGGGCCGCGGCGCCGAGATCGAGAACGACGACGATTACGAGCGGCGGCTCTACATCCTGCGCAAGGTCATTTCCGGCCGTATCCACGAAGAGACCAAAGGCGTCGACAACGGCTTCTATGTCGTCTCGATGTCGTCGCGGACCATCGTCTACAAGGGCATGTTCCTGGCCTATCAGGTCGGCGCCTACTACAAGGATCTCACCGACCCGCGTTTCGAGACGGCGCTGATCCTGGTTCACCAGCGCTTCTCGACCAACACGTTCCCGTCGTGGAAGCTGGCGCATCCCTACCGCATGGTCGCCCACAATGGCGAGATCAACACCCTGCGCGGCAACGTCAACTGGATGGCGGCGCGGCAGGCTTCGGTCGATTCCGAACTGTTCGGCAACGACATCTCGAAGCTGTGGCCGATCTCCTACGAAGGGCAGTCGGACACCGCCTGCTTCGACAATGCGCTCGAATTCCTGACGCAGGGCGGCTATTCGCTCGCCCACGCCATGATGATGCTGATCCCGGAAGCCTGGGCCGGCAACAAGCTGATGGGTCAGGACCGCAAGGCCTTCTACGAGTATCACGCAGCGCTGATGGAGCCGTGGGACGGGCCAGCGGCGGTTGCCTTCACCGACGGCCGCCAGATCGGTGCCACGCTCGACCGCAACGGGCTGCGGCCGGCGCGCTACATCGTCACCGATGACGACCGCGTCATCATGGCTTCGGAAGCCGGCGTGCTGCCGGTGCCGGAGGAAAGGATCGTCAAGAAGTGGCGGCTGCAGCCCGGCCGCATGCTGCTGATCGACCTGGACAAGGGCCGCATCGTTTCCGACGAGGAAATCAAGTCGGAGATCGCGACCAGGCATCCCTACAAGAGCTGGCTCGCCAACACACAGCTCATCCTCGAGGATCTGAACCCGGTCGAGCCGCGCGCCCTGCGCAGGGATGTCTCACTGCTCGACCGCCAGCAGGCGTTTGGCTACACCCAGGAGGACACCAAGCTGTTGATGTCGCCGATGGCGACCACCGGCCAGGAAGCCGTCGGCTCGATGGGTACCGACACGCCGATTTCGGCAATGTCGGACAGATCGAAGCTGCTCTACACCTATTTCAAGCAGAATTTCGCACAGGTCACCAATCCGCCGATCGACCCGATCCGCGAGGAGCTGGTGATGAGCCTGGTGTCCTTCATCGGGCCGCGGCCCAACATCTTCGATCTTGTCGGCAATTCGCGCCGCAAGCGGCTCGAAGTGCGCCAACCGATCCTGACGAATGGCGATCTGGAGAAGCTGCGCTCCGTCGGCCACACCGAAGACCGTTTCGACACCAAGACGATCGACATCACTTACGGTTCGAATGAAGGCGCGGCCGGCATGCAGGGCGCCATCGACCGGCTGTGCGAGCGCGCCGAGGCGGCGGTCGCCGGCGGCTACAACATCATCATCCTTTCGGACCGTCAGCTCGGCCCGGATCGCATTGCCATTCCGGCGCTGCTGGCAACGGCGGCCGTGCACCATCATTTGATCCGCAAGGGATTGCGCACCTCGGTTGGGCTCGTCGTGGAATCCGGCGAGCCGCGCGAGGTGCATCATTTCTGCTGCCTCGCCGGCTACGGCGCCGAGGCGATCAATCCCTATCTCGCTTTCGACACGCTGCTCGATATGCACAAGCGTGGCGAATTGCCAGCGGAGGTCGATGCCTACGAGGTCGTCTCCCGCTACATCAAGTCGATCGGCAAGGGCATCCTCAAGGTGATGTCCAAGATGGGCATCTCGACCTACCAGTCCTATTGCGGCGCGCAGATCTTCGACGCCATCGGCCTCAAGTCGGACTTCGTGCAGAAGTACTTCACCGGCACGGCGACCCTGATCGAGGGCGTCGGGCTGGACGAGATCGCCGCCGAAACGGTCAGCCGCCACACCGACGGCTTCGGCAACGACCCGGTGCTGCGCAACAGCCTCGAGGTCGGCGGCGAATACATGTTCCGCATGCGCGGCGAGGCCCATATCTGGTCGCCCGACGCAGTGGCGACCTTGCAGCACGCCGTGCGCCAAGGCTCGTGGGAGACGTTCAAGGACTATTCCGCCCAGATCGACAGCGAGACGGCGCAGGCGCAGACCATTCGCGGCCTGTTCAAGATCAAGCTTGCGCAAGAGACCGGGCGCAAGAAGGTCAAGCTCGACGAGGTGATGCCGGCGGCCGATATCGTCAAGCGCTTCTCGACCGGGGCGATGTCCTTCGGCTCGATCTCAAGGGAAGCGCACACGACGCTGGCGCGCGCCATGAACGCCATCGGCGGCAAGTCGAACACCGGCGAGGGCGGCGAAGAGGCCGATCGCTATCTGCCACTGCCGGGCGGCGGCAAGAACCCCGAACGCTCGGCGATCAAGCAGGTCGCCTCGGGACGCTTTGGCGTCACGGCGGAGTATCTTGTCAATTCCGACATGATGCAGATCAAGGTCGCGCAAGGGGCGAAGCCAGGCGAGGGCGGCCAGCTGCCGGGTCACAAGGTCGATGCGACCATAGCAAAGGTCAGGCACTCGACGCCGGGCGTCGGCCTGATCTCGCCGCCGCCGCATCACGACATCTATTCGATCGAGGATCTGGCGCAGCTCATCTACGACCTGAAGAACGTCAATCCGGCGGCCGACGTATCGGTCAAGCTGGTCTCGGAAGTCGGCGTCGGCACGGTTGCGGCCGGCGTCGCCAAGGCGCGTGCCGACCACATCACCATATCAGGCTATGACGGCGGCACCGGTGCCTCGCCGCTGACCTCGCTCAAGCATGCCGGCAGCCCGTGGGAGATGGGCCTTGCCGAGACGCACCAGACGCTGGTGCTCAACGGCCTCAGGTCGCGCGTCGCGCTGCAGGTCGATGGCGGCCTGCGCACCGGGCGTGACGTCATTATCGGCGCACTGCTCGGCGCCGACGAGTTCGGCTTTTCGACCGCGCCGTTGATCGCGGCCGGCTGCATCATGATGCGCAAGTGCCATCTCAACACCTGCCCCGTCGGCGTCGCGACACAGGACCCGGTGCTGCGCAAGCGCTTCAAGGGCACGCCCGAGCACGTCATCAACTTCTTCTTCTATGTGGCGGAAGAGGTGCGGGCGGTGCTTGCCGAGATGGGCTACACCCATCTCGACCAGATCATCGGCGACACCGACCTTCTGGAAAAGCGCGAGCTGATCCAGCACTGGAAGGCACGCGGGCTCGACTTCAGCAAGATGTTCTACAAGCCCGATGCGCCGCACGAGGCGGTGCACTGGACCGAGCGGCAGAAGCATCCGATCGACGACGTGCTCGACCGCAAGCTGATCGACCTCGCAAAGCCGGCGCTCGAAGCCAGGCAGCCGGTCAGTATCGAACTGCCGATCCGCAACGTCGACCGTTCGACCGGCGCCATGCTGTCGGGCGAGGTGGCAAAGCGCTTCAAGCACAAGGGCCTGCGCGAGGACACGATCTCGGTCAAGCTCACCGGCACGGCCGGCCAGTCCTTTGGCGCCTTCCTGGCGCGCGGTGTCTCGTTCGAACTGGTGGGCGCCGCCAACGACTATGTCGGCAAGGGCCTGTCGGGTGGCCGCATCGTCATCCGCCCGCCGGAGAACACGAAAATCGTTGCTGCCGAGTCCATTATTGTCGGCAATACCGTGCTCTACGGCGCAACCGAGGGCGAGGCCTATTTCTGCGGCGTTGCCGGCGAGCGTTTTGCCGTGCGCAATTCGGGTGTCGCCGCCGTCGTTGAAGGCGTCGGCGACCATGGTTGCGAATACATGACTGGCGGTATCGTCGTCGTCATCGGCCAGACCGGCCGCAACTTCGCCGCCGGCATGTCGGGCGGCGTCGCCTATGTGCTCGACGAGGCGGGTGATTTCGCCGAACGCTGCAACATGGCGATGGTCGAGCTGGAGCCGGTTCCGGAAGAGGACGACCTGATGGAAAAGCTGCTCCACCATGGCGGCGATCTCGACCATAAGGGCCGTGTCGACGTATCCGGCGATATGACCAGCCATGACGAGGAGCGGCTCTACCAGCTGATCTCCAACCACGTCCACTACACCGGCTCGGTACGAGGTCGCGAAATCCTCGACGACTGGGCGACTTTCCGGCCGAAATTCCGGAAGATCATGCCGGTCGAATACCGCCGCGCGCTGATCGAGATGGAGCGGATGCGCATGAACGTGGCGGCGGAATAGATTTGGAAATTGCCGGGAGGCCATGCGTCCCGGCAACCATCTTCATCAACAATCCTGACCTCGGACTGAAGGTTGCCACAGCTGCCTTATGAGGTTAACGGGTGCGTCGCCAGGCGTGCCTTCCGGACAGCAGGGACTGGACTATGGGCAAGGTAACAGGGTTTCTCGAGATCGACCGGCAGGTGCACAAGTACCAGCCGGCTTCCGACCGCATCCGGCATTTCCGCGAGTTCACGCTGCCGATGTCGGACAAGGAGGTCGAGAAACAGGCCGCGCGGTGCATGGATTGCGGCATTCCTTATTGCCATGGACCGACCGGCTGCCCGATCCACAACCAGATCCCGGACTGGAACGACCTCGTCTACAATGGCGACTGGGAAAACGCGATCCGCAACCTGCATTCGACCAACAATTTTCCGGAATTTACCGGCCGCATCTGCCCCGCACCTTGCGAGGAAGCCTGCACGCTGAACCTCGAGGATATTCCGGTCGCCATCAAGACCATCGAGCAGGCCGTTGCCGACAAAGCCTATGAAACCGGCCATATCCGGCCCTATCCGCCGGAACGGAAGACCGGCAAGCGCGTCGCGATCATCGGCTCGGGGCCGGCAGGCATGGCGGCTGCCCAGCAACTCGGCCGCGCCGGCCATGACGTTCACGTCTATGAGCGCGAGAGCCGGCCGGGCGGGCTGATGCGCTACGGCATCCCCGATTTCAAGATCGAGAAGCATTATATCGACCGGCGCATCGAGCAGATGCAGGGCGAAGGTGTCAGCTTCCATTGCGGCGTCAATGTCGGCGTCGACAAGCCGGTCGCCGAACTGCTCGCCGAATATGACGCCGTGCTCTATTGCGGCGGCTCCGAAACGCCGCGCCCGGCCAACATCCCGGGCGACGATCTCGACGGCGTGCACGACGCCATGCCGTATCTGGTGCAGCAGAACAAGCGTATCGGCGGCGAGCCGATCCAGTCGGTGGCATGGCCGTCGCGCCCGATCGTCGCCGGCGGCCAGCACGTCGTCGTCGTCGGCGGCGGCGACACTGCCTCAGACTGCGTCGGCACCGCCTTCCGCCAGGGCGCGGTACGCGTCACCCAGCTCGACATCCGGCCGCAGCCGCCGGAAAAGGAGGACAAGCTGTCGGTCTGGCCCTACTGGGCGACCAAGATGCGCACGTCATCGTCGCAGGCCGAAGGCGCCGAGCGCGAATTCCAGGTGGCGACGCTTGAATTCATCGGCGAAGACGGCCAGCTGACCGGGGTCAAATGCTGCGAGGTCGACGAAAAGCGCAAGCCGATCGCGGGCACGGAATTCGTCATCCGCGCCGATCTCGCGTTCATCGCCATCGGCTTTGCCGGGCCAGCCGCTCGCGGGCCGATCTCGGAACTCGACGGGCAGATGAAGATCGTCACCGACAGCCGCCGTTCGAAGAATGTCGAGGCCAATGACCGGGACTACAGGACCAGCGTCGAAAGGCTCTATGCGGCGGGCGACGTGCGGCGCGGCCAGTCGCTGGTCGTCTGGGCGATCCGCGAGGGTCGCCAGGCGGCGCGCGCCATCGACGAGGCGCTGATGGGATCGAGCGTGCTGCCGCGCTGAGCCCGTTCCGAAGAGGTTCTGTTTACTGGCGGATCGCCGTCGTCGTATCGGATGCGGCCGCCGTCGCAGGCTGTGTCTTGGGCGGCCAGGAGAAATCGTCGGCGCGGCCCGGTGAGGCGTCGGGCGCCTTGCCCTCGACGATCAGCCTTTCGCCCGGCAAATTCTTGTCAGCTTTTGCCGGCGGGGCGGCGCCGAGAAGTTCCGAGCCGCCGTCCAGCGCCGGATCGCTGAGCAGCATCGGCACGGTGCGATCGACAGCTATCGGTGCCGCGGCAGGTGCCGGCGCCTCGACGGGAGCGCCGGCCGGGGCAGAAGCCGTCACCACGCTTCCCGGCGCGGCCAGCCCCAGGATCTTCATCAGCGGCTTTTCGGTATAGAAGGCGAGCTTGCGCTTGCCGGCCTTCGACATGTTGATGCCGTCGTCGGAGCGCAGGCGCACCGATTGGCCGTTGATGTCCGGTCCGCTGGTGATGAAGGCGCCGTTCTCGTCGACGAACCCGTCCCAGACGTCGACGAATTCGCCGCCGTGGCTTTCGGCGGACGAGCGGAAGATGTCGTTGAAGGCCAGCATGTCGGAGGTCATTTTCGAGACCCGGAAGGCCGGCATGCCGACCCACAGATACGGCACCTTGGTTGCGGCGATGGCCTTGCCGAACGCATCGGTCCGGCGCTCGTATTCCTTGGTCCAGTTTTCGGATCGCGGCTGCTCGCGTACATCGCCGACGCGCATCTGCTGCCGGTCGTTGGATCCGAGCATGACGACGACGGCTGCCGGTTTTTCGGCAGCGATCAGCGACTTGACCTGTTCTGGCCAGTTGTAGACATCGTCACGCACGAAGCCGGACGATCCGTTGGCACGGACGACGATCCTGACGCCAGTGTTTTCGGCAAAGGCGGCGTCGAGCCCCTCAGCCAGCCCAGACGCCATGAAATCGCCGACCACCAGAACGACGCGTGCATCCGGCGCCTTCTCGACTACTGGGGTTGTCGGCTCGGCCGGCGGCGGCCGGCTAACTGACCGGGGCTTTCTCAGCTTGGGCCTGGGCTTTGTTCTCTGGAATTCTCTCTGGAATTCGGGCGGCGGCTGCTCAAACCGCTCGCTTCTGCGCGGAAACAACAGGTCGCGCAGCGACCAGCCACGACTTTCCGGCTCCTGCGCCATGGCCGCGGTATGAAAGGCACTGGCGCCGCCGACCGCCAGAACGGCGATCGCCAGAACGAGGATCGGCACGCGACGAACGATTAACCGGATGCGCGCAGCCGAAACCAATCACCCTCTCCATCCCGCAACCGGCTCTAGTTCTGCCTGAGCCATTTGAGCACTTCCTTGCTCGGATACCCGTCCTGGGTCAAGCCAGCCTTTGCTTGGAAGGCCATGATGGCGGTTTTCGATCCGTCACCGATCTTGCCGTCGAACTTGCCGTCGTAATAGCCGTGCTCGGAAAGTCGCTTCTGAAGCTCCTGCCTTTCCTCGAAGGAGAGCTTGGTAAATGGTCGCTTCCAGTCCTGCACAAGCCCGCCATAGCCGGCAATTTCGTCGGCAAGAAGGCCCACGGCGAGCGCATATTTGTCGGCATTGTTGTAACGCTTGATGACCGAGAAATTCTTGATCATCAGGAAAGCCGGCCCGCCGCTGCCGCCGGGCAGCTTCAACGTCGCTTTGTCC
Organism: Mesorhizobium sp. M0751; assembly: GCF_040320265.1. Lineage (NCBI taxonomy): Bacteria > Pseudomonadati > Pseudomonadota > Alphaproteobacteria > Hyphomicrobiales > Phyllobacteriaceae > Mesorhizobium > Mesorhizobium sp. M0751. Next base: position 51,761 of record NZ_JAMYPH010000001.1, read on the forward strand.
GCACCGTTCTTGAACGGCTTGCCGTTGGCACGGCTGACCCCCAGCGCCTGCCATTGCGACAGCGACTTCGAGCCTCCGGGCAGCTTCTTGCCGTCCGGAAGGCTGACCTCATAACCCCAGGTCTTGCCTGCCTGCCAGCCGTTCTTCCTCAGCAAATTGGCGGCTGTCGCCAGTGCGTCGGGAATCGAATTCCAGATGTCGCGCTTGCCGTTGCCGTCCATATCGACCGCATAGGACTGGTAGCTGGTGGGGATGAACTGGGTATGGCCCATCGCGCCGGCCCATGAGCCGCTGAGATGGCTTTCGTCGATGTCGCCGGTCTGCAGGATCTTCAGCGCCGCGATCAGCTGGGTGCGGGCAAATTTCGCTCGCTTCGGATCGGCATAGCCAAGCGTCGCCAGCGAGCGCACGACATTGCGCATGATATCATCGCGCTTGAGGGTTTCGCCGTAGTTCGATTCCATAGACCAGATGGCCAGCAGGATGTAGCGGTCGACGCCGTATCTTGCCTCGATCCTGTCCAGCCAAGGCTTCCATTTCCTTGCCATCTGCTGGCCGACGGCGACCGACTGGTCATGGACGCGGTTGTCGAAATAATCCCAGGCGGGTGCGGTGAATTCGGGTTGAGTACGGGCCTTTTCCAGTACCACCGGGTCAGCATCGTTGATGCCCTTGAATGCCTGGTCGTAGACGGAGCCGGAAACGCCGCTCGCCACGGCGGTAGCACGGAAGCTGGCGACCCATTGGCGGAAGCCGGCATCGGCAAAAGCCGGTCCGCTGGGCATGAGCAAGGCAAGCGAGAGGCTGGCGGCCGTCAGGACGCTGGTGAAGCGCCTTGCGGCGTTGCGAACGGACATCTTTTCCTCCTTCTTCATCTCAGGAAGACTATTCATCGCCGAACCCGGTTAGCATTTGGTTTACCATAGGTGCCGTCCGGGGTGAAAAGATGCGTCAATGCTTTACCAGCTGAGATTTCTGACCCGCCGTTCAGTAATCCTCGATTTCGGCATGAAAATGTCTCGAATCGGGATTGCCGAACAGGCATGCAAATGGATAATTGGCACATGAAGAGAGTTCGCAAGGCAGTGTTCCCGGTTGCCGGTCTCGGCACGCGCTTTCTCCCCGCCACCAAGGCCATTCCCAAGGAAATGCTGACGGTCGTCGACAGGCCGGTCATCCAGTATGTGGTCGATGAGGCGCGCGAAGCCGGGATCGAGCATTTCATCTTCGTGACCGGCCGCAACAAGGCGGTCATCGAGGATCACTTCGACGTCCAGTTCGAGCTCTACGACACGCTTGCGCAGCGCGGCAAGGACGACCAGCTCGCCCGCCTGCAGCGGCTGCAGCCGGCACCGGGGCAGACCAGCTTCACCCGCCAGCAGGTACCGCTCGGCCTTGGTCACGCCGTCTGGTGCGCGCGCGAGCTCGTCGGCGACGAGCCCTTTGCGTTGCTGTTGCCCGACATGATCATGCAGTCGGAAAAAAGCTGCATGAAGGACATGGTCGAGCTTTACGCCGAGACCGGCAACAACATCGTCGCCGTGCAGGAGTGCGATCCGGCCGAGGCGCACAAATACGGCATTGTCGGCCGCGGCGAGGACGCGCATCACGGTTTCCGCATCACCGGCATGGTGGAAAAGCCGAAGACCGGCACCGCGCCGTCGAACCTCTACATCAACGGGCGCTACATCCTGCAGCCGGAGATATTCAAGATACTCGAAGGTCAGGAAAAAGGCGCCGGCAACGAGATCCAGCTCACCGATGCAATGCTGAAGCTGCAGAAGCAACAGCCCTTCTACGGCTACCACTACCGCGGGCGGACGTTCGACTGCGGCTCGCCCGAAGGCTTCGTCGAGGCCAACGTTGCCTTCGCACTTTGGCGTAGCGACATGAATGCCAGCATGGCCGGTGTAATTCGCACGCTTCTGGACGAACTCGCGCCGTCAGAACGCCGCGGCGTAGCCTCATAGTTTCAACACCGGCTAGCGCTGCAACTTCAAGCCGACGAAGATGCTGTTGGCCGTGTAGTCGCGCCCAACCAGGTTGCTGGTCAGTTTTTCAGTCCTGGCGCGGGTGGTGAGCCCGGTGTAGCGGTTCAGCCACCACGTCAGCCCAGCCTCGGCGCTCAGCGTCAAATCATGATCGTCGGAGCCGGTATAGTCGCGCCATTCAAGGCCGAGAGCGGCATTTCCGGTCAGGTTGGCGCGGATCTGCCGCTCGCCGGTGAGGCTGCCGGAATAGAGCATGGAGCCGCTTTCGCCCGCATTCGTCGTGTTCTCGGCGGTCGTCTGTGCGGTGAGCCCGATCGTGGTTTCGCGTTCCGGCGACCATTTGAGATCGGCATTGACCGTCGCGCCCGAAATCGCCGGCAGGCGGTCGTCGTCGATGGCCTCGCGCAGCCAGCCGACCGAGAACTCGCCGCTAAGCTTCTCGCGGAGATCGAGCTCGACGCCGGCCCGTGCGCCAAGCCTGCTGGAGGAGCGCTGGAAGCCGTTTGGATCGACGCGCAAATCATAAGCGCGCCGGCCGATCTCGATTTCGGTGAACGGAGTGATGGCAGGCGAGATCTCGTAACCGGTGCGCAAAATGGCCGTGTAGAGCGTCGAGTCGCGGCCCTTCTGCGACAGCGATCCGCCTGACGAAAGCTTGGCGTCGCCAAAGATGTCGTGCTCGACCGCGCCGGTCAGCGCGAAGCGCATCTTGCCGGCATCCTTCTCGACGGCGAGACTTCCGTTCACTGTCTGCCGCACTGGCTGGCCAACGGCGCCGACGACTGCGTCCGGCGCCGAGGCCGATTCGGGCACGGCCTCATAGCCCAGCTTGGCGATGGCGCGCAGATCATTGTCGAGATCGATGTTGAGTGTGCCGTCGACGCGGCCTTGCGCCTCGTGAATGTCATAGCCGGACAAGGTTTCGCGGAAGATGCCATAGCCCTCAACCGTCGCCGAATTCTCCCGCCAATCGGAGACGGCGTTGAAGCGCAGCGTCGTTTCCGACAGCAATGCCGGCTTGCCGAGGCTGCTCGAATCGGCGTTTGTCGAAGACGTCAGGCCTTGCTCGAGCGTCGGCCGGATCACGAAGGAGCCGAGCTTGATGCCGGTGGCGGCGAACGGGTCGTCCTCGTTCTTTTTGTTCTGGCCTTCGATGGCTTCGATGCGCTCGGCGCCGGGGTCGAGCCTCAGCCTTTCGGCGGAATCGACGGTGACGGCACGGCGGTTGACCGTATCCTGCTCGTCTACGGTGTCGGTGTCATCGGTCGTCGCCGTCGCTGCAGTCGCGGTTCTCTTGCGCTTCTGGCTGTCCGCGGTCTCGTCTTCGCTGTTGGCCGCATTGGCGGCGCGTTGCGTTACGCTTGGCCGCCGTCGTGGGGGCGGAGCAGGGTTGTCGGGAAATGGGTCGCCGCTGGCCGCTGGTGGATCGAAAGTGCCGCCGGTTGTGGTCGCCTCGCCCGTGCCGTCGTCAGGCAACGCCCCTTGGCTGGCCGGGCGATAGGTAGGCAGCGGCGTATTGTCGTTGGCGGTTGCAGCAGCCTGCGCGGCTTGGGTTCCGGCTATGCTCGATTGCCTGATCTTGTACTGCTGGTCGTCCAGGATTGTCGATTCCGCAACCTCGCCGCGCAGTTCGGTTTCCTGGGCGCAAAGCAGTGCCGGCCGCGACAACGCAAAGACACTGGTTGCCAGCAGCAAAGCGCAAACCGCCTTGCCCTTTCGTCCCATTTTGTTTTGAGGCTGAAACCCGGACATCGGCACCACTGCTTGCGCGGCGCACGCGCGCCATACTTACGAAACCGTAAATGGGGATGGTTAACGGAGCGTTGAGGGATGGCCCGTCAGGAGGTTCGGGACGGCAATTCCGTTGGACAGGCGCGCGCCGAAGCGCTAATCGCATCGTCCATGGACGTGAAATCCCCAGACAGGAAGCGGCACGATGGGCAGGCCGCGATTGCCTCGGCGCTGAGAACGGTGGCGACGGAGCAGGCCGGCGTCGCGGCACTGGCAGACGCTCTCGAAAACGGGCTGGCCGAGCCGTTCGCACGGGCCGTCGGCATGGTGTCGCAGATCGATGGCCGTGTCATCGTCACCGGGGTCGGCAAAAGCGGCCATATCGGCTCGAAGATCGCCGCGACGCTCGCCTCGACCGGCACGCCGGCCTTCTTCGTCCACCCTGCCGAAGCCAATCACGGCGACCTCGGCATGATCGCCAGGAATGACGCCATCGTCGCCCTTTCGTGGTCGGGCGAAAGCCTCGAGCTCAAGGGCATCATCGCCTATTCGAGGCGCTTCTCGATTCCGCTGGTCGCGGTCACTGCGGGTGAAAAATCGGCTCTGGCGCGCGCGGCCGACGTCGTGCTTCTGCTGCCGCGAGCACCGGAAGCCTGCCCGCACGGCCTTGCGCCGACGACCTCGACACTATTGCAAATGGTGATGGGCGATGCGCTGGCCATCGCGCTGCTCGAGGCACGCGGCTTCACCCCGGACCATTTCCGGACGTTCCATCCCGGCGGCCAGCTCGGGGCCAACCTGACGCAGATCCGCGAGATCATGCATGTCGGCGACAGGCTGCCGCTGGTGTCGTCCGGCACCGGCATGCGCGAAGCGATCCTCGAATTGTCGCGCAAGGGGTTTGGCTGCGTGGCGGTGACTGCCGCGGACGGCAAGCTGATCGGCATCATCACCGATGGCGACATCAGGCGCCATATCGGCAGCGATCTCCTGGCCATGAGCGTCGATCAGGTGATGACCAGAGAGCCGAAAATGGCCGCGCCCGACACGCTTGTTGCGACGGCGCTGCAGACGATCAACGACTCGGCCATCACCAGCCTGATGGTGGTCGAAGGCAGGCGGCCGATCGGGCTCGTCCATCTGCACGACCTGCTGCGCATCGGTGCTGCCTAGAGCGGTTCATCGTTTCACGGAACGCTGAACCGCTCTATCTCTTTGTCTTTGCGCAATTCCGGTCGGAAAACCGTCTCACACTTTTCCTGGAATTGCTTTAGCGGGCTTCTAGACCGCCTCGACCGTCAGTTCCAGATCGGTGTCGGCGGCGCCCGTCACCCGCACCTGCGTGCCAGCCGGCAGGTCAGGGCCGGAGACGCGCCACAATGTGTCGCCCAGCTTGATGCGGCCGCGGCCGTCTTTGATCGGCTCGGCAAGGGTCGCCGTCCGGCCGACCATCTGCGCGCCGCGACGGTTGAGCAGGGGCTGGTCGGTCTCATCGGTGGCGTCCGCCCACCAGCCGCTTGCCGACATAGGCCGAGACCAGCGACAGCGCCAGGAAGGCGAGGACCTGGACCTGCCAGGTCCAGAAACCGGCATCCCAGATGAGAAGTGAGACGGCGCCGATCAACAGCGCGGCAATGCCGATCCACAGCATGAAAATACCCGGCGCGATGACCTCCATAACCAGCAGGACGAAGCCGAGGACCATCCAGCTCCACGGGCCGAGTTCGGAAACAATGCGGTCGAGCATGGCTGCGGCCTCAGGTTTCGCTCGGGCGAATCACCGGCGGGCGGGCGGCCTGTCGTGCGGCGCCGGCGGTGCCTTCGCTCCGGAAAACCTCCTTGGCGATTTCGCCAATGCCGCCGAGCGTGCCGATCAGCGATGAGGCCTCCACCGGCATCAGAACGAGCTTGCTGTTTGTCGCCGAGCCGATCCTGGTCAGCGCTTCGGTGTATTTCAGCGCGACGAAGTAGTTGAGCGCCTGCACGTCGCCCTTGGAGATCGCCTCCGACACCACCTGCGTGGCGCGTGCTTCAGCCTCGGCCGAGCGCTCGCGCGCCTCGGCGTCGCGGAAGGCGGCTTCCTTGCGGCCCTCGGCCTCCAGGATCTGCGATTGCTTGAGGCCTTCGGCGGCGAGGATCTGGGCGCGCTTATTGCGCTCGGCCATCATCTGGCGGCCCATCGATTCGACGAGATTGGCCGGCGGGTTGATGTCCTTGATCTCGACACGAGTGATCTTGATGCCCCAGGGATGTGCCGCCTCGTCAACGACGCGCAGCAGGCGCTCGTTGATGGCGTCGCGGTTCGACAAAAGTTCGTCGAGGTCCATCGAGCCCATCACGGTGCGGATGTTTGTCATCGTGAGATTGAGAATCGCATTCTGCAGGCCGGAGACCTGGTAGGCGGCCTGCGCCGCGTTGAGCACCTGATAGAAGGCGATACCATCGACGGCAACGGTGGCATTGTCGCGGGTGATGATCTCCTGCGTCGGAACGTCGAGCACCTGCTCCATCATGTTCATCTTGGCGCCGACACGGTCGACGAAAGGCACGATCAGGTTTAGGCCTGGGTTCAATGTCTTGGTGTAACGGCCAAAGCGCTCGACGGTATAATTATAGTCTTGCGGAATTGTCCGGATGCCCTTGAAAAGCACCAGCATGACAAGGGCGACAAGAACAAGAAGCGCGATATCAAAACCACTGAAACCCATTTGGCTCTCCCCTCAAAGGCCGGCCATGTTGGACATTCCACGCGGCCGACTTGACCAAACACTTAAGTGTGTTTCAGCAACGTGACAATCAGGTGATCACGGATTGCCGGTGCATGGACGGGCGATCCATTCAGGCCCAGCCGGACAACTCGCGCCGCACCATCGCCTCGATCACCGCCATGCCCTCGGCACTGTCGTTGAGGCAAGGGATGTGTGCGAACTTTTCGCCGCCGGCATGGTGGAAGGTCTCGGCCGCTTCCCTGCCGATCTCGTCCAGCGTCTCGATGCAGTCGACGGAAAATCCCGGGTTGACGATGGCGATCGATTTCACGCCTTCGCGCCCTAGTCTGTCGACCGTCTTGTCGGTGTAGGGCTGCAGCCATTCCTGCGCGCCGAAGCGCGACTGGAAGGTGGTGATCAGCTTCTTTTCATCCCAGCCGAGCTTTTCGCGCAGCAACCGCGTCGTCTCGAGGCAATGGGCCTGGTAGGGGTCGCCCTTGTCGGAATAGGGTTTCGGAATGCCGTGATAGGAAGCGATGACAATTTCCGGTTCGAAGGCGAGGCTCGCCAGATGCTTTTCGATCGAACGGGCGAGCGCATCGATATAGGCCGGCTCGTTGTAATAGGGCGGCACGCTGCGAATGGCCGGGGCGCGGCGCATCTTCATCAGCGCGCGAAACAGCTGGTCGTTGGCAGTCGCAGTCGTCGTCGCCGAATATTGCGGATAGAGCGGGAAAGACAGGATGCGGTCGCAGCCTTGCTCGACCAGTCTCCCGGCCACGCTCTCGGTCGAAGGATTGCCGTAGCGCATCGCCCAGTCGACAACGACATTGGGTAGGTCGCCGAGCGCGAGCCCGAGCTTCTCGGCCTGGGCGCGGGTGTAGGTGCGCAGCGGCGACTCGTTACGCTCCCGGTTCCATATCCTGGCATAGTTGGCGCCCGACTTCTTCGGCCGGGTTGTGAGGACCACGCCGTAGAGGATCGGATACCAGATCGCCTTGTTGAGCTCGATGACGCGTGGATCGGACAGGAACTCACGGAGGTAGCGCCACATTGGCTTGAAGCCGGTGCCGTCGGGGGTGCCGAGATTGATCAGCATGACACCGACCTTGCCGGTCCTAACCAGAGGGCGCTCCGCCGATGGCGAGGCGGTGGTCCTCTCGGCTTTGATTTCAGCAGGGCTGGCACGCGTCATGAGGTTCTCCAACACCGCGAACCAACGGTGCCGCGGCGAAAGTAGCGATGCCGCGCCGGTTTTCAAATGCTGCGTCTGGCCGCACCTTGTCCCAGAAATGCAACACCCGCCCGGTTTGCCGGGCGGGTGCTTTGAGTTCCTGCGGCCGGATTACTTCGAGGCCGCCGGGATCGTCAAGGTTGCGCCGATCGGCAGCCGGCGTGGCTCGTAGGCTTTGTTGGCATCGTAGATCATTTTCCATTTGGTGCCGTCGCCATAGGCCTTCACCGCGAGATCCCAATAGGTATCGCCGGCGACGATTACATGGCTGCTTTCGGCTGGTGCCGGCGCAGCCGGCTCGGCAGGTTTTGCTGGTTCACTTGGGGTTGGCTGACTCGGGGCAGGCGCCGTCTCGGCCGGTTTGGCCGGTTCAGCCGGAGCAGGGGTCGCCGGAGCCGGTGTGGCCGGAGCCGCAGGTGCCGCCGGCTGGGCCGGCTCGGCGGGTGCGGGTGTTGCCGGCGCGGTTTCAGCCGGGACGGCCGGCGGCGTCTTGGAAATGTCGCCGGAGCCGGCCGGCATTTCGGGCATTGCCGGCTCAGCAGGCTTTGCCGGCGCGGCCTCAGCAGGTTTTGGCGGTTCGGCAGGCTTGGCAGGTTCTGCGGCTGGGGCTACGGTCGCGGCGATCTCGGTGATGCGGCCGTCGAGCTTCGGCGTATAGGGCCGGTGCGCACCGAGGTAATCGGCAACGACCTGTTCCAGCCCCGGGCCGTAATCATAGGCGTTCTTGGCCTTCTCTGCGAACACCTTGTAGCCGTCGCCGCCCTGGCGGACATAGTTGTTGGTGGCGACCAGGTAATCCTTGTCCGGCTTGATCGGCGTCCAGGCGCCGCCTTCCATGACCTCGACCGATTTGACGCGTCCATTAGGCGGCGCCGATTTGTCGAACGCATATTTCAGGCCGGCAACCTGCGGGAAGCGCCCGGCGCCGTCCTCGACCTGGCTGAGGCCGCTTTCGAGGCCGCCAACCAGATCCTTGCCGGAGATCTGGAAGGTCGCCAGCGTGTTCTGAAACGGCAGCACGGTGAGAACCTCGCCCATGGTGACGGTGCCCTGGTCGATCGAGGCGCGCAAGCCGCCACCATTCGAGATGACGATCTCGACACCCTGGCTCTTGACCCGGTCGAGGACGGCGTCGGAGACCAGATTGCCCATCTCGCATTCGCGGGCGCGGCAGTTTTCGCGACTGCCGTCGATCGCCTTGGTGGTCTCGGCGACTTCTTTGTTCTTCAATGCCTCGATCGGCGCGCCGAGTTCCTTGATGCGGGCAAGCACGGCGGGGTCGGGCGTGATCGATTTGTCGAGATGGATGGGATCGCCGCTTGCCTCCTTGACGACGCCGTTGTCGTCGAACACGACCTTGAACTCGCCGAGATATTTCGAATAGGACGCCGCCTGCACGACCGGCACTTTGTAGCCGTCCGGACTGTCGACCATCGTCGGATATGGGCCTTCCGCCTTGGGATCGGTGTTGGACAGCAGCGAATGGCTGTGGCCGCCGACCACCACGTCGACTCCCGGGATCTTGGCGATCACGTCGCGCTCGCGCTTGTAGCCGATATGGGTGACCGCGATGATTTTGTTGACGCCCTCTCCCTTCAGTTTCTCGACCTCCGCGGTGATCGACTTGACGTCGTCTTCAATGGCGATGTTCGGGCCGGGCGAGGCAAGCTCCGGCGTGTCGTTGGTGACCGCGCCGACGATGCCGATCTTCTGGCCGCCGACCTCGACCACGATCGACGGCTTGACGCGGTCGCCGAGCTTGGATTGCGCATTGGCCTTCACGTTGGCGCCGAGCACCGGAAACTGGATCATGTCGAGAAACGGCGCCAGCGCCGACTCGCCATCGTCGAACTCATGGTTCCCGAGAGCCTCGGCATCGAATTTCATCTGGTTGAGGAATTCGCCTTCGGTCTTGCCCTTGTAGGTCGTGTAAAAGAGCGAGCCCTGGAAATTGTCGCCGGCGCTGAGCAGCAGCACGTTCTGGCCTTCCAGCTTTTTGCGCTCCTGCGCGATCGCTGTGACCAGGCGGGCGGCGCCGCCGATGCATTCGCCCTTGGTCTCCTCCTCGGCTGAGCAGGTCGATTCGTACTTGTTGTTGCTCTCGATGCGGCTGTGCCAGTCATTGATGTGCAGGATGTTCAGCGTGTAGTCGGCAAAGGATGCTCCTGCCGACAGGCCAAGCGCCGATGCCGACAGCGCGGCGATGGCAGCGATCTTCTTCATTCTCGTCTCCCGGATAACTGGACCAGACGCGTTTAACGCTCTTGTTTGACTGGGATGTAACAGCCCTCTCGGGCCATGTTCACATCGCGTTTCAGTCGATGCAAGCGGAATTCGGCATCAGCTTTGGCGGCGCAAGAAGACGGCGGCTTGAAGCCGCCGCCCTTGTGCAAAGTCAATTCGGAATCGGACTTCAGGTGCGCCTGGTCAGCACAAAATTCTGCCCGCTCGCGCTGGTGCAATTGAGCTGGCTGGTGGAGACCATCAAGCAGTTGAAGCTGATCGGCGTCTGGCGGATCAGCGAAGTGCCATGGATCTCGACCGAGGTGCCGCCGGTCATGGTGTAGCTGCCATCGGCAAGCTTCTGGCCGGTGTCGGTTGCTACGGTCGCGAAGCTGCCGCCCTTGAAGGTCGACAAGCCCGTGCCCTGCGCGTCGATCCAGGAGCCTTCGACCCCTTTGGCGGTGATCACCGGCGGCTCGCCCGGGCCGGTGGTGGTGCAGGCCGCCAACGCGACCGTAGCGGCCGCTGCAATGCCAGCCGAAAACAGTCTTTGCGCAATCGTCATCATCAAGATCCTCTCCTCTCGCATCGGCCCGAAAATCGATCCGATTTTCGGAAAGCACGATGCGCGCATTCAAAGTGCTAGAGCGTATCTTGTGCGTCCAAATGGACGCACGTCGCTCTAGGCCGCCCCTCTTCAATCGCCCGATTTCCGGGCGATTGCAAGCTGGCGGAGTGTTGAGGTAACGCTGCTATCGAACGAGGATGTTGCGGAATTGCCACGGGTCTTTGGTGTCGAGGTCCTCGGGAAACAGACCAGGCCGATTGTCGAGCGGTGTCCAGTCCGAATAATAGCTCCTGACCGGCCCCAGATAGGGGTTCTGCACGTCGAGGCAGCGCTTGTAATCCATCTCGTCGGCTTCGACGATGCCGGCCTCCGGATTTTCCAGCGCCCAGACCATGCCGGCCAGCACCGCCGACGTGACCTGCATACCGGTGGCGTTCTGGTAGGGCGCCAGCTTGCGCGCCTCGGCCAGCGACAGCTGCGAGCCGTACCAGTAGGCGTTCTTGGCGTGGCCGTAGAGCAGCACGCCGAGCTCGTCGATGCCATCGACCAGTTCGTTTTCGTCGAGCACGTGATGTACGGGCTGAGCCTCGCCGGCGGCACCGAACATCTCGTGCAGCGACAGCACGGCGTCGTTGCAGGGATGATAGGCGTAATGGCAGGTCGGCCGGTACTCCACCTTGCCTTTCTTGCTGTGCAACGTGAAGAAATCGGCAATCGAAATCGCCTCATTATGCGTCACCAGGAATCCGTATTGCGGACCGGACGTCGGGCACCATGTGCGCACGCGCGTGTTGGCGCCGGGCTGCTCCAGAAAGATCGCGGCCTTCGAGCCGTTCTTGTGCTTTTTGGCGTTCTTCGGCATCCACGTCTCATGCGTGCCCCAACCGAGCTCGGCCGGCTGCAGGCCTTCCGAAATGAAGCCTTCGACCGACCAGGTGTTCCAAAACACGTTCATCGGCTTGGGTTTCTTGGTGCGCTGGGTGTCGCGCTCGGCGATATGGATGCCCTTGACGCCGGCCTTCTTCATCAGCCTGGCCCAGCCTTCGCGATCGTGCTGCGTGGGTTCCGCGAAGTCGAGGCCAAGATCTGTGGCGAGGTTGACCAGTGCCTGCTTGACGAACCACGAGACCATGCCGGGATTGGCGCCGCAGCATGAGATCGCCGTAGTGCCGCCCGGGTTCTTCGCGATTTCAGTACGCACGGTCTCGCGCAGCGCATAATTGGTGCGTGAGGCGTTGTCGGCCTTTTCGTCGAAATAAAAGCCGAGCCAGGGCTCGACCACCGTGTCGATATAGAGGACGCCAAGCTTGCGGCAGAGCTTCATCAACTCGAGCGAGGAAGTGTCGACCGACAGGTTGACGCAAAAGCCCTGGCCGCTGCCATTGGTCAAAAGCGGTGTCAGCAGCTTCTTGTAATTCTTTTTGGTCACCGCATCCTGCATGAAGGTGATGCCGCGCTCGTCGAGCAATTTGCGGTCGGTGTCGCGCGGGTCGATGACCGTCATGCGCGACTTGTCGAATTTGAAATGGCGCTCGATCAGCGGCAGCGTTCCCCGTCCGATCGAGCCGAAGCCGATCATCACCACAGGGCCGGTGATCTCACCGTAGACGAGCCAGTTTTCATTCGCCATTTATCGATTACTCCCTCAAAAAACGCTTCGGAACAGCGGCTTGGCCGCGGCGCGACAAACCATAGATCATTGTCACAATAAAGCGAAAAGCGGCCGGCCGGCCTCACGCCGCGCCATCCCGGCTATGGCTCGACCAGTCTCGCGAATTCAGGCTTGAAGAGGTCACGTGCCTCGGCGACTGGCAGTTCCAGCAGATCGTCGGCGCAGGCCTGGATGGCATGCGGCAGGGTCTGGAGCCCGAACACCAGAACCTGCTTGTCGCCCTCACGCCAGAGGCTGACCGCCAGATATTCGCCGATGAGATCGTCCATGCCGCATTCGGCTTCGTGATCGATGTCGGTCTGATCGGTCGGTTTCTTGCGCCGCTGCTTGACGAAGGAGGCCAGGGAAGGACCGGGCTTGCCATCCACCGTATCCGAGAAAATGTCCTGAAGGCCAAGCAGGACGCCGCGCCGCACATCCATGATGTAGGCGTCCGAATAGTTGGTCGGATGCGCTCCGCCGCAGAAGATGCTGCCGGACTCCCGCCAGCTCATCAGCCGCGGCGTCAGCGAGCTCACTTCGAATGTGCTGTCCTCATAGCCGCCGAGCGTGCCGTCGTTCACACCGTCAATCGGCCCGCCTTCGTTGAAACCGGCGTATTGCGCAGCCACGCAGCCCAGTGCGCCGATGTTTGCGCGCCAGTGCCTGTCCTGCAGCAGAGCATTCGCGGCCTCGATCGGAACGTTGCCGGACAGTTCGACGATGCGCGGCGTGGCGAATTTGGTGCGGGGGTCGACGACATAGCGGTAGGTTGCGTCCGGCCAACCAGTGGTCTTGCCGATATCAAGCTGAGTGTCCATCCGCAGATAGTCATAGGGAGACGTTTCCATGGTGAGCGGCGTGTCATTGCCGAAGAACTTCATGAAGCTGAAATCGTAGAGATCGAGCGGGGTGCTGGGCTCATTCTCGCTCACTTGCCGACTTGCGACCCGTTCCAATCTGAGCGGCAGCGCCTTCTTTCCGTTCCAGCTGCCTTCAAGGGTCTTGCCGTTACTGGATAAGGCCAGGCGCCACACAGCGGCGATCGGCGCGGCCTTTCCGTCATCGCAATTATCGGCGCCGCATGCCTCCTCCTCGGCCAGTTCGAACTTGCTGCTCTTCCGCGACCTGGCTTGCAGCGGGATGTCGACGCCCTTCGAGCGGAAGAAGTAGCGGCCGGCCAGCGGGCCGTCGGCGGCCGCGGGGTCGCCGGTGAATTCGACGACGATATCGCTTTTTCCAAGCTTGCCGGCATAAGTCACCGGCTCCGCCTCGGCTGCTGTCGACAGTACCAGGATCGCGGCCATGAACGTGACCGGCCTGCTAAGATGCTGGATCATTGTTTCCCCAAGCCATGACTTTCAGTCGTTCCGTCAGCCGGTCACGGTCGGCGGTCATCCCCTTGTAGTCGAGCTGTGCCTCGTCCAGCGCCAGAAGTTGTTCGGCCAAGGACGCTGCGAGCGCCGCGTGGTCGGGGTGGCGCTCCAGCACGGCGAGCGGGTCGAGATGGATGCGGATGGTGAAGAGTATGTCGCCCGAAACGGGGAGCTTTCTCAGCGTCTGCCGCTCGACGCGAATAAAGGCATGGGCGTCGATGTCGCCGTCCGGGAATCTCGACGGGCGACTGCTGGCGCGATCGATGCGCTCGAGGTTGGAGAGCGGATGGTAGAGCGCGTCGCCCGCCTGGATCGACCAGTTGTAGCGCTCGACGGCTTGGCCCTGGAGGCCGTCGAACATGCCGTTGATGAGATCGGCCGGGCGTGTGCCTGGGCCGAAACCCGGTACCGGCGCGTGGATCTGCTGCAGCGGCTTGCCGAATTTTTCGGTCAGCGACCATGACGACGGGAAGCAGAGCGAGCCGGCCGCCAGGCGCCAGCCGCTCTCGTCGCGGCGCATCAGGATCAAATCCTCCTGGACAAGCAACGAGGCCGCGACAAGCGGCACATCGCTGAAAGAAGCTGCGGTGCCTGGGCCTTCGAGATTGTCGGTGCCGCCGATCACCTCGATCGCGTTGTCGGTACGCCTGTGGGTCTGAGGAAAGTTCGCCGCCAGATGCGCACCGAGCAGGTCGAGCACTTCGCGCTGGGCGTCGCGCGTGGCTTGCTCCTCGACAAAAACCTTGTCGGGAATTTCCGCATAAAGCCGGCGTTTCTCGGCAAGATAGGGCAGCAGATATTCGTCGACCTCGATCCAGCTATCGAGATTGAGCGGCTTCAGCCCGATGGTGAACAGTTTCGACGAGCCGTCATAGGGTGTGTGGGTCGGTGGGCGGAAACTCATGCTTCTTTGTAGGCTTCCAGTGCGGCAGTGGCCATTCTCGCCGTGAATTCGGTGATTTCGTAGTCGGCGGCACCTGCCTTGGCGAAGGGATCGTCAGCCAGTCTGGCATCGAGCTCCTCGCGTGGACCGCGCGCGATGATGATGCCGCCGGTCCTTGGCCGCTTCGGCCCGGAGGCGACAAAGATGCCTTGCGCATAGCAGGCCTTCAGCCACTCGACATGCGCTTGCTGAAGGCGGTCGATCTCGGTCAGCGGCACCTTGTAGTTCAGCGAAACCACGAACATTGTTGTCTCCCGATGCTTCAGCCCAGCCGCGCCGGGATCAATCCGCGCAGCGAGTTGCCGACGAACAGCGCCTTGGCCGATTTCAGTTCGTTCCACGTGTAGACCGCTTCACCGGCACGGCCTTGATCCAGCAGTTCACCGCGCAGGACGCCAGGCAGCAGGCCGCAATCGAGCCGCGGCGTGGCCAGCACGCCGTCGCCGAGATCGGCAAAGACGTTAGTGATCGTGCCCTCGCAGATTTCGCCGCGCTCATTGGCGAGCAGCACCTCGTCGGCCCGGCTGGCAAGATATTCGGCGCGGGCGCGCGTAAAGGTTTGTCGGCGGCTGGTCTTGTGACGCAGCAGCGTGTTGCTCGAATCAAGCCGCACCCGTGCCAGCTGCAGTGTCCAGACCTTGTCTGCGGCAAGCGGCTCGTAGGGCTGCACCGAAACCGCAACCTCGCCATTGCGTGACAGGACGAGGCGTGTGCGCAACGCGATCTGTTGGTGACCATCCGCATTCATCAGCGCTTCGCCGACCCTTTGCGGATCGCAGGCGAAGCCGAGTTCGTTTGCCGAGCCGTAAAGCCGCGCGAGATGGCGGTCGAAACGGAGGAAACCCGAGCCAGGTTCCCAGCGCATTGTTTCGATCA
This sequence comes from Mesorhizobium sp. M0751, assembly GCF_040320265.1. Taxonomy (NCBI): domain Bacteria; kingdom Pseudomonadati; phylum Pseudomonadota; class Alphaproteobacteria; order Hyphomicrobiales; family Phyllobacteriaceae; genus Mesorhizobium; species Mesorhizobium sp. M0751. The sequence continues at coordinate 67,062 of NZ_JAMYPH010000001.1, forward strand.
GTTCGAAATCGGCAGTGTTCCCGTCGCGAAACGGGCTTTCAGCAGACACTCCTGGTACTCCTCTTCGGCCGTCGAATCGAAGACGACGCCACCGCCGACATTGTAGACCGCCTCGCCATTGGCAAAGAGCGAGATGGTGCGGATCGCCACGGAAAAGCGCATCCGGCCGCCGGGCGCGATCCAGCCTATGGCGCCGCAATATACATCGCGCGGGCCAGTTTCCAGCTCACGCAGGATCTCCATGGCGCGGATCTTCGGCGCGCCGGTGATCGAACCGCAGGGGAACAGCGCGGCGAAAATCTGGCGGATTGCGAGGCCGGGCAAAAGTTTTGCCCGCACGCGGCTCACCATCTGGTGGACGGTCGGGTAGCTCTCGATGCGGAAAAGCTCCGGCACATCGAGCGTGCCAACCTCGCTGATCAGTGAGATGTCGTTGCGCAGGAGATCGACAATCATCCGGTTCTCGGCCTGGTTCTTCTCGTCGTTGCGCAAGAACGCTTTCAGGCGGTCGTCTTCGGCTTTTGTTGCCCCGCGCGGCGCGGTGCCCTTCATCGGATGCGTCTCGATCATGCCTTCCGCGTCGACGTCGAAGAACAGTTCGGGCGAACGCGACAAGACGATCGGATCGCCGAACGCGATCAGCGCCCCGTACTTCACCGGCTGGCGTTCGGTCAGCGCGTTGAAGGCGACCAGCGGATCGCCCGACCATTGCGCATGGACCGGAAAGGTCAGGTTGCCCTGATAGCAGTCGCCCTTGCGGATGTGGTCATGCAGCCTGGCAAAGCGTTTGGCGTAGTCGTCCGAAGACCAGGCCGCCTTGGCGTCGAAGATCGGGCCGTTGCTAGCCGGCAGATCGCCCGGCGCGACCGTCTCTTCGACCGGCGCGTTGAACACGCCGACGCAGAAAAGCGGGGCGCGGCGGCCGGCCGGCAGCAGCGGAACGAGCTTGGGTTCGAGCAGGTAACCGGCCTCGTAGGAGAAATAGCCGGCCAGCCATTTGCCGCCGTCATGTGCGGCCTGCACTGCTTCCAGGGCCGGCAAAAAGTCCGCCTCGCAATGCGCTGCGATTATCTCGGCCGGCCGGTCGAAAACGAGCTGACGCGCGGTCTCGTCGTTCCGGAAGATTGCAAAGGGCAGGGGCAGGGACATAAGGCTCGGATGCTGCGGTCACCAGCGATCGATCTATATGGGGGCTCGACCGTGCGCAATCGAGGGAACGGCGTCTCAAGACGCAAAGGCGCGGCGGCAAAAAACAAAAGCGGCGCCAGAGGGCGCCGCCTTGTTCCAGATGCCGTCTTGCCATGGATCAGGTATTGCTGGCTTCTCCCGCGGTCGGGAAGCGGCGCGCAAATTCCTTCTCGTCACCGGCGGCAAGCAGTTTCGCCTGCTCGATCCAGCGTTCACGTTCGATGCGGCCGTCGAAATTCAACGTCGCCTCGATCCGCTTGACATCGTCGGGTGTCCAGGCGGCGATCTGGGCATAGGTCGTGACCCCAAGCCCTTTGAGCAGCCGCTCGTTGGTCGGGCCGATGCCGATCAGGCGACGCAGATCGTTGGCTTTGCCTGGGGCAGTGGCTGTTGCCTTGCCGCTCGCGGCTTTCTTTGCAGCTGGCGGGGCCTTGCTCGCCGCCGACGCGGTCTTGCTTGCCGCTGGCGCAGCCTTGCTTGCCGCCGGCGCGCTCCGGGGCGCGGCGCTCGCTTTCGATGCAGGCGGTTTCGGCGTTGCCGTTTTCGCGGCACTTGCGCGTGGCGCGGTCACGGCCTTTGCCGTCGGAGATTTCTTCGGCGCCGGTTTGGCTGGTGCGGATGTCGACATCAGGGTTGACGGCGCCTGCATCGCCGCCTTGGTCGCGCCGGCCTTGGCGGCTGGCGCCTTGGCTGTTGCCGCCTTCGCGGTTGGCGCCTGGGTGGGTTTCGCCTCGCCCAGCCGGCGTTCGAGATCGGCGCGGGCGCGGCCGCATGCATCCAACTCACCGGTCAGACGGTCGCTATCGGCCCGCAATCTGTCACGTTCGCTGCGCGTGCGATCGAGATCGCCGCGCAAACTGTCGAGTTCGCCACGCAGGCGTCCCCAAATGAACCAGCCAACCAACACACCTACCAAGAACGCCAGGAGCATGTAGAAAAAAGTGCCCATTGTCTTTCTCTCTCCAGTCCGATCCGTCCGCCCTGGCCTGTGGAGCCATGACCTCGGCGAAGGACCATTCGATGGTGATTCCGCAATTTGCAGAACAGCCGGCTTCGATCGAGCTGTCGGCGACCGGTTTGCCCCTGGCCAACAACCGTTGTCGCATCCGCCGACACGCCATGACCGGTCGGGAGTTTCCGACGGGATCCATTCGTGCCCGGCCGAGCTTGAGGGCGGACGCTATCATACAGCTTACGGGAATCTAACGGAAAACTTCCATGGAAAGTTATTTAAGAACAAATATCCAAGACAAGAATAGAATCGTCGCCAATATGCATTGCAGCTAAACTGTTCTGGAAAACCCGGTCACCCGGTGTTGCGCATCACCCAGTGTTGCGCATCACCCAATGTTGCGCATCAATTGTCCAGTGCTTCCAGCTCGTCGATCAGTCCGCTGATCACGCCAAGCCCGATCTGCCAGAAGGCAGGGTCGGCCGCGTCGAGGCCGAACGGCGCCAGAAGCTCGGAATGATGCTTGGTGCCGCCGGCGCGCAGCATGGCAAAATATTTCTCCTGAAAGCCGCGCTCGGCGTTCTGGTAGACCGCGTAGAGCGAGTTCACCAGGCAATCGCCGAATGCATAGGCATAGACGTAGAAAGGCGAGTGGATGAAGTGCGGGATATAGGTCCAGAAAACCTCGTACCCGTCGCGCAGCTTGATCGCCGGCCCGAGGCTTTCGGCCTGCACTTCCAGCCAGAACTGGCCGAGTTTGTCGGAGGTCAATTCGCCGCTCTTGCGCTCGGCATGCACCTTGCGCTCGAACTCGTAGAAGGCGATCTGGCGCACGACCGTGTTGATCATGTCCTCGACCTTCTGGGCGAGCATGGCCTTGCGTTCGCGCTTGTCGGTGGTCTGCTCGAGCAGCGAGCGGAAGGTCAGCATCTCACCGAATACCGATGCGGTTTCGGCCAGCGTCAGCGGCGTCGACGCCATCAAGGCGCCCTGGCCGCCGGCCAGCACCTGGTGCACGCCGTGGCCGAGCTCGTGCGCCAGCGTCATCACGTCGCGCGGCTTGCCCATATAGTTGAGCAGCACATAGGGATGCGCCGAAGGCACGGTCGGATGGGCGAAGGCACCAGGCGACTTGCCGGGTCTCACCGGTGCATCGATCCAGTTGCGGTCGAAGAAAGTTCTGGCGATCTCCGCCATGTCGGGTGAAAATTGCTGGTAGGCGGAAAGGACGGTGTTCTTGGCCTCGTCCCAGCCGATGACCGCCTGCGGGGTCTCCGGCAGGGGCGCATTGCGGTCCCAATGGTTCATCACCTCCATGCCGAGCCAGCGCGCCTTCATCGCATAATAGCGATGCGACAGGCGCGGATAGGCGTCGCGAACCGCGGCGGCGAGTGCATCCACCACGCTGCGTTCGACGCGGTTGGCGAGATGGCGGGAATCGGCAATGTCCTCGAAGCCGCGCCAGCGGTCGGAGATCTCCTTGTCCTTGGCCAGCGTGTTGGTGACCAGCGTAAAGACGCGCAAATTCTTGCGGAAGGTCGTGGCCAGCGCCTCGGACGCCCGGCGGCGCACCTCGCCATCGGCGTCCTGCAGACGATTGAGTGCCGGCTCCAGCGTCAGCTCCTCGCCGTCGACGTCGAAGCGCAAATCGGTCATCGTCTCGTCGAACAGGCGGTTCCAGGCCCCGCGCCCGGTGATCGACTTTTCGTGGAAGAGCTGCTCGATGCGGTCTTCGAGCTGATAGGGCTTGTCCTTGCGCAAATCGAGCACCCAGGGCCGGTAATGGGCGAAGGCCGGATCGGCGGCGAGTGAGGTTTCGATCGCGCCATCGTCGATGAGGTTCAGCTCGAGCGCGAAAAACAGCAGGTGCGCGCTGGCATCGGTCATCTTTTCCTGGGTGTCGCCATAGAGCTTGGCGCGCTGCGGATCCGACGTGTTGCCGGCATAGACAAGGCCTGCATAGGAGACGATGCGGCCGATCAGCTCCTCCAGCGCTTCATAGGCCTGAAGCGCCTCGCCCAGTCTGCCGGCGCTGCCACGCCCGGCCTCGGCGGCGAGCGTGCCTTTCCAACGGCTCTCGAAGGCGATGGCATCGGCGGCGGCCTTGGCGATGTCGCGCTTCAGCTCGGGCGCTTCCATGCCCGAATAGAGATCGGCCAGATTCCATTCCGGCAGGTCGCCAAGCTCCGCTACGCCCTGACCGGGCGCCGCCGCCAGCTTTCGAGCAAAAACCATGCGCATTGCCGATCCTTCCAGACACAAAAATTCGAGGAAACGAGAAGCCGGTCAAATGCTAAGGAATTCATTCACCGGGTTTTTTGAAAGCTTATTTAGAACCCTGTGCCAAGATGATCCATAGGGCGCATTCTCGGGCGGGCACGGTCGGATCAGTCATGGCAGCTTCCATACTCATAGTCGATGACGATCCCGTGCAGCGCAGGCTGCTCGAGGCGGCGGTGACGAAATTCGGCCACACCGCGATCGTCGCCGATGGCGGTGAGGCCGGTCTCGATCTCGTCGACGGACCCAATGCGCGCGACGTGTCGGTGGTCATCCTCGACCTGATGATGCCCGGGCTCGACGGCATCGGCGTGCTGAAGGCGATGCGCGAGCGCGGCATCCACATTCCGGTCATCGTGCAGACCGCGCAGGGCGGCATCGAAACCGTCGTTTCGGCAATGCGTCACGGCGCCTTCGACTTCGTCGTCAAGCCGGCCTCTCCCGACAGGCTGCAGGCGTCGATCGGCAACGCCCTCAAGGTCGAGGCGCTCGAAGGCGAAGTGAAGCGCTCGTCACGGCAGCGCGGCGGCCATCTGACGTTCAAGGACATGATCACTCAAAGTCCGGCAATGGATCGGGTGATCCGGCTCGGCCGCAAGGCGGCGGGCTCCAACATTCCGATCCTGATCGAAGGTGAATCCGGCGTCGGCAAGGAACTGGTGGCGCGCGCCATCCAGGGCAGCGGCGACCGCCGCTCGAAACCCTTCGTCACCGTCAATTGCGGCGCCATCCCCGACAATCTGGTCGAATCGATCCTGTTCGGACACGAGAAGGGCTCGTTCACCGGCGCCACCGAAAAACATACCGGCAAGTTCGTCGAAGCGCACACCGGCACGCTGTTCCTTGACGAAATCGGCGACCTGCCGCTCGATGTGCAGGTCAAGCTGCTGCGCGCCGTGCAGGACGGCGAAGTCGATCCGGTTGGCGGGCGCTCGACCGTCAGGGTCGACATCAGGCTGATATCGGCAACCCATCGCAACCTGCTGCAGCAGGTCAAGGACGGCAAGTTCCGCGAGGACCTGTTCTACCGGCTGAACGTCTATCCGATCTTCGTGCCGCCACTGCGCGACCGTCGCGACGACATCCCCTATCTGGTCGAGCACTTCATGGAGAAGGTGGCGCCCACCGATCCGCGCCACCGTCTGCGAGGCATCTCGGCTGCGGCGCTTGCCATGCTGCAGGCCTATGACTGGCCGGGCAACATAAGGCAGCTCGAAAACGCCATCTTCCGGGCTTCGGTGCTTGCCGACGGCGACATGCTGACCGAAGAAGAATTCCCGCAGATCCGGGCGCAGGTCGAGGGCACGGTCAATCTCGATTCGGGTATCGCCTTGGCAGATTCAGGGGGGCCAGCTTCAAGGGGGCCAGCTCCAGGGTGGCCAGCTTCCGGCTTGGCTTCGGGCAGCCAGCCGCGCGACAACTTGCCGGCCGCCGGCGGCATAGCAACCGCCGATCCCGACGCGCCGGCCAGGCCTCGCTTCGGCACGCTGCGGGCGCTCGACGAGCGCGGCAATGTGCGTGCTCTGGCCGACGTCGAACTCGAAATGATCAAGCTCGCCATCGACCACTACAACGGCCAGATGAGCGAAGTCGCCCGCCGCCTCGGCATCGGCCGGTCGACGCTCTACCGCAAGCTCAAGGAATATGGCATCGACCCGGAAACCGGCCGCGTCGAACGGCTCGCTTCCTGAGTCACAGGGCCAAGCCGGTTCTCATCCGGGCATCCATTCGAAGCAAGCACGCCTCGAAACGAGGTATCCGCCGCAGTGTTCACGTATTAAGGCGGGCGGTAACAGATCGTGTTTCGGTCTGGCGCCAAAACATGATCTAAACCAGCGGTTTACCAAGATATCCTGCGCAATATTTTTGGCGGGATATCGCCACCGTGTTACCGCATTTCGGCTTCAATAAGCGATGATTAACCATTAGGATCGATATTCGGATGCATACACCACGCATCCGTTTGGTCAAATCCGGGGACAAAACGGCAGCCTGCAAGGCCTTTTGATTTGAACAGAATCGAACGACACAAAAACGGGCGGCATTATCACATGAGCGTCTGGCCGAGATGGCTGGCAGCGGTGATTGTTGCCGCCGGGTTCCTTGCAGCGGCGGCAACCGGCGCCAGTGCCGAGACACGTTCGCTGAAGCTCTATCATCTCCACACGCATGAAAAGGCGGAGATCGTCTACAAGCGCAATGGCCGCTACGACCAGGCGGGCTTGCGAAAGATCAACATCATCCTGCGCGACTGGCGTCGCAACGAGCCGACCAAGATGGATCCGCGCCTGCTGGACTTGGTCTGGGAGGCGTATCGGGAGAGCGGCGCCACCGATTACATTCAGGTCGTCTGCGGCTATCGTTCGCCGGCCACGAATTCGATGCTGCGCAGCCGCAGCAGGGGCGTCGCCGAGAAGAGCCAGCACATGCTCGGCAGGGCGATGGATTTCTACATTCCCGGCGTCCCGCTGAAGAAGCTGCGCGACATCGGCCTCAGGATGCAGGGCGGCGGCGTCGGCTACTATCCCAGCTCCGGCTCGCCCTTCGTGCATATGGATGTCGGCAATGTGCGCCACTGGCCCGGCATCAGCCGCCAGGAACTGGCGCGCGTATTCCCCAACGGCAAGACGCTGCATGTACCGAGCGACGGCAAGCCGCTGCCTGGTTATCAACAGGCGCTCGCCTCCTATAAGGCCCGCAAGGGCGCCGGCGCGCCGGCCATCGAACTGGCCAGCGCAAGCGGCGGTGCAAAAAAATCCCGCGGGTTCCTGGCAGCCTTCTTCGGCGGCGGCGACGACGAGGCGGACGACAGCGCCGATGTGGCGATGGCCGAGCCAGCGCCAAAGCCCCGTAACGTGAAGCCGGCGCCGTCCGCCAAGAGCGGCAACCTGCCTGGCATTGCCATCGTGGCGCCTCAGGATGCCAAGCGCGCCGAGATTCCGGAAGTCGCCGATGCTCCGGCGCCTGCGCCAGAACCGGAGAATGACACACCGGAGACGATCATCGCGGCATTGCCGGCGCGCAGCATTCCGCTGCCGGATTTTGCTCCGCGCCCGAAGACGGACGTCGGCGCCCGGCCGCCTGAAAACGTTCCGTTCGGCGTGGCGGATGCGGCTGGATCGACCGAACAGGCGGTGGCGACCGCGCAAGCGTCGGCAAGCGTGGCGCCGGCAAGCGTGGCACCTGAAAACGTTCCGTTCGGCGTGGCAGACCCGTCTGCCGCGGCCGGCCCGGTGCAGGTCGCGGCCAACACCATTCCGGTGCCGAGCTGGCGGCCCGATCATTCGCTGCCGGCCGATCTTTCGCAGGCGGGTCTTGCGCCGCAGGACAAGCAAGTGTTGCTGGCGCTGGCGAGTGCGGCCGAGCGGAGCAACACCGCCACCGACGCATTCTCCGTATTGCCGTCGGCGCGGCCAGACAGTTCGCAGCCCGACGAGGTCAAGGCCGTTCTGGAACGGGTCAGCGCGACCGACGAATACAAGGTCGCGTCGCTTTCCGAGCAAGCATCGGTGTTTGAGGAACCGGCGAACGACGACGGCGCATCGAGCGACGGGGCATCGCCGCGCGAGGCCATCGTTGCCCGCCCGGCAGGCTCCGATCCGGCTGCCGTCATCGGTGCAGGCGTGAAGACCACACGCAAGGAACCCAGGGCCACCGCCCGCGACCTGAAGCCCGGCCCCAAGCCGGTGGTGGTCGCCGCCGCGCCGCAGGCCGCCCGGTGGGCGCTGCACAGCGGTGAGTATGTCGCAACCGTTTCAGATGCGACAACGGCGCCGCGCTACGCCTACGACTTCGTCCGTATGGCACCGAGCGAGGTCTATACCGTGGGCTTCCAGCCGGGCAACGAAATGGCCGACGCCAACCGGTTCACCGGCAAGGCCGTCAAGTTCATGTCGGTGGCCCGCTTCAAGACAGAGTAGGCCGCGCCCGGCAAATATGGTAAAGGCCGCGCTGGGCACCTCGCGCGGCCTCCACCGCCGGCACTGGCTTCCTTCGTCCCGGGATGCTAACCACTGGTCGGCATTCTCCCGCTTCGTCTAATGGTAGGACAGCGCCCTTTGAAGGCGTGAATCGTGGTTCGAGCCCATGAGCGGGAACCAGAAATTGTTAGTAACATCAAATACTTATTTTGATCATGAGTTTGACCTTCTGGATCTAACATAACATTGGCTTAATATGGATGCCGCTCAGCGTAGGCGATAACACCGGTTCCACCACGTCAGGCCATGTACCGCATGATCGAGGTCGGCAACCGCATCGTCGACGAACTGGGCGATATGCGCCGAGAGGTCGGCGATCTCGCCAAGGAAATCGCGAGGGCGAAGTAAGGGGCGCCACCACGAAAAGCCGTCAATCACCCCGCCTTTCGAGGGCGATCTTCGATCCTTCGACCAAGTCGGTGACATAATCGCAAAGCTCTTTCAAATCCGCGCTACCGTTTTCCATCCGGTGCTTGAGGAGTTCGAGCGAATGCAGCTTCTTTGCAAAGGCGAAGCGCTGCTCGCTCACTTCGGAGCACACCCGCTTGATCGGATTCGCTGCATCGACTTTGGCGAGCCATTTCGGATCGCTCAAATCGCGGGTCCATACATCTCTGGCTTTAAAGACAAGGACTGCATCTATGGGCCCTACCGACCCTAAACCTGACCGCCGCCTTCACCAGAGAACGCCTGTTCTGAAGGACGCGACCATAACCACTGGGCGTCGGGACATGGACATAAGCTGCTCGGTCTGCAATCAGCATGAGAGAGGCGCCGAACTGCGGGTCGCTGCTGATGCCTTGGTCCCGGATCGTTTTGTGCTGTTCATCCCTGAGGACGGAGCCACCTATCAGGCGGTGGTCCGGTGGCGGAAGAACGATCGCCTTGGTGTGCAACTGTACGGCTCGGGAGTGGCAATTCGGCCTTGATCAAGGCGCGCCGTCAATTCGCCCCGCGGGTTAATCTCTCGACCGTTTCGATGATCGCCTTTGCAAGCGCCTCGCCCTCATTCACCGGCAACGGTCCATAGAGCAACTTTGACCACCCGTCCATGCATGTCATTCGGCCGGCGATCGTTAAGGGCTGATCCTGCGATAACCGTCCCCATCATTCCGCCATCGCTCGGTCCCTGTGGCGTTCGTTATGTCGGCCCACTGGCCGGATCGCCGGAACTCAGCTTTCACCTCTCGGCCCCTTATGCGAATGGCAGCGAGTGAATTGCCGCCGCTCAATGGAAGCATGGCATACGAGACTGCATCTCCGTCAGGGATGCAGTTCATGCCTGGTTTTTCGACGATTGTCCCAACAGTAAAACCGGTGCTGGGATCTCGTAGATTTTTGAGTGTGCTCCATCGTACCCTTACCTTGTTGCCGGTGACAGCGGCGATGCATCGGTATTCGGTGCTCGAGTAGATAAATGTGCGCGCATCTTGCCGATCGAGAAAGGTATTAACACCGATCCAGATCAACCCGCTAAGCCATAGGAAAGCAAAGATCACAATCGCACGATGATCGGACTGCACGGGCGACGAGGTCACAGCGGGCATGTCAGCCTCGGCCGACCAGCTCTCATCATGGCGCACGGGATAGCCATGTGCGCCTCGACCTTGACGTTTTCCTTTGTGTCATGGCGGCGCCACTGGTGCCTTGATGTCCGTCCGATAGGACCAGCCTATTTTTATCTCTACAACCTGTACGGGATCAACGCTCACGCAATCCGATTTCCGGTTCCTGTATTCTGGAATCTCAAGCCAGATCGTGCAGCGATAAAATCGCGGGTCATACTCGGGGTTATGTTTCCTATAGGAGATAACTACCGTGTTGACACCATCCAGCACCTCTTCGCGCAACCGGTGACAATCCCCACGGCGGACATTGTCAACGATACTGTACGGCGTGCTGCGCCAAGGCCCGTAAGGTGCCCTCCGCTTGTACGCGATGCCATTTTCAACGATCATCTCTTCATGCTGCCTCACCTCGCGTTTGTGGGGCATCTTGACCACGAGGCTCCACGTCCCCTGAAAGGCGAGCATCCTGGCCAGCGCTTCGTTAGCCGCAGCCATGGGGTAACATGCCTCTTCAATTTGCTGATCGTTGCGTAAATCCGCATAAGACGCCGAAGGCAAAAACGCCGCGCTGGCGGCGAGGGCGATGAGTCGAGTCAAAAGGCTCATTATCGTTGAAGGCGTGTCTTGTCTGGGGCCATGAGAGGGAATCTCCGATTGAATTAGATCATCCCTGAGGTCTTAAAGGAAGCGCTCGCCGTCTGCGCGGTGCTCGAAACAGAACCAGTGCGACGGCTGCCTCGGCTTGGCGAATCCCCATCCTGCATCCTTGCCGCAACCGGGATGCCATGAGCGGAACCAGCCGGCAAATCACATCGGCAGCAGGCCAGATTTGCGGGCCTACACGCGGAAGGCTAGCGCCCGAGCTTGCTTGCGGCGCGCGCCAAGGCTTCGATCTCGTCCCATTTGCCGGCCTTGACCAGATCGTCCGGCGCCACCCAGGAACCGCCGACGCAGATGACGTTGGGCAGGCTGAGATAGTCGGCGGCATTCTTGCCGGTGATACCGCCGGTCGGGCAGAATTTCACGTCGGCAAGCGGCGAGGCGAAGGCCTTGAGCGAGGCAATGCCGCCCGACTGTTCGGCCGGGAAGAATTTCAGAAAACGCAGGCCGGCTTCGCGAGCGGCCATGACCTCGCCCGGCGTGATGGCGCCAGGCAGCAACGGCACATCGCTGTCCTTGGCTGCCGCGAGAAGCTCGCGGGTGATGCCGGGGCTGACGATGAACTTCGAACCGGCGGCCGCCGCCTCGCCAAACTGGCGGGCGTCCAGGATGGTGCCGGCGCCAACGACCGCGTCTTCAATCTCGCCCGCCACCCGGCGGATCGCCTCCAGCGCGTCGGCGGTGCGCAGCGTGATTTCGATCGCCGGCAGGCCGCCGCGGGCCAGCGCGCGGGCCAGCGGCACCGCGTCGGCAACATTGTTGATCTTCAGCACCGGTATGACCGGCTGGCCGTTGAGGAGCGACAGGAGCTTTTCGGTCGTGCTGGGCATTCGTCGTCTCTCCTCTGTTGATCAAGTCGACCGGTTAGCAGAAGGCGGTTTTTCTGTCCACGAAACGCGGCGTGTCGCGATGTCACGCGTGGTGTTCGAAACGCACCCGCGGTCAGACCGCTCCCGGCTCTGCCTTGATCCGGCTGTCGTGAGCGTTTAGTGGCTTGGTGATGACACTGCCCAGCCAAGCCTTCCGCGTTGCCGCGCTTTACCGCTTCGCCCGGCTCGACACCTTCGAGGCGCTGCGCGCGCCGCTCGCCGCCTTCTGCTGCGCACGCGGCATCAAGGGCACGCTGCTGTTGGCGCGTGAGGGCATCAACGGCACGGTCGCCGGCAGTGAAGCGGCAATCGCCGCGCTCGTCGATCATCTCGAATCCATCGACGGTCTCGCCAGCCTCGAGATCAAATACAGCAACGCCGCAACGATGCCGTTCCACCGCATGAAGGTGCGGTTGAAGCGCGAGATCGTCACCATGGGCGTGGACAATATCGATCCGGCGGCAGGTGCAGGCACCTATGTTGCGCCGGCCGACTGGAACGCACTGATCTCGGATACAGACACCATCTTCATCGACACGCGCAACGCCTACGAGGTGTCGCTCGGCACCTTCAAGGGCGCTGTCGATCCCGCCACCACCAGCTTCCGCGAATTCCCGGCCTGGGTCGAGCAGCATCGGCATGAGCTCGAGGGGCGCAAGGTCGCGATGTTCTGCACCGGCGGCATACGCTGCGAGAAGGCGACGGCCTATGTGAAGTCGCTCGGCTTCGAGGATGTGTTCCACCTCAAGGGCGGCATTCTGAAATATCTCGAGGACGTGCCCGCCGAACAGAGCCTGTGGCAAGGCGAATGCTTCGTCTTCGACGAGCGCGTTTCGGTGTCGCAGGGGCTGCTCGAAGGCGAGGCCGAACTCTGCCGCGCCTGCCGGCATCCGCTGGCGGCAGAAGACCGGCTGTCGCCGAAATATGCTACTGGCGTTTCATGCCCGCATTGCTTCGAAGCCCGCTCGGATGAAGATCGCGCCCGCTATGCCGAGCGCCAGCGACAGGTCGAGCTGGCGCAAGCCCGCGGCGATCGCCACATCGGAAGTTAGCTCACGTGAAGCAACTTCACGTCAGGCAACAGAGAAGCGATCGATGACCCACAGCCATGTCCCGTCGTTCTGCAGGCGTGCGACCTCGGTGGTGATCGTGCCGTCGGGAAGCTGGGTCGAGGTGAGCGCCAGGTCGCCATTGATGACGGCCGGACGCTGATCTCCGGACAGAAATTTTCGGCCGGTTGCGGTGATCTCCGCGAACAGCGCCCGGATGGCTTCGCGGCCGAACGTCAGCTGTCCGCCACCGCTGTCGATGACTGCGTGCGGCTCAAAAAGCGCCGCCATGCCGTCAATGTCTCCGACCCATTGCCGTGAAATCAGCAGGCGCTCCAGCTCCTGGGGATCGCGTGCCGGCTGGCGGTCTGTCTCATCGCTCATGCCAGGCTCCTCTCAAACGACATGCCGCGACATTAGTCGAAGTCGAGGGCGGTTTCGACCCATCCAATGTCCACAGCCTCGCGTGTTTTTTGGGCGCGGAAGGAGGCTGCAGCACTTTGATTTCGCGTGAAATCCCAGCAGATGTCGGTGCGAAGTCATGCGTGGCTTCGGGCAAAAGGATGCACCCCGTCATTGTAATGTCAAACTGCGGGACCTAGGTCTTCGACGTGCAAACCTGCCCGGGCACCTTCGGCCGGGCCAATTCTGGAGGCATAGATGTTCGATCCCAAGAAGCTCCTCGACGATCTGCTCGGCTCGCAAGTTCCCGGCACCGGATCGACAGTCCGCGACAAGGCCGGACAGGCGGTGCAGATGGCCAAGGACAATCCGCTTGCCGCCGGTGCGCTGGCCGCGGTGCTGCTCGGAACCGGCCCAGGCCGCCAGGTCACTGGTGCTGCGGTGAAGCTTGGCGGGTTGGCTGCGATCGGCGGCCTCGCCTACAAGGCTTACCAGAACTACAAGAACGGCAACGCGCCGGCCGAGACGCAAGCTGCCGGCGAACCGGAATTGCTGCCGCCGCCGGCCGATACCGCCTTCCATCCGTCACAAGCGCCGCAAGGCGAAGACGAATTCACGCTGACGCTGGTCAGGGCGATGATCTCGGCGGCGAAGGCCGACGGTCACGTCGATGACGAAGAGCGGCAGAAGATCGCCGGCAAGCTCAGCCTCGCCGGCGTCGGCGCCGAAGCGGAGAAATTCCTGATGGCGGAACTGGAGGCGCCGCTCGATCTGGACGTGCTGATCGCCGGGGCCAAGACCGATGCGCAAAAGCTGGAACTCTACACCGCCTCGCGTCTTGCCATCGATCCGGACACGCGGGCCGAACGCGGCTATCTCGACCTGCTTGCCGGCCGTCTCGGCCTGCCGGATGCGCTGGTCGACCATGTCGAGGCGACGGTGACGGCGGCGAAGGTGCCGGCAGCAGCCACGGGCGAGGCAGCCAAGCCGGCCGTCAATTCGCGCTGGTAGAAGCGGACTGCGACATAGCCGTCCGACGTTAGCTTCTCGTTAATCGAGAAAGCGCATGATTTTAGACAGTCGGATCGGCGTTTCTCCTCCCAAGCCCGGTTCGGATCAGGGGCGGTCGCCAATGGCCGCCCTTTTTGTGAGCACAGGCTTTGGGCCGGCTTGCCATGGTTCCCGTCATTTGCGATGGCTCATTCCTTTCAGGGAGTACAGCCATGACCGACTATAAAACCGCCATCGTCACCGGCGCCGGCACGGGCATCGGCAAAAGCGTCGCCACGGCGCTGCTCAAGGCCGGCTGGAACACGGTCTTCTGCGGCCGCCGCAAGCCGGTGCTGGACGAGGCGATCGCCGCGGCCGGGCCGACGCAGGCCAAGGCATTGGCTTTCGCTTGCGACATCAGCAAGGCCGATCAGGTCGACGATCTGTTCGAGACGGTGGCTGCGGCTTTCGGGCGCGTCGACCTGCTCTTCAACAATGCCGGCACGAGCTACAAATCGACATTGATCGACGACATCCCGGTCGAAGTGTGGAACGAAATCGTCGGGGTCAATCTCACCGGCTCGTTCCTGTGTGCTCGCGCCGCATTCGGCGCCATGCGCAGGCAGCAGCCGATGGGCGGCCGCATCATCAATAACGGCTCGGTATCGGCCTATGCGCCACGGCCGGGCTCGGTGCCCTATACGGCGACCAAGCACGCCATCACCGGGCTGACCAAGACGCTGGCGCTGGACGGCAGGCCCTTCGACATTGCTTGCGGCCAGATCGACATCGGCAACGCGCTGACCGACATGGCGCAAGCGATGACGGTCGGCGTGCCGCAGGCCAACGGCACCATTGCCGCCGAAGCGGTGATGGATGTCGAGCGCGTCGCCGATGCCGTCCTCCATATGGCCAGTCTGCCGCTCGACGCCAACGTGCTGTTCATGACCGTGATGGCGACGAAGATGCCGTTTGTCGGGCGAGGCTAAGTTAGTCTCAACCGGGTCCTAAATCAGGGCCGCGTGACCGGAAGCGGCACGCCGGGAAGATAGAGCGAAATCGGACGGATTTCGTAGACCGCGGTCGGATTGACGCGGCGAAGATCGCGCGCAATGTCGATGGCGGCGTCACGGTTGGCGCAGTCGACGACATAGAGCCCCAGCAATTGTTCCTTGGTCTCGGCGAAGGGGCCGTCGATAACCATTCCGGTGCCTGGCCCGCGCAAGGTACAGGCGTCTTGTGTCCCGCCGAGCCGGGCCGCCGGCCCAAGGGTGCCTTGCCGGTAGAGCCGATCGTTGATCTGGAGAAGATCGGTCATCAGCGCCGCATCCTGCTCAGGCGTCAGTGCCGTAATCGCTTCTTCTTCGTGATAGGCAAGAATGGCATAGAACATATGGCGTCTCCTTTCGTCGTCCTCACTTGGCCAGGAACGCCTCGATCCGCTCCAGCGCGCGCAGGATGTTCTCCTCGGAATTGGCGTAGGACAGCCTGACATAGCCTTCGCCGAGAATGCCGAAATCGGGGCCGCCGATCAGCGCCACGCCGGCATCCTCGAGCAGCGCCGAGGCGAGCTTCTTGGCCTTCCAGCCGGTTTTGGAAACATTGGGGAAAGCATAGAAAGCGCCTTTCGGCGTGATGCAGGAAACGCCAGGCAAGGCATTCAGCCCTTCGACCACGACCTTTCTGCGGCGGTCGAAGGCGCGCATCATCCTGTCGACGTCGTCCTGCGGGCCGTCGATGGCAGCTATGCCGGCATACTGGCTCGGTGCGTTGACGCAGGACCAGCAATTGACCGCCAGCTTGCGCACCTTGTCGTAGAGATGCGCGCCCTTGTCGCCGTTCGGCCAGATCGACCAGCCCATGCGCCAGCCGGTCATCGCCCAGGTCTTCGACCAGCCGTTGAGGACGATCAGCCGGTCACGGATTTCGGGGAAGGCGAGCAGCGAGCAATGCGTCTCGCCATCATAGGTCATCACATCGTAGATCTCGTCGGAGAGGATGGCGACGTCCGGGTGCGCTTGCAGCCCCCTGACCAGCTTTTCGATCTCGTCGCGGGGGGTGACGCCGCCGGTCGGATTGGCGGGCGAGTTGAGGATCAGCAGCCTGGTCTTCGGGGTGATCAGCGCCAGTGTCTCCTCGGCGGAAAAGGCGAAGCCGTTCTCCTCGCGCATCGGCACCGGGATGGGGGCAGCACCGGTGAACTCGATCATCGAGCGGTAGATCGGAAAGCCGGGGTCGGGATAGAGAATTTCGGCACCCGGCTCGCCGAACATCAGGATGGCCGCGAACATGGTCGGCTTGCCGCCGGGCAGGATCATCACCGCTTCCGGCGAGATTTCGACGCCGGTGGTGGCCAGCGTGCGGCGTACCACCGCTTCTCGCGTCGCCAGCAGGCCATTGGCCGGCGTGTAGCCATGATGGCCGTCGCGCAGCGCCTTGATCGCAGCCTCGACGATATGCTGCGGCGTCTTGAAGTCGGGCTGGCCGATGCCCAGATTGACGATGTCGCGGCCCTGATGGGCCAATGATGTCGCCCGCGCGAGCACCGCGAACGCATTTTCCTCGCCGAGGCGGTCGAAGGCCGAAATCGTGTGGAGCATTTTTCCCGTCCGTGTGGTTCTTTCAGCGAGCGTGCGTTTTTGTGAGCGTCCGCCCGCAAAAGTCAAACAGATTGGAGTTTTCGGTGTCGGAAAATCTCAAGAATTGGCAGCCGCGCCCGCGGCCGGAACGCAAGGTGCTGGAGGGGCGCACTGTCAGGCTGGAGCCGCTCAACGCCGAAAAGCACGGCGACGGCCTGTTCGAGGCCTCGTCGGTGGCCGACGCCGACGGCCGCTTCGCCTGGTTGCCGGACTATCCGCCGCAAACCCGCGCCGCCTTCCAGCTATGGCTGGACAAGGCCGAGGCCAGTGAGGACCCGCTGTTCTTTACCGTCATCGACAAGGCCAGCGGCAAGGTCGCCGGGCGGCAGACGCTGATGCGCATCGACGCCGCTTACGGTGTCATCGAGATCGGCAACATCTATTGGGGGCCGCGGATCTCGCGCAAGCCGGCGGCGACCGAAGCGCAATTCCTGTTCATGAAATATGTCTTCGACGAGCTTGGCTACCGCCGCTACGAATGGAAATGCAACAATCGCAACGAGCCGTCGAAGCGCGCTGCGGAACGTTTCGGCTTCAAGTTCGAGGGCATTTTCCGTCAGCATCTTGTGGTCAAGGGCGAAAACCGCGATACCGCGTGGTATTCGATCATCGACAAAGAATGGCCTGATCTGCGCAGAGCCTATGAGGCGTGGCTCGATCCGGCTAACTTCGACAGCGATGGCCAGCAGAAGCGGCGGCTCGAGGATTTTCGCGCCGAGTTCGGCGCCTGACCATGATCCCGAAAAGTGGACGCCGGTTTTCGGATAAGATCATGGTCAAACAAGAAGATAGAGCTTCCATCCCGGTTCTGCCGGGATGGATCAGGCTCTAGCAGGGGCTCATAGATGGCGCATACCCACGACCACGCTTCGCAAGGCCACGACCACAGCCACGGCGCTGGGCATGTGCATGGCTCGACCGACAAGAAGCGCGTGCTGATCGCTGCCTGCCTGACCGCCGGCTTCATGGTTGCGGAGACGCTGGGCGCCATCTTCACCGGCTCACTGGCGCTGCTGGCGGATGCCGGCCATATGCTTGCCGACTGCGTCGCGCTCGGCCTTGCCTGGTATGCCTTTCATCTTGCAAGCCGGCCGGCCACCGTGCGCCTCACCTATGGCTTCGGCCGGGTCAAGACGCTGGTCGCCTACACCAACGGCATCGCCATCTTCGTCATCGCGCTGTGGATCGTCTACGAGGCTTTGGGCCGCTTGCAAGCGCCGGTTCCGGTGCTCGGCGGGCCGATGCTGGTCGTGGCGATCGCCGGCCTGCTGGTCAATCTCGGCTCGTTCTACGTGCTGCATGGCGGCGACCGCGGCAGCCTGAACATGCGCGGCGCCATCCTGCACGTGCTCGGCGACCTGCTCGGCTCGGCAGCGGCGATCGTCGCGGCGCTGGTGATCCTGGCGACGGGCTGGACGCCCATCGATCCGATCCTGTCGATCCTGGTCTCGCTGCTGATCCTGTCCACGGCCTGGTCACTGATGCGCGAGGCAGCTCACGTCCTGCTCGAGGGCGTGCCGGCAAGCCTCGACCGCGACCTGATCGCGAGGGATATCGAAGACTCGGTCAAGGGCGTGCGCGAGGTGCATCACATGCATGTCTGGTCGCTCGACGGCTCCAGCAACATGGCAACATTGCATGCCTGCCTCAATGACGGCGTCGATGCGCATATGGCGGTCAGCGCGATCAAGAAGCGGCTTGCGCAGGAGCATGGCATAGCCCATGCCACGGTCGAACCGGAATTCGGCCGATGTGCAGACAGCCATGAGCATGATGACGAGCACGAGCATGCGCATGACACGGCACCGCACCGCGGCCATTATCACTGACTTCGGGAGTTCCTGGTATTGGCAACGATCGACATGAAATCCTGCCACCTTCGGACCACGTGATGGACCGCGACACCCGCAATGCGGCGATCGGCGCCGCCTGGGTTTTGCTGCTGTTCGGCATCGCAGCCTATTACCTTCCAACCGTGATGCTGGCGGTCGGCAAGGTCTCGACGGTGCTTGCCGGCGTCGTCGCGGCGATCTTCATGGTGGCAATCTTCGTCGTGTTCTGGCTGCGTAGCCGCAGCCAGCGCAAGAAAGGAAAATGACATGCGCATTCTGATTACAGGCGCGGCAGGCATGGTCGGCCGCAAGCTCATCGCCCGCCTGGCCAAGGACGGGACGCTCGGCGGCCGCAAGATCGCCGCGCTCGACCTTCACGACATTGTGCCGCCGCAGGCGCCGGTCCTCGAAGGCGTCGACATCAGCGTCCACACCGGTGACCTTGCCGCGCCGGGGGCGACGGCAAATCTGGTCGCGTCGCGACCCGACGTGATCTTCCATCTCGCCGGCGTGGTGTCGGGTGAGGCGGAGGCCAATTTCGATCTCGGCTATCGCGTCAATCTCGATGGTACAAGGGCGCTGTTCGATGCCATCCGGCTGGCGGCATTTGCGCCGCGTCTCGTCTTCACCTCGTCAATCGCCGTGTTCGGCGCGCCGTTTCCCGACATCATTCCGGACGAGTTCCACCCGACGCCGCTGACCTCCTACGGCACGCAGAAGCTGATCGGCGAGGCGCTGCTTGCCGACTATACGCGCCGCGGTTTCTTCGACGGCATCGGCATCAGGCTGCCGACCATCTGCGTCAGGCCGGGAAAGCCGAATAAGGCGGCCTCAGGTTTCTTCTCCGGCATCATCCGCGAGCCGCTGAGCGGCCATGAAGCGATCCTGCCGGTGCCGCGCTCGGTCGTCCACACACACGCCAGCCCGCGTTCGGCGGTGAATTTCCTGATCCATGCGGCTCAGATCGACGGCAGCGCCGTTGGCCCGCGCCGCAACCTGACGATGCCGGGCGTCGCCGTCAGCGTCGGCGAGCAGATCGAAGCGCTGGAACGCGTTGGCGGCGCCAAGGCGGTGAAACTGATCCGCGAGGAGCCCGACGAGACGATCTGGGCGATCGTCAAGGGCTGGCCGACACGCTTCGAGGCGCGGCGCTCGAGGGAGCTTGGCTTCGCCGCCGAAACGAGCTTCGACGAAATCATCCGCGTCCATATCGAGGACGAGTTGGGGGGCAATATCCCTAGTTAAAGCGCCCCGATCGGACGCAACGAGGTCAGGCGCCAGTCAGGCTGGCCGAGAGCAGCAGCAGGCCGAACAGGAAGACGAAGGCGGCGCCGCCGATCTCGACGAAGGAATGGATGCGGTTGCCCATGCGGCCATCGCCGGCGAAATACACCGCCCAGTTCTTCGCCGTTACTGCAAGCGTCGCCAGAGCCGAGACGGTGATTGCGGTGCCGAGCGCCATGGCCAGCACCGACAGGATGCCGCCGAACCATAGCCCATTCAACAACGCAAAGCTCAGCACGATCAGCGCGCCGGAACAGGGGCGGATACCGACCGCAGCCACCGCCGACCAGGCCGTGCGCCAATCGAAGCGATCGCCGGAAAGCAGCGCCGGGTCGGGCGCATGCGAGTGCCCGCAGGTCTCGCAGACCTCGCCCGCGGCATGGCTGTGGTGATCGTGCGCGGCATGGGCGTGGTCGTGGGCGCCGTGATCGTGATGGTCATGCGCATGGTCATGATGATCGTGGGCCTGAAGCGTGTGGGAATGTGCCGCATGGGCATGCGCGGAATGGGTATGCGCGGAATGTGAATGGCCGGCATGTGAATGGCCGGCATGGGCAGCCGAGAGGCTGTAGCCGGGGCTTGCCCCGAACAGGCGAAGGATGGCCGGGCCGGCCTTGCGCCACAGCAGCCAGGCGCCGAACAGAGTGACGAAGACATAGCTCATGATTTCGAGGAACCATGCGGCGTCTGTCATCGACACAGCAGTGCCGCGCAGCACGAAATAGGCCACCAGCATCACCACGATCGCGGTCAGCGCCTGCAGCAGGGCCGAGACGAAGGACAACATGATGCCGCGCCGGAGCGCCACTTCATTGGCCACCATGTAGGACGAGATCACCGCCTTGCCATGACCGGGGCCGGCGGCGTGGAAAATGCCGTAGGCAAAGGACAGGCCGATGAGCAGCCACAACTTGCTGCCGTCCTGGCGCATCGCCTTCATAGCGCCGGCAAGCGCATGATAGAATTCCTGCTGGCGCAGATTGATCCACATCAGGATGTGGGCGAACGGGCCGGTGGCGGTTGGAGCCATGCCGTCATTGGTGCCGATGCCGAGTGAGCTCTGGGCGTGGGCGGAGCCGAGAAAGTGCGTCATCACAAGGGCGACGGCCAGAAGACCGAATGCCAAACGCAGGGACGGTTTGGTCACTGGATCTATCCTTCCGGCTGACAGGTCAGTTCAAGTTTGGTGGCAAAGATCTTGCTCATGTCGGTGCCTGTCGGATCGTTGAAGAAGGCCTCGGTCAGGGTCTTCTGGTTCTGGGCGATCGCCTCGTCCGGGTTCGGGCGGACAACCTTGCTGGTGCAGGTCGGCGGCAAGCCATCGACCTGCAGATTGGCATCCTCGGTGAAATCGATCGCGGTGTAGAAGGTCGGGTCG
This sequence comes from Mesorhizobium sp. M0751, assembly GCF_040320265.1. Lineage (NCBI taxonomy): Bacteria > Pseudomonadati > Pseudomonadota > Alphaproteobacteria > Hyphomicrobiales > Phyllobacteriaceae > Mesorhizobium > Mesorhizobium sp. M0751. Next base: position 88,133 of record NZ_JAMYPH010000001.1, read on the forward strand.
TAGACGCCGATATCTATCTTGCCGCTCAGTTTGATCGGCACCTTCGGTTCGGACTCAAACAGGATGATCAACTGGTCATTGTCGAAATTGGCCATCAGATGCGGCGGCGGGGTCATTGCCACGTCCTTGCCGTCGACGGTGACGAGCTGGAAATAGTTGAATTCGGCAAGCGAGGCATGGACCGTGTCGGCGACATCCTTCAGCTCCTTGTCGTCGAGTTTCAGGTCGGAATTCTTGTCGAACTCCATCATCACCGTGCTCGAAAACAAATCATCGAAGCGCCAGACATGGCGCAATGCCTTCACAGTTTGGTGATCCGGGCCGAGGACCACTTCGAGACGGGCCTCGGCGAAGACGTGGGGATGCACCTCAGCCGGTCCGACGGCGGCAAACGTCGCGGTCAAGGCCGAAGCCAGCATCATTGCTTGCCGTTTCAGGTGCATTCTCGGTCGCGATTCAATCGGCTTCGGTGAATTGTCGACAGTTACCAGAAAGCGGGCGAAAATGGGACCGCAACGCGGCTGAACGCTCATGCGTTGTCCAGCGTCTTGAACCACTGCACCAGGAAGTCGACGAAAACGCGAACTTTTGCAGGCAGATAGCGCCGGTGCGGATAGAGGGCAAAAATGCCGCCGCCGGGCAGGATGCGGTCATCCAGCACAGTCACCAGCTTGCCGCTTTCGATGTCGGGCGCGGCGATGAAATCCGGCAGGACGGAAAACCCCAATCCCGCGACGGCGGCGGCCCTTGCCGCCATCGGGCTGTTGACCTCGATCGGGCCGGAAACCGAAACGCTCACCGTATCGCCGCCGTCGCCCTTGAACGGCCAGTTGGTGAGCCAGCGGCCATTGGTGTCGATGATGCAAGGCACGCGGGCAAGGTCTTGCGGCCTGACCGGCATGCCATGCTTGGCGATCAGTTCGGGAGACGCGCAAAGCCGTACCGAAAACGGCGCCAGGCGTCTGGCAATCAGCGAGGAACTTTCCAGCCGCGAAATGCGCACCGCGAGATCGAAACCCTCCTCGACCAGATCGACGAAACGGTCGTCGAGATGGATGTCGAGCACGATGTCGGGATGCTGCTTGGCGAAATCGATCAGCGACTGGCCGATCGGCGCGTCGGCAAAGGTGCGCGGCGCCGACAGCTTGATCCTGCCGCGCACGTCGCCGGAGGATTCGCGCACCGCATCGGCAAGGCTGTCGACCTCGCGCACGATCTCCGAGGCGCGCCGGTAATAGGTGTGGCCGGCCTCGGTGAGGGAGAACTGCCTGGTGGTGCGGTTGAGCAGCAGCGCGCCGAGTTCGTCCTCCAGCTCGCGCACATATTTCGACAACAGCGCCTTCGAGCGGCCGATCTTGCGCGCCGCCGCCGAAAAGCCTTCGGCCTCGACCACGTCGATGAAGGCACGCATGCGGGTCAGCGTATCCATGTCATGCGCCTCCTTGGTGGGCCGAAAGGATGCGGGCGGCGAGTGTAATCAACTGCCGGTCGCTGTTCTTCGGGCCGAGCAGCGAAAGACCGAACGGCGCCCCGCCGGTCTTGCCGAGCGGCAGCGTGATTTGCGGAAAACCGGACAGGCCGGAAAGGCATAGCAGTCTCAGCGCGCGCTCGCGATAGGTCTGCAAATCGTCGAGTGACGCCGCCTTGAGCGGCGCGGCACCCGGAACGGTCGGAAGCACAAGAACGCCGTCCTCGCCAAGCAGGCCGGCAAGCTCGCGGCGAAACGAAACGCGACGTTCCGTTTCACGTTGCGCGGTTGCCGCGTGGATAGTCGCGCCGTGCTCGAAACGCTCCTTGACTCCGGGTCCCAGCATGCGGTCGCCGCCGGCGATCCAGGCGCCGTGATTTTGCCAGGCTTCATAGCCCTGCAGCTTGCGGAAGCACCAATAGAGATCGTCGGTGGAATGAGACAGCGGGCCGACGCTGCGCGGCGCGCCCAGCACCGAAGCGGCGCTGCGGAGCATGGCGCGATATTCGTCGGCCTCGTGCGGGCCAAGCACGAGGCCGTCCAGCGCAGCGAGGGCGACGGGGCGTCTCAGTTCGTGGGAATGCGGATCGTCGCCGAGCAGCACCGTGCCGACCTTTTCGTAGGTGACGATATCCTTGGCGAACCAGCCGAACGTGTCCAGCGAAGGCGCCAGCGGCATGGCTCCGTCGAGCGGAATGCGGCCATGCGTGGTCCTGAGGCCGATCAGGCCGCAGAAGCTCGCCGGCGCACGGATCGAGCCGCCGGTGTCGGACCCGGTGGCGATGTCGGCAAGCCCGCCGGCAACCGCCGCGGCAGAACCCGAGGATGAACCGCCGGTGACGCGATCGGGTGCCGCCGGATTGACCGGCGACGGGAAATGCGCGTTCAATCCCAGCAGGGAAAACGCCAGTTCGTCGGTCTGCGTCTTGCCGACGAAACGCGCACCCGAATCAAGCAGCGCCTGGACGGCCGGCGCGGTCGCCATGGCCGGCGAAGCCTCCCGGTATTTCTGCGGATTGCCGCAACCGGTGCGGTAGCCGGCGACGTCGAAGATGTCCTTGACGGCAAGCCGCAAGCCGGCAAGCGGGCCGGATTTCGTATTGGCTACAGGGGTTTGATCAAGGTCGAGAAAAGCGTTCAGCGGGCCGCGAGTGCCTGTCATGCGTTCGATATCCGGATGTGCTTGCCGCAGCATTGTTCTTCTGGTTGCCGCAGCATTGTTCGATGCCACAAATTTTACAACCTGCCATACGATTTTTATTGATTGTGAAATCTTTCGATCTTATATCGCGCTTGCCCAAAGTCGCACGTGCCTGTGGGTGTCCGCCGATCCTCGAATGGTGAGGGCAATCGGTAAGGTAACTGGAGCCAACCCCTCCAGTCGGTTTAGCGGCCAACCGCCAACCGAGGACACCTTGAAGCAACGACGGTGCGGGCCTTTCTGGTGTTCTGCCGGTCGTCCAAAGACCGGGGTTACTGAAGAGGCACACCTTCATTGCCGGCAGTGCGGACGGGTCTCCCATCCAAGCCAAGGCAGACAAAGCGAACCGAGGCCGGGCAAGGCCAAGGTTCACCGCCGCGAGACGGCGCTTCATGGTTCCGGGGTCTCCACCGGCTGGTTCCATGGATTTCCGTCCCGCCTTTGTCCACCGCGTGTTCGCGAGGCCGAGAGCCCGCGTCCGCAAGCCTTTGTGCGCGCCGAAAGGCGCTGATGGAGAGACCCCGATGGCTACCCAGCGCATCCTTGACTTTCTGGCCACCCGACGTCCGAACGGCCCGTGCCTCGTCGTCGACCTCGACGTCGTGCGCGACAATTTCCGCGCCTTCGAGAAGGCGCTTCCCGATTCAAAGATCTACTATGCGGTGAAAGCAAACCCGGCACCGGAAATCCTGCGCCTGCTTGCTGCGATGGGCTCGTCCTTCGACACCGCTTCCGTTGCCGAAGTCGAGATGGCGATGGACGCCGGTGCGCCGGCGGACCGCATCTCCTTCGGCAACACCATCAAGAAGGAGCGCGATATCCAGCGCGCCTACCAGCTCGGCATTAAGCTGTTTGCGGTGGACTGCGTCGAGGAGGTCGAGAAGATCGCCCGCGTCGCTCCCGGCGCCCGCGTGTTCTGCCGCGTCCTGACCGACGGCGAGGGCGCCGAATGGCCGCTGTCGCGCAAGTTCGGCTGTGTGCCGGCGATGGCGGTCGACGTGCTGCGCCATGCCAAGGTGCTCGGTCTCGACGCTTATGGCGTGTCGTTCCATGTCGGCTCGCAGCAGACCGACCTGACCGCCTGGGACCGCGCGCTCGCCGACGCCAAGAAGGTGTTCGCGACGCTGGCTGACGAAGGCATCGTGCTGAAGATGGTCAATATGGGCGGCGGCTTCCCGACCCGCTATCTCAGGGATGTGCCGGTGGCGCAGGCCTATGGCCAGGCGATCTTCGCGGCGCTCAGGAAGCATTTCGGCAACGCCATCCCCGAGACGATCATCGAGCCGGGCCGCGGCATGGTCGGCAATGCCGGCGTCATCAAGTCGGAGGTCGTGCTGATCTCGAAGAAGGCCGACAACGACAATGTGCGCTGGGTGTTCCTCGACATCGGCAAGTTCGGCGGTCTCGCCGAGACGATGGACGAGGCGATCCGCTATCCGATCGTCACCGCGCATGACGGCAGCGAGACCGCGCCTTGCGTGCTCGCCGGCCCGACCTGCGATTCGGCCGACGTGATGTACGAAAAGACGCCGTACCCGCTGCCCCTTTCGCTGACCATCGGCGACGAGGTGCTGATCGAGGGCACCGGCGCCTACACGACGACCTACGCCTCGGTCGCCTTCAACGGCTTCGAACCTCTCCGATCCTACGTGATCTGACGGTTCGAAAGAACCGGTCAGATCATCCCGAGGTGGGCGCCTGTCGCCCGCCCGGGCTCGCCTGTGGAACAATCCGCTCGTGAAGGATCGCGGAAATGGACGTTTTGGATTTCATTGTTGAAGGCGCCGCAGGAATCTCCCCCTCGAGGGGGGAGATTGCCGGCGCTTTTGTCATCACTGCCGAAACCGCCGCCGACGTTGGCGCTCGCGAGGCGTTGCTCGATCGCGCCATGGGGCCGAAGCGCCGGAAAAAGTCATCGGAAAAGCTGCGGCGCGGCCGCCGGCCTTCGGAGGGTCTGGCCTTTGTCGCGCGCGATGCGTCGGGCACTGTTGCCGGCACCGTGCGGCTGTGGGACGTGGTGCTGGGCGAGGGCGGCAAGGCAGCGCTGCTGCTCGGCCCGCTTGCGGTCGACCCGGCGCTGAAAAATGCCGGCATCGGCTCGGCGCTGATGCGCCATGCGGTCACTGAGGCCAAGAGGCTCGGCCATGCGGCGATTCTGCTGGTCGGCGACGCGCCCTATTACGAGCGATTCGGGTTTTCGGCCGCAAAGACCGGCTCGCTGGCCATGCCGGGGCCTTACGAGCGGCACCGCCTGCTGGCGCGGGAACTGGTTGTCGGCGCGCTCGACGGCGCGCAAGGCACGCTGAAGGCGGCCGGGCGCAAGCTGAAGGCGCAGAGACTGCCGCTCGCCGCCTGACGCTTTGAATCAAGCCGCCGCCGTCGCGCGGCGGCTTGTCTCGCCTTAAGCGATCAGCCGATCAGCTGGCTGAGCGCCATGGCGACGCTCATGTCGCCTTCGACCTTTATCTTGCCGGACATGAAGGCCATGGTCGGGTTGAGATCGCCCGATATCAGCGAGTCCAGATCGTCGAGTGACAGCTTTATGGTGCAATCGGCCGGCGCATCGGTGGTCGAGACATCGGCGCCGTCGATGACGATGACGCCGTCGCTGCCGGTGTCGAATTTCACGGAGCGATCGAAGCCGGCGCTCGCCACGCGCGACCTGATGTTGTCGGCAATCTCCTGAACGCTCATGGCGGTTCTCCTCGTCTGGTTGCGTTTGTCGCGCCTCGACGCTTCGACCTGGGGCGCTTCGATCTGGGGCGCTTCGACCTAGCCGAAGCCGCTTGCCTGGTTTTACAGCCACGGCCGCTGGCGCATATAGCTTCGGGTTGACGTTTACGTCAACGCAGTTCCCCGAGCCGAAGATGGGCTTTATCGCCGCAGCATCACGTCAGGATGACACCTTGCCGGCCGGCATTGTTGCCATGCGGTGACGCCGGGCGTATCAGGCGCCCCACGAATATCGGCGAGCCGCCCTGGTGCTTTCCAAAAACGAACCGCAAGTTTACGCCCGCCGGTTGCGCGCGGTGCTGATCAGATCGATCCCGCTGCTCGAGGCGCGCGGCATCGCCGTCGTCATTCTGGCGGCTTTGGTCGGGATGATGGCGGGTGCGCTGGTCACCGGCATGAGCGGACTGGTGCAGGTCCTGCATGGGCTTATGTTCGGCGTTCAGCCCGGCGGTCGGCTTTCGGCGATGTTTTCGCTGCAAAGGCCGGAGCAGGCGCTGATACCGGCGATCGGCGGCATCCTGCTCGGGCTATCGGTGATCTGGCTGAGAAAGCGAAAATTCCGCACCCCGGTCGATCCGATCGAAGCCAACGCACTTTACGGCGGCCGCATGTCGCTGACCGATACTTTCATCATCGCCGGGCAGACGATGATCTCGAGCGGCTTCGGCGCTTCGGTCGGGCTCGAGGCCGGCTACACGCAGGTGGGTTCGGGCCTGGCGTCGCGGCTGGCGCGCTTGTTCAGGCTGCGCCGCAACGATGTCCGCATCCTGGTTGGCTGCGGTGCCGCCGGCGCGATCGCCGCCGCCTTCGACGCGCCGCTGACCGGCGCCTTCTACGGTTTCGAGCTGGTCATCGGCATCTACTCGGTCGCCAATGTCGCGCCGGTTATGGCCGCCGCGATCTCGGCCTCGCTGACCGCCGAGGTGTTCGGCGGCGTGCCGTTTCCGCTGGAGCTCGCCGGCCTCCCGGCGCTGACGGTCAGCCAGTATCTGCCGTTCATGCTGCTCGGGCTTCTGGGCGGCGGTGCTTCCATCGCCATCATGCATCTGGTGAGCCTGATCGAGCGCGTCTTTGCCCGGCTGTCGATCGACGCCTCGCTGCGCCCAGCCATCGGCGGCGTGATGGTCGGGCTGCTGGGGCTGGTCACGCCGCAGGTCCTGTCCAGCGGCCATGGCGCGCTGCACCGCGAATTCGCGATGAATTACGGGCTGGCCGCGGTGGCCAGCGTCTTCGTGCTGAAGCTGGCGGCCTCGGCGATCTCGCTCGGCTCCGGCTTCCGCGGCGGCCTGTTCTTTGCCTCGCTGTTCCTCGGCGCACTGCTCGGCAAGATGTTTGCCGGCGCGATGGCGTTCGTCTCGCCGGCGACCGGCATCGACCCGGCCGTCGCCGCCGTCGTCGGCATGACCTCGCTCGCCGTCGGCGTCGTCGGCGGCCCGCTGACGATGACCTTCCTGGCGCTGGAATCGACCCGCGACCTGACGCTGACCGGCGTAGTGCTGGCCGCCTCGCTGATGGCGGCGATCCTGGTGCGCGAAACGTTCGGCTATTCCTTCTCGACATGGCGCTTCCACCTGCGCGGCGAAACCATCCGCAGCGCGCATGATGTCGGCTGGATGCGCAGCCTGACGGTCGGCTCGATGATGCGAAAGGATGTCCGCACCATCGACGCCTCGACGACGCTTGCGGAATTCCGCAAGCAGGTGCCGCTCGGTGCCTCGCAGCGCGTCATCGCGGTCGACGCCGACCTGCATTATGCCGGCGTGCTGATCGTCGCCGAATTGCACAGCCATTTGTCGGATGACGAGATGCCGGTTAAGTCCTTCGCCAAATTTAGGGATGCTGTGCTGGTGCCGAGCATGAACGTGCAGTCGGCGGCCGAGACCTTCCAGCGCGCCGGCGCCGAGGAATTGGCGGTGGTCGAGGATTTCACCGACCGCAAGGTCGTCGGTTTGCTGACCGAGGGCCATCTGATGCGGCGTTATGCCGAAGAACTCGACAAGGCGCGGCGCGATCTGTCGGGCGAGGGGTAGGACAGGGGGGAGCCAACGTCTGGAGAGACCGACATTGACCTTCGCAGACCGAAACCTGAGTGGCTGCTTGGCGCCTATCTCGGATATTGAGACCAGCGTCGCTCTGTGGTCGGAACGGACCCTCGCGATCCAGAAAGGGAACTCGATGGACCACCAAGCCGACGAGCAAGCGCGCCGAGCCGCAGACGCGCTCGGCCGAAGAGTCTAGCACCTGGTCTGAGATCGGCTGCGTTCTAGCCAATTTCCGCCTGCCGCGCTTCAGGTGTTGCAAGACGTTCAAATTTGAGCTTCCGCACTCATCCTTTGTCGAGAGTATCTCCGTAAGTTTTGGCCGTTCTGAATCGCCTTCGGCGACGATGACGAGGAAATAGGAGAACGCAATGGCTCGCAATCACGTTCAACGTCTTGGAGAGTTCAGGGAAATCCTGGTCGCGACCCGACGCGAAGGAGTCCGTAACGTGCACCATACTCGCGACGCAATGCGGGCAAGTGGCTTTCAGATCGGGGACAGCGACGGCTCCAGCTACGGAGCCGAGCTGAAGGTGCTCCAAGAGGAAATTGAGGCAGTCGATCGCGCCATCGAAGACGAGAAGCGGTTGGCCTTGGCCCTCGAGAGCGCGGCTCAATCCCGCCGACCGACCAAACCGAGAATCGTGAAGGGAACATAGGGTCAGGTACGGCCCTTGGCGCCCGTGGCGTCGAGCGCCTCCGGTGTCGGGCTCGCCGCCGCCGTGGTGCAGTGCCTTAAGAAGCAGACGTTTCGCTTTCGGCGGACTGAAGCAACGCAGCATTTTCCACTTTGAGGCGAAATAATTCTCAACTATGGTCCGTCAGGCTTTAGGCATGGGGGAATATTGCCGATGGTTTTATCACGCAGGGGTGTCGTGCTCGGCGGCCTGGCGCTGGTCGCGGTGGGTGCAACCAGCAATACTGCTCAAGCCGCGGCGGCAAAATCCTTTTTCGCCGGTACCGCCAGCGACAACAATTTTGTCTATCGCAAGACCAACTTCGCCAAGATCGACAAGCGATGGCATCGCCAGATCGTCAAGTATTTCAGCAGCGAGCCGGTCGGCACCGTCGTGGTCGATACCCGTCACCACTTCCTCTACGTCATCATGGAAAACAAGACCGCCATCCGTTACGGCGTCGGCGTCGGCAAGGAAGGCTTCAAATGGTACGGCCGCGCGACGATCGACCGCCGCGCGCTGTGGCCGGACTGGGTCCCGCCCCCCGAAATGCGTAAGCGCAGGCCGGAGCTACCGGACATGATCGCAGGCGGCGCGTTCAACAATCCGCTCGGGCCGCGCGCGCTCTATCTGCACCGCGACGGCGCCGACACCGGCTATCGCCTGCATGGCACGCTGGAGCCATGGAGCATCGGCACCGACGCTTCCAGCGGCTGCATCCGCATGTTCCCGGAAGACATCATCGACCTCTACCAGCGCTGTCCGATCGGCACCGCGGTGCAGGTCCTGCCGCACATCGCCGACCAGGCGCCCGCTTCCACCACTGTCGAATGATTGGCGCCTCATGAACCGCATGATTGAAAACACGCGCCGGCTGCTCGCCGCCGGCCTGCTGGTGTCGGTCGCATCCTGCTCGACCAGCAACACGCTGGCCCCTCCCACGCCCGACGTCACCAACACCGAGGTTGCCGGCTTCCAGAACGTGCAGCCGGGCAGCGAGGAGGATTTTATCCTCAATGTCGGCCGCCGCACCTATTTCACGCAAGGTTCGGCCGCGCTCGATTCTGTCGCCAAGGCCACCCTCGACACCCAGATCGCCTGGTTGGCAAAGCATCCACGCTGGCTGCTCAAGCTGCAGGGTTTCGCCGACGATCCCGGCGCAAGTGAAACGGCGCTGTCGCAGAAGCGCGCCGATGCGGTGATGGACTACCTCGCCGCCGGCGGCATAGACCGCAACCGCATGTGGGCCAAGGGCTACGGCAAGGACAGGCTCGTCCGCGAGTGCCCCGACACCGCCTGCAGATCGCAGAACCGCCGCGTTGTGTCTAATTTGCGCGATGTGAGGGACGAGTCGTAGGGGGCTGCTGTTTTGCTGGTCAGTCTCACACCACGGCGGCATGGCTGCTTTTCGCCATCTCGGACATTGAGACCAGCATCGCTGTGCGCTCAGGAACGGACCCTCGCGATCCAGAAGCGGAACTCGATGGACCAGCAAGCCGACGAGCAAGCGCGCCGAGCCGCAGACGCGCTCGGCCGAAATGCCTAGCACCTGGTCTGAGATCGGTTGGGTCCTAGCCAATTTCTTGGCCATCGCCAGGGAGGGCGGCGTCGACCAGGTGACGATGCGCGAGGCCGGCAAAAGGGCCAGGGTGTCGGGAGTGCCGTTCCGGCATTTTCGGACCAAGACAGCGCGATAGGCATCGAAGGAGAGCATTATGGTGAACGAAGACGCCGCCAGTCCAAGACCGCTTTCGGAAATTGCCAGTTATCACGCGCATATCTACTACGACGGGCAGGCAGAGCGGCAGCATGCCGAATGGCTGCGCCTGCGCATCGGCGAGCGTTTCCGCGTGCGCCTGGGCAATTGGCGCGACGAGCCGGTCGGCCCGCATGAGCAGGCCATGTACCAGGTCTCCTTCGCCACCGAGATTTTCGCTTCGCTGGTTCCATGGTTGATGCTGAACCATGGCGGCCTGAGTATCCTCATCCACCCCAACACCACCAACCCCAAGCGCGACCATCTGGTCGACCCGATCTGGATCGGCCGCCCGCTGGGGGTGCACGGCGAGGTGCTGGGTGAGGAGGATGAGGCGGAGGAGGCGGAGGAGGCGCTGGAGGTGAATACGGAGCCGACGCTGGAGCCGTAATCGCGTGGGACTGCGCCGACCCCCACTCCGTCTCGGCTTCGCCGAGCCACCTCTCCCCCATTTCATGAGGGAGAGGAAACGATAATCGTCAAGGTCGCAACCTCGGAAAGCCCAGGTTTCCTCATCCCCCACGAATGTGGGGGAGAGGTGGCTCGGCGAAGCCGAGACGGAGTGGGGGAGCGCCATATGCGATTGCCTGGGCGGGCGACTGAGCGCGGTAACTTGCACCGGTGTCTTCTTGACGAAAATCGGTGCGCCTGTGAGAGCAAGAAGTCCATGTGGAGATAAGCAGGCGGTGGGCAAACTGTGAGGCGCGTTCTTCGAATACTGGCCGCGCTGACCATGGCGTTCGGGGTGAGCGGCTGCACGAGCATCTCCTATTACGCGCAGTCGCTGGAGGGCCATGTGGAGATCATGGCTGCGCGCAAAAATGTTGGAAGACTGATCCGCGATCCTTCGACACCTGAGGCATTGCGCAGCAAGCTGACGTCGGCGAGCGCCATAAGACGGTTTGCGACAGATGAACTGTCACTGCCCGACAACAGCAGCTATCGCAGCTATGTCGACATCCACCGGGATGCGGTGACCTGGGCCGTTTTTGCCGCGCCGCAGTTCTCGCTCGCGCCAAAAACATGGTGCTTTCCGGTTTTCGGCTGCGTTCCCTACCGGGGTTACTTCTCCCGGAAATCCGCGACGGAAAGCGCTATCGAGCTTCAGAGACAGGGGCTGGACGTCCATGTCACCGGCATCACCGCCTATTCCACACTGGGCTGGTCCAGCGACCCGCTGCTCAGCACCATGCTCCGTCAGGACGACACCTACCTCGCAAGCCTTGTCTTCCATGAACTGGCGCACCAGCGCCTCTATGTGGATGGCGATTCCGCATTCAATGAGGCTTTCGCGGTTGCCGTCGAAACCACCGGCACAAGAAAATGGCTCCGCGCCGCCGGCGATCGGGCCGGATTGCGCCGCTACGAAGCCGCTCGCAAGCGCAACGCCGATTTTCTCGGGCTGGTGTCGAAAACGCGCGAAGAGTTAGCCCAGGTCTATGGAAGTCTCCGTACCCCGCAGCAGATGGCGGCCGTCAAGGCGGCCACGATCGACAGGCTGCGGATGCGCTACCGGGACATGCGCGACAGGCGCTGGGCCGGATACCGGGGCTACGACGCCTGGTTCGAACAGCCGATCAACAACGCAAAGCTTGCTGCGACCTCAGTCTACGGTGAACAGGTTCCGGCATTTCTTCACCTGTTCGACCTGTGTTCCGGCGACTATCCAAGGTTTTATGCTGCTGTTCGACGGATAGCGGACAAGCCGTCCCGTGGAGAAGCACTGAAGGCTATGGAGAGCTGTGATTGAGGTGAACAGTGCAGCGCCCTAAAAGCGGACGCTTCCGGCCCAAATCAAGTCGTTTCGCAACCAGCAGCCGCTTGCGGGTAAGGTCCTGATAGGCGAAACTGATTGGAACCGGGAGGGTTTGCCACCTCGTCTCCGAGGTTGGCCGCCGACAGAGTGCTCCGAAATGGACCGCAAGCTCGCCGCCATCCTTGCTGCTGACGTTGTCGGATATTCTGCCATGATGGAGCGCGACGAGGCGGGTACGCATGAACGGGTGCGCGCCGGTCATAAGGAACTTTTCGAACCGACAGTGGCGCGTCATCATGGCACTATCTTCAAGCTGATGGGCGACGGCCTGCTGGCGGAGTTTTCTTCTGTCGTCGAGGCGATGGAGTGCGCGGTTTCGCTGCAACGTGGGCTGGCCGAGCGAAACGCCTCGTTGCCGAAAGACCAGCGCGTGGAAGTGCGCATCGGCGTCAATCTTGGCGAGGTGATTATCGAGGGTGACGATCGGTTTGGCGAGGGCGTAAATATCGCGGCGCGGCTGGAACAACTTGCCGAGCCTGGCGGCATCTGGGTGTCTGCAAAGGTCGCGCGCGAGGTTGAGAAGAAGCTGGCTTTCGGCTTTCAGTCGATGGGCCTGCTGAAGGTCAAGAACATCGCGGAGCCGGTGGAGGCATACCGTGTCACGATCGGCGGCAAGGCCAGCCCCAGGCGCGCGAGCCGCAGCCGGTCGCGGCTGCCAGTCGTGGCGAGCTTCCTGGTGCTGGTCTTAGCAGTCACGGCGGTCCTGGCGTGGTGGCAGTTCTATGGAACAAAGCGCGATATGGGCCAGGGTGGTATCCCGACCGTCGCGGTTCTGCCGTTCAAGAACATGAGCGGCGACCCGAAGCTGGAGTATTTCAGCGACGGCATGACAGACAATTTGATCTCGATGCTGGCAGGCGTCACCGAACTTAAGGTGCTCTCGCGTAGCTCTACCTTTGTCTACAAGGACAAGCCAACCGATGTCCGCCAGATCGGCCAAGAGCTGAACGCGGCCTACGTGATCGAGGGCAGCATCTGGAAGGAGACGGACCGGGTGCGCATCACCGCGCAGCTGATCAACGCGCGCACAGGCGAAAATCTCTGGGCGGAAAAGTTCGATCGCTCTGGAAGCAATCCCCTTGTGATTCAGGACGAGGCGATCGAACGCATCATTGGGACGCTTGGTGGCCAGCGCGGAAAAATGTACGACAGCGAATACAAGAAGGTCTGGGAAAAGGACACACCGGATCTTGAAGAGTACGACTTCTTCCTTCGCTCCAATTTCTTTTTTGGGCAGTTCACGCCCGAGAGCCTGGTGAAGGCGACGGACATAATTCTTGAGGGCCTGGCCAAATTTCCCGACTCCTCGCTGCTATCGTGCGGACTGGCTTGGGATCACGTCTTGGCGGCCGGCCTCGGCTTTGACGAAAAGCCTGACGAACATTGGCGCATGGCGTCCGAACTGGAAGCAAAGGTTCTTCCGCGGGCAAACCTCGGACCCGACGCAAGAAAAAGCTGCTTGTGGTCATCCGTCTACGTCAGCGCTCATGAGGGCAACTTCGATCTGTCTCTGCGTAGGGCTGATGAGGTGATTGCGCTTTCGCCCGGAGACGCGTTTCTCATCGGCGACCTTTCATCAGCAGCCCGCTTCAGCGGCCTGACAGACAAGGCCATTGAGCGAGCAGAATACGGGCTCAGGAACGATCCAAACTTCGCCGATTATTATCTCGTGATGAAGGCGAATGCCCTGACGGATATCGAAAAGTACGCCGAATCTGCTGCACTGATCACGAAGGCTTCAGACTTCATGATCACTGTTCCGCTGCTACGTGCCATCAACGATGTCCATCTTGGAAAAACTGACGATGCACGCAGTGAAGCCCTCAAGGCGCTTGCCATGCAGCCGTGGCTTAAGGCCGCGCGGTGGCGCGATATGACTTTCCATACCAATCCTGCAGTGATTGATCGACAGGTGGCCGATCTGGTGGCCGCGGGAATGCCAATGAAGTAGTTTCGTTTGCGAGCCCGGCTGGAGAACCGGCGCACACAGCACCCTTGCCCGTCTCGCTGGTGAGATTCAGTCCGAGCTTCCTCCTAAGGATGTCGGCAGGGCTCCTGTATCAGGTCGCGAAGACGCCTGCGCCGATTTGAATGTCCACCCTTGAAGATGCGCAGCCAGAAGCTGCCAGTCCGCTTATGGCCACAAAGCTCGCTCGCTTCCATGACTGTCATTGACACGGAAGCAGTCATCGAAAAGGAGCCGAATTCGCCGGCTGAACTGGCCAAGAATTCTCGTGGATAGCCGAGGGTTTTCTCAACTAGCAGGATCAAGGCGTTCAAACGTACTGTCGTCCGGGACCCTAAGCTGCCGCCGGCGTGGCCTCGCTGCTGGCGTAGGGGAGCAATCGGGTAACGCCTCGCCAAACAGATCGACTTTCCATTTCACAAGCCACTTATGATAAGTTTCCCGACCGCCCACTCGCTCGCAAAATAGCCGCTGTATTTGGGCACGCTATCGGGCATATCCAGCACTCGACGGTGATAGAACATGTCGAACCGAACCGGCGGCAGCCGGGCCTCGGGCTCGAAATTGCTGGCGGGGATGAACATCACCTTGAACGGCCCGACGCCCGCAACCTCCACAACGGGCTTGCCGCAAGTCCGGCAGACCCCGCGATTGAAGTTCGGAGGCGGGCGGTATTTCTTGAACGAAATATTGCCGGCGTTTTTCAGCACGACATCCGTGCCGCGAACGGCGACCACATCCGCAAACGGTTTGCCGTTGAACGCCTGGCAGATCAGGCAGTGGCACCGGAACCTGGCTTTCGGCGAGGTATGCACCTCGAACGAGCAGGCGCCGCATTCGCATGAGCCGCGTAGCGGCAACGACGTGTCATTGGTCATGTTCTGATGCTCCCGAGCTTGACTTAATGATGGCATGCTGGTCACCGGAGCATCACGTTGAGGATGGTATCGATCGGCTGTCTGAAGGGCGCGCGCAGAAGGTTGGAGAGGTTCCAACGGCCCTGCTCATAGATCCCCTTGGCGTGGCTGAGGTTATGGAAGCCTTCGATGCCATGGTATGCGCCCATGCCGCTGGCCCCGACGCCGCCGAAGGGCAAGTCATCCTGGGCGATGTGCATGATCGTCCCGTTGATAGTGACGTTGCCTGAGGTTGTTCGGCTCAGCACTTTGCGCCGGTGTTCGTCATCGGCACCGAAGTAGTAGAGCGCGAGCGGCCGAGGCCGGGCGTTCACATAGGCAATCGCTTCTTCAACGTCGCGGTAGGGAAAAATCGGCAGGACCGGGCCGAAGATTTCCTCATGAGCGATGCGCATGTCGTCTGTGACTCCGAGCACGACAGTTGGCGCCAGCGTGTTGGGGCGCAGAGACGCCTCACCGGGCCGATTGCCAACCTCTATGATCTGCGCTCCTTTGGAGCGGGCATCGTCGGTGAGGCCCTGTAGCCGGGCATAGTGCCGCGCGTTGATGATTGAGGTGTAGTGTTCACTCGTCGGACCGTCAGCATAGAAGGACATCACCTTCCGGTCATATGCCTTGACGAACGCGTCAACTTCGCTTTCGTGGATGAGTGCGTAGTCCGGAGCGATGCAGGTTTGTCCGGCGCTGAGCAGCTTTCCGTAGACAATTGAAGTCGCCGCTTGGTCGAGGTCGTGGCCCTTGGCAACGATGCTAGGCGACTTGCCTCCGAGTTCGTGGGTAACCGGAACGAGGTTGTCGCTTGCGGCCTTCATCACCGATCGCCCTACTGCGGTGCTCCCCGTGAAGACCAAGTGATCGAACGGCAGGGCAGTGAAATCCGCCCCTACCGCCGCATCACCGGTCACGATCGCGAACTGGTCCTCGGAGAATATCTCGCCGAACATTTTTGCGAGCAGCGCATTTGTTACGGGCGTGAACTCTGAGGGCTTCAGCATCACCCGGTTTCCGGCAGCGATGGCCGTGACAACCGGCATCAGCGACAGGTTTACCGGGTAATTCCAGGGCGACATGACGCCGACAACGCCAAGCGGCTGGTATTCAATGCGGGCGTTGCCCATTCGCATGTGCAGAGCAACGTGGCGGCGGGAAGGCGCCATGAAGCTGCGAAGGTTGCGGATCAAATACTTCGTTCCCTCGGCGACCCCTCCAACCTCCATGATCGCCGTCTCATACCTCGAGCGATGCCCGAAATCGGCATTGATGGCATCTTCGATCGCTTTGCGGTGCCCGATTAACGTGGCCCTGAACCTAGCCAGATCAGAGCGTCGCTGCGCCAGCGAAGGCGCTCCGTCACGCAGGAAAGCAGCACGCTGGGCCGCGAGGAGACTGCACAGCCGATTAGCGTCGGTGGTATTTGCGGTTGCGTTCATGGTCCACTCCAATGTAGACAAGAGAAACTTATGCCCTTACATAGGCGCTTAAGTAGTCACTGTCAACAATGTAACCACAGGAAACTTTGAGGTATCATGCGGGACGCACCCGATCGCCCCTATCACCACGGTGACCTCCGTCGTGCGGTTATCGAAACGGCGTTGGATATGCTTCGGGAGGAGAAGGGCTGGCAGTTCACGTTGCGCGAAGTCGCCCGCCGCGCGGGCGTAAGCCACGCGGCACCCTACAAGCACTTTCCGGACAAAGCCGCGCTGCTTGCGGAGCTCGCCATGATTGGCTTCGACCGACTGCGGGAGTGTCTATCGGCCGCCAAGCCCAAGACGCCCAAATCTCTGCGCGACGAAATCACTCCGGTATCTCATGCCTACGTCGCGTTCGGAATCGACAACCCGGCTCTCTACCGCCTGATGTTCAGCGCGGGGGAGGAGAAAGCCGCAGGGATGCATCTCAATGAGCGGGCGCTCGCGGTCTTCGATGTAGCGCTCGAAATCCTCCGGCGCGGCCAGGCCGCGGGGAGCATTCGCAAGCGGCCGATAGAAGGTCAGGCGGCAGCTTGGTGGGGGCTCATCCACGGTATGACCATGCTTGCGATCGATGGCCTCCTAGTGTCAGAGAAAGTCGGATCGGCCCCCTTGGATGCGGCTTTAAGCACGATGATGGAAGGGCTGGCGAACCCGGCATCATGACACTAGCTGTTCATGCAAAAATATGCGCTTTTGGCCGCAAACAGGTCCTTAGTGAATGACCGCTTCGCACCACCGATTGCCGACTGCAATCTTGCGAGAAGCGGCTTTGGGTCAGATCAGAACGTTGCTTGCGCAGAACTGAATGTCAGCTTTCACAGACATTGCTGCTAGGAGCTGGCGGTCCGCATCCGGCCCAAACCTGACGTGTAGCTCGCTCGCCTCTATGTCTGCGATTGACACAGAAGCAGTCATCGAAAAGGAACCAAACTCGCCGGCTGAACTGGCCAAGAATTCTCGTGGATAGCCGAGGTTTTTCTCGAGCCTGGGCCAAGTCTTGGTCGTCGATAGTAGGACGGGGTTGTCCAGTCATCCCCCCGCCAGCCGCGGCAGCAGGAAAATCTCCGCCCCTTCCGGCAATTCCTTCGACCAGGTGTCGCGATAGATCGTCCCGTCGATGGCGACGGCGATACCGCGATCGATGTACGGCTCGAGGCCGGGATACTGTTCAGCCAGCTTCCTGAACAGCTCCCGAATATCCTTGGCCTCGATCTCGACCTTGCTCTTGCCTCCGGCGATCGCGCCGAGCGATCCCCAGAGCGTTACTTCGACCATCAGCCTTCCCGTTCCGCCTCGAGCGCCGCCAGGATGCGCGGCGGCGACATCGGGATGTGCGTCATGCGCACCCCGACCGCGTTCGACACCGCATTGGCGATCGCCGCCAGCGGCGGCACGATCGAGGTCTCGCCGACGCCGCGCACCCCGTAGGGATGGTTGGGGTTGGGGATCTCGAGGATCTGCGTGTCGATCATCGGCAGGTCCGAGCAGACCGGGATCCGGTAATCCAGGAAGCCAGGGTTCTGCAGCCGCCCATCCTTGCCGTAAATGTACTCCTCGTTGAGCGCCCAGCCGATGCCTTGCGCGGCACCCCCCTGGTACTGCCCCTCGACATAGGTCGGATGCACCGCCTTGCCGGCATCCTGGACGACGGTGTAACGCAGCACCCTGGTGGAGCCGGTCTCGGGATCCACCTCGATATCGCAGATATGGGTGGCGAAGGAGACGCCGGCGCCATCGGCGACGAGCTCACTATGGCCTGCGACGGGCCCCCCCGTCTTCCCTGACGCGGCTGCGATCTCCTTCAGCGACAATGCTGCAAGGTTGCCGTATTTCTCGCCCTTGGCAATCGCGTGGCCCTTTTCCCAGACCACGTCGTCGACGGGAATGTCCCACATCTGTGCGGCGCGTTCCCGCAACACCTTGATGGCATTGCGTGCCGCCGAGATCGTCGCCATCGAGGAGGAGAAGGTACCGCGGCTGCCGTCCGTCATGTCGTTGTAGCCGAGGCTGGAGGTATCGGCGACCACCGCCTTGACCTGCTCATAGGGGATACCGAGCTCCTCCGCCGCGACCAGCGACAGCGAGGCGCGGGAACCACCCACGTCAACGGTTCCGACGGCAAGCGAGACCGAACCGTCCATGCCGATGTTGAGGTCGGTGCAGGTCTGGCCGCCGAAATTGAACCAGAAGCCGCAGGCCATGCCGCGGCCCTGGTTCTTGCCGAGCGGCGCCTTCATGTGCGGGTGGTTCTTCACCGCCTCCAGCGTCGGGCCGATGCCGATCGGGCCGTATACCGGTCCGTAGGACGATCTGGTGCCTTCCTGCGCCGCGTTCCTGATCCGGAACTCGACGGGATCCATGCCGATCTCCTTGGCCAGCTCGTCGACCGCGCTTTCCACCGCAAATGCCGCCATCGGTGCCGACGGCGCGCGATAGGCCGCCGTCTTGGGCCGGTTGACCAGCACCTCGTAGCCGACCGTCTTGACGTTCTCGAGCTTGTAGCAGGCAAAGGCGGTCATGGCGCCTATCTCGGCCCACGTGCCGGCATAGGGGCCGCAGCTATAGCGCAGCGTCGCCTCTGCCGCAGTGATCGTGCCGTCCTTGCGGGCGCCGATCCGAACATCGATCGAGGTGGCGCTTGTCGGCCCCGAGGCGCGGAAGACCTCGTCGCGCGTCATCACCAGCTTGACCGGCCGGCCGGCCTTACGCGACAGCGCCAGCGCCACCGGCTCGGCCCAGACATGGGTCTTGCCGCCGAAACCGCCGCCGATCTCCGACGAGGTGACGCGCAGCTTCGAGGCCTCCATGCCAAGCAGCTGGGCGCAATGCTGGCGGTAGACGAAATGGCCTTGGGTACAGACCCAGAGGTCGGCGGTGCCGTCGGAGCTGACATTGGCCACGCAGGCATGCGGCTCGATGTAACCCTGGTGCGTCTGCTCGGTCTTGAAGGAGCGTTCGACGACGAAATCGGCCTGGCCGAAACCCTGGTGGATGTCGCCATGGCCGAACTGGCTGCGCTTGGTGACATTGGAAGGCTTGACGGGCTTTTGCTCGAGGCCCTCGGTGAAGATGCCGTCGTTGACCAGGGGTGTGGAGTGCTTCATCGCCTCGTCGACATCGGTGACATGCGGCAGCACCTCGTAATCGACCTCGATCAGCTTCAGCGCCTGCCTCGCCGTGCGGGCATCGACCGCCGCGACCGCGGCCACGGCATGGCCGTCATAGAGC
This sequence comes from Mesorhizobium sp. M0751, assembly GCF_040320265.1. Classification (NCBI taxonomy): domain Bacteria; kingdom Pseudomonadati; phylum Pseudomonadota; class Alphaproteobacteria; order Hyphomicrobiales; family Phyllobacteriaceae; genus Mesorhizobium; species Mesorhizobium sp. M0751. The sequence goes on from NZ_JAMYPH010000001.1 coordinate 107,409, forward strand.
GCTTGCTTGCGCGCCATGCAGTTGTCGAGGATGTCGTACATGGCGGCATCGCCGTCGGTGAGGTCCGGCAGGTCGGCGGCCGTTATCACCGCCTTGACGCCGGGAAGCTTCTCCGCCTTCGAGATGTCGATCTTGCGGATCACGGCATGGGCGTGCGGGCTGCGCAGGATGCGCCCGACCAGTTGCCCGGCCATGTTGAAGTCGGCGCCGTAGCGCGCGCGGCCCGTCACCTTGTCGACGCCGTCGGGACGTATGGGACGCGTGCCGACAGATGTGAAACTGCGTCCCGAATAGCGCGGATCGAAATTCATCGTCAGGCTCCCTTCATCACGCTTGTTTCATCACGATGGCGGCGTCCTGGACGGCGCGCACGATCTTGTCATAGCCGGTGCAGCGGCAGAGGTTCCCGGCGAGGCCGAAGCGGATTTCCTCCTCGGTCGGGTCGGGGTTCTTGGCCAAAAGGTCCTTCGCCGCGATCAGGAAGCCCGGCGTGCAGATGCCGCATTGAAGCGCGGCGTGCTCGAGGAACTTCTGCTGCAGCGGATGCAGCGTGTCGCCATGCGCCATGCCCTCGATGGTCTCGACGTGCCGGCCCTCGGCCTCCGCGCCGAGCACCAGGCACGAGCACACCAGCCGATCGTCGAGGATGATGCTGCAGGCGCCGCAGTCGCCGGTGCCGCAGCCTTCCTTGGCGCCCGTCAGCCCCAGGCGATCGCGCAGGACGTCAAGCAGCGTCTCGTCCGGCTGGCAAAGGAACTCGACATTGTCGCCGTTGATTGTCGTTGATACTGCCACACCAGCCATCATTTGCCTCCTGCACGTGCATAGGCGGTCGTGGCGGCCCGCTTGGCCAGCACACCCGCGACTTTCCGTCTGAATTCGATAGTGCCCCGCTTGTCGTCGATCGGACGGCAGGCGCCCGAGCAGACCTTGGCGAGCCTCTCCAGCGTGGCTTCGTCCAGCTTGGAGCCGATGAGGACCTCGGCGGCCTCCTCGACCAGAACCACCGTCGGCGCCACGGCGCCCAGCGCCAGGCGGGCGGATTTGACGCGACCTTGCTCGTCGAGCGTCAGGTTCACGCCGGCGCTTACCACGGCGATGTCCATCTCCGTGCGCGGAATGAAACGCAGATAGGCATCGCCCGAACGCGGCGGACGTTTGTCGAGCAGGATTGCCTCGATGATCTCGCCCTTGGCCAGCGACGTCTTGCCCGGCCCGGTCGGCACCGCTTCCACGGCAATCGTGCGCCTGGTTCCCGGGCCGACGACCACCGCCTTGGCGCCAGCGGCCACCAGCGCCGGCACGCTGTCGGCGGCCGGCGAGGCGTTGCACAGATTGCCGACGATGGTGCAGCGTCCCTGCACCTGCTTGGAGCCGATCAACTTGGCCGCTTCGACGACGCCGGGCCATGCCTTCTGCAGGGCCGCGTTCTCGCCCAGCACAGCGCAGGGGACCGCCGCGCCGATGCTGAAGCCATCGGCTGTTTCCCTGATCTCGCCAAGCCCGTCGATCGCCTTGATGTCGACGATCAGGTCGGGTTCGATAAAGCCGCCTTTCATTCTCACCAAGAGGTCGCTGCCTCCGGCGAGGATGGCGGCCGTGCCGGCTGAACCGGCCAACAGGCCGGCGGCGTCTTCAATTGAAAGCGGACGTATGTAACGCATCGTCTCCCCTTAGTGATCGTATCACGGCAACCGATATAAAGCGTCTCTCGACAATGGACCATCCTGTTCGCGCATTCGCGGGTTAGGCCAGGCGCCGCATTTCATTTACTCGTCCGGCTGGGCGCAGCGCTAGCCCCTAATGCTCGATCGGCCCCTTTGGCATCACGAGCGCCGTGCCGGCTGTCGTCGGGCGCTCGATCATGCGGCGGACGCGCGGTGGCTCGTTGCCGCTGTGCAGCGCCCTTATGCGCTCGCCGATGACCGCGTCGGCGTAGGTGGCGCGCCGATTGTGGCGGATATATTCGACCCAGGTCGGCGTGTGGTAGTGCTCGATCCATATTGAGGGATTTTCGAGGTCGCGCGCCAGGGTCCAGTTGCGGGCGCCGTCACGGCGGCGGACGCGGCCGCGCTCGGCCATGGTGGCGAGGAATTCCGGTACGTCCTCGTTACGGATGACATATTCGATCATGATGGCGATGGGGCCGCTGCGCGGCTTGAGATCAAGCGCCAGATGCGGCTCCTGAAAACGGTTGAGCGGGTCGAGGTTGAGCACCGCCTGCTGCGGCAGCGGCAGCAGCAGGCCGATGGCGCCTCCCGCCAGCATGGCGACGCTTGCCGCCATCAGGGCGACTTCGGCGCCATGCGCGTCGGCAACGACGCCCCAGACCCAGCTGCCGAGCGCGATGCCGCCGAAGGTCGCGGTCTGGTAGACTGAAAGCACGCGGCCGACCACCCAGCGCGGCGTCGACATCTGCACGGTGACGTTGAAATGCGACAGCGCCATCACCCAGCAGGCGCCGCCGACCAGCAGGCCGAGCGACGTCTGCCAGGCATGATTGCTAACGGCGGCGTTAAAGGCGCAGACGGCGAAACCGGCAAATGCCATGCGCACCATGGTTTCGCTGGACAGCAGCTGCCGCAGCCTGACGCTGGTCAGCGCGCCGCCGACGGCGCCGATGCCGAAAGCGCCGAGCATGATGCCGTAGCTCAAGGCATCGCCCTTGACGACGTCGCGTGCGACCAGCGGCAGCAGCGCCAGGACCGCGCCGGCGCTGAAGCCGAAAGCCGAGCTCCTGACCAGCACCTTGCCGATATTGGGCGACATGGCGACGTAGCGCAGGCCGGCGCCCATTGCGGCGCCCAGCGTCTCGCGCGGCAAGGTCGATGCCGGCAGTTCCGGCCTCCAGCGGGCCAGCACGACAATCAGGCCGACATAGCTCAGCGTGTTGACGGCGAAGGCCGCGGCGGCGCCTGCGGCGGCAACGATGATGCCACCGATCGCCGGGCCGACGCTGCGCGTCAGGTTGAAGCCCATCGAGTTGAGCGCGATCGCCGCCGGCACCTTGGTGCGAGGCACCATGTCGCCGACCGAAGCCTGCCAGGACGGACTGTTGAGCGCGGTGCCGCTGTCGATCAGGAAGGTGAAGGCGAGCAGCGTCCACGGCGTCATCAGGTCGAGATAGGTGAAGACGGTCAGAAGAGCCGAGACGACGAGCATGAAGATCTGCGCGATCAGCATGATTTTGCGCCGGTTGAAGCTGTCGGCGATGGCGCCGGCCAGCAGCGCGAAGAGCATGATCGGCAAGGTGGTCGAGGCGTGGACCAATGCCACCTGGTAGGACGAGGTGGCGATCGTCGTCATCATCCAGGCGGCGCCGACGCCCTGGATGAGGCCGCCGAAATTGGAGACGAGGCTGGCGGACCACACCGCCCGGAAGATGCCGTGCCGGAACGGCGCCAGCGCCGAGGCGCTTTCGCTTTCCGGTGTGTCGTCGTTCATAAATGCCTTCCCGGGCTCAAATGCGTTTGTTCTTTCCGATGAATCGGCCCCTCAAGCCAAGGATTCAAAAAATAGAACATCATTTCGCAAAGGGCGAACGCATTCTGGAAAAAAGATCATGGTCCAACAACAAGATAGCGGACCGTCAGCGCGTGCCGCTGCAGGCGAGGCGGTCGGTCAGGCCGGCGGCACCGCTTGCCACGCGCTGCCATGTGATTGCAGGCACCGGCGGTTCTAACGGTCCTCGAAACCGGTCAGCACGCCGACGGCGTTGATGCCGATCTCCTCGACGGCGTAGCCGCCTTCCATGACGAACAGCGTCGGCAGGCCGAGCCTGGCGATGCGGCGGCCGATCCTGGGATAGTCGCCCGTCTTCAGCTTGAACTGGCTGATCGGGTCCTTCTCGAACGTGTCGACGCCGAGTGAAACCACGACGACGTCAGGAGCATAAGCCGAAAGCCTCGTGCAAGCGTCCTCGAGCGAGGCGTTCCACACCTCCCAGCCGGTGCCGAAGGGCATCGGATAATTGTCGTTGAAGCCTTCGCCGTCGCCCTCGCCGCGTTCGTCGGCATGGCCGAGGAAGAACGGATATTCGGTCATCGGATCGCCATGCAGGTTCAGCACCTGAACGTCGCCGCGGCGGTAGAAGATCTCCTGGGTGCCGTTGCCGTGGTGATAATCGACGTCGAGGATCGAAACGCGCGCGGCGCCATGGTCGCGAAACCACTGCGCGGCGACGGCGGCGTTGTTGATGAAGCAATAGCCGCCCATGAAGGCCGCCCCGGCATGATGCCCCGGCGGGCGGCAGAGCGCGAAGGCGGAAGGCTCACCGGACTTGACCAGCGCGGCGGCGGTCAGCGCGACGTCATAGGACGACTTGATCGCATCCCATGTGCCTTTGACGAACGTCGCGCCGCCGTCGAAGGAGTAGAAGCCGAGCAGCGCATCGATGCCGTTCGGGCGCACGTCGCCGCGCAGGCCGCGCGTCGGCCAGGTGAAGGGAATGGCCGAACCGCTGCGGCCCGACGCTTCCCAGAGCGGCCACACAGTCGGCAGGAAATCGATGTAGTCGCCGGCATGCACCTTCCTGGCGGCGGCGAGGTCGTGGATTTCCGGCGGCAGGATCGGACCGAGCTTCTCGCTCTCCACCCGCGCCCTGATGAACTCGGCGCGCGAAGGCTTTTCAAAAGCCGGCACGATGGCACCGGCGATCAATTCGACATTGCCGGAATGGCCGGCATGGAGAGGCGAAAAAACAGTCTTCATGAAATTGTTCCGTGGTGAGACGCGGCGACCCTAACCGTCCTGCACTGCCTTTCACAAGGCGCTGGGCCAACCAGCCATGGCTTGCTGGCCCGGCAGCCGGTCGTCTAGCCTGCCGGCAGCGCAACCGAACCGCGGGTAATCATGAGTTCAAATGCCGACCTGATCGTCACCAATGCCCGTGTGCTGACCATGGACGAAGGCAATCCGACAGCCGAGGCGGTGGCGATAAAGGACGGCAACATCCTGGCGGTTGGCGATCGCCGGACGATCGAGGCGCTGAAAGGGCCGGCCACGAAGATCATCGATGCGCAAGGCGGTTCGGTGGTGCCGGGCTTCATCGAAGCGCATATGCATCTTTTCGGCGGCGCGGCCGAACTGGATAATCTTCACCTTCAGGGCGTGCATGGCTTCGATGCGCTGAGCGATGCGATCCGCGCCTATGCGGACGCACGGCCGAACGCCAAATTGCTGCTTGGGGCAGGCGTCGACTACACTATCCTTTCGAAGGAAGAGCCGGTCACCCGGCATCATCTCGACCGCATCATCGCCGACCGGCCGTTCGCGATGTCGGCTTCCGATCACCACACGATGTGGGCCAACACCAAGGCGCTGGAGCTGGCTGGCATCTTGCACGGCAAGCAACTCGGTCCCGGCAACGAGATCGTCATGGGCACCGACGGCCTCGCGGCCGGCGAATTGCGCGAGGGCGAGGCGTTCGGGCCGATCCTCGAGCTTTCCGGGCAGAACCGCGTTCGGCTCGGCCTTGCGACAGGCGGCGAGCCCGACCCGTATCCTTCCGCCGCCGAAGTCGCGGCCGATCGCGACCTGTTGCATCGCGGGCTGCAATGGTGCGCCCGCCACGGCATCACCTCGATCCACAACATGGACGGCAATCTCTACCAGCTCGAGCTGCTTGCCGGGCTGGAGCAGGAAGGGCGACTGCTCTGCCGCACCAAGATACCTTTTCATTTCAAGAATTTCATGACGCTGGACATGCTGGAAAAAGCGTCGAGGATGGCTTCCGCCTACCGGTCGGAATGGCTGTCGTCCGGCATGGTCAAGATGTTTTACGACGGCGTGCTGGAAGGCTGGACCGCGGTCATGGTCGACGACTATGCCGACCGGCCGGGCTGGCGCGGTGAGCCGCTGTTTACGCCGGAGCATTTCGCCGAGGTGGCGCTGGAGGCCGACCGGCGCGGGCTGCAGATCGCCGTGCATTCGATCGGCGACGGCGCGGTGCGCGCGGTTCTCGACGGTTACGAGGCGGCGCAGCGGAAGAACGGCAGGCGGGACAGCCGGCACCGGGTCGAGCACATCGAGGTGACCACTGCCGCCGACGTGCCACGCTTCGCCGAACTCGGCGTCATCGCCTCGATGCAGCCGCCGCACCCGCCCGGCGCCATGGACTTCCCGCTGGAACCGACGCTTTCGCGCATCGGCCGCGAAAGATGGCCGCTGAGCTATGCCTGGCGGACGCTGAAGCAGGCGGGCGCGCATGTCGTCTTCGCTTCCGACTGGCCGGTGTCGCGGGTCGACCCGATCCTGGGCATTCAGGCGGCGGTGCTGCGCAAGCCCTGGGCAGACGGCGTTCCCGACCAGAGCTTCTCGCTGCTGGAAGCGCTTGCCGGCTATACGGTCGAAGGTGCCTATGCCGAATTCATGGAGCACCGTAAGGGCCGGCTGAAACCAGGCTATCTGGCCGATCTGGTGGTGCTGTCGGCCGATATCGAAGCAACTGAACCGGGTTTGCTGCACAAGGTGCGTCCGGTCAGCACCATCTGCGGCGGCAAGATCACTTACCAGGTTTGATGATGGCGCTGACGATGGCACGGAGCTTGCGTCCTGAACCGAGATTCAGATGCACGGTTGCCAAGCTGACCGGCATATGCTGACAATCGAAATGGGAACTGGATCCGCCATCAAGAGCGGACATGATAATGGGGTAATGCGTGCCGGATCAACCGGGTAAGAGTGCAATCGAGGTTCGCGGCGTCCGCAAGGTGTTCGGCACCGGAGACGCACAAGTCGCCGCTCTCGACACGGTTTCTGTGTCGATCCGCGAGAACGAGTTCTTCACGCTGCTGGGGCCGTCGGGCTGCGGAAAGACGACGCTGCTGCGGCTGATCGCCGGCTTCGATTTCCCCAGCGGAGGCGAAATCCTGCTGCACGGCCAGGACATCGCGACGCTGCCGCCGTTCAAGCGGCCGGTCAACACCGTCTTCCAGTCCTATGCGCTGTTCCCGCACATGACGGTGGCCGAGAATATCGGCTTCGGCTTGGAGATGCTGGGCAAGCCGAAGAGCGAAATCAAGGCGCGCGTCGCCGAGATGCTGAAGCTGGTCAAGATGGAGGCGCTGAGTGCCCGCCGCACCAGCCAGATCTCCGGCGGCCAGCAGCAGCGCGTCGCACTGGCGCGCGCGCTGGCGCCGCAGCCGAAAGTGCTGTTGCTCGACGAGCCGCTGTCGGCGCTCGACTACAAGCTGCGCAAGGAGATGCAGATCGAACTGAAACGGCTGCAGCACCAGACCGGCATCACCTTCATCTTCGTCACCCATGACCAGGAGGAGGCGCTGACCATGTCCGACCGCATCGCCGTGATGTCGGCCGGCAAGATCCTGCAGGTCGGCACGCCCTGGGACATCTATGACAAGCCGGCCGAGCGCTTCGTCGCCGACTTCATCGGCGAAACCAATTTCCTGACCGCGGCCATCACCGGCATCGGCAATGGCAAGGCGCGCGCGACACTCAAATCCGGCGCGACGATCGACGCGACGGTGGCTGAGGGCTTCCAGCCGAAGGCGAATGCCACCCTGGTGGTCAGGCCGGAACACGCAAAGCTGACCGGCGGCAAGGGCGATCTTTCCGGAACCGTCGAAAACATCGTCTATTTCGGCACCGACACGCATATTCATGTCCAACTGGACAGCGGCGAAGCCTTCACCGTGCGCCAGCAGAACACGCGCAGCGCAGGCTGCGGTTTCGAGCGCGGCGACAAGGTCGGCGTCTCGATCGGCAACGACGCCGCGCAAGTGCTGAGGGATTGATGGCGAGCGCGGAAGAAGTCGCCAAGGCGGCCGAACGGCGCGACATCCGCGACCGCTGGCTGCTGTCGGCGCCGGCCCTGCTGATCATTTTCCTGGCTGCGACCGGCCCATTGCTGATCGTGCTGGTCTATTCGTTCTTGGCGCCCGGCGCTTACGGCGACGTGAAGTGGCAATTCTCGCCGGAGGCGTGGATTTCGGTGTTCATGGAACGCGACATCTTCGACGACACGCTTTCGCTCGCCGCGGCCCATGTCACCATTTTCTGGCGCTCGATCAAGCTGGCCATCGTGACCACGCTCGCCACCCTGGCGCTTGGTTTTCCGACCGCCTATTTCATGGCAACGCGCAGCGAGAAGACGCGCGACCTCTGGCTGTTCCTGATCACCATACCGTTCTGGACCAACCTGCTGATCCGCACCTTTGCCGTGCTGCAGATCATCCGCAACGAGGGTCTGATCAACACGGTCCTGCTCAAGCTCGGCATCATCTCCGCGCCGATCCAGATACTCTTCACCGACACGGCGATCCTTATCGGCATGGCCTATGTCTATCTGCCGCTAATGGTGCTGCCGATCTATGCCAGCATGGAGAAGCTCGATTTCCGGCTGGTCGAAGCCGGCTACGATCTTTATGCGACACGCTTTCAGGTGCTCCGGCGCATCATTTTCCCGCTGGTCAAGCCCGGCGTGATCGCTGGCTCGATCCTCGTCTTCATCCCAGCGCTCGGCGCCTATGTGACGCCCATCTTGCTCGGCGGCGGCAAGACCATGATGCTCTCAAACCTGATCGAGATGCAGTTCGGGCAAGGCCGCAACTGGCCGCTCGGCTCGGCGCTGTCGATCGCCGTCATGATCATCGTCATGGTGGCGCTGCTTGCCTATGTGCGCAATGCCGGTCGGTCGGAGGTGCGCCATGGCTAAAAGCTTCGCAATCAAGCATCAGCCAGGATTCACCGCGATCGCCGCGACCTGCTTCGTCGTGCTCTACCTGCCCATCGTCATACTCGTCGTCTATGCCTTCAATGCCGCGACTTCGACCTCCGAATGGGGCGGTTTCTCACTCAAATGGTTCCAGTCGGCATGGCAGAATACGCAGGTGATCGACGCCACGCTGCGTTCCTTCCAGATCGGCGCCATCGCGGCAACCCTTGCGACCATCGCGGCGACCATGGCAGCGCTCGCGACAACGCGCACGGCAGCCTATCCGGGCCTGACTTTCAAATATGCGGCGATCAACCAGCCGCTGATGGTGCCGGAGATCGTCACCGGCGTGGCGCTGCTGATCTTCTTTTCGCGCATAAAGATATTCACCGGCTATTCGGGCCTTGGCTATCTGATCGCCGCGCATACAGCGTTCTGCATTCCTTTTGCCTATCTGCCGATCCGGGCGCGGCTGGAGAATATGGACCTGACGCTGGAGCGCGCTGCCGCCGATCTCTACGCCACGCCGTGGCGGACGTTCAGGCGCATCACGTTGCCGCTGCTGTGGCCCGGCATCCTGGCCGGACTGATGCTGGCCTTCGTCATCTCGCTCGACGATGTCGTCATCACCGAGTTCGTCAAGTCGGGCGGCCAGGACACCTTGCCGACCTACATGCTCGGCCAGATACGCCGAGGCATAACGCCTGAAATCAACGCGATTTCGACCGTGTTCCTGCTCTTGTCGGTCGCCATCGTGACGTTGTTTTTCTTCATCAGCAGGAAACGGGACTAGGCATGAAAATGGGAGTTAGAACATGAACTGGAAGACAACAGGGACCGCCATCGGGTTTGCGTTGCTCGCCTCGACAAGCGGCGCTTTCGCCGAGGGCGTTTTGAACATTTACAATTGGGGTAATTACACCAGCCCCGACGTGATCAAGAAGTTCGAGCAAAAATACAACGTCAAGGTGACCATCACCGACTACGATTCGAATGATACCGCGCTCGCCAAAGTGCGCCAGGGCGGCACCGGCTTTGACATCGCGGTACCGTCACAAACCTTCGTGCCGATCTGGATCAAGGAAGGCCTCGTTCAGGAAACCGATCCGGGCAAGATGGAGAACTTCAAGAACGTGGCGTCGGAATGGGCCAATCCCGATTTCGATCCCGGCCGCAAATATTCGGTGCCATGGGCCTGGGGCACTGTAGGCATCGTGGTGAATACCGATGTCTACAATGGGCCGTCGGACAGTTGGGGCATCATCTTCAATACGCCCGACGAGCTGAAGGGCAAGGTCAACGTCGTGCCGGAAATGAACGACGTCATGTTCGCTGCGACCAAATATGTCGGCGGCGCGCAATGCGCCAGCGACAAGGAAACGCTGAAGAAGGTGCGTGACACGCTGGTTGCCGCGAAGCCAAACTGGATCGCGATGGAATACAACACCATCGAGAAAATGGGCGCCGGCGATTTCAAGGCGACGAGCGACTGGAACGGATCGGCCCTGCGTCAGCGGCTGGCGAACCCCAAGATCCACTATTTCTATCCCAAGGAAGGTTTTGGTCTCTGGAGCGACAATGTCATGGTCCTGAAGGAAGCCAAGAACGTCGAGAATGCCAAGCTGTTCCAGAACTTCATCATGGATCCGGAAAACGCCGCCGGCCTGTCTGCTTTCCACCGCTATGCCAACGGCATTGCCGGCTCGGACAAGTACATGCCGGCCGATATGAAGGACGCACCGGAGGTCATTATCCCGGAAGCCGTCAAAGCGCACGGCGAGCTGCAGACACTGTGTTCCCCGGAGGTGCAGGACATCTACAGCAAGATCTGGACCGAACTGCAGAAGTAAACCGGCCCAACCCGGCGGCATTGCCGCCGGGTTTTTCCGGCGATCGGCCGTGCACGCCATCGCCGCGGCGCTCGCCTAAAACATAAAAAGAATTTGGAAGGAAGCGCCATGGCCGGCAAGACCGCGTTCGAGACCCGATACGGCTTTGCCCGAAACCAGGTGCTGCTCGGCAATTGGCGGGAAAGCCCGTTCAGCCGGTGGTCGTTCCAGAATGCCGGCGAGCTGGTGCCGAGCGCTGCCGTGGCTGCAGAGCCGGGCAGCAGCGAGGCGCCGGCGCAGGATTTCGGCGGGCTACTTGGTGAAAAGGTTGCTCTTGCAGGCGGCGCGGAGACTGTCGCGGCTTTTCTCAGGCGCTCCGAAACCGACGCGCTGACGATCATTAAGGGCGGCAAATTCGTCGGCGACTGGTTCGCGCCGCATATGGAGTTCGGTTCGCGCCACATCGTCTTTTCGATCAGCAAGTCGCTGACTGCCATTGTTGCCGGCATATTGGAAGGCGAGGGGATCTTCGATCCGCAGGCTCCGGTGACCCGCTATCTGCCCGAAGCCGCCGGCTCGGCCTATGGCGATGCGCGTGTGCGGCACGTGCTCGACATGAGTGTGAGCCTCGATTTCGAAGAGGCCTATCTCGATCCGGAAAGCGCCTTCGCCCGCTATCGCCGTGCCATGCTGTGGAATCCAGGCGGGGGGACCGAGAGCCTGGCCACTTTCCTCACGACGCTGCAGGGCCTGGCCGAGCCGCATGGCCGGACGTTCCGCTACCGCTCGCCCAATTCCGACCTGCTCGGCATCCTGCTCGAACGCGCGTCGGGCCGGCGCTTCGCCGATCTGATGCGCGAAAAATTATGGGCGCCGCTCGGCGCCGTCAGCGATGCCTCGGTGACGGTCGACATGGAAGGCACGGCGCGCACCGCCGGCGGCATTTCGGTGACGCCGCGCGACCTCGCCCGGGTCGGCGAGATGATGCGGCAAGGCGGCACGGCCAATGGCCGCCGTGTCGTGCCGGAAGCCTGGGTGCGCGACACGACCGAAACTGGCGGTGACGCCGAGGCCTGGCAACGCGGCACGATGGCATTCCTGTTTCCGCGCGGCCGCTATCGCAACAAATGGTACCAGACGGGCGCGGCAAGCGGCGCCTTCTGCGGCATCGGCATCCACGGCCAGTGGCTTTACATCGATCCGAAAGCCGAAATGGTAATCGCAAAGATGTCGTCGCAGCCGGTACCGGTCGACGATCCGCTCGATCTGGATATGATTTCTTTCTTCGAGGCGCTGGGCCGGATGGTCTGATCCGATCCAGACAGCCGACCTTTCCTGTGGACCTCTCGCCGGGTTGAAAACGTCGCGGTTGGCGCATCGGTGCTCTGCGCCTATGGTCGCTGCTCGTTTCGACCAGCGACAGGTACGACATGGCATCCGACATCAAGCGCATCGCAACCATCATAGCCGCCGAGATCGGCGCGCGGCCCGAACAGGCTGCGGCGGCGATCGGCTTGCTGGACGACGGCGCGACAGTGCCGTTCGTGGCGCGCTACCGCAAGGAGGTCACCGGCGGCCTCGACGACACGCAGCTGCGCGACCTTGCCGAGCGGCTCGCCTATCTGCGCGAACTCGACGCGCGCCGCGACACCATCCTTGGTTCGATCCGCGAGCAGGGCAAGATGACCGAGGAGCTCGAGGCAAAGATCGCTGCGGCCGTCACCAAGGCCGAGCTCGAAGACATCTATCTGCCTTACAAGTCGAAGCGCCGGACCAAGGCCGAGATCGCGCGCGAGCGTGGGCTGGGCCCGCTGGGGGAAGCTATTCTCGCCGACCGTACGGCCATGCCCGCCGAGCTGGCCCTGGCCTACATCAGCGAAGACGTCGTCGATACCAAGGCGGCACTCGAGGGAGCGCGCGATATCCTGTCCGAACAGTTCGCCGAGAATGCCGACCTGGTCGGCAAGTTGCGGACCTACATGAAGGAACGCGCCTTCCTGCGCTCGCGCATCGTCGACGGCAAGCAGGAGGCCGGCGCAAAATTCTCCGACTATTTCGACCATGTCGAGCGCTGGGCCAACGTGCCCAGCCATCGCGCGCTGGCCATGCTGCGCGGCCGCAACGAGGAGGTGCTGTCGCTCGAGATCGAGGTCGATGCGGACGATGTGTCACCGGTGAAGCCGGTCGAGCGGATGATTGCAGACGCCTACGCTATCGGCCGCCAGTTGCCGGGAGACCGCTGGCTGATGGAGGTCGCCGGCTGGACCTGGCGCATAAAGCTGTCGCTGCACCTGACGCTCGATCTGATGCGCGATCTGCGCGAGCGGGCCGAGGAAGAAGCAATCCACGTCTTCGCCCGCAATCTCAAGGATTTGCTGCTTGCCGCGCCCGCCGGCTCACGGCCGACGATGGGCCTCGATCCGGGCATTCGCACCGGCGTCAAGGTGGCGGTGGTGGACGGCACCGGCAAGCTGCTGGCGACGACGACGGTCTATCCGTTCCCGCCGAAGAACGATGTCCGCGGCACGCAGGCCGAACTGGCCAAGCTCATCCGGCTGCACAAGGTCGAGCTGATTTCCATCGGCAATGGCACCGGCAGCCGCGAGACCGAAAGGCTGGTCGCCGACATGCTGGCTGACATGCCTGCCGGGTCCGGGCCGAAGCCGCTCAAGGTGATCGTCAGCGAAGCCGGCGCCTCGGTCTATTCCGCCTCGGCAACGGCTGCGGCGGAATTTCCCGGCCTCGACGTGTCGCTGCGCGGGGCGGTGTCGATCGCCCGGCGCCTGCAGGATCCGCTCGCCGAACTGGTCAAGATCGAGCCCAAGTCGATCGGCGTCGGCCAGTATCAGCACGACGTCGATCAGTACCGCCTTGGCCGCTCGCTGGAAGCGGTGGTCGAGGATGCGGTTAACGCCGTCGGCGTCGACCTCAACACGGCGTCGGCGCCGCTTCTGGCGCGGGTTTCGGGCCTCGGCGCATCGCTGGCCGAGGCGATCGTTGCGCATCGCGATGCCGCCGGCCCGTTCGCCAGCCGCCGCGAACTGTTGAAGGTCTCCCGCCTTGGGCCCCGGGCGTTCGAGCAATGCGCCGGCTTCCTGCGCATTCCAAACGGCAGCGAACCGCTCGATGCCTCCGCGGTGCATCCGGAAGCCTATGGCGTGGCCAAGAAGATCGTCGCCGCCTGCGGGCGCGACGTTCGCTCTCTGATGGGCGACAGCGCCGCACTCAAGGCGCTCGATCCGCGCGTCTTCGTCGATGAACGCTTCGGCCTGCCGACGGTGCGCGACATCCTGGCGGAGCTGGAAAAGCCCGGCCGCGATCCACGCCCCGGCTTCAAGACCGCGACCTTCGCCGACGGCATCGACGACATCAAGGATCTGAAGCCCGGTATGCTGCTGGAAGGCACCGTCACCAATGTCGCGGCCTTCGGCGCCTTCGTCGATATCGGCGTACACCAGGACGGATTGGTGCACGTCTCGCAACTGGCGGATCGGTTCATCAAGGACGCGCATGAGGTGGTCAAGGCCGGCGACGTGGTCAAGGTGCGTGTCGTCGACGTCGATATCAAGCGCAAGCGCATCGGCCTGTCGATGCGCAAGGACGGCGACGGTGGCGCACCGAAGCCACGCGACAATGGCAGCAGGCCGGTGCCGCGCGCGCCCGCGCCCCAACGCCAGCCGGAGCGGCCGGCGCAGCAGGGCGCGTTCGGCGCCGCGCTGGCGGATGCGCTGAAGCGGAAGTAATTTCGCGAGCCGGGCTGCGCCAGGTCAGACGGCGGCGCTCGACATTGATGATCCATCACCAATGCTCATGGATCGGCGAAGCTATTTCGTTTGATTTTTTCAGGACGGAAGCCGATAAGCCGCGCGTTTCAAGATTTCTGTTTCGATGCATGTCGTTATCTCCAAGCTGCCGAACACCCTCGGGTCAGGCCCGCGGGCAAGCTTTGGGCGACATGCATGAGTTTGGGAGACCGAGAGCCATGGCCGCCAACAAGAACGCATTCGTCTGGGATGATCCTTTCCTGATCGAGGACCAGCTTTCAGAGGATGAGCGCATGGTGCGCGATGGCGCCGCCGCATTCGCCGCCGACAAGCTCGCTCCGAAGATCGAGGAAGCCTATCTCGAGGAGAAGACCGACGCCGGGATCTTTCGCGAAATGGGCGAGGCCGGTCTGCTCGGCATCACCATCCCCGAGGAATATGGCGGGCTCGGCGCCAACTACGTCACCTACGGGCTGGTCGCGCGGGAAGTGGAGCGGATCGACTCGGGCTATCGCTCGATGATGAGCGTGCAGTCGTCGCTGGTGATGTATCCGATCCATGCCTATGGCTCGGAAGAGCAGCGCAAGAAATACCTGCCGAAGCTGGCGTCGGGCGAATGGATCGGCTGCTTCGGCCTGACCGAACCTGATGCCGGTTCCGACCCGGGCGGCATGAAGACGCGGGCCGAAAAGACGGCGAACGGCTACAGGATCTCCGGCTCGAAGATGTGGATTTCCAACGCGCCGATCGCCGACGTGTTCGTCGTCTGGGCAAAATCGGCCGCGCATGACAACGAGATTCGCGGCTTTGTGCTGGAAAAGGGCATGAACGGGCTGTCGGCGCCGAAGATCGGCGGCAAGCTGTCGCTGCGCGCCTCGATCACCGGCGAAGTGGTGATGGAAGGCGTCGAGGTCGGCGAGGACGCGCTGCTGCCCAATGTCTCGGGCCTCAAAGGACCGTTCGGCTGCCTCAACCGAGCGCGCTACGGAATCTCCTGGGGCGCGATGGGCGCGGCGGAGGATTGCTGGCACCGCGCCCGCCAGTATGGCCTCGACCGCAAGCAGTTCGGCAAGCCGCTGGCCGGCACGCAGCTTTTCCAGAAGAAGCTCGCCGACATGCAGACCGAGATCGCGCTGGGCCTGCAGGGCAGCCTGCGCGTCGGGCGGCTGATGGATGAAGGCAGGATGGCGCCGGAGATGATCTCGCTCGTCAAGCGCAACAATTGCGGCAAGGCGCTCGACATCGCCCGCCAGGCCCGCGACATGCATGGCGGCAATGGCATCCAGATCGGCTACCACGTCATGCGCCACGCCCAGAACCTGGAAACCGTCAACACCTATGAGGGCACGCATGACGTGCATGCGCTGATCCTCGGACGGGCGCAGACCGGGTTGCAGGCGTTCTTTTAGGGTTCAGGCTCCCGCTTCCAGGATGCCTGTGCCTGGTATCTCCGCTCGCAAAGCGGGAGATCGGCAACTTTCGTCGACCATGCCACATTTTGTTCTTGCTTTGTGCCGGCAGCTATGCTACTAATTTGGGTATGGCGCTAATTGGCTCCAACGACCCGCCCGCCGAGGCGGGTTTTTCTTTTCAGCTCTTTTCGACCAAGCATCGCGTGTGCTGCCGATCATCGATATCGGCGGGAAGCGCCCGGTGCTGACCCGCCGGACTTCGGCTCTGCAGCGTTGCAACGTCTTGCCGTCACACTGCGGAATCCCGGGGTCGGCACTCCGTTTCGTGAGCTATGAAGGCTGCTTAATTTAGGTGCAGCGCAACATCTCTGCTTGGAGAATGGTCAGCATTCGTGTCAGGGTTCAGCGAACTCCTTTTGAAACGCCGACTTCAGGGGCACCATGGCAATTCTGGCAGCCGTCTATCACCTGACCCATTACAAATACGACCGGCCGGTCGTCTTAGGCCCGCAAGTCATAAGGTTGCAGCCTGCGCCGCATTCCCGCACCAAGGTGCTCAGCCATTCGCTGAAGGTCGGGCCGGCAAATCACTTCGTCAATCTGCAGCAGGACCCCTACGGCAATTTCCTGGCCCGCTTCGTCTTTCCCGAACCGGTGACGGAACTGAAGATCGAGGTCGATCTTGTTGCCGACATGACGGTCTACAATCCGTTCGATTTCTTTGTCGAACCGTCGGCCGAGACGTTTCCGTTCGAATACCCCGAAGAGATCCGGGACGACCTGACCATCTACCGAACGCCGGAACCGGCGGGGCCGCTGTTGGAGGCATTCCTGAAAACCCTCGACCGCCACCCTACCAACACCGTCAATTTTGTCGTCGATCTCAATGCGCGGCTGCAGCGCGAGATCGCCTATATCGTGCGCATGGAAACCGGCGTCTTCTCGCCCGAGGAAACGCTGGCCGCCGGCAAGGGGTCGTGCCGGGATTCGAGCTGGCTCCTGGTGCAGATACTGAGGAACCTCGGCATCGCCGCGCGCTTCGTCTCCGGCTATCTGATCCAGCTCAAGCCCGACCTCGTCGCACTTGACGGGCCGCCCGGCACGGCGACCGATTTCACCGATCTTCATGCCTGGTGCGAGGTCTATCTGCCGGGCGCCGGCTGGATCGGCTTCGACCCGACCTCCGGCCTGCTCACCGGCGAAAGCCACGTGCCGCTCGCGGCAACGCCGCATTTCCGCAATGCCGCGCCGATCTCGGGCATGGCGAGCTTCGCCAATGTCGAGTTCGGCTTCGACATGCGGGTCGACCGCATCGCCGAACATCCGCGCATCACCAAGCCGTTCTCCGACGAGAGCTGGCAGGCGCTCGATGCGCTCGGCAACCAAGTCGATGCCGCGCTCCAGGCCGGCGACGTGCGGCTGACCATGGGCGGCGAGCCGACCTTCGTCTCGATCGACGATTTCGAGGCTGCAGAGTGGAACACCGCAGCCGTCGGGCCGACCAAACGGGAAAAGGCCGATGCGCTGATCCGCCGGCTGCGCGAACGTTTCGCACCCGGCGGCTTCCTGCATTACGGCCAAGGCAAATGGTACCCCGGCGAGAGCCTGCCGCGCTGGACCTTCTCGCTCTACTGGCGCACCGACGGCGAGCCGGTGTGGAGTGACCCGTCACTGATCGCGCATGAAAAGAGCGAGGCGGATGTCGGACCGAAGCAGGCCGAGAGCCTGCTGACCGCGATTGCCGACGAACTCGGCATCGACAAGACGATGGTCAGCGAAGCCTATGAGGATCCGGCCGAATGGCTGCTCAAGGAAGGCAAGCTGCCGGACAACGTCGATCCTTCCAATTCGAAGCTGGAGGACCCGGAGGAGCGCAGCCGCATGGCTCGGGTGTTCGAACGCGGGCTGACCAAGCCGTCGGGCTATGTGCTGCCTGTCCAGCGCTGGAACAGCCAGGCGTCCGGACCGCGCTGGCGCTCGGAGAAGTGGAAGACGCGGCGCGGCAGGCTGTTCCTGGTGCCGGGAGATTCACCGGTCGGCTACCGCCTGCCGCTCGGCACGCTGCCTTATGTGCCGCCGGCGCAGTTCCCCTATATCGTGCCGGTCGATCCATCGCTGCCGCGCGGACCATTGCCGGCGCATGAGGCGATCTTGCCCGGTTCTGCTTCTCCGCCCGCTCCGGCCGAACTGGAAGGCGCCGACGAGATGGCGCGACGCCAGCAGGCGGTATCCTTCACGGCCGTTACCGGCCAGCAAGACCGCGTCGAACAGGAGATCACCGAGATCGGCGGCGCCGTGCGCACCGCACTTTCGGTCGAGCCGCGCGACGGACGGCTTTGTGTGTTCATGCCGCCAGTCGAGGCGCTGGAGGACTATCTCGAACTGGTCGCGGCGGCGGAGAACGCGGCAAGGGCGATCGGACTGCCGGTGCACATCGAGGGCTACGGCCCGCCGCACGATCCACGCCTCAACGTCATTCGTGTCGCACCCGATCCCGGCGTCATCGAGGTCAATATCCACCCCGCCGCGAATTGGCAGGATTGCGTGGCGACGACCACGGCGATCTACGAAGAGGCGCGGCAGACGCGGCTTGGCGCCGACAAGTTCATGATCGACGGCCGCCACACCGGCACCGGCGGCGGCAACCATGTCGTCGTCGGCGGCGCCACGCCCAATGACAGTCCGTTCCTGCGCCGCCCCGACCTGTTGAAGAGCCTGGTGCTGCAATGGCAGCGGCATCCGTCGCTGTCCTATCTGTTCTCCGGCCTGTTCATCGGCCCGACCAGCCAGGCGCCGCGCTTCGACGAGGCACGCCATGATTCGCTCTACGAACTCGAAATCGCGATGGCGCAGGTGCCGCATCCCGACAAGGGCGCGGCGCCCCTGCCGTGGCTGGTCGACCGGCTGTTCCGCAACCTTCTGACCGACGTGACCGGCAATACGCATCGTTCGGAAATCTGCATCGACAAATTGTTTTCGCCGGATGGGCCGACCGGCCGGCTCGGGCTGGTCGAATTCCGCGGCTTCGAGATGCCGCCCAACGCGCGCATGAGCCTGGCACAGCAATTGCTGGTGCGCGCCATCATCGCCCGCGCCTGGAAGAACCCGCTCGACGGCCGCTTCGTGCGCTGGGGCACCTCGCTGCACGACCGTTTCATGCTGCCGCATTATGTCTGGGCGGATTTTCTCGATGTGCTGGACGACCTCAAGCTGAACGGCTTTGCGTTCCGTCCGGAATGGTTCGATGCCCAGCTCGAATTCCGCTTCCCGTTCTGCGGCGAGGTCCAGCATGCCGGCATCAAGCTGGAGCTCAGGCAGGCGCTCGAGCCGTGGCATGTGATGGGCGAGCAAGGCGCGATCGGCGGCACCGTGCGCTTTGTCGATTCCTCCGTCGAACGGCTGCAGGTGAAGACCGAGGGGCTCAACCCGGAGCGTCACGCCGTCGTCTGCAACGGCCGCGTCGTGCCGATGAAGGTGACCGACAACCGCGAGATCGCGGTGGCCGGCGTGCGCTTCAAGGCCTGGCAGCCGGCGTCTGGCCTGCATCCGGCGCTGCCGGTCAACACGCCGCTGGTCTTCGACGTCTATGACCGCTGGTCGGGCCGCGCGGTCGGCGGCTGCGTCTATCATGTCGCACATCCCGGCGGGCGCAGCTACGACACGTTCCCGGTCAATGGCAACGAAGCGGAGGCGCGGCGGCTCGCCCGCTTCGAGCCACGTGGCCATACGCCGTCCAGCTATGTGCTGCGCAACGAAGAAGCCTCTGAAGATTTCCCGATGACCCTTGACCTTCGGCGGCCGCAAAGACTCTGATCAGCCATGGCGAAGGGGAATCACAGAAAGCTGCGAAGCAAGCCGCAGACCCACAGTCTGCTGGAGCACTACCAGCCGATCGACGGCGTCGTCGACGAGATGGTCGATGCGTCGGGCAATCCGCGGCCAGCCTGGCGCCACTTCATCGAGGCGCTGGAGGACCTGGGTCCGGAAAAGCTTGCCCAGCGTTTTGCCCGCGCCGACCAGTACCTGCGCGATGCCGGCGTCTATTACCGCGTCTACGACAAGGCCGGCGCCAATGAGCGGGAATGGCCGCTGGCGCATGTGCCGCTGCTGATCGAGGAGCAGGAATGGGCTGCCATCAGCGCCGGCCTGGTCCAGCGCGCCGATCTGTTCGAGGAGACCATCGCCGACATTTACGGGCCGAACCGGCTGGTCGAGAAAGGCATTCTGCCGGCCGGATTGATCGCGGCCAGCCCCGAATATTTGCGGCCGGTCGTCGGCACCAGGCCGGCCAGCGGCCATTTCCTGCATTTCTGCGCCTTCGAGCTCGGTCGTGGCCCGGATGGCCGCTGGTGGGTGCTTGGCGACCGCACACAGGCGCCGTCGGGCGCCGGCTTCGCACTGGAAAACCGCGTCGCCACCACAAGGGCGCTGTCCGACATCTACGGCGAAATGCATGTGCACCGCCTGGCAGGCTTCTTCCGTCGCTTCCGCGATGCGCTGATCGGCATGGCCAAGCAGGCCGGTGGCCGTGTCGCCATCCTGACCCCGGGACCGCTGAACGAAACCTACTACGAACATGCCTATATCGCCCGCTATCTCGGCATCATGCTGCTCGAGGGCGAGGACCTGACCGTCTCGGGCGGCAGGCTGATGGTGCGCACGGTTTCGGGGCTGATGCCGGTGAGCGTCTTGTGGCGGCGGCTCGACGCCGCCTTCGCCGATCCGCTCGAATTGCGGCCGGACTCGCAGATCGGCACGCCGGGGCTAGTCGAAGCGGTTCGGCAAGGGGCGGTTTCGGCCGTCAATGCACTGGGCTCCGGCCTGATGGAGACACGCGCGCTGCTCGCCTTCCTGCCGAAGATTTCGCGCGCCCTGCGCAACGAGGAACTGCTGCTGCCGACCGTCGCGACATGGTGGTGCGGGCAGGAGGCGGAGCGCGAGCATGTGCTCGCCAATATCGACAGCATGGTGATCGGCCCCGCGCTGTCGACGCGGCTTGCCTTCGAGGACGACGGCTCGACCAAGCTCGGGTCGGCGCTGTCGGTCGAGGAACGGGCCGAACTGGTCGCCAGGATCGAACGGGACGGCGGCGACTTCGTCGGACAGGAAGCGGTGACGCTGTCGACAACGCCTGTCTATGTCGGCGGCTGGCTGGAGCCGCGGCCGGCAAGCCTGCGCGTCTATCTGGCGCGGACGCCGGAAGGCTGGACGGTGATGCCGGGCGGCTTTGCCCGTGTCGGCTTTTCGCTCGACCCGACGGCCATCGCCATGCAGCGCGGCGGCCAGGCGGCGGATGTGTGGGTGGTCAGCGACAGGCCGGTGGAGCGCGAGACGCTGCTGCCGCAGGAGCACGACAGCTTCACCCGAACCTTGCCGGGCAGCCTGCCCAGCCGCGCGGCTGAGAACCTGACATGGCTCGGCCGCTATATCGAGCGGTCGGAAGACACGGTGCGCATCCTGCGCGCCTACCATGTGCGGCTGGCCGAGACATCCGATCCCGAGATGCCGCTGCTCGCCGATATCAGCGACTATCTCGCGCCGTTCGGCATCGACGTCGAGACGGCAATCCCGTTAGGGCTCATCGGCACGCTGGACAGCGCCGTCTACAGCGCCGGGCAGATCCGCGACCGCTTCTCGCCCGATGGCTGGCTGGCATTGAAGGATCTGTCGAAGACCATCCATCAATTTGCCGCGACAGTGGCGCCGGGCGACGACGCGACAAGGGCGATGACGGTCATCCTGCGCAAGCTGGCCGGGTTTTCCGGCCTGCTGCACGAAAACATGTACCGCTTTGCCGGCTGGCGTTTCTTGGAAATCGGCCGCAGGCTCGAACGCGGCATCCAGATCGCCCGCACGCTCGCCCGGCTGACCAGAGCCGAGGCGCCGGAAGGTGCGCTCGACATGATGCTGGAGATCGGCGACAGCGTCATGACGCACCGTCGGCAATATCCGGTGCAGGCGGGACGGCGCACGGTGGTCGATCTTCTGGCACTCGATCCGCTCAACCCGCGCTCAATCCTTTTCCAGCTCGAACGGCTGAGGGCCGAAATCGCGCTGCTGCCCGCTGTCGGCGCTGAAGGCCATATGTCGCCGGCGGCCAAGGAGATTCTGCAACTCAACACGTCGATCGCCATCAAGGAGCCCTCGGACATGACGGCCAAGGCCCTCGGCGATCTCGCCAATGAAATCGGCGGGCTCTACAACAGCCTCGCCAAAGCCTATTTCGGATAGAGACGGCATGCTCTACGACATCAGGCTTCACCTGCGTTACGATTATGATGCGGCGGCTGGCGGCGGCCGCCATCAGGTGCGCGTGCTGCCGCCGACCATCCCTGGCGTACAACGCGTCATCGCCGCTTCACTGTCTTTTGTGCCGGCGCCCAGCGAACGTTCCGACTTTTCCGATTTTTTCGGCAACAGTGTCACCTCGATCGCCTTTCGTGACGCGCATGATGCGCTCGACATCAGGATGAGCGCGCGCGTGTCGGTATCTCGGCCGGAGCCCGGGCTCGACGTATCGCCGGACATACGCCGGCTGCGGGAAGAACTCGGCGCAGTGCACTCGCTGGCGCCGGCTTCGCCGCATCACTTTCTGGCCGCCAGCGATCATGCCGGCATCGACGCGGCAATCACCGCCTATGCGAAAGGCAGTGCCGGCAGTTCGACGGTCGGCACGGCCATGGCCCTGTGCAACCGCATTCACCGCGATTTCACCTATGACGGCGAGGCGACCACCGTGCAGACGCGGGCCAGCGACGCCTTCGGCCTGAAGCGCGGCGTCTGCCAGGATTTTTCCCACATCATGATCGCCGGCCTGCGCGGCCTCGGCATTCCCGCCGGTTATGTCAGCGGATTCCTGCGCACCATTCCGCCGCGCGGGAAGCCGCGGCTCGAAGGCGCCGACGCCATGCACGCCTGGGTCAAGGTGTGGTGCGGGCGCGATGCCGGCTGGCAGGAATTCGATCCAACCAATGGCATGCGGGCAAGCAACGACCATATCACGGTTGGCTATGGCCGCGACTACTCCGACGTGGCGCCGATCGTCGGCGTGCTGAAAACCACTGGTGGACAGGTCGGCGAGCAAGCGGTCGACGTCATTCCGGTCGTGATCGAAAAGGCGTGACGACGCACGTCTTCGTTGCACGGCGACGTCGATAGGCTGTTCTGGAACCAAGAGATCAAGAGGCGGTGGAACCCGCAGCCGGCAAGCGGCTTATCTACGGAAATTCCCGTGGAGAGGACATGCTGGACAAATCCGGGTCGTCGTCTGGCCAATCGGCTGTGAGGAAAGCTGCACCAAAGAACGGGGTGCCGCAGAACGGAGCGCTAGCCTCGGCCGTTCGGGCCTCGCTCAACTATGTCACCGACACTGAACCCGGTATTCGCCGGCTGCGTTCGGGCAAGGGGTTCTCGTACAAAGGACCCGACGGGCGGATTGTCGACGGGGAGGCGCTGGCACGCATCAAGGCGCTTGCCATTCCACCGGCCTGGAAGGATGTCTGGATCTCGCCGGATGCCGACGGTCACATCCAGGCGACCGGTCGGGACCAGCGCGGGCGCAAACAATACCGCTATCATCAGCACTGGGCGGAGGAGCGTGACGGTGTCAAATATTCTAGCCTGATCGCCTTCGCCGAAAGTCTGCCCGAACTGCGGCGGCAGATCGACGTCGATTTGCGCCGTCACGGACTGCCGCTGGAACGCGTCGTGGCGGCTATCGTCTGGCTGCTCGACAACACGATGATCCGCGTCGGCAATGCCGCCTACGCCCGCGATAACAAGAGTTTTGGGCTGACCACGCTGCGCGACCGCCATGTGGATATCAAGGGCTCGAGCCTGCGCTTCGCCTTCATCGGCAAATCCGGCAAGGAATGGAGATTGAAGCTTGTCGATCGCCGGATTGCCAAGGTCGTGCGTGGAGCGCAGGACCTGCCGGGCCAAAAACTGTTCCAGTATCTCGACGAGGATGGAAACAGGCGTCCGGTGCGCTCAGACGACGTCAACCGCTATATCAGGGAGAACGCCGGAGCGGAGTTCAGCTCCAAGCACTTCAGAACCTGGGGCGGCACCATCCATGCGGCGTCGCTGTTTGCCCAAACCGAACGTCCCGAAAGCAAGGCGCAGCAAAAGAGGGCAATGAACAGCATCATCGACAAGGTTGCCGAGCGGCTTGGCAACACACGCGCGGTTTGTCGCCAATGCTACATCCATCCAGAAGTGTTCCGTGCCTGGTCCGAAGGACGGCTGCTCGACGAAATGGCGGATGCCAACAAAGGCCAGCGCTCGATCGCCGGGCTCGACGACGAGGAGGCCCTGGTCTTGAGATGGCTGAAGGCGAGGGAATGACGCCGGACCGGAGGCGTATTTTTTTGTCGACGCCATGTCGGCATCGGTCCTAGTGTTTCGTCCTTTGATAAAGAAAAGGACGACCCATGCTCTACGCGATCCTCTGCTATGCCTCTGAAGACGTCGTCTGCTCCTGGAGCAAGGAGCAGGACGATGCAGTCATGGAAAAGCTTATCGGTGTGCAGGAAAAATATGCCCAGGCGGGCCGGCTTGGCCCGGTGGCGCGGCTCCTGCCGACGACCGCGGCGACGACGCTGAGGAAGGTCAAGGGCGAATCGATCGTCATCGACGGCCCGTTTGCCGAAACCAAGGAACAGTTCCTCGGCTTCTACACGCTCGAATGCGCCGACCTCGATGAGGCCGTCGACTTTGCGCGCGAGCTTTCCGAGGTCAACCCGAGCGGCGGCTCCTATGAAATCCGGCCGGTCTCGCTCTTCAATCCCGCCAAGGTTTCCGCATGACCGAACTCGCCTGGATCAGCACGGCAATCAGCACCGCTCGCCCGCAGGTGATGGGGGCATTGCTGCGCTACTTCCGCGACCTCGACGCGGCGGAGGAAGCATTCCAGGACGCCTGCCTGAGGGCACTGAACAACTGGCCGAAAAACGGTCCGCCGCGCGATCCGGCAGCCTGGCTGATCTTCGTCGGCCGCAACAGCGGCATCGATGCGGTGCGCAAGCGCGCCAAGCAGGCGCCGCTGCCGGAGGAAGACCAGATCTCCGATCTGGAAGATGCCGAGAGCGACGTCGCCGAGCGGCTGGACGGGGCGCATTACCGCGACGATATTTTGCGGCTGCTGTTTATCTGCTGCCATCCCGACCTGCCGGCCACACAGCAGATCGCGGTGGCGTTGCGCATCGTCTCCGGCCTGACGGTCAAGCAGATCGCCCGCGCCTTCCTCGTCGGTGAAAGCGCCATGGAGCAGCGTATCACGCGCGCCAAGGCGCGTATCGCCGACGCCGGGGTGCCATTCGAGACGCCGGGAGCGGTCGAGCGCTCCGAACGGCTCGCCGCCGTCGCCGCCATGGTCTACCTGATCTTCAACGAAGGCTATTCCAGCAACAGCGGCGAGGCTGCGGCGCGTGCGCCGCTTTGCGAAGAGGCGATCCGGCTGGCCCGCCTGCTGCTCAGGCTATTCCAGACCGAGCCGGAGATCATGGGGCTGACGGCGCTGTTGCTGCTGCAGCATGCACGCTCGCCTGCCCGCTTCGACGAGAACGGCGAGATCGTGCTGCTCGAAGACCAGGACCGCAGCCTGTGGAGCCGCAAGATGATCGATGAAGGCCTGGCGCTGGTCGACAAGGCGTTGCGCCATCGCAAGCCCGGTCCCTACCAGGTGCAAGCGGCGATCGCCGCACTGCATGCGCGGGCGGAAAAGCCCGAGGATACGGACTGGAACGAGATCGACCTGCTATACGGCCTGCTCGAGCAGATGCAGCCGTCGCCGGTGGTGACGCTCAACCGCGCCGTCGCGGTCTCCAAGGTGCGTGGACCGGAAGCCGCACTCGCCATGATCGAGCCGCTGGAGGGAAGGCTTTCCGGCTATTTCCATTTCTTCGGCCTCAAGGGCGGACTGCTGATGCAGCTTGGCCGCGGCGAGGAGGCGCGCGTCGCTTTCGACCGCGCCATCGCGCTTGCCAATACGGCCGCCGAGGCAGCCCATATCCGCATGCATATCGACCGGCTGATGAAAGACAGCGCCGTGCGGGAAACCGCCAAGACGGCACACTAAATTAGTCCTACCGCGTCATGATTTTGGCCGGACAGAACCAATTTTTACTGTTGGCGCTGCCCCTCACTGTCCTGCCGGACATCTCTCCCCGTATAGTGACGGGGAGAGAGTGGCTGGCCGCGACGCCGGCGTTCTTCCCCCAACGCCGATGATTGGCGAAATCGTCGATGAGAGTGTCCCTCTCCCCGTCACTATACGGGGAGAGGATGCCGGCAGGCAGGTGAGGGGCAGCGCCGAGGGGCGACAATTATGAATATTGGATATGACTCAGTAGGATTAATTCGCTCTATCTGGCTGGTTCAACAGTCGGACGCCGGCTTGGACCATGCCGGGGTGGCGATTTTTCCCTGAAACGCGTAATGCCACGCCATGACAGGGCCTGGTGTGCCAACCGGCAGGGAGCGAGTATGGCGAAAAGCTTGGACCGACGCCATATGAGCGACGGGATCTGAAAGGGATAAAAATGACGATTGCGAAGGAAACGGCCGGGCTTCTGGCGAAACTGGGCGTTGCCGAGGCCGCGCTTACGGGCGGCGACCTCATCGTGCGCAGCCCGGTGACCGGCGAGCAGATCGCCGCGCTGAAGACCATATCGCCGGCCGACGCGACGACGACCATCGACAATGCCCACAAGGCTTTCCTGGCCTGGCGGCAGGTGCCAGCTCCCAAGCGTGGAGAGCTGGTGCGGCTGCTCGGCGAGGAATTGCGCACGCACAAGGCCGAGCTTGGCCGGTTGGTATCGATCGAAGTCGGCAAGATCCCGTCCGAGGGTCTTGGCGAGGTGCAGGAGATGATCGACATCTGCGATTTCGCCGTCGGTCTTTCCCGGCAATTGTACGGCCTGACCATCGCTACCGAGCGTCCCGGCCATCGCATGATGGAAACCTGGCATCCGCTCGGCGTCATCGGCGTGATCTCGGCCTTCAACTTTCCGGTGGCGGTATGGTCGTGGAACGCAGCACTGGCGCTGGTCTGCGGCGACGCTGTGGTGTGGAAGCCGTCCGAGAAGACACCGCTGACGGCGCTCGCCTGCGAAGCGATCTTCAAGCGTGCAGCAGAACGTTTCGGCGATGCGCCGAAGGGGCTGGCGCCGGTGCTGATCGGCGATCGCGCCGTCGGCGAAATCCTGGTCGATCATCCCAAGGTGCCGCTGGTCTCGGCCACCGGCTCGACGCGCATGGGCAGGGACGTCGGCCCACGGCTGGCGAAGCGCTTTGCCCGTGCGGTGCTGGAGCTCGGCGGCAACAATGCCGGCATCGTCTGCCCGACGGCCGATCTCGACATGGCGCTCCGCGCCATCGCCTTCGGCGCCATGGGCACGGCCGGCCAGCGCTGCACGACGCTCAGGCGCCTATTCGTGCATGAGAGTGTCTACGATGCCTTGCTGCCGCGATTGAAGAAGGCTTATGAGAGCGTCTCGGTCGGCAATCCGCTGGAGACAAGCGCTCTGGTTGGCCCGCTGATCGACAAAGCTGCCTACGAGAACATGCAGAAGGCGCTGGAGGAGGCGGCTTCGCATGGCGGTAAGATAACCGGCGGAATGCGGGTCGAGAACGGTCACCCCGAAGCCTACTATGTGCGTCCGGCGCTGGTCGAAATGCCGCGGCAGGTTTCGCCGGTGACGGAGGAGACGTTTGCGCCCATCCTCTATGTGATGAAATATACGGACTTCGACGCCGTGCTAGAAGAACACAATGCGGTGGGAGCGGGGCTGTCATCCTCGATCTTTACCCGCGACCTCCAGGAATCCGAGCGCTTTCTTAGCGTCGACGGATCGGACTGCGGTATCGCCAACGTCAATATCGGCACGTCCGGGGCCGAGATCGGTGGCGCCTTCGGTGGCGAGAAGGAAACCGGCGGCGGCCGCGAGAGCGGCTCCGATGCCTGGAAGGCCTATATGCGGCGCGCCACCAATACGGTGAATTATTCCAAGGCGCTGCCGCTTGCGCAGGGCGTGTCCTTCGACATTGATTGAAATACCGGACCTTCGTCGCGGTGGCGCCAACACCGCGACGAAGGCGTTCGACTCGCTGTTCAGCTGGCTTCGGAAGTTACAACACAATCGTCGAAGGCTGCATCGATGATGGCGAGCTTGACCGCTTGGGCGGTCATGTATTCCTGATAGAACTCGCTCGACACCCACATGACCGAATGACCGCGCTGGCCCAGCCAGCCGATGCTGCCGAGTTCCTCGGCATCGCGCAATTTGCGCGACAGGTGAGTCCGGGAAAGCTTGAGCCAGTTCGCGAAATCCCCGATTGAGACGACACCGGTCGGAATTCGGTCCAGGTCGGCATGATCGGGATCGACGCCGGACATCAGCCAATCCATGACGATGCCGCCATTGTCGAGCCAGGTGAACAAGGAAAAAGTCTGTCTTGGCTCGCGCACGGCATGCGACGAAAGCAGGCCGTCGGCCACCAATGGCTGCAATTTGGCGAGCACGTCCGGTTGTGCGACGAATGCAGCCAGTCGAGATCCACCGTCCAGGCTGTCCAGCGTTTTCAGATGGGCCATGACCCAGCCGGCAACCGTCTCCAGAGTGCCCGCGGCCGGCTCAAACGGGCGGATGCGCCCGTATTTAATCGGCAGATGCCGGATGAAGCCGTAATGCAGCATCTCCTTCAGGAAGGCGTCGGCGGTGTTGCGGCTGGCCACCGAATGCCGGCAGATATCGTCCATGAACCGTGCGGACGTAAGTCCCTTGCGATGATCGTCCGGCTCTCGATCGAAATACAAGGCAAGGCCGATATGGGCCATCAGCCAGCGTTGTTGGGTGGCGAATACGGAGGCCAGGCGCGGGTTCGCTTCATAGGTCTGGAGCAGTGTCCGCGACTGAGCCTGGACGTGCCGACGCAATGCCGGATAGCTGGCAATGTCTTCAGAAACCAGCGCCATTCCCGCCGAGCCCAACCAAATTTGCAACTGGAAATACCGGTTACAATTTCAGCCTTCGCGGACCGTGTCCAGAGCCGGCGCATCAGGATACCAGCTGAATCCCGCCGGTTAGCAGCTGAATTCCGCGACTGGGTCGCCGAGGACCTGATCTCGCGAGGCGCTGATCTTGCCGCATGAGACTAGCCTGCTCGAACCTATAATGGTGGCTTCGCCTGGCCAGCCGGCGTTCCCCCACGGCGACGCGGAACCAACACCAGTTTTGCTCGTTGAAGAACGCTGATTGGACCGAGACAGTGAGGAACTACAGAATGGAGAATGGCCCTTTTGCCACGCCGCCCGCAGCTTTCCGGCAAACAGCGTCGGTCTGGCCGCGTGCGCTCAAGTGGCTGTTGCGCCGGGTGCGCAGCGCCTCCGACAGCTCGGGAACCATGTTGAAGCCAATCCTTTCGGAACCCGAGGATGATAGCGGGCCCACTCCGCCTCGACGCGCCTGAGGGTGACCGCGCTGCGATCTTGACGTCAAAAATGACCGCTCACATGTCTTTTTGGCGCTGCCGCCGCAGCCGACGGACATGAGCTCTTGGAAGGCCTGCCACGGCGGCGCGTCCACCTGATGCGGAAGGCAAGAGCGGCAGTGGCGCGCAACGGCGGAACCATCGGGCATGCTTGGCTATTAGATACAGGCGGCTGCTGGTCTGCCGGGCCAGGAGCCTTTGCTTATGATCATCAATCCCCCACCGGAAAGCGCTATCCCGGCATCTGTCCCGTCGGTCGATCCAAAGGCCGCCCCGACGCTTCGCAATGCCGAAGCGGAGGTCTTTTATATCGAAGCGATCCGCGAGCTGGTCGCGACCGGCATCCCCTTTCTCGTCGCCGGCACCTATGCCGTAAGCGCCTATACCGGGATCACCCGCCCGACCAAGGATCTCGACATTTTCTGCAAGGCCGGCGACTGCCCGCGCATCCTCGCCCATTTCAAGCGGATCGGTTACGTCGTCGTCGTCGAGGACGACCGGTGGCTTGGCAAAGTGTTCAAGGGGACGCATTTTTTCGACGTTATTTTCGCCTCGATGAACGGCACAATGCCGGTCGACGACCAGTGGCTGGAGCACGCCCGTCAGGGCGAATTGCTGGGCAGCCAGGTGCGGATCATCGGTCCCACCGAGCTTGTCTGGTCCAAATGTTTCATCCAGGACCGCGGCCGCCACGATGGCGCCGACGTTTCGCACACCATCCTCAAGACGCACGACCAGATCGACTGGCAAAGGCTGCTTTCCTACATGGAAGTTCATTGGGAAGTTCTGCTGATGCATCTCTTGAACTTCCGATGGATCTATCCGTCGGAGCGGGGCCGCGTACCCGCCTGGCTGCTCGACGAGCTGCTTGACCGGCTGGCCAAGCAGCGCGAATTGCCACCTTCCCGGATGAAAATCTGCCGTGGGCGCATGCTTTCACGAACCGACTATGAGATCGACGTCAAGGACTGGGGCTTTGCCGACGTCGGCGGTGAAGGAGAACATAGCAATGGCTGACGAGCTCGAAACTGCTTCGGCAAAGGCGGAAAATGGCGGCACGCTCAAGATCGCCGCCATCGGCGATCTGCATGTCGGCAAGGAGGACCAGGCCTCGTACCGCGATCTGTTCGGCGAAATGTCGCGTGAAGCCCAGGTTCTCGTGCTGACGGGCGACCTTACCAATCTCGGCAAGCCTCGGGAGGCCGAAATCCTTGCCGAGGAACTGCGTGCCTGCACGATCCCGGTCGTCGCCGTACTTGGCAACCACGACTATGAGTCAGGCGCCGTCGAGCAGGTCACCGACATCCTGCGCCAGGCGGGCGTTCACCTGCTCGACGGCGAGGCGACAGAGATTCACGAGGTCGGGTTCGTTGGGGTCAAGGGTTTCGTTGGCGGTTTTGGCTCGCGCATGCTCGGCTCCTTCGGCGAACCAGCGATCAAGTCAATGGTGGCGGAAAGCGTGAACGAAGCGATGCGGCTTGAAAACGCGATGCGGCAGGTCCGCGCCAAACGCACGCTTGTCGTTCTGCACTACGCGCCTGTCGTCGAGACGGTCGAAGGCGAGCCGCTGGAGATATTCCCGTTTCTCGGTTCGTCCCGCCTGGCCGAGACAATAGACCGGTTCCAGGTCAGCGCGGTGGTGCATGGTCATGCGCATCGCGGCGCCTATGAGGGCCGCACGCCGGGGGGGGCGCCGGTCTATAACGTTGCCATGCATGTCGCCAAGCCGACCGGCCGTCCCTACGCCATGCTCGAAATCTGACAGGCGGCGCCACTGGCACAAGCAATCGGCCGACACGCTGCAGAGCGATCAAGGTAACTGCCGGCTGAAAGACATTCGCTTCGGCGGAATATCGTTTTCATCCGGATTGGGAACGGGATCCTCGTCGGGAAGCCTGTCGGGGTCCGGCTCACGCACGGGCTTGGGATCGGGGATGGGAGGCGGTGGCACCGGGGTCGGTGTTGGCTCGGGTGTGGGAATAGTGGCCATCGTAGTCATCTCCTCTTGGCGCAGAACAACGCAACGGGTCAGCTGGTTCCCGGCTTCCTCGTTCTTGGAACCACAACGTCGCACTTGCCGGTCAGCCCATTTCGGGATTCGGCTGGCTGCCGCGCGACTTGCTTGACCGCAGCAGCAGCGCCAGCGGAACCAGCAGGGCGGTTGCCACCGCGCAGTAGCGGAAGACATCGACATAGGCGAGCAGCGTGGCCTGGCGGGCGATCAACTGACCAAGCCAGCCGATCGCCTGCTGCTTCGCCTCGACCATCGGCGAACCCTGGGCGAGGAAATGATCGGTCGCCTGCCGAAGCGCCTGCTGATAGGCGGGCGACGATTGCACGGTGTGGCCGACCAGGTTCGATTGATGGATCTGGGAGCTTTGCGCAATGACGGTGTTGGACAGCGAGACGCCGATGCTGCCGCCGATATTGCGTGCAACGTTGATCAGCGCCGATGCCTGGTTGGTCTTCTGCGGGGGCAGGCCAACATAGGCCGCGGTCGAGATGGGAATGAACAGGAACGGCAGTCCGACCATCAGGAAAACACGGGCAAAGGCAAAGAAGCGGAAGTTGGCGTCCGGGGTAAGCGAGGTCATATGCCAAAGGGCCACTGCGACCACCGACATGCCCATCATGATCAGGTATTTAGGCTGCACGATGCTGCCTACAAATCCGGACACCGGCATCAAGATCAGCATGGCGATGCCGCCCGGCATCATCGAAAGGCCCGAGAGCGTCGCGGTGTAGGCAAATGTCGTCTGCTGCAGCTGCGGCACGATCTGGGTGGTGCTGAACAGGATTGCACCGACCGCCATCATGACCAGGAAGGCCGTGCCGAACTGGCGCGTGAACAATAGGCGCATGTCGACGACCGGATCGCTGCGACTGAGTTCCCATGGGATAAGCAGCAGGAACGCGATCGCGGAAATCACTGCGAAAGTGGTGATGAAATCCGAGGCGAACCAATCGTAGCGCTGGCCCCGATCGAGAAATATCTCCAGGCACCCCAAGGCTATCGCCACCAGGACGAAGCCGACCCCGTCGATCTTCAGGCCGCCTTTCAGCCGTTCCTTGCGTTCGCGTTCGAGGACGTCCGGTTCGACCACCAGCCATTGCACCAGGGCCAGCGACAGGATGCCGAACGGCACGTTGATGAAGAAGATCCAGTGCCAGGAGAAATGGTCTGTCAGCCAGCCGCCGATCGTCGGCCCGACCGTCGGTGCGACGATGACGGCAATGCCGTAAAGTGCGAAGGCTTGCGAGCGCTTTTCAGGCGGAAAGGTGTCGGCAAGGATCGATTGCTCGCTTGGCGCCATACCGCCGCCGCCGAGGCCCTGAAGGACCCTGAACAGGATGAGCAGTTCCAGGTTGGGCGCCAGTCCGCATAGCAGCGACGCGACGGTGAAGGTCGCCACGCAGAGCATGTAGTAGCGCTTGCGGCCGATGACGCTTGCCAGCCAGCCGCTGACTGGGATGATCACCGAGTTGGCAACGAGATAGGTGGTAATCACCCAGGTGCTTTCATCAATTCCGGCCGCCAGGCTGCCGGCGATGTTGCGCAGGGCGACATTGGCGATCGAGGTGTCCAGCACCAGCATGAAAGTCGCGATGGAGACGACGATGGCGATAAGCCAGGGATTGCGTGTCCCGGCGGCGGATCGGCTTTCGCCCTGATTTCTGGCGGCTTCGCCGTTCATCGCACCTTGACCGTCGGCACCACCGACAGGCCTGGCCCGAGAAGCACATCCGGTGGCTTGTCGAAGACGATCTTGACCGGCACGCGCTGCACCACCTTGACGTAGTTGCCGGTGGCATTTTCAGCCGGCAGGAGGCTGAAGGCGGTGCCGCTGCCGGCTTGGATGCTGTCGACGCGGCCATGGAAGGACTTGTCCGGGTAGGCGTCGATGTCGATGTCGACCGGCTGTCCCTGCCGCATCAGGTCGAGCTGCGTCTCCTTGAAATTGGCCTTCACCCAGACCTCGTCGGGAACGAACATCATCAATACCTGGCCGGGTTGGGCGTAGGCGCCGTTCGCGGCCGAAATGCTCGTTGCCCGCCCGGCTGCGGGTGCTGTGATGGTCGTGCGTGACAACGTCGTGCGGGCTTGCTCCTGGCTGGCCTTGGCCTGATCGAGCTTCGCCTCGGCGCTCCTGGCCTGTGCCTGCAAGACCGAAACCTGGCTTTTTGCCGAGGTGACGTTAGCCTCGGCGCTGTCCAGCGCAGCCTGGTCCTGACGCAACGTCGATGCCGCCTGCTGCGCCTGCTGCTGCGTTGCCGTGCCCCTGGCCAGGAGTTCGCGGTTGCGTTGATCCTCGGCCTTGGCGAAATCAAGCGCTGCCTTGGCCTGTGCAACCTGTTTCTGGGCAGCGTTCACCTTTGCGTTTTGAGCCTCGATCTGGGCGCTGACATTGACGATTTCGGCCTCGGCCGCGGCGACGCCGGCGTCGGCCTGCTTCAGGTTTGCCTGATAGTCGCTGTCGTCGATACGCAGGAGGACATCGCCCGCCTGTACATGCTGATTGTCGGTAACCGCCAGCTCGGTAATGCGGCCGGCTATTTGAGCGCCGATCGTCACCGTGCGCGCGTCAATGAAGGCGTCGTCGGTCGATTCGTACTGGCGGGCGTTCAGCCACCAGATCGCGACGCCTGCCGCAACGAGCAACAGTGCAAGCGCGATGGCTGCGGCCGCATAGGGATGGCGCCTGGGAAAGCCGAGCAGACCGGCCTTTCGTTGCGAGGCATCCCCGTCGGGCTTTTCCTGCCGGGGCTCTGCCGATCGCTCACGAGATTCTCTAACCGGAGCCGGTTGCTCCCGGGTTTCATTTACAGGCTCGACGTCTTGCTCGACGCGTTGAGGCTTCGTGTCCAATGGAATTGCTTTCAAGACTGATATTGCAGCCGCCGAAGCGGACGCAAAGCCAAACGGCAAGCTTCCGCAAAAGTTCCTGTCTGGAACCGGGTTCGGGTAACGCGTCGACATCGAACACAGGCGGGGGCGCGTTGGAATTCGAGCGCCGCTTCACCGGGCAGGTGATCCGTACGCCTCATGTTGCGGCGGTCCGGCCTTGTCAGCGCTCCATGGCGCGATAATTGCTCATGTAGGCGTGGGCGAATTCACCTGTCGACAGGAGCCGACCATGAAACATCAAACACTCGACCAACTGCAGGCCGTCGCGGAAGTTGAGTCCTTCGCGGCGTATCCGGCGATGAGCCGAACCCAGCGGATTGAACGTTGGGCGGAACTTCTCGAACAAAACCCGACGCGATGCCTTGGGGCGCTTCCAGGCACCGAATATATGAACAGGGAAGCGCGCGACAGATCGCGTGGCGCTGGGACGCCGCTCACTGTCGCCTTCGAGGATCCGGTTCTGCGTGCCATGGGCCTCAGCGATGATACCTATGGTGAGGCAAAGCGCTTCTTCGAACTGAGCGACCGGCAGTTGCACCAAATCGTCTGCCATTGCCATGTCGGCGCTACGATGCAAGCGAGATGGGCCGCTGCCAGGGTGCGCGGGATAGTTCGCGGCAACAGATTTGTTGCCTGGATGAAGGGCTTGATCGTGCATTGACGCGGTACGAGGAACGGCGGAACACGCGTTCTTTCCGCGCCGTGGAGAGCGCTTCCGAACTTGGAAGGGCTCGTGCCCCGTCAGGCCGCGCAGATTGTGAAACTCCTCGACGCTTGGCTGCGCCTTGTCGCGGCCATGCGTCTGTCTTTGATGCGAGAATTTGGGTTGGCCTGCCGCAATTGAGGGCCATCGCCGGACGGGCGTTCGAGCGCCGTCCAGGCCTGCCTGCGCGGCTACTAACGACGAATGATCCTGCGATCGGGGAAGATCCTGCGACCTGGCTAAACTAGCGGTCGATTTCTCCGAACACGATGTCGAGCGAGCCGATGATCGCGGCAACGTCGGCGATCATATGGCCTCGGGACAGGAAATCCATCGCTTGCAGGTGGGCGAAGGAAGGTGCGCGGATCTTGCACCGGTAGGGAACATTGCCTCCGTCCGACACGAGGTAGACGCCGAACTCGCCCTTCGGCGCCTCGACGGCGGCATAGACTTCACCGCTCGGCACGCGAATGCCTTCGGTATAAAGTTTGAAGTGGTGGATCGTCGCTTCCATCGAGCGCTTCATCGTGGCGCGCGGCGGCGGCGTGATCTTGTGGTTCGGGATCGCAACCGGCCCCTGACCTTCTGGTGAGCGCAACTTTTCCAGACATTGCCGCATGATCCGGACCGACTGGCGCATTTCCTCCATGCGGACGAGATAGCGGTCGTAGCAGTCGCCATGCTTGCCGACCGGGATATCGAAATCCATCTCCGAATAGCATTCGTATGGCTGCGCCTTGCGCAGGTCCCAGGACGCGCCCGATCCGCGCACCATCACGCCGGAAAAGCCCCAGGCCCAGGCATCATCGAGGCCGATCACGCCGACATCGACATTGCGCTGCTTGAAAATGCGGTTCTCGGTCAACAGTTCGTCGAGATTGTCGCAGACCTTGAGGAACGGATCGCAGAACTTCCAGATGTCGTCGAGGAGTTCCGGCGGCAGATCCTGATGCACGCCGCCGACCCTGAAATAATTCGCGTGCATGCGGGCACCGGACGCGCGCTCATAAAAGACCATCAGCTTCTCGCGCTCGGCGAAACCCCAGAGCGGCGGCGTCAGCGCGCCGATGTCCATGGCTTGCGTGGTGACGTTGAGGAGGTGCGACAAGAGTCGGCCGATTTCGCAGAAAAGCACGCGGATGAGCTGCCCGCGTCTCGGAACCGATATTTCGAGGAGCTTCTCGGCAGCGAGACAGAATGCATGCTCCTGGTTCATCGGCGCGACGTAGTCGAGCCGGTCGAAATAGGGCAAGGCCTGCAGGTAGTTCTTGTACTCGATGAGCTTTTCGGTGCCGCGATGCAGCAGGCCGATATGGGGATCGGCGCGTTCCACGATCTCGCCGTCGAGTTCGAGCACCAGCCGCAGCACGCCGTGAGCGGAGGGATGTTGTGGCCCGAAATTGATGGTGAAGTTGCGAACTGCAGCCTCGGCCATGACAGTCCTCCGCGATCAGGCGGACTTCGGTTCCGTGCCGGAACCGGCTTGTCCGCTTTCAGCCGCTCACGTCGTCGTCTGGATGATCAGCGTGAGCGTGCCGTCGCCGTCGATATTGGCCGCCACGACCTGCGTGGAATTAAGCCCGTTCGCCGCCAGTGCCGATGCCGCCTGCGGCGATGCGTCGATCGAACTTTGCAGGATGCGCAAATCCTCGGCGCTGGTCTGGGTGACGACGGCCTCCGCCTGTGCCTTGATGTCAGGAGGCAGATCCTCCATCGCCACGATTGTCACTGCGGTGAAATTCTGGGCGGAGAAGGCTTGGTCAGGTGTAGCCTGGTCGGGTGTGGTCCCTTCGGGCGTGGCTTGCTCTGGCAGGGTTTGCGGCGCCGTCGGCGGGACAGGGGCAAGCTCTGGTCCCACGGATTGCGCATAGACCGGCGAGGCAAGGGCCAGTGCCGAAAGTGTGGCAATTGTCGTCGATAGGCGCATGGCCGTTCCTTCCGTTTGCTCAGCGGACGATCAATTCGGTGACGACAAAACCATCGTGTCGAAATATGGTTCCGTGACTGAGGTGCTGTCTTGTACTGAGTGCCGTCTGGCCGAAAGCCGTGATTGTCGCGGAAAGCAGGGCGCGAAATCCGGCGTTGGCTGTCTCAGGCAGCGGTGTGGCCGCGATCGGGCTGCGGCCAGCGCTGCAACGCCTCACGGCCCTGAGCGGTCAGTTCGTAGATCCCGCGATCGGTGCGTGCGAACCAGCGATACACATTGTGCAGCAGGATCTTGGGCGCGTTCGGCAGGTTGGGCTTCAAGTCACGCGGCCGTTTCGGGCCATCCGCGAGGGCTGCGGCGCATGCCAGTGCCTGCTGGCGATAGGCGGTCATGATCGGCGCACGCGAGCCGCCGCCGGCGACAGGATCGCCCTGCCGACGCCGATGTTCGTCAATTAGCTTCGAGCGACGCCGGGGATCGCGACGCGGAGCCAATGCCGTCGGGCTGAGCAGCACCTGAACCTCGCCGTTCGGTCGCACGCCAAGCAGGCCGAAGCCGAGGCGACGGCAGAGATTGCGGTATCTCACATCGCTCTCACGGCCCTTGCCACGCGCCGACATGCATGCCGCGAGCCAGACCTCGTCGCTCGCCGCCATACGGTCGACCCCTTGGAGGACCAGCTCAAGGTTGAACGTCAGCTTCAGCTCGCAGATGACGACGATCGGTGGAGAGTCGGCACTCAGCGCCAGCAGATCGCAGCCGCCGATCTCGCCCTTGACCATAAATCCAAGGCCTTCCAGGAAGGCCTTGACCGGGCTGTAGAGTGAAGTTTCGAGCATGGGCCTTTGTCGGCTGCGAATCATCCCGCCGGTCGGCAGTTCAGCGCGATGATCGCTCCTTGCCGTTGAACAGGAGGTAAACGACGGCCAAGAAGTGGTCAGAGCCGTGCCATGGCCGCTTGCCAATTTGGTATGCTGGTATAATGTGTACCTGAGGTAGCATGCTCCGCGTAGCTGCGCTGTGCTGGACATCCGGGCGCCCGAGACATCGTCCATGGCATCGTCATTCGAGCGGCGGCTCCCCTGCGTTTTCTAATCCGCCAACCGGCGGTAATGTGCATACAAGTCAATGGGATGACGATCGGCAGGGCCGTCGTTGGAATTCAGGAGTAACGGACACATGACAACGATTGCGCTGTTTGGTGCGGGCGGCAAAATGGGTTACCGTCTGTCGACCAATTTTCGCGGATCTCCCTATACAATACGCCATGTCGAGGTCAGCGACGCCGGCCGCGAGCGGCTGAAGTCGGGCCTCGGCATCGATGCCGTCAGCGCCGATGAGGCGCTTGATGGCGCCGATGTGGTGATCCTGGCGGTGCCGGACACGCACATCGGCAAGGTCGCGGCGAGTGTCGAGAGCAAGCTTGCATCAGGCACGATGGTCGTCGTGCTCGACGCCGCGGCACCTTTCGCCGGGCATTTGCCGGAGCGGCCGGACCTGACCTATTTCGTCACCCACCCGTGCCATCCGCCGATCTTCAACGACGAGACCGACATGGCGGCCAAGAAGGATTATTTCGGCGGCGTCAAGGCCAAGCAGCACATGGTCAGCGCCTTGATGCAGGGACCGGAGGAAGATTTCGCCAAGGGTGAGGCGATCGCCAAGATCATCTGGGCTCCGGTCATGCGCTCCCATCGCGTCACTGTCGATCAGATGGCGCTGCTCGAGCCCGGCCTTTCGGAAACGGTATGCGCCTCGCTGCTCGTCATCATGAAAGAGGCGGTCGACGAGGTGGTGGCGCGCGGGGTCGACAAGCAGGCGGCGCTCGATTTCCTGCTAGGCCATATGAACGTGCTTGGCGCCGTCATCTTCGGCGAAACCAAAGGTGTGTTCTCCGACGCCTGCAACAAGGCGATAGAGTTCGGCAAGCCGGTGCTGATGCGCGACGACTGGAAGCGGGTGTTCGAGCCGGAGGAGATTGCCGCGAGCATTCAGCGCATCACTTGAGGGCAGCGACGCGTTCACCGGAACATGTCACCTGAAATTGTCATTGACTCATTATACCAGTTGGCTTAGCTGTTCGATGGATCGGATCGTCAAGCTTCGCAGCAGGCTCAGGAGCTGGATGAGTGGAGGATAGGGGAAGCGGTCCGTCGGGGTGAAGCCGGCCAAGGCTTGTGAATCTGGGACGCGACCCGCCGCCTACGCCCGCTAACGAAATCGAATGCATATAGCCTTGCGACAAGGCACGGATTTTCAACGGGAGGAATACATGAAACTGACACGCAGAATGACGCTTGCAGCTTTTGCCGGCATGCTGGCGCTTGGCACCGCCGCACCCGCCTATGCGGCGGATTTGATCGCCATCATCACGCCCTCGCATGACAATCCGTTCTTCAAGGCGGAAGCTGTCGGCGCGGAGGCCAAGGCCAAGGAACTCGGCTACGAGGCGTTGGTGCTCGTCCATGACGACGACGCCAACAAGCAGTCGGAATTGATCGACACCGCGATCGGCCGCGGCGCCAAGGCGATCATCCTCGACAATGCCGGCGCCGACGCCACCGTCGCCGCGGTGCAGAAGGCCAAGGACGCAGGCGTTCCTTCCTTCCTGATCGATCGCGAGATCAATGCCACCGGCGTTGCCGTCGCGCAGATCGTCTCCAACAATTATCAGGGCGCCCAGCTCGGCGCGCAGGAATTCGTCAAGCTGATGGGCGAAAAGGGTAATTTCGTCGAGCTCGTCGGCAAGGAATCCGACACCAATGCCGGCATCCGCTCCAAGGGTTACCACGACGTCATCGACGACTATCCGGACCTGAAGATGGTGGCGCAGCAGTCGGCCAACTGGAGCCAGACCGAGGCCTATTCAAAGATGGAATCCATCCTCCAGGCCAATCCCGATATCAAGGGCGTGATCTCCGGCAACGACACGATGGCGATGGGCGCCTATGCGGCACTTGCCGCTGCCGGCCGCAAGGACGTCATCGTCGTCGGCTTCGACGGCTCGAACGACGTGCGCGACTCGATCACCTCCGGCGGCATCAAGGCGACAGTCCTGCAGCCGGCCTTCGCGCAGGCGCAGATGGCTGTCGAGCAGGCCAACGACTTCATCAAGAACAAAAAGACTCCCGCCGAAGAAAAACAGCTGATGGACTGCGTCCTGGTCAATGGCGACAATGCCGCCAAGCTGGAGACGTTCGCGCTCACCAACTGAGCCGGCGTAACATCAAGCAGCAAGGGACGAGCCTCCGGTTCGTCCCTTGCTTCCATTTCGCCCTTGCTTCCATTTCTCTGGGTGCTCCTGACCGCCATGCCGAACGAGCCGACATGTTCAACACGCTGACCCGGCCGATCCTTGTCGCGTCGCTCCTTGCAGCTATAGTCAGCCTGACCGCCTGCAAGATCCTGCCGACACCGTCAGCAGAAAACGGCGGCACTGGCTCCGCGT
Organism: Mesorhizobium sp. M0751; assembly: GCF_040320265.1. Classification (NCBI taxonomy): domain Bacteria; kingdom Pseudomonadati; phylum Pseudomonadota; class Alphaproteobacteria; order Hyphomicrobiales; family Phyllobacteriaceae; genus Mesorhizobium; species Mesorhizobium sp. M0751. The sequence continues at coordinate 147,563 of NZ_JAMYPH010000001.1, forward strand.
TCAATCCCGACAAGATGGTCGAGGACATCTGGGCGGCGAAAGTGGTACCCTATCTGCAGCAGAAGGCCGGGCCGTTTGCCGAGGTGCATGCCTTGGCCAAGGCCGACCCCGCCGCCGCCGGCGCCAAATACGGCAATCCGAAGAAGCAGGCGAATTCGCCATGGACCTTCGCGGTTCGGCTCATGGGCAAGGTCGTTGCAGCCAATACACAGTCACGCGCGGCGACGATGGACATCGATGCCGACGGCGACGGCAAGGCGGATGCGCGGGTGCAGATCGGACCCGCCATGCGCGGAACCGCGCTGCGCGACAGCCTCGACTTCATCCAGTTCAACGATTTCACCAACCAGATCGACTTCGCCCAGTTCGGCAAGGCTTTCAACGCCTACGCCGACAAGACCGTGCTTTCCAAGCTGCCGCGCGAGACACTCCAGGGCCGCAGCGTCGAGGTACTTGGCGCCTATACGCCGGGCACTGGCCAGGACCTTCCGCTGGTGACGCCGGCGGAGGCAGAGATCGGGCCGAAGCCATGAGCGGCGATCAAGATGTCATCCTGAAGCTGGAGGATGTCTCGAAGGTCTATTCCGGCACCGTCGCGGTCAAGCGGGCGAATTTCGAGGTGCGCAAAGGCGCGGTCAACGTGCTGGTCGGCGAAAACGGAGCCGGCAAATCGACGCTGATGAAGATCATCGCCGGTGTCGAGCAACCGACGCTCGGGCGCATCCTGCTGGACGGCGAGGAGGTTTCCTTCTCGTCATCGGGTGATGCTGTAAGCCGCGGCATCGGCATGGTGTTCCAGGAGCTGAACCTGTTCGGCAATTTGACGGTCGCCGAAAACATTTTCGCCACCCGCGAGATCACCAATCGTTTCCGCAAGATCGACCGCAAGGAGCAGGAGCGCCGCGCGGCGGAGTTCCTTGAACGCCTGGAAGCCGGCATCCGGCCCGATATGCTAGTCGAGGATCTGCGCATCGGCCAGCAGCAGCTGGTCGAGATCGCCAAGGCGGTTTCGCTCGATGCGCGCATCCTCATCATGGACGAGCCGACCTCGGCGCTCAGCGCGGCGGAAGTCGAGATCCTGTTCAAGGTGATTGCCGACCTCAAGGCGCGTGGCGTGGCAATCGTCTACATCTCGCACCGGCTCGAGGAACTGATCCGCATCGGCGACACCATCACCGTGCTGCGCGATGGGCGCATCACCGGCCAGGCGGAGATGAAAGACGTCGACACCCAGTGGATCGTGCGGCAGATGATCGGCTCGGACGCCAAGGACTTCGCCAAGGCCGACGGTCATGTGCCGGGCGAGGAAATATTCCGCGCCGAGGACATTTGCCTGCCGCGCGTCACCGGCGGGCTTGCGGTCGATCACGTCTCGCTATCGCTGCGCGCCGGCGAAATCCTCGGCATCTATGGCCTGATGGGCGCCGGACGCAGCGAGCTGTTCGATTGCATCATGGGCCGCCACGGCCATTCGACCGGCACGATATTCATTGCCGGCAAAAAAGTGCACGAGCGCGACACGACGCGGCGCATCCGGCGCGGCCTGGCGCTGATCCCCGAAGACCGCCAGCGCGAAGGGCTGGTGTCGATCCTCTCCGTCGCCAGCAATCTGACGCTGGCCAGCCTGTCACGTTTCGTGCGCCTGTTCCACATTCGTGGTGCCGCCGAAAGACAGGCGGTGACCCGGACGGTGCGCGAACTGGCGATCAAGGTCGCCGATCCGGCGCAGGAAGTCTCGTCGCTGTCGGGCGGCAACCAGCAGAAGGTGGTGATCGGCAAGGCGCTGCTCACCGGACCGAAGGTGCTGCTGATGGACGAGCCCAGCCGCGGCATCGACGTCGGCGCCAAGGCCGACGTGTTCCGGACCATGCGCAAGCTGTCGCGCGACGGCCTGGGGATCCTGTTTGCCACCTCCGATCTCGATGAGGTGATGGCGTTGTCCGACCGCATCGCAGTGATGAGCAATGGAAAATTGACCGGCATGTTCGATCGCGCAGAGGCGACGGAGGCCGCGCTCGTCGCTGCCTCGGCCCTCGGCCACGGACCGGTCTCGCACGGAGAGCAAGGCGCATGACTGACATCCCAGCCAAGGCGGCGGTCACCTCGAAGTCGAGCGGCTCGGTCCTGCTGATGCTGATGAAGGCGAGGACGTTCATCGCGCTGATCGCCGTGCTGTTATTCTTCTCGATAGCTGCCCCCAATTTCCTATCGGCCGCCAATCTTATCCTGATGTCGAAGCACGTGGCGCTGAACGCATTCCTTGCAATGGGCATGACCTTCGTCATCATCACCGGCGGCATCGACCTGTCGGTCGGCTCGATCGTCGGCCTGTGCGGCATGGTGGCCGGCTATCTCGTGCTCAACGGCATCGACCTGCAGGTCGGCTACACCATCTATTTCAACGTCTTCGAGATCGCACTGATCACGCTTGCCGTCGGCATATTGATCGGCGCCGTCAACGGCTTGCTGATCACCAGGCTTAACGTTGCGCCGTTCATCGCCACGCTCGGCGTGCTCTATGTCGCGCGCGGCCTGGCGCTGCTGTCGTCGGACGGCCGTACCTTCCCCAATCTCGTCGGCAAGCCGGAGCTTGGTACCACCGGGTTCGGCTTCCTCGGCGCCGGCCGGTTGCTCGGCCTGCCGGTCGCGCTGTGGATTTTGCTCGTCGTTGCGCTAGGGGCGGCCTATCTCGCCAAATATACCCCGCTCGGCCGCCACATCTTCGCCGTGGGCGGCAATGAGCGGGCGGCACGGATTTCAGGCGTCCGCGTCAACATGGTGAAGATGTTCGTCTACATGTTCTCCGGCTTCTGCGCGGCGATCGTCGGGCTGATCATCTCGTCCGAACTGATGGCCTCGCATCCCGCGACTGGAGAGAGCTTCGAGTTGAATGCCATTGCCGCGGCAGTGCTTGGCGGCACCTCGATGTCGGGCGGACGTGGTACGATCGGCGGTACCATTGTCGGCGCCTTCGTCATCGGCATCCTTTCGGACGGGCTGGTGATGATGGGGGTGAGCTCGTTCTGGCAGATGGTGATCAAGGGCCTCGTCATCATCGTCGCCGTCGTCGTCGACCAGGCACAGCGCCGATTGCAGAGCCGGGTGACGCTGATGCAGATGGCAAAGGCCGGCTGATATGGCGGAGCTGCGTGGAGCGCTGATCGGCTGCGGCTTCTTTGCCGTCAACCAGATGCATGCCTGGCGTGACGTCGAGGGTGCCTCGATCGCCGCCATCTGCGACCGCGATCCGGAGCGGCTGCGGATCGTCGGCGACCAGTTTGGGATTGCGCGGCGCTATACGGACGCGTCAGCGCTGTTTGCCGGCGAAAGGCTGGATTTCGTCGACATCGCCACCGCCGCACCAAGCCACAGAATGCTCGTCGAGATGGCGGCGCAGCACGGCGTTCCGGCAATCTGCCAAAAACCGTTTGCACCGACGCTTGCCGACGCCCAGGCGATGGTAAAGGCCTGCGCCGACGCCGGCGTGCCGCTGATGGTGCATGAGAATTTTCGCTGGCAGTCGCCGATCCAGGCAGTGCGTACCGTGCTGGACAGCGGCGAAATCGGCGCTCCCTTCTTCGGCCGGATCTCGTTCCGATCTGCCTATGACGTGTTCTCCGGCCAGCCTTATCTGGCGACGGGCAAGCGCTTCATCATCGAGGATCTCGGCATCCACAGCCTCGACATTGCCCGCTTCCTGCTGGGCGACGTCTCGACGGTCACCGCGCGAACGGCGCGCATCAACCCTGGCATTGCCGGCGAGGACGTTGCGACGATGCTGATGGACCATACGAGCGGCGCCACTTCCGTGGTCGACTGCAGCTACGCCAGCAAGCTCGCTACCGAGCCGTTCCCCGAGACGCTGATCGAGATCGACGGCAGCGACGGCACGATCCGGCTGGCGCAGGGCTACCGCCTCACTGTCACCGGCCGGAGCGGGACAGTCGTGAGCGACGTCTCGCCACCGCTGCTGGCCTGGGCATCGCGGCCGTGGCATAACATCCAGGAAAGCGTCGTCGCCATTCAAAAGCACTGGGTCGATTGCCTGACCAACGGAACCGAGCCCGCGACCTCGGGCGCGGACAACCTCAAGACATTGGCGCTGGTCGAGGCAGCGTACGCCGGCGCCGCAAGCCGGGAGCCGGTGCAACTCGACACCTTGCTGAAATGACAGCCGACGCCTTCCTCCTCTATGGCACACGTGCTGTTGAAGCCGAACCGATCAGGCTGCGCGCCGGCGCGCTGACGGCGGACTTCGTCAACGGCAATCTGCGCACCATCCGGCACGGCGACACCGAAGTCCTGCGCGCCATCGCCTACATCGTCAGGGATCGCGACTGGGGCACCTACGAGCCGACGCTCACCGATTTGGAAATCGACCAGGGCGATGACGCTTTCTCCGTCAGCTATTCGGCAGGTTGTTTCGGGCCAGAGGGAAGCCGGCTCGACTTCCGTGCGACCATCAAGGGCGCCGCCGATGGCCGACTGCTCTTCGACGTGAGCGCTCTTCCCGACGACGATTTCGAGACCAATCGCTGCGGTTTCTGCATCCTGCATCCGATCGCCGGCCTAGCCGGCAGCCCGGTCACGGTCGAGCATACCGATGGCAGCGTGGTCGCGACCAGGCTTCCAGAGCTGATCGATCCCTGGCAGCCGTTCAAGGATCTGCGGGCGATCACCCACGAGGTCCGGCCCGGCGTCACCGCTGAATGCCGGATGGAAGGCGATACCTTCGAGATGGAGGACCAGCGCAACTGGTCGGATGCCTCCTACAAGACCTATGTCCGGCCGCTCGCGCTGCCATGGCCATACGTGCTGCCGGCCGGCGAGACCTTCCGCCAAACCGTCAGCTTGCGGGTAGAGGGTCGCGGGAAAGTGCCGGCCGCCGTGGCAAGCGCCGAACCGATTCGTGTCAGGCTCGGCCAAGCTGGACCGGTGCTGCCGGATATCGGCGTTATCATCTACCCTGATGAGGTCGAGGCGGCGCTGGGCAAGCTGTCGGTGCTGTCCGAGCTTGGCCCGCAGCAGTTGATGTTCCACTATGACCCGACGCGCGGCCACGGGCTCGCCGCCTTGCGGTCCTATGCCCGGCTCGCTGCCGCCTATCCGGTCCGGACAACCCTCGAATGTGTCATTGCCGGCGACGGCGATCTCGACGCCGAGCTTTCAGGCGTCGCCGACAGGGTGCGCCAGGCCGGGCTCAAGCTTTCGGCCATTGCCGTCTCGCCCTCGATCGACCGGCAGTCGACGCCACCGGGCAGCGCGTGGCCGCAATGCCCGGCGCTCGAAGACGTCTATTCTGCCGCCCGCCGCGCCTTCCCCGATATCCGCCTCGGCGGCGGCATGTTCAGCTATTTCACTGAGTTGAACCGCAAGCGCGTCCCCGCCGATCCGCTCGATTTCGTCACGCATTGCACTTGCCCGATCGTGCATTCCGCCGACGATCTCAGCGTCTTGCAATCGCTGGAGACACTGCCTTTCATCACGGCGTCAGTTAGGACGATCTTCGGAACAAAACCTTACCGGATCGGGCCGTCGACCATTGCAATGCGCCAGAACCCTTATGGCGGTGCGACCAAGCCCAATCCCGACCGTCAGCGCATCGCCATGGCCGACCGCGACCCTCGCCATGTGGGGCTGTTCGGGGCCGCATGGACGATCGGCTATGCCGCGCGCGTTGCACCGGCCGGGCTCGAAATGCTCACGCTCTGCAACTTCACCGGACCATTCGGCGTACTGGCCTCGTCGGGCGAGCCTGTCGAAGAAGGTGCACCCCGGCCGATTTTCCACGCGGTGAAAGGACTTTGCGATCTGGCCGGCCATGCGCATGTGGCGGCGACAACGACTGATGAGACGCGGGTGCTGGCACTGGCCGGCCGCTCCCAGACCGGCAAGATCATCGTCTGGCTGGCGAACCTTACCCCGGACGATTTTCCGGTCGACGTTTCAGGGCTCGGCTCCGATCGGGGTCCTCTGAAGATCTGGGATGGACGAATGTCGCGCCAGATCCAGCGAAACGCGCCTGGCCGAGACCATCTTGTGATGACGCCCTATGCAATCGTCCGGATCGGCTGAACTCATTTGCCGAGGCTCATGGATAGCCGCAGCACTTCCGTTGCCGACTTGTCACCGGATTTGCTTTCGAAACTCGCCTGGCGCCATTCCAGTTGTCTTGGAAAAAAGACGACTGAACGAGGCGACGTCCTGATATCCCACCCGATAGCAAATTTCTGACACGCTCAATTTCGTTTCCTCAAGCATGGATTTTGCCAACTCCAGCCGCCTTTCCTGGATCCATTTTCCCGGCGTTGTCTGGAGTTCGTCGAAAAATCGGCGAGACAGGGTTCGCGAAGACATGCCCAATTCGGTTGCGAGAAATTTCAGATCGATTTTTGCCATCTTGTCTTTCGAGAGCTCGCGCAGCTTGTTCTCGAATGGGCTGGCCTCGTTCGAAATTTCGTCGAGAGGAAATTCATAGGGACTCTGGAATGTGCGCGGTGGAGGAAGAACCAGAAGTTTTCGAATGATCCGCTCCTCCTTCGAGAAGCCCAGATCGATCAGTAAAGCCCTGGCGAGTTCGAGTCCGGAAAACCCGCCTCCGCATGTATAAAGACGATCCTGGCGAATGAGCAGGCGGGACGCGTCCCATCGCACTTGCGGAAACCGGCGGCTTGCCTCGGCTTGCAGCCACCAGGATATCGTCGCGCGTTTACCGTCCAATAGTCCCGAATTGGCGAGCAGATAACACGCGCCGCAATGTGCTGCGATGATTGCGTCCTGCTGCTGCGCGAGCGCGATCAGCGGTTTTGAATGCTCACTCTCGTCGTCCAGTGAGCGCAGAAGCTCCGAGATCTCGACACCCGGCATCGCAATGAGAATCAGGACACCCATTTTCCGGGATGGCTGAGCCTTTGTCGGGAAGGAAATTCCTGTGCTTGATGTCGACGGCGCGCCCCTTGAAACGAACTCACAGGAGAGAACCTGCGCACGGCAGACGTCATTCACAAGCTGAAACATTTCCACGAGCGTCGAGACGACGGCCGAATAGAAATTCGACGGCAGCCAGATCACAACGTGGAGGCTCCTGTCAGCCATTGCGGTTCCCCCGGTGTCGTTCTCGCGAGTGGCAAGTCTAGCATAGTCTTTGCAGGAATTGCCAATTCCGAACAAGCGCGGCGCCTCCAGGATGGCCGCGTGCCGACGAAGCGGCCCGCGGAAATCAATGGCTGGGAAGATGTAAATGCTCGTTGAGTGAAAACACGCGGCACATACATCGGATCAGACGGCAACAGAAAACTGCGCCGGTCCGGGCTCAGGTCTGTGGTTAGTCAGTAGGCCGCGAACACGGTCCCGGCCGGTACGCCGGTCCGGCCTCTACTCCAGTTCAGCTGCCGGAGTTCATCACGTAAAGCGCACGCGAGCGTTCGAGGTGCTTGATCATCGCCTTCTCGGCGCCATCCGCATCCTTGGCTTCGATGCGTCCGATGATCTCTTCGTGCTCGGTCAACGTGAACTTTTCCTTGCCGGTCCAGATCAGCATTTCAGTGTGGTATTCCTTTAGCCAGCCAAGCATTGCCTCGCTGACGGCGACATAGATCGGGTTTCCGGAAATTGCCGCGATCTGGGTGTGGAATTTCATGTCGGCGGAAATGAAGGCTTCCGAGTTGCCACGATGGCTGCGCTGTTCTGCGACCGTTGCCCGCAACCGCTGCACGTCCTCGGCAGTTGCCTTCTCCGCGGCTTCCCTGACCATGCCGCGTTCGAAGAAGATGCGCGCGTTCTTGAGGTGCTCGAGCGTGTCCTTCGATGACGACAGGATGATCTTGGCTGCGCCATCGACCTGCTTGATGATCGACTTGGCGGTCAGCTGCAGCACCTTGGCACGCTCACCATGCGAGATCGCGACCAGGCCCATATTGCTCAACGCCTGCATCGCCTCGCGGATCGCCGGCCTGCCGACCTCGAAGCGCTCCATCAATTCGCGCTCCGATGGCATGTCATCACCCGGCAGCAATTCGCCGCTGGTGATCAGGCGCTTCAGTCTCAAGAATACTTCGTCGGAAAGCTTGCGCCGGACGATCGGCTCCGAACGGTTCATCGTCGCGAATCACTCCTTTGACCGGCCCCTATCTAGCATTTCCGCTGTGAATTCCGGAACGCCTGTAGCCGGCTCGCCCTTACCTGCCAAGCCGGATAGGGCTTGCAATGCTTATGTACTCATTATACCAGATTTCGAGGGCCAAGGAACCTTTTTCGAACCACCCCGGCAGGCCGCGCGAATATGATTGTTCTCACCTATCGCATCGAAACGCCGGGCAATATCGAGGCGCTGGCGGCCAAGATCGCAAGCGACCAGTCGACCGGAACATTCGTCGCGCTGGCCGGCGAGACCGAAGAGCTCAAGGCCAGGGTCGCGGCGCGCGTCCTGGCGATACGGCATCTGCCGGATGCGGATCGGCCGTCTCTTCCGGAACCCGGCCCCGAAGCAAACAATGGCCCGGTCAAGCGCGCCGACGTCGACATCGCCTTTCCGCTGGACGCCATCGGCACCGACCTGTCGGCGCTGATGACCATCGCCATCGGCGGCACCTTTTCGATAAAGGGCCTGTCCGGCATCCGGGTTGTCGACATGAAGCTACCCGAGGAATACCGGGGCGCGCATCCGGGCCCGCAATTCGGCGTCACCGGCAGCCGCAGACTGACCGGTGTCGCGGATCGTCCGATCATCGGGACCATCGTCAAGCCGGCGCTGGGGCTCCGTCCGCACGAGACGGCCGCGATGGTGCAAGAGCTGATTGCCGCCGGCGTCGATTTCATCAAGGACGACGAGAAGCTGATGAGCCCGGCCTATTCACCGCTGTCGGAGCGGGTGAGGGCAATCATGCCGCTGATCCTCGACCACGAGCAGAAGACCGGCAAGAAGGTCATGTATGCCTTCGGCATTTCACATGCCGATCCCGACGAGATGATGCGAAACCACGACCTGGTGGCAAAGGCCGGCGGCAATTGCGCCGTGGTCAACATCAATTCGATCGGTTTCGGCGGCATGGCTTACCTCCGAAAACGCTCCAGCCTGGTGCTCCATGCCCACCGCAATGGCTGGGATATTCTCACCCGCCATCCCGGCCTCGGCATGGATTTCAAGGTCTGGCAGCAGTTCTGGCGCCTGCTCGGCGTCGACCAGTTCCAGATCAACGGCATCGCTTCGAAATACTGGGAACCCGACTGGTCCTTCGTCGAATCCTTCAAGGCGGTGACCACGCCGATCTTTTCGCCGGCCGATTGCGCATTGCCGGTCGCCGGCTCCGGCCAGTGGGGCGGGCAGGCGCCTGAAACCTTCCAGCGAACCGGCCGGACGGTCGATCTTCTCTATCTCTGCGGCGGTGGCATCGTCAGCCACCCGGACGGGCCGGGCGCCGGCGTCCGCGCTGTGCAGCAAGCCTGGCAGGCGGCGGTCCAGGACATTCCGTTGGCGGATTATGCCTTGGGCCATGTCGAGCTGGCGCGGTCGATCGAGAAGTTCGGCGGCGGCGAGGCGGCCTGACGCCATGCAAAACCTGCTTCTGAGTTACTATGGCGACGACCTGACCGGCTCCACCGACGTCATGGAGGCGCTCGAGCTCGGCGGCGTGCCGACCGTGCTGTTCATGCGCCGGCCGGACGAGGCGCTGCTTTCACAATTCGCGCATTGCCGCGCCCTCGGGCTTGCCGGCACCAGCCGCAGTGAGACACCGCTGTGGATGGACACGTATCTGCGAGATGCCTTCGCCTGGCTGAAGACCGTCGACGCCGAGATCTGCCACTACAAGGTCTGCTCGACCTTCGATTCCAGCCCGGCGATCGGCAGCATCGGCCGGGCGATCGAGATCGGCCGCTCGGTTTTCCGGCAAGACAGCGTGCCGCTGGTGGTCGGCGCACCGCAGCTGAAGCGCTACACCGCCTTCGGTCATCTGTTCGCGGCCTATCTCGAAAAATATTTCCGCATAGACCGCCATCCGGTGATGAGCCGCCATCCGACCACGCCTATGGACGAATCCGACCTGCTGATCCATCTGTCGCGCCAGACCGACCTCAGCTCGGGCCTGGTCGACCTGGCGACGCTGCAGTCTGCGTTGCGGTCGGAAGCATTCGACCGGCTTGTAGAGAATGGCACAGGTATCGTGCTTGTCGATGTCGACAGCCTGGAAACCCAGGCGCTGGCCGGCAAGGAGATCTGGCGCGCTCGCAAGCCGGGCGGTTATTTCGTCGTCGGCTCTTCGGGCATCGAATATGCCTTGCTGGTCGAATGGGCATCGAACCGGATCGTGGATGCCAAACCTGCCTTTTCGCCGCCGGGCGCTGCCGACAGGATCGCCGTGGTCTCGGGGAGCTGCTCGCCGATGACGGAACGACAGATCCGGCATGCTCTGGCCGATGGCTTCGACGGGATCGAGCTCGACCCGGTCGAACTGGTTTCCGAGACGTCGAACGACGCTATTGCGCGCGCGGTTGCAACCGGGCGATCCAGCCTACAGGCTGGGCGCAGCGTCATCCTCTACACCGCGCTCGGACCTGCGGCCGACCGCGGTGCTGAAATCGATCTCCGGGAAGGCGCCCGCCATAAGCTCGGCCGTGGCCTTGGCGAGGTTCTCCGCGAACTGACGCTTCAAGAGAAGCTGCTGCGCGTGGTCATCGCCGGCGGCGACACGTCGAGCCATGCACTTGGCCAGATGGGCGTCGACGCGCTGACTGTGCGAATGCCGCTGCCCGCATCGCCGGGCTCGCCGCTTTGTGTGGCGCATTCAAGCATTAAGGCGATCGATGGGCTGGAAATTGCCCTCAAGGGCGGGCAGGTCGGAACCGACCGATATTTCTCCGCTATTCGCGATGGCGTCGGCGGTTGAGAGCGGGGAATATCGGGTCAAATCGGTGATGCTCAATCGAGATCTAAGGTAATAATTAGCCGGCAAACCAGAAACTTCAGGCGTTCAGGTCGGCGGCGATGCCACTCATCCCGCTATCTGCCCATTGCCCTGCTTGGACGATACCGACGGGCATAGGCGACACAGGCGTCTACCGTGCTGACACAGAGCGCATCGCGGTTGTTCGGCAGGTTGTTGTCGCCGGCGTAGGCAACCTCGGCAACATGACCGTCAACCATTCGAATTTGTGTGTTGCAATAGCCGCCGGGGGCGACGTTGACGGAACCTCCGAGCGCCGGGACGGGGCCAATGGCCACCGTCGGAACGGCAATGTTGAGATTGCCGCGTTGAACGACGCGCTGATAGGTCCAGATCTGACCGGATTTGCCGACATCGGCAGTGGCGGTCGGAAAGCCGGCGCACATTCGAACGTCCGCCTCGCTAAGGCCGACCATCTCCCTGCGGGCTGCCGCCGCCGTGGCGTCCTCCTTTGCAGTGCTCGACGTGTCGTCAGGCATGACGCAGGATGACAGGATGGCGGCGCTTGCCGATAGAAGGAGAAGGGCAAGCTTTCGGGTGTGGAAAGATGTCATACCAACTTCGGATTGCGCGGGAGCCCCGAATGCCAACCTAGGAAGTGGGCCAATCGAGTCAACCGGCAGAAAATTCACGAAGTCGTTTGGTCCGCCATTCCGCCGCCGCATCTGCTGCAAGAGGTTGAGGCTGCCGCCGTGACCGTCGCGCCCTATCTTCCGCCTGGGCATCGGATTTCCAAACCCGACCCCTTCTTGTCAGATGTACTGGCGCACGGTGCTGTGACTTTGGTTCGGCCGACGGTGTGCTAGTTTCCAGCCATTGCTCCGGAGACGTCATGCCTATCAAGCTGCAAGAAATCGCCCTCGCTCTTCTGCTGTTGGTTGCCGAAGCTGGGGTCGGTAATGCAGAGACGGCCCAGCGGCCGCCGCCCACAGGCGGGGTTCTCTCGCTCTTGCCATCGCCGCAGACTTCCGATCATTCGATCGTCATTGCCGGACGCACGCTCGATTACGAGGCCAAGGCCGGCACGCTGTCATTACCGTCCGGCAAAGGCGATATCACCGCCGAGATTTTCTATGTCGCCTATGCACTGCATTCCGGGAAAGAAACGGGACCGGATCCGCGCCGCCCGATCACCTTCGTGTTCAATGGCGGTCCGGGAGCAGCTTCCGCCTATCTTCATCTCGGCGCGCTCGGTCCGCGGGTCCTGGCGACGGCGGCCGATGGAAGTTTCCTGCCGCCGCCGCAGAGGCTGTTCGATAACCCCGACACCTGGCTCGACATGACCGACTTGGTCTTTGTGGACCCTGTCGGAACCGGCTACAGCCGTGAAGCGCCCGGCACGGAAGCACACAGCTTCTGGGGCGTCAGCCAGGACGCCGCGTCGATAGGCGCGTTTATCCGGCTCTATCTGGCGCAGACCAACCGTACGGCATCGCCCGTCTTCCTTGCTGGCGAAAGCTATGGCGGCTTTCGAGCAGCATTGCTCGCCAGGAAGCTTCAGGAAGACATCGGCATCAGCCCGAGTGGCGTCGTGCTGATCTCGCCGGCGCTCGAATTCACGCTGGTGCGCCCGGACGAGTTCCAGCCGCTCCACTGGGCGCTGGAACTGCCGTCGCTGGCGGCAGTGCGCCTGCACAGCGAAGGCGTTTCCGGCCCGGCCCTGCAGGAGCGGCTGGCGGAAGTCGAACGCTATGCGCTCGGCGATTATCTGGCCGCGCTGGCCGGTGGGCTGGAGCAGGGTGGACGCCTGGCGAGCCAGCGTGTGGCCGCAATCACCGGTCTGCCGCTCGATCTCGTCCAGCGGCACTTTGCACGCATTCCCATAGGGCTCTTCGCCAAGGAGTTTGCACGGGCAAAGGGCAATGTTCTGAGCGCCTATGACGGCAATATCGCGACAGCGGACGTGGCGCCAGAGAGCCTGGGAGTCGAGGGTCCCGATCCGGTGCTCGATCGAAGCGTGCCGGCGCTCACCTCCGCTTTCGTCGGCTATGTGCGTGATGAATTGAACTTCCGCACGGATATCAGCTATCGGCTTCTCAACCACGAAGTCAGCGGCAATTGGGACTATGGAACGAGCCCGACCCGTCAGGGCTATGCGGGTGTCATGGACGACCTTCAGCAGGCGCGCGTGCTGAACCCCAGCCTCGGCGTGCTGATCGTCAACGGCTACAGCGACCTGGTGACACCGTACATGGGCTCGCGCTACCTGCTTGGTCAAATTCCTTCGCTTGCCGGCGCAAAGCCCATTCGCACCGAGGTGCTGGAGGGCGGGCACATGATGTATCTGAGGCCGGATGGACGGGCGGCACTGAAGCAGGCTGCGTCCGAGCTTTACCGAACGACGCAATGAGGCGGTTTGCGCAAAAAAGCGCCGGATGCGCTGTTCGCCCTCTCATCAGGCCCTAGTTCCATCGCGATTGATCGGTTACACAGCTAGGATGGCGTCTTTCAGCGACGTTCGACAGCGGATTAGCCGGCTCTCCAGAATCGCGCCACTGGTGCGGCGTGCTGCCGAGCGGGCTATTCGGAATACCAGGCCACACAGGCTGACAAGCCTCGTCGACCGCTGGAATGCGCTGTCGCTGGCTACGCAGTTCCTGCTCGCGGGCGGTCTATTCTCCCTGTCGGCGATGGTGGTGGTGGGGATTTCCGTCACGAACCATATAGAAACCGTGGTCACGCAGAATTCGGCTTCCGCTACGGCTCTTTACGTGGATAGCGTTATCGCGCCGCTGCTTCCGGATATGCGCAAGAGCGAAGTCCTCGACGAGAGCGTCGCCCATGCGCTCGATGAAACGCTGGGACAGGGGGCACTCGGCACAAGGCTCGAATCCTTCAAGCTCTGGCGTCGCGACGGAACCATCCTGTATTCGACCGACAAGACATTGATCGGCAAGCGCTTTGAACCCGGCGACAATCTCCGGGCGGCATTCGCAGGCCAAATGGTTTCGGAGTTCGACAAGCTCGACGATCCGGACAGCGAGGCCGAAAGAGCCAGCGGCTTGCATCTCCTCGAGATCTACAATCCGGTGCTGCAGCCATGGTCGGGGGAAGTGGTGGCCGTTTCCGAATTCTACGAGGTCGCCACTGATTTTGAAAGAAACCTGCATCAGGCACTCATTCGAACCTGGCTGGACGTTGCCGCCGTCACAGCGGCCTTCTTTCTCGGGCTGTCGGCAATCGTGTTCCGTGGCAGCCGCACGATCAGCTCACAGAGCCGCTCGTTGAAGCAGCGCATTGCCGAGCTTTCCGATCTGCTTGCGCAAAACAGACTGTTGAGGCTGCGGGTGCAGCGTGCCTCGCAGCGTGCCACCGCACTTAACGAACGCTATCTCAGGCGCATCGGTGCGGACTTGCACGATGGCCCCGCGCAACTGGTCGCTCTCGCGGCGCTGGGGATCGACAGCCCCGTCATTGCCGATCCCGCTACGCCGCAATCGAAGCGTGCACAGGAATTGCTGGCCATCAAAGCACATCTGGACGATGCCATGCGCGAGATCAGGAGCATCAGCAAGGGCCTTGTCCTGCCGCATATCGAGCATGCCGAACTGGGTGAAATTCTCCAGCTTGCCGTACAGGCGCACGAAGAACGAACCGGCGTCAAAGTGAGATTGTCGATGACCGGCGGCCATACGCCGTTGTCGCCGGCCGCCAAGATCTGCATCTTCCGCTTCGTCCAGGAGGCGCTGAACAATGGATTCCGTCATGCCGGAGGTGAAGGTCAGTCGGTCGAGAAACATTTCGACGGCGAGCGCGTTTGTATCGAAGTGGCCGACGCCGGCGCGGGTTTTGACCCGCGAATCGTGCGTCCCGAGAGACTGGGACTCGTTGGGCTGCGCGAGCGGGTGGAAAGCCTCGGGGGCCAGTTTACCGTGACTTCCTCACAGAGTGGCACAGTCGTAAGAATGGCCCTTAACATCGTTGAAATGGGGCAGACATGACAGTAGCCATCAAGCTCGCCATCGTCGACGACCACCCGCTGTTCAGGGAAGGCGTTGTGCGCACGCTCGATCAGATCGGCGGGTTCGAGATCGTCGGTGAAGGAAGCAGCAGAGACGATGCCCTGCGGATAATCGAAGACCAGCGGCCGGACATTCTGCTGATGGACATCTCGGTTCCTGGAGGTGGCCTTGGCGTGATCGGACCGGCCCTTGAGCGGCATCCGGCACTGAAAATTGTGATGCTGACCGTTTCGGAAGAAAACCAGCACGTGATGACCGCGTTGCAGAGCGGGGCAAGGGGCTATGTACTGAAGGGGGTCGGGTCGAGGACGTTGGCTGCGATCCTGCGCACGGTAGCGTCGGGCGAACGATATGTCTGTCCACAATTGTCGGCGCGTCTGTTGGCCGATCTGTCGGCTCAATCAAAAGAGCCGGCGAAAGCTGACGGACTTGCCGAACTCACCAGCCGCGAAAGGGAGATCCTGACGCTGGTTGCCGCGGGACTGAGCAACAAACGGATCGGGCTTCGGCTGAACCTGCATGAGAAAACGATAAAGCACCACATGACGCGAATCCTGGCCAAGCTCAACGTAAGCAACAGGACCGAAGCCGCGATGACCTTGCGTGATGCGACTGAGCGCCAGCATCCGACTGTTCGCGATCATGCTTGAGCCGAAATTGCCGCACGGCGCGGCGATGTGTGCTGAGCCTCAGTTGATCATTTCAAGCAATCTGTCCCGATCGGAACGCGTCGCCAGGCGCCGAATGATGGTGCGACCCTTGGCATCCCGCATTTCATATTGGCCGCTATCAATGCGCTCGCTGAGGCCGTTCGAATGCACCACGCCAATGCTCGGCCCACTTACCTCGACCCGGTCTCCCGTGGTTGCATTGATAAAGAGTCTTGGCCTGCTGTCCGGGTTTACCGCAGGGGCGGGATCAGGGAGATTGTCGTCCTGCGACTTTGCTTTGCCCTTGCCGGCACCGGCGTTCGAGTTCGAATTGCCGGAGTTTCCACCCGAATTGCCCGAATTGCCGTTCCCATTCCCGTTCCCGTTCCCGCCCCCGTTCCCGCCATTGCCGTTGCCGTTTCCGCCGTCTTTGGCCCAGGCAGCCTGCGGGCCGAGCGGCTGCGACGGTCCATCGAATACGACGCGATAGGGATTCACGACGAGAACGAAGGTCAAGACGACTACAGAAATGCCGACACGACGTCCTCGTGAAGATCCGGTCCTTCGTCTCCGGGTCGTCATCAATGAACTTGCCAGTCGCATGTCGGAAATCCCTTTAATCATACGGACCTGTCGTGCTGCCTCCTGTTCGAGTTCGTTTGATGCTTAAAACAATGGTTTGTATCCGGTAAGGTCAAGACCCACCAGTCCCACGATGGTAACTGGTGGGTCTCGCTAGCGCAGGAAGGGACTATTTACTGCGCAAGTCTTTTGCCTTCCCTTGGTAGCGTCTCTCCGCGGTAGCGCCGACTTCCACCGTCAGCCAACAATAAATCCAATGGCCGCGACCCCGAAACACAGGCCAAATAATGGAAAAAGCAGCCAACGTGCCTGGTGAATGCTCGGGTCCATGGCGGCCTCCTGCAACAGTCGGCATCGCAACGGGGCTCCTCGGAACTCAGTTCCTGAAACTCTCGCATTTCGGGCTTTTGCGATAGCAGCCTCGGACCAAAGTTTGGCTGTGCGGGTCCTTGGTCGATAGGCCTACAGACTGAAGTCCCTATGCCAGGAGCCGCCCTGCATTCGGCGACCTTTGTGTCCAACTGGCAGTTGCGATCCACCGCCCCCTTCGAATGCTTTGCGTTTCTGGCTCTATGGCAGCAACGCCGTTGGTCTACTGCCGCATCGTTGAAACGCCACCAATACAGACCCATATGCGAATTGCGTCGGATGTCTCCTCCCATTGCGTCCGGCGCGTTCCCCTCTGGAGGTTATAGACCTTCACACCTGGCCGGGCCTAACAGTCCGGCCTTTTTCTTTTGGCATTCGTGCAATCCGCCTGACGGCCTAATTTGCGAGACATCGGTAAAAATCGATTTGCAAATGCATTCACATGCTCATAACCTATCAAACCATGAGCACGATTTCCAAAGTTGCTACGCGAGCGGGCGTGTCGCGCACGACCGTGTCGCATGTCATCAACCATGCCGACCGGGTGTCGAAATCGCTGCGTGAACGCGTACAAGCGGCGATCGACGAACTCGGCTACACGCCGAACCCGCAGGCGCAAAGTCTGCGCACCGGCCGCACCAACATCATCGCGATGCTGATCCCGGACATCCGCAACCCGTTCTATCCGGAGCTGGTGAAAACGGCGCAGTCGAGGCTCGAACTGGTCGGCCTCGACATGCTGATCTTCAACACCGACGTGCCGGGCGGACATTCACAGGACCACGGCCGCGAATATTTGCGCCAGATCGGGCGCAAGCGGGTCGACGGCGTCATCGTTGCCGACTTCGCGCTGCACGGCATGCACAGCGAACTGCTCAGCCTCGATCTGCCCGCCGTCTTCATCGGCCATCTGCCGAACCATGCTGTCGACAGCGTCCAGCTGGACGATTTCGGCGGCGGCTATCTGATGGGCGAGTATCTGGCGAAGAGGGGCCATCGCCGCGTCGCCCATGTCACCGGGCCATCCTTTTTCAAGGAGGCGATGGCGCGTGCCGCCGGCTTCGAAAAAGGGCTCGCCGACAATGGCGTGCCAATCTCCGCCGATCTGCGGTTCGAGGGAAGCTATCTTGCCCCGTCAGGGCGGGAAGCGGTCACCTGGCTCAAGGAGAAGCACGGCGGAAACCTGCCGTCGGCGATGTTCTTCGCCAACTATCTGATGGCCTCCGGTGCGCTGACCGAATTCTACGACCATGGGACCAATATCCCTCAGGATATCGCCATCGCAGTCTTCGATGACCTGCCTCAACTGGAATATGTCAGGCCGAAGCTGACCCGTGTCGGCAACAGTCCGACAATGCTTGCCAAGCGCGCCACGGAAATGCTGCTCGAACGGCTGGGTGGCAAAGTCGAGGGCGCGCCGCGCACCGAAGTGATCCCATGCGCGCTGAGCCCATTCGACAGCGCGTGACGCCAGATGCCGGCAAAGGGAACGGAGGTCCCTTCGCCAACGTTCGAACAACACCCAAGGGAGGAATTGATGACTGACAAAACGACCCGCGACCGGCCATCGGCCAGCCTGAACCGCCGTCGGCTGATCCAGGGCGGCGCCACTTTCGCTGCCGCCGGCCTCACAGGCTTCCCCTTCATCAACAGGATGGCCGTGCGCGCTCAGGAAGCGCCGCTGAAATTCTGGCAGTTCTATGCGCCTGGCGGAGACGTGAAGCCGCAGGTCCGGTGGTTCGAAAAGTTGGTGGCCGACTGGAACGACGGGCACGACCAGAAGGTCGAGCTCGAATATGTCGTCAACAGCGAATACATCTCCGGTTCCAAGCTGGCTACGGCCTTCGCGTCGGGCGAGGGCCCTGACATCTTCCTCATCAGCCCCGGCGATTTCCTGCGTTATTACAATGGCGGCGTGCTTGCCGACCTGACGCCGCATATCGAGGATGCCGCCAAAGCCGATTTCCCGGAAAGCGTCATCGCCAACCGCATGGTGGACGGCAAGATCTACGGTGTGCCGATGGAAGTCGAGCCGATGGCCTTCTACTATTCCGTCAAAGCGTTCGAGGATGCAAAGCTCAACGAGAACGACGTGCCGAAGACCTGGGACGAGCTGTTGGCGGTCGCCAAAAAGCTGACGACGCCCAGCCGCTACGGCGTGCTGTTCGAAACGACTCCCGGCTATTACCAGAACTTCACCTGGTATCCGTTCCTGTGGCAGGGCGGCGGCGAATTCCAGGGCAAGGACGGCAAGAGCGCCTTCGATTCGCCGGCCACCGTCCAGGCGCTGAAACTCTGGCAGGACGCCACCAATACCGGCGTGGCGCCGCGTCAGGTGGTCGGCGGCGGCTTCGACATCGTCGCCAATCTCGGGGCGGGGCTGTGCGCCATGCAGAACTGCGGCATCTGGGGCATTTCGGCGATGGACAACAACGCCAAGGACGTGCCCTACGGCATCTTCAAATTGCCGACGCCGGCCAATGGCAAATACGTCACCGTCGGCGGCGGCTGGGCCTTCGTCGCCAATGCCGGAGGCAAGAACCCGGATGCCTCCGCCCAGTTCTGCGCCTGGGCGCTGGCCTCGATGGACCAGGCCTCGATCGACCGGGTCGTCAACTGGTGCACGGTCGCAAAGAGCGACATGCCGCCGCGCAACAGCGCCCTGAAGGCCGGCGCCGATGTCTTCAGCACGGGTAAGTTCGGCACCTTCGCCAAGGAGATCCATCCGGGGACGCGCGCCGAGCCGCGGGTTCCGCCGGAAGCCTACAAGATCATCTCCGACGCCATCCAGTCGGCACAGCTTGGCGGGGTTGATGCCCAGCAGGCGGCGACGACGGCCAGTCAGCAACTAGACGCGTTCCTCGCCTCCTATTCCGGCGCGCCGATCCTTTAGGCGCTTTCCAACATGCATGTGGACCAGATGAAACCGCCAGCCGCGAGCACCAAATCCGCTCGCGGCCTTACCGCCAAGCAAAAGGAACTCTGCGCCGCATGGCTGTTCGTCCTGCCCGATGCGCTCGGCCTGCTGGTGTTCGTCGGCGTGCCGATGCTGCTTTCGCTCGCCGTCGGGTTCTTCGAAGTCAACGGCTTCGGCGGCTATAGATTCGTCGGGCTCGGCAATTATCGGCGCATGTGGGGCGACCCGCTGTTCTGGTCGTCCGTGAAGGTGACCGTGGCCTATGCCGTCATGCTGGTGCCGGCGCTCTACGTCGCCGGACTGGGACTGGCGCTTCTGGTGCAGAAGACCAACCGCTTCAACGCGGTCATGCGCTCGATGTTCTTTGCGCCGCAGATGGTCAGTCTGGTCGTGGTGGCGCTCGTGTGGCAGCTCATGCTGGTCGAAAAAGTCGGCATCGTCAGCCGGCTGGCACCGCTCGTCGGCCTCGGCGGAATCTCGCTGCTCGGCGACCCAAACCTCGCGCTGTTCACGCTGGTGCTGGTCAGCGTCTGGTTCCTGATGGGCTTCTACATGCTGATCTTCCTCGGCGGGCTCCAGGACATCCCAGCGGAGTATTACGAAGCCGCGAAGATCGACGGCGCCGGGCCGGCGACCAGCTTCTGGTACATTACCTTGCCCCTACTCAAGCCGACCAGCTTCTTCGTCCTCCTGGTCTCGCTGGTCGCTTCTGTCGCCGGCGGCCAGGTCTTCGACCTGATCTATGTGATGACCAAGGGCGGTCCGGTCAATTCGACCTCGGTACTGATCATCTACATCTACAAGCAGGCATTCCAGTTCGGCGCCTTCGGCTATGGTCGGCGATGGCATCGCTGCTGGTGCTGGCGCTGATGCTGGTCACGGTCTTCTTCTTCGTGCTGACGCGCGGCGGGCGCTTCGAGCATGACTGACGGCCGAACTCCTTCCGGCCTTTCGCAGATACGGGCGGCGAGACTTGCCTGGATGCTGGCAACCGCCGCACTTGGCCTGATGACGGTATTCCCGCTTGTCTGGATGCTGGTCATCTCGCTGAAGCCAGCGAGCGACGTCTTCACGCCGAGCCTCATGCCGGAACGGCCGACGCTCGGCAATTTCCTCTATGTGCTGACCGAGGTGCCGTTCCTGCGCTATCTCTTAAATTCGTTCTTCGTGTCGGCGACGGTGACGGTCGCTGCGCTGTTCTTCCATTCGATGGCCGGCTATTCGCTCGCACGGCTGCGTTTTCCGGGCCGCGACACCCTGTTCCTCGCCATGTTCTCGACCTTCCTGGTGTCGCTTCCGGTCATCATCGTGCCGCTGTTCATCCTGACGCGGATGCTGCACATGCTGGACAGCTATGCCGGGCTGATCGTTCCGGCGATCTTCAACGCATTCGGCATCTTTCTACTCAGGCAATATTACCTGTCGCTGCCCAGGGAACTGGAAGAAGCCGCGATCATGGACGGCGCCGGCTACTGGCGCATCTATTGGAGCATCATCCTGCCGCTCAGCCGGCCGATCCTGTCGGCGCTGGCGATCTTGTTCTTCCTCGCCAACTGGAACGCTTTCCTGTGGCCGCTGACGATCACTTCCGACCTCGATCTCTGGGTGGTGCAGGTTGCGATCGCAAATTTCAAGAGCCAGTACGCCGCCGCCTGGAATTACGTCATGGCCGCCTCGACCATCGTCGCCGTGCCGATGCTGGTTCTTTTCGTGATCTTCCAACGCCAGATCATGGAATCCATCAAGACAAGCGGCCTGAAATAACCGCTGAAGCAAGAGGAGAAACACATGGACAATGCCGGCCTGTCGCCGCTTCGCGGGCTCGCCAAATTGCGCGACGCCAAAACCCGCCGGTTTTCAAGCTACGACCGCACCGGCGGCAATGACGACCGGCTGCACATAGAACCCGGCCAGACGGTGGTGATTGCCGAGCACGACGGTGCCGGCATCGTCACGCATATCTGGGCGACGCTCGCCTGCAAGAGCGAGGCATTCCTGCGCAAGATCGTGCTGCGCGCGTACTGGGATGGCGAGGAACATCCGAGCATCGAAACGCCGATCGGCGATTTCTTCGGCATGGGGCATGCTCGCACCCGCAATTTTGCCAGCCTGCCGGTGCAGGCAAGTCCAGAGGATGGCAAGGCCTTCAACTGCTATTTTCCGATGCCGTTTGCCAGCCACATGCGCTTCACCGTCACCAATGAGGCCGAGGACGACCTGCTTTTCTATTACTATGTCGATCTCGAACTGCATGAGGAACTCGAGGAAGGCCTGGGCCGCTTCCACGCCCAATACAGGCAGCAACGACCTGATGGCATAGACGAGACGGGGCTGGCCAACGAGCAGGTCCTGTTTGGCGGGGAAAACACCGACGGGAACGGCAACTACACCATCCTGGAGGCTGAAGGTCACGGCCACTATGTCGGCGTGCTCTATTCCGTCTATTCGCGCCGGCGTTCCGCACTATGGGACTGGTACGGCGAGGGCGACGACATGATCTTCGTTGACGGCGAGCCGGGCATTTCCGTGCCGGATACGGTGCGCAAGCCCGATCCGCGTATCGGACCGAAGGCCGAACCGATCGGCGATCGCGGCGAGACCAGCCCCGGCGCCAACGATGCCTGGCCGCCGACCCTGCACGGCACCGGCACCGAGGATTATTTCAACACGGCATGGTGCCCGACACAGGACTACAGCGCGCCCTATCACGGCATCATCGCTGCCGGCGGGCCGAACTGGACCGAGCCGGTTACGCTCTATCGCTGGCACATAGAGGACCCGGTCATCTTCCACAAACGCATCCGGGTAACCATCGAGCACGGTCACGCCAATCGCCGCTCGGACGACATCTCGTCGGTCGCCTTCTGGTATCAGGCCGAACCGCACAAGCCGTTCGAAGCGCTTGCCGATGTCGAGGACCGCATCCCAACCTTTCGCGCGCCTTATCACAATTGGAATGCCGCCTTCGACGAGAAGTGGCGTTAGGCCGGCATGCGTTCGAATTGAGCCATGCATCCCGCGCTATCTGCGTCGGGATCACCCTGCCGTAGCGCCGCCTCAGCTGCGAGGTGGAAATTGCTGGACAGACCAGGTGTTGCCGTCGGGGTCCTCAAAGAAGACAAATCTGCCCCAGGGAAAATCGTTGATATCGCTGACCTCGATGCCTTGAGCGGCCAAGTACCGGTGCGCCTCGTCGATGTCGGGCACGACCAGTTGCAGGCCCCTTAAGGATCCCGGGGGACTGTCGACGAGGCCCTTGCCCATGGCAATCGAACAGGCCGAACCGGGCGGCGTCAACTGCACGAAACGTATCTCGTCGCTTACGGTGTGGTCGTGATCGAGATGAAAGCCGACCTTGCCAACATAAAAGCCGATTGCTCTATCGACGTCCGATACGGGGACCGGGACTAGTTCCAGCTTCCAATCCATGACAGCCCTTTCGCAGCTTGATCGCCAAGTGGTGCCGAACACCGTGGGCGAAATCCCGCCATCTTCCCAATGCCATTGTCGGCGCGGGCCGCTCAGTCAGTCAAGAGATGTCCGGCAAGAGATATCCGGGTTCGGGCAACGTGAGGACTGGTCTCATTGCTGACGGCGTTCGGAACCGATGAGCGCCGGCAGGCTCTCCGACCGAACCGGCCTCTGCCGCTTTGCCAGGCGATTTTCACAGGACCACGAAACAATTATCTCCGGTCGCCGTTTTGCCCGCAGAACCTTTCGAGGAGGCGACGATGAGCGCAACCGGCTTGGACGTTTTTGACAAAACGCTGCAAATAACAAACATCTGGCTTGACGAGATCATGGTGGATCTTGGTCCGGATCGACACGTCGCCTGGCATGCATTGGGCGCCGTTCTGCGAACTCTTCGGGACAGGCTACAGATCGGACTGGCGGCTAAATTGGGAGCGGAACTGCCGCTGCTCGTGCGGGGCGCCTACTACGATCGCTATCGGCCCGCCGACATGCCCGACAAGACACGCTCGCTCGAGAAGTTCCTGCAACACATCGCCGATGAATTGAAATCGACCCGTCCTGTCGATCCCGAGGATGCGGCACGCTCAGTGCTGCGTGTGCTTGCACGGCATATCGACCTTGGCCAGTCGGCAAAGGTACGGGATGCGCTGCCGAGGGAAATCCAGGTCCTCTGGCCTGAAAGCGTGGGCGTCAAATAGCGGTGATCCCGCTCATGCGGACCCGCGACGGACCACTGCCACGAAACGCTGACGTTTAGAAACCTGCCGACGGTGTCCAGGTCGTCACGAATGCCGCACGATGTGTTCCACAAGGCGATGTGCCTCCTCGGCGATCGCCAATATTATGCCTGATTTGCGCGTGGAGGCGAAATCCAACCCGGCAAAGTAGATGCCTGGCAGGGCGGCCACGCCATCCTCGTGAACAGGCTGTCCTTCCGGGTCGAGCAGACCGGAAAGCCTCACCCAACTAAAGTCACCCCTGAAGCCGGTGCACCACACGACGGTCGTGATGCCGGACTCGGCAGCATCAAGAGAACGGACAGCCGGATTCGGCAGCTGCGCTGCGACAGTCTCCGCTGGGTCGGGTTCCGAAACGGGGGCATCGATTCCGGAGCGGCTGATGTATTCGTCGATATAGCGTTTAACGTTGGCGGAGGCCTCATCCGCAAAACGAATATGCTCTTCGAGATCGTCGGCGAATGATAGACGGCCGTCATCTTCGACGCCTGCGAACCGCCCCAGCAGCACGACACCTTGGGCGCCGAGCCCTTGCAGGCTTATCGTGTGTTCTACCCCAAGCAGACCACGAGGTGGAATGCGCCCCGCAAGTCGAATGATCTCGTCTCGACGTACGTCGAGAAATCCGCTTTCGACGAGCCAGAGCATGATATCGCGACCTCGGTAGCGCCGCGAGAGCCGCCCGACACGGCTGGTGGCAAGGAAGACCCTTCGGCCTGCTTCCGCCAGTTCTTCCGCGATCTGGGCACCGGATTGGCCGCTTCCGACCACCAGCACCGCTCCAGCCGGGAGATCAGCGGCGCTGCGATAATCAGAAGCATCGATCTGGCGCAGGCCCGGCGGCAACGCAGCAACTGGGCGCACCGGACAATTCAAGTTACCGCTGGCGATCACCACGTTGCGTGCCAAAAGTGTTCCGCGCGAGGTGGTCAGCCGATAGCCGCCATTCTAGTGCCCGCAGGCGAGCTCGGTCACCACAGTGTCAGGTTCAACCGGGAGTTCGTTTCGCCTGGCGAAGTCCTCAAGCAGGGCAACGAACTGGTCGCGCGTCAGGGCACCGAACGGATCTGAACCGTCATAGAAGTCGCCTGGCATGACGGTCTGAACGTTTGGGGTATTCATCCGGAAAGAATCCCACCGCTGAGTGCGCCAGGTCTCTCCGATGCGGCCTCGCTCCAATACGGCATGGTGCAAGCCTTGCCGTGCCAGCGAATAGCTGACGCCCAGGCCGGCCCAACCGGCCCCGACCACCACCGCATCAAGGATGTTGGCGTCATCCGTCATTTGCCGCGGATCCGGGTGCTAGCGCCGGAGCAGCACTTCGAGGCGGCACCAACGCCATCAGCGTAACGCCTTGGCCGGCAAACAACCGCCAAACAGCAGCCGATGCTGCCTGAACCCATCCCCGCGATCTGCATGGCTTCGCCCCCGACGCGAGGGCACGATAACAGCTTTATCGGGTCACGGCACAACCAAATACTCATCCGAAACCGGCAATGGTCGCGGCTTAACCTGGAAAGATCGTGAAACCGCCATCGACTCGGATTACCTGCCCGTTGATGAAGCGCGCGCGCGGACCGGCGAGGAAGGCCACCGCTTCGGCGATCTCTTCAGGCTCCGCATACCGGTTCAGCGATTTCTTGCTCGAATCCATGCGCTGCGGATCGACCACGCGGCTCGCCTGGAACCGTGCCGTCTTGGTGGCGCCAGGGCTCACCGCATTGACGCGTACGCCCTCGTCGATCAGTTCCTTGGCGAGGCAGCGCGTATAATGGACGACGGCTGCCTTGAGCGTCGAGTAGACTACTTCGGGCGAGCATCCGATATGCGCTGCCGCCGAGGCGATGTTGATCACCGAGCCCGAGCCGCGCTTGACCATGGGCGGAACAAACGCCTGGCAGACCAGCATCGTGCCGATGAGGTTGTTCTCGGTCAGAACCTTAATGTCTTCGTAGTCGATGTCGAGTGCGTTGTTGGGATTGGGCTTTACGCCCTTGGCGCCGATGTCGCCGCCGGCGCAGTTCACCAGAATGTGCACGTCGCCGAGATCCGCCTCGATCTTCCTCTTCATTTCGGCGACGGCCTGCTTGTCGCCGATGTTGCCGGTGACCGCGGTGAAGCGCGTCCCATGCTTCTCCAAGCCCCTGGCAGAGTCGCCGAGGTCCGCGAATTCGCCATATTGAGATGGCCGGGCCCAATCGAGGTCGTGGACCGCGATGTTTGCGCCAAGTTCGGCCAAGCGATCGGCCATCACGCGGCCGAGGCCGCGTCCCGAGCCGGTGACGAAGGCGGTCAGGCCGCTGAGTTCTCGCGCAGTCATGCTGGTTTCTCCATTGCAATGAAATCGAACTTCATCATGTTGGCGGCGCTGCGCCGGATCATGTCGAGCTCGTACGAAACGAGCGCACCGTCATCGTCGCGCTCCCATGGCGTGCGGTAGTCGGCGTCGTCCGCAAGGCGGTTCAGGCGCGCCGCGCTCAGGCAGGCCGCGAATTCGCGGGCGGTCTTCGGCGCATATCCGTTCCACCAGTCGTCGGTGAGACAGCGAACGTGACGGGCCTCCAACGCGCCTGGCTCAAGCACCGCCGTCAGCGTGCCGTGGTGCTCGCCAAGGATGGCTGCCAGTTCGGCGAAAGGCACGGCGCCGTCGCCGATCGCGCAGCGGACCAGGCGGTAGCCCTCATCCGTGAACTGGACGCGATAATCCTTGAGGTGAACGTGCCGGACATGGGGCGCGATCCGGCGCGTGAAGGCAAGCGGCGCCTCGCCGACAGGAAAGGTGTTGCCGGTGTCGTAGGTGATGCCAACGCCCGGCCCGCCGAGTTCGCAGAACGCAACCAGTTCGTCGCTGCCGAAGTCCTGATGGTTCTCGATGCCGAGCACCCGGCCCTCGGCCGCCGCACGCGGCCCCCATTCCGTCAAGGCAGCGCGAATCATTGCGTTGAACTCGCTCCATTTCGGACCCCACGCATTGCGGTCGCCGCACAGGACAGGCGTCAGTGCGATGCGGATCGTCGTCGCCTCGAGCAGGCGCGCAGCCCGAAAGGCGTTGTCCAGCGGACCTGCCACGAGCAATCCGCCGCTCACCACCGGGACGATATCCAGCGCGGCAAGACGCCTGCGCAGGGCGACGATTTCGGCGTCCGTCAAGTCGGTCAACCAGGGTTCGTAGATCTCGAGCGTGCGCGCGCCCAGTTCCTGCGCCAGTGCTATGAAGCCTTCCAGCCCCGCGCCGTCCGGATTGTGCCGCGGCGTGCCGCGGCCCTGCAGGCCGAGATGGTAGGTCAGTCCGTAGGGGTTGAGGCCGAGACGAAGCATCAGCTTGACGGTTCCAGTGGAGGGCGGGGAGGGGTCACTAGCGCAGACCGGCATCGACGGTGATGGACTGCTTGGTGATCATGCGGCTGTCGTCTGCTGCCAGGAAGAGCACGGTGCGTGCAATCTCCTCACCCAGCAGGACGCGGCGGATCAATTGCCGCTGCACCGTCTGGTCGACTGCCTCCTGCGTCTTGAACCACAGTTCGCGCTGCCGCTCGGTCATGACGGCGCCGGGTTCGATCGCATTGACGCGGATGTTATCCGGTCCGAACGACCGCGCCAACGCACGCGTCAGCGCCACCACGGCCCCCTTGGCTGTGGCATAGGCCACCATCTGGTCCGCTCCGAAACGCCACGCAATGGAGGAGAAGTTTATGATCGAGCCGAAGCCGAGTTCCTTCATATGCGGATGCACAGCCTGGGCGGCGAAGAAGTGATGCCTCAGATTGACGTCGAAGCTGCGGTCCCAATATTCGGCCGTTACCCCGTCGATGGGATGGCGCTGATCATTGGCAGCGTTATTCACCAGGACGGCGATCGGACCAAGCCGCATGCGCACGCCTGCTACCGACGCCTTTAGCGCGTCGACGTCGGTTACATCGCAATGGAGGTACAAGGGACCCTGCCCGGCGGCACCACCGAGCTCGCGCACCAACGCCTCAGCTGGCTCATCCTGCACATCGAGAAAGGCCACCCGGGCGCCATTCGAGGCGAAGGCGCGGACCATATCGGCGCCGATGCCGGAGGCGCCGCCGGAGATCAGCACGACCCGATCGGCCAAGCTCGGATAGGTTGCGAATTGTACGGACATCAAATTACAGAAGCGCCTTGGTTGTTGGATCGAACAGGCAGGCGCGCGACATGTCGATGCCCAGCGTTATCGTCTCGCCCATGACGGGAGCGTCGTCCGGCTCGAAACGGCCGGTGATCTCCAGGTCGCCCAGCCTGAGCACGGCAAGCGTCTCGGCCCCGGTCGGCTCGACCAGTTCGACCGGCGCCTGCATGGACGCCACAGCCGGTTTGCGCGACTTCAGGTCGGTCGTGAAACGGTAGATGTGTTCCGGCCGGATACCGAGCACGACGTCCTTTGGCGCACCGGGCATCGGCGCGGCAAGGGCGAGGCTGGCGTCGCTGCCGTCAGCGGCGCGTACCGAGATGCTGGTCGGGCCAGTAAGCCGGGCGGGAATGAAATTCATCGCCGGCGATCCCATGAAACCGGCAACGAACATGTTGGTCGGCCGGTCGTAAATCCGCTTCGGCGTGTCGAACTGCTGTACCGAGCCCTGGTTCATCACCGCAATGCGGGATGCAAGTGTCATCGCCTCGACCTGATCGTGGGTGACATACACCGTGGTCTTGCCGACGCGATGGTGAAGCTTCTTGATTTCGGTGCGCATGTCGACGCGCAGCTTGGCGTCGAGGTTGGACAGGGGCTCGTCGAACAAAAACAGCTTCGGGTCGCGGACGAGGGCACGCCCCATCGCGACGCGCTGCCGCTGGCCGCCCGAGAGCTGGCCGGGCTTGCGTTTGAGCAGCTGTTCGATCTGCAGAAGGGCGGCAACCCGCTGGACAGCTTCTGCTTGCACCGCTTTTGGCACGCCGCGGCTTTCCATGCCGAAGGTGATGTTCTGGCGCACCGTCATCGTGGGGTAGAGGGCGTATGACTGGAACACCATCGCAATGTCGCGGTCCTTAGGTTGCACCGAGTTCACCAGCCGGTCGCCGATCCAGATCTCTCCCGACGTGACGGTTTCCAGGCCGGCGATCATGGCGAGCAAGGTTGACTTGCCGCAGCCTGACGGGCCGACAAGGGCGACGAATTCTCCGGTCTTAGCCTCGAGATTGATGCCGGCAAGAATCTCGAGCGAGCCGTAGCTCTTGTGAAGGTTGCGGATCATCAACGCGGACATGGGTGACGCCTCATTTGATGGCGCCCTGGGTGAGGCCGCGCACGAAGTATTTTCCACCGAACAGATAGATCAGCAGCGGAGGCAGCGCGCCGATCAGCACGGCTGCGCTCATCACATCGTAAGCACGCGCGGTCGTGCCGCCGGCCGTGAGTGCTACCAACGCCGCCGTGATCGGCTGCTGCTGGCCCGATGTGAAGACGACGCCGAACAAATACTCGTTCCAGATGCCGGTGAACTGCCAGATGACGGTGACGATCAGAATTGGCGGCGACAGGGGCAGGATGATCTTGCGGAAGATCCGCCAGAAGCCGGCGCCGTCGATGCGTGCCGCCTTGATCAGGTCGTCCGGTATGCTGACGTAGAAATTGCGGCAGAACAGGGTGGTGAACGAGATGCCCTGGACGACGTGGATCAGCACCAGCCCATATGTGGAATTGGTCAGGCCGAGCTTGCCGAGCAGGAATGCCCACGGCATCAGCGAAATCTGGCCGGGCATGAATACGCCGAGCAGCATCAGATTGAAGATCAGTTCAGAGCCCCTGAAGCGCCATTTGGAGAGGATGTAGCCGTTCATGGCGCCGAGAATGGTCGAGATGATGGTGGCGGGGATCGTCATCGCCAGCGAGTTGAAAAAATTGCGCTTCATTCCCTCGCAGGTACCGCTGACACAGTAGGATCCCCAGGCCTGCGCCCACGCGTCGAGGCGGAAGCTGCGCGGTACGGAGATGAGGCCGTTGCGGGCAATCTCCGACTGCTCGCGCAATGAGTTGAAGATCACCACCAGCAATGGCACGAGATAGACGACCGCAAACAGCGTCAGCACCGCATAGACAAGGAAGCGGCTCCAGAAATGCCGGCGCGTGGCCGCGGCTTCTTCCGGATCAAAACGGGCATTGGGGGTAATTTCAGCCATCGCGGCCCTCCGCCCGCCGGCGCCAGACGATCCACAAGGAGTACGGCACCAGCACCACCGCGACCGCCGCGAGCATCATCATCGCCGCGGCGGCACCTTCACCGATTTGGCCGCGCTGGAACATCAGGTCGTAGACATAGATGGCGGGGAAGGTGGTGGACACACCTG
Source organism: Mesorhizobium sp. M0751 (assembly GCF_040320265.1). Taxonomy (NCBI): domain Bacteria; kingdom Pseudomonadati; phylum Pseudomonadota; class Alphaproteobacteria; order Hyphomicrobiales; family Phyllobacteriaceae; genus Mesorhizobium; species Mesorhizobium sp. M0751. Next base: position 177,503 of record NZ_JAMYPH010000001.1, read on the forward strand.
GCCCGCCTCGCGTCAACGCCGCAACCAGGTCGAAGGTCTTGATAGCGAATTGTATCTGAATGACCGCCACCGCCAGGAATATGGGGGCGATGGTTGGCAGGATGACCCTCCGATAGGTCCGGAAAACCGACGCGCCGTCGATTTGCGCGGCTTTGACGAGGTCCGGATCGACGGACCGCAGACCGGCCAGGAAAAGTGCCATGGCGAAGCCGGACGACTGCCAGATACCGGTTATGATCACAGCATAGATCGCCGTGTTGCGGTTGGCCGTCAGGGCGAAGCTGAAGTCGGTCCAGCCAAGCCCTCGAACGAAGGCCTGGATACCGTCGACAGGATTATACAGCCAGCTCCACACCGTACCGGTGACGATGAAGGACACCGCCAACGGATAGAGGAAGATCGTGCGCCAAACCGCCTCGCCGCGGACGCGCTGGTCGATCGCGATCGCGAGCAGCAGGCCAACCGCCATCGAGCCAACGATATAGAAGCCGCTGAACAGGAAGAGATTGGTATAGGCGATGTTCCAGCGCCGGTTTGCCCAGAGCGAAGCGTAATTGTCCAAGCCGACGAACCCATAGGTCGGCAACAGCGACGAATTGGACAGCGAGATGTAGAGCGTCCAGAGCGTGAAGACGAAAACATAGACGAAACTTGCCGCTATCGACGGCGCCAGCACCAGAATGGGCACCATCGTGCCCAGGCGCTCGCGCCACGGTCGGGCCGCGGCAGCTGCGGCGGGTACAATCAGATCATGGGTGGACATCGGGCTGCTCCGGCGAGGTCTGGCCGGGCGCTTCGCCCCCGGCCATCATCGGCAGCGTCACTTCTGCGCTTCGGCCGCATCCGCCATCGCATTGGCCGCGTCCTGCGCACTCATATCCGGCGTTGCTACAAACTCCGTGATGCTATCCATTATTGCGCCGCGGACCTTTTGCGGAACCGTCATGTTGTGTGCCATCGAACGCACGAGCGTGCCGGCGGCGATCGAGGCTTGCAGATCCTTTTGCGAGAGTTGCTGGCAGGGATTGAAGCCGTTCGAAAGATCGACGTCGAGGCGGGCCGGAATGGACCCTTTGGTCTGATTGAAAATGGTCTGGAATTCGGGCGACAGGATGATGCTGGCAAGCAGCTTCTGTCCCTCGATATAGTCCGGGTCCTTCTGCTTGAAGAACACGACCGAGTCTGAATTCAAGATGAAACCCGGCTTGCCCCAATCGGTCGGCGCCTGGGCGCAGACATAGTCGGTGCCCTCCTTGAAGCCGCCGGCCGTCAGCAGGCCGAGCGTCCAGTCGCCCATGATGTGGAAGGCGGCCTCGCCGCGGCCGACGAGATGCGACATGGTATCCCAGTCACGCCCGTTCATGCCGGGGTCCATGTACTTCGAGGTCATGGTGCGGAACTGCTCGAAGGCCTTGACCATGCCATCGCTGCGCATGGCATCGACGTCGCCCTCGACGAAAGCTTTCCTGTAGAGATCGAGGTCCTGACCGTACACGACCACTTCGAAGACGGTCGAGTCGGTCCAGTCGGCGGTCGAGTGCGAAATGCAGATTTTGCCGCTGGCCACGATCTTGTCGCAGGCGGCGTTGAATTCCGCCCATGTCTTCGGCATCTCGGTGACGCCCGCGTCCTTCATGACCTTCGGCGATGCCCACAGCCAGTTGATGCGGTGGATGTTCATCGGCGCGGCCACCCAATTCCCGGTCGGCTTCATCACCGGCAGCAATTCGGGAGCGACGACCTTCTCCCAATTTTCCGCCTTCGCCAGGTCGTCGAGATTGGCTGTCATGCCCGTCTCGTTCCATTCGGCGATCTCGGGGCCTTTGAGCTGCACAGCGGGAGGTGCGTTGCCGGCGATCACATCGGCACGCAGTTTGGCCAGGGTATTGGCCGTATGGCCTGCGATGGAGGTCTGCTGCCAGGTGCCACCCTTGGCTGTAAACATCTCGCCGAGCTTGGCGATGGCCTGGGCGTCCGATCCGGTGGCCCACTGATGCAAGAGGTTGGTCTTCGGCTCCGCGAGCGCTGTTCCGGTAATCAAGGTGAAGGCGGTAGCGGCCGCAAAGGCCGTCCTCAGGTATTTCATCGTTTCACTCCCATATGTGATGCACGGTTCGTATCGACCGCTTGTGGCCCGCGATTTGAGATCGTGGCCGGCGAGATGCAGTAATCTCCGTTCTTTCCAAGATGACATATTTGAGCTATCAGTCAACGTGCTTTGTGCTCATCATGAACAAACCTTCGCTTAGAAATTGGCTGATCGACAGGCCGTCCGCGTCGCCGGAGAGCCTGATCGTCCGATGCCTGCGCGAGCGCGGCGTGCTTTCTGCGTCGCAAATTACCCGCATTACCGGTTTGGCGCGGTCGACGGTGTCAACCGCGCTCAACGGCTTGAGAAAGTCTGGGATGGTGATCGAATCCTCGGCCCATCATGACGCGGCCAGGGGTATTGGCAGGCCTGCCACGACATTGACGCTCAATCCCGCCGCGGGCACCTGCGTCGGCATCCATCTGGGCCTCGACGAGATGCGGTGTGTCGTCGCCGACGTCTCGCATTCTTTCGTTGCCGAACAAACTATCCCCATGGGTCTGGACTACCAGCCGCAACAGGCGGCCCAGCTCGCCAAGTCAGTAATTGCCCGATGCTACGAAGAGAACGGTCTGCCGATGGCGGGGCTCCTGGGGGTTGGGGTCTCCGTCTCGGGCCCAGTCAGCCGCGAAGGAGTGGTGCTGCGCGCGAGTATCGTTCCGACCTGGGCCGGGGTCAACATCCGCGATGTGTTTGGGCCGGTCCTCGAACAGCCGATCTTCGCCGACAATGAGAGCAACTGCTCGGCCATTGCCGAGCTGATGTGGGGTGCGGCCGTCGGCCACGACGATTTCGTCCTGTTCAAGGTCGATCTGGGCGTCGGCGGGGCCATTGTCCAGCACGGCCGGCTGGTGAGCGGCATCGCCGGCGGCGCCGGCGAATTCGGGCACATCAGCATCGATCCCGGCGGCGACCTTTGCCGGTGCGGCAATCGCGGATGCCTGGAACTCTATGCCAGCTTTGCCCGGCCGCTCGAGCAGATTTCGCGCATCGTGCGGCGGCCGGTCTCGATGGACGACGTGATCATGATGGCCGAGCAGGGCGACGTGAGGGCGCTGCGAATGATCGAGGACACCGCCGAGTTCGCCGGTCGTGGCCTTGGCTTGATCGGTTCGGTGCTCAATCCGCCGCTCATCATCATCGGCGGCCGCATGGCCTTGGCGGGCGACATTCTCCTGGCGCCGCTGATCGCGTCATATGAACGCCACACGCTCATCAAGTCCCGCGATGTGGCACCCGCGCTGCGCACACGGATAATCGTTGGCAAGCACACGGAGAACGATGCATTGCTCGGCGCGGTCGGCCTCGTGCTGCGCCACAACAGCCGACTGCGATGATACGGCTCCGCTTCGAGCGGTGCCCTGATTTTGCGAGCTGCTCGCCGCTCCGGCGGAGCTGAGGTTCACTACGCGACACGCACCGTGCGCTGCCTCGGCTTGATCGCGGTGGCGAGCAGCAGGCCGGCGACGATGAAGGCGGCGCCGGCGAGATCGTAGTCGTGCAAGCTTTCGCCAAGCACCAGATAAGCGAGAACGGCGACGAAGGCGGTCTGGAGATAGAGCAGCATGCTGGCGCGCCCGGCACCAAGCGTCTCGACGCTACGGTTGTAGAGATAGTACATCAGAGCGCCGCCCGGGCCAGCAACATAGGCGAGAGCCAGAAGGCCGTTCGCATGCAGCGCCGAACGATCCCCGGAAAACAGTTCCCAGAGATAGAAGGGCAGTGCGGCCAGCGCGCCGGCTCCCAGCAGCAGGACCACCATCGGCAGAAGCTCGATAGCGAATTTGGCGCGACGCAGCAGCACGGTGTAGAGGCCCCAGCAAAACGCGCTGCCGACGATCCACAACTCGCCGGGATTGAACTGCAGCTGCATCAGCGCAGCAAGGTCGCCGCGCGCCACGATCACCACCATCCCGGCCAGAGCGACCAGCGCTCCAAGCGCTTTCCAGACACCGAGGGACTCGCCGAGCACGAAGCGGGCAAGCACCATGGTCATGATCGGCGACAGCGCCATGATGATGCCGGCGGTTGTCGCGTTGGTGTAGTTGAGGCCCGTGTAGATCATGCCCTGACACAAGGTCAGCCCGATGGCACCGATGACCAGCACCTCGATCACCCGGGATTGGATCAGCACGAGCATAGCCCCGTGATGACGATGGACGATAGGCAGCAGGATCGCGCAGGCAAGCGTCAGCCGCCAGAAGCAGAGCGCCCAGGGCGGCATCTCGGGGGCAACCCACTTGGCGGCGATATAGACGCCGGCCGACAGGAGCCAGCAGAGCGTCGCGAGGGAATAGGCGAGCGGAAGTGATGCGCCGGGTGTCGCCTTCGCTACACTTGGATGTACTATCGGCAGCGATTGGATGTCCGTCTCCTCCCACCGCAGACTTTAGCAGATTTGCAGCGTCTTGCTAAGCAGCAACAACAGCTGTTTGACCAACTGGTGCAATCGGTGGGTCATTGTGGGTCCCGCCGTTCATGGTCTCGTTCCATTCGAACGCCTGTTGGCCCATGAGCAACTCGATACCGAAAAGCGCAAGCCGTATCGATTTCGCGCGATACGAATCTGAGATTCATATCGCGCCACAGATATTCGCGCGGTTGCCACAATCTCCTCGCGCCATATTTCTATCGAGAGCAGATCTGTCCCGAATTCCTGGCCCTCGGATCACGAGCGCCGCTGTTTCGAAGCAATTGGAAGAATAAGCCACTGACTTGCGTTTGCACAAAGAGCGCGACACAAATCCATGCGGAGGACGTCCGATGCATGCCGGCTTCCGAGGAAGCGTACTCGTAGCGGTATTGGGCGCCGTCGTGGCAAGCTGCGCTGGCATTCCGGCGCAAAAAACCGGGCCGGCGCAAAAAACCGGGCCGGCGCAAAAAACCGGGGCAATAACCGGCTATGGCCCCAACCCCACCTTGCCGAAACCAAGACCGACGCTGATCCCGACTGTTAACATAGCCGAGGCGAAAGGCTGGCAGAAAGGCGGTATGCCGACCCCGGCGAAGGGGCTGACAGTGAACGCCTTCGCCACCGGCCTCGACCATCCGCGCTGGTTGCATGTGCTTCCGAACGGCGACGTTCTGGTTGCTGAAACCAATGCCCCTGCCAAGCATGACGAAGGCTTCAGTCTTAGAAAGGTCTTCATGGATCTGGCTATGAAGCGGGCCGGCGCGGCGACCAAAAGCGCCAACCGCATCACGCTTCTGCGCGACACCGATGGCGATGGCATTGCGGATGTGCGCACGACGTTCGCGGAAGGCCTCAATTCGCCCTTCGGCATGACGCTGTCCAAAGGCAAGCTCTTTGTCGCGAATACCGACGCGCTCGTCGCTTTCCCCTACTCCAATGGCCAGACTCGAGTCAGCACGTCGCCGGAAAAGATCATCGACTTGCCGGCCGGGGACCTCAACCATCATTGGACCAAGGACGTGATCGCAACTCCGGATGGACGCAAGCTCTATGTCACCGTTGGTTCCAACAGCAACGTTGGAGAAAACGGCATAGCCGCGGAGAAGAACCGCGCCGCTGTCCTTGAAGTGGATCGGTCGACCCGCCGCACTCGGGTCTTCGCCTCGGGCCTGCGCAACCCGAACGGGCTCTCCTGGAATCCTGAAACTGGCGAGCTTTGGGTCGCCGTGAACGAGCGTGACGAGATCGGCGACGACCTTGTGCCGGATTACATGACCTCGGTTCGTGACGGCGCCTTCTATGGCTGGCCCTACAGCTACTACGGACAGAACGTCGACGAACGTGCCAAGCCGCAGCGCCCCGATCTCGTGGCGACGGCGATCAAACCCGATTACGCCCTGGGCTCTCATACCGCCTCGCTGGGACTGACCTTCTCCAAAGGCGCCCGGCTCGGTCCGGCCTACGGTAACGGCGCCTTCGTCGGCCAGCACGGCTCGTGGAATAGAAGCGTGCACAGCGGCTACAAGGTGATCTTCGTGCCGTTCCATGGTGGCAAACCGAGCGGTCCTCCGAAAGATGTGGTCACTGGCTTCATCGGGCGTAATGGCGAGGCGATGGGCCGTCCGGTCGGCGTTGCTATCGATCGGACCGGCGCACTGCTCGTCGCCGATGACGTCGGTAACGTCATCTGGCGGGTCCGCCGGGCGAATGGCCGTTGAGCGCAGGTGCCTTTCCGACTCCGGCTACAACGCCACGCCCGATATGGCTCCATTCGGCTACGGTTTCGATGCATATGCCAGGTATTCGGAGACGGATATCCTAAACAATTAGCTGGCAGCACGCCTGAAGATAGTCGTGTCAAACATGCTTGCGCCCGCCTGCCTCGCGGAACCAGCTGTCAGGATAGGGATACCACCAGCCCTGAATCTCCGGTCTGTGGTCGATGATGACCATCTTCGAGCGGCGGAATGCATCCAGACCCTGGCGGCCGAGCTCGCGGCCGAGGCCCGAAGCCTTCCAGCCCCCGAACGGCAATGCGTCATTGTCGATCAGCGGATTGTTGACCCAGACCATACCGGCCTCGAGCCGCTCCGCGGCCTCATGCGCTTCGGCAAGGTCGGTGGTGAAGACCGAGGCGCCGAGACCGAAGGGGCTGTCGTTGGCAAGCTCTATCGCCTCGTTGAAATCCTTGACCCGGCAGATCGCGGCGACCGGCCCGAAACACTCTTCGCGCACGATTGCCATGTCGGGGGTGACGCCGGTCAGGATGGTCGGCTCGTAGAACCAGCCCACATTATGTGCCGGCGGAATGCGTCCGCCGGTGATCGCTTTGGCACCGCAGCGGATCGCATCGTCGACCAGCCGGATGACCTTCGCGCGCGCGGCCTCGCTGACCAGCGGTCCGATCTCGGTTTTGTCGAGGCCGTTGCCGATACGCAGCGCTCGTGTCTTCTTGGCAAACAGATCGACGAAGCGGTCGTGAACGGCATCAACCACGAAGAACCGTTCGGCCGAAGTGCAGACCTGGCCCGTAAGATGGAACGCGGCAGTGACGCTGCCGGCAGCCGCCACGTCTAGTGGGGCGTGCTGACTGATGATCAGGGGATCGCTGCCGCCGGCCTTGATGACGCAAGGCTTCATGCGCTCTGCACATGCGACGGCGACAGCCTTGCCGGCGGAGACCGAACCGGTGAAAGCAACCGCATGCGTGCGGTCCGAGGCGATCAGCGCCTGCGCCGTTGCTGCTCCGCCTGGCATGCAGGAAACCAGGCCCTCCGGCAGGGAGCGGAACACGGTCATGTAATCCAGCGTCGACAATGTTGTCGCTTCAGCGGGCTTGATCACGCAGGCATTGCCGGCGGCAAGCGAGGCGGCGACGGTCCAGCACATCAACAGGATCGGAAAATTGTAAGGCATGATGTGCACCGACGTGCCGTAGGGCTCATATCGGGCATATTGGAACGAACCGGCCTGCGTCGTGCCGGCGATCTTGCCGGCATCATCACGGGCCATCTCGGCGTAGTAGCGGAAGATCGGCGCGCAATTTGGCGATCTCGCCGATCGCCTCCGGATAGGGCTTGCCCATCTCGCGCACCATCAGCTCGGCACAGCGCATGAAGTCAGCCGCTTCGATGGCGTTGGCGACAGCGTGCAGATGCCTGGCGCGGCTCTTGGCGTCGAGCCTTTTCCAGGCCGTTTGCGCCTTGGTCGCTGCGGTGAGCACGGCGTCGATTTCAGTGTCGCCGGCGGCGGCTATTACGCCGACGGTCTCCAGTGTCGCCGGATCGATTACCGGTTTTTTCGTGCCAGTCATCGGCCGATAATCCGGATTGACGAAAAAGGCCGGCCGGTCAGCGGAAAAATCCATGGTCGTCCTTTCAAGCCCGCTCAGCGGATCATGTAGACCTTCTTGATCGTCTCATGGACGGTGCAGACGCCTTTCCAGTCCTGCGGAAAGAACGCCGCGGTGTCCGGCTCGATCTCGATCACCTCGCCGGATTCGTGGACATAGGTGCAGCGTCCCTCGAGGAAGTGGCAGAATTCGTCCCGGGTGACATGGCAGTGCCATTTGCCGGGGGTGCAGACCCATAGCCCGCATTCGGAGCGGCCTTCCGGCCCCTTGTGCAGCAGTGTGCCCGAGGTGCGGGATTCACCCTCGATCATTGTCGGAATGACACCCCAGTCGACAAGGTCGGTGATGGCGAGCGGCGATTTCATGATCGGTGTCGGCATGTCGGGAGCTCCAGTGGCCGCCTTTAGGCCAGCATGTAAACGTTGCGGATGGTCTCGTGGACGGTGCATTCGCCGGTCCAACCGGCCGGGAACATGACAACCGTGGCGGCGGATACCTCGATCACCTCGCCGTCGTCCGATCTGTAGGTCGCGCGGCCGGCAACGAAATGGCACAATTCGTCGCGCGGAATCGCGAGCCGCCAGCAACCGGGCGTGCAGACCCAGATGCCGGATTCCGGCTGGTTGTTCGGCCCCTTGTGCACCAGCCTGCCGGTGGAGTGCGAAGCGCCTTCCAGCGCATCGGGCTGGGTGCCCCAGTCGACGAGGTCGGTGCGGGTAGAGGCCTGGTGGAGGTGTGGGGCTGAGGTCACAGCAATTTCTCCAGCAAAGCAGCCGCTTTCTCCGGGCCGTTCTGCGACTGCATCTGGGCCGACGTCTTCGCCAGCTTGGCCTTGATTGCCGGGTCGGTCAGGCAGGTTTCGATCCTGGCGATGAGCTCGGCGTCGCTCCAGTCATAGCGTGGCATGCCGAAGCCGTGGCCGGTTTCCTCGACCCGCATCGCATTGTCGTGGCCGTCCCAGACGTAGGGCATGATGATCGCCGGCTTGCCGAAATACAGGCACTCGGTGAACGAGTTGTTGCCGCCATGATGGATCACCGCATCGACCTGCGGGATGACCGAGGGCTGCGGGAACCAGCTGTCGAGGCTGACGTTTTCGGGCACTTGCGCGTACTGGTCCTTGTAGCCGCCGACATTGACCAGCGCCCGGTAGCGCGTCTTGCCCAAGGTTGCGACGATGCGCTTCAGCAGGTCGACATCGCCGGCGCCAAGGCTGCCGAAAGAGACGTAGAGCAGCGGCCCGTCGTTATTTTTAACTAATGTCGGCACGGAGTAGGGCTTCTCCTGCCGCACGCAGCCTTCCAGATATCGGAATTTTGCCGGGTCGAGCGGATAGCGGCGCTTGAACTTCGCCGCTTCGGGATAAAGCAGCAGATTGAGGTAGGGCGAGGCCTCGAAGAACTGGCCGATCGGATACGGCGCTTCGTTGTTCGCTTTCAAAAACGCATTGAAGTCGTCATGGATCGGCTTGATGACGGCGTTGAAATGGTCGCGGTAACGCTGATGGCAGGCGTGGTCGTTCTCGCCGCAGCCGGACAGATGTGGCGGGATGTCCTCGTCCTCGATCTCGTTTTCCGAGCAGGAGATGACGCGCACCCAGGGCTTGCCATACTGCTTGATCGCCGGGAACAGGATGACGTTGTCGACGCAGATGACATCAGGCTTGATCGTCGCAAGCACGCCAGGCAGATCCTTCTCAGCCCATTTGGCGCTGTCGACGATCGCCGTCCAGCAATCCTTCACGTAATTGTCGACCTGGTCGTAGGGCGATTTGCGGAAGTTCGGGATGTGGCCGTTGATGAAGTCTTCCCAGAACTTGGCCATCTGTTCCGGCGGCATCGGCTCGGACAGGTTTACCGGATGAGCCTCGAAGCCGTAGCCCTTGTAGACGTCGACGAAGCCCGGGTCAGACAGGAACACCGCTCTGTGGCCGCGCGCCTCGATCGCCTGGGCTATGCCGACGGAGTTGAGCGCGGGGCCATAAGCGGCCTCCGGAAAGAACGCGATCGTCTTCTGCGCCATGAGAGGTTCTCCTTCGATCAATCTGCGAAAATTCTGACGTCAGCCGCATCCCAGCCGAGCTCGACTGTATCGCCCGACGAGACCGGGCGGCGGTCGGCGGCGTCGGCGGTGATGCGTACCAGGAACGGCTTTGGCGACAGGGCGGTGCGGACATGCAGTTGCAGATCGAGTCCCTGATAGGCCAGCGCCTCGACCGCGCCGAAGATACGGTTGGCCGTTTCTGCCGACGGGAACAGCCGGATGCGTTCGGGCCGGACTGAAGCTACCGCCGCAGCGCCGGGCGAAAGTGTTGCGGGAACATCGCCGGCGATCCGCACGCCGTTGCTTGCCAGCACGCCGTCGCCGGCGGCTTTGCCCGGCACGAAATTCATGACGCCGATGAAGTCGGCGACGAAACGGTCCCCCGGATGCTCGTAGACCGCATGGGGTGTATCGCATTGCAGCAGCTTGCCGTCCCTGAGCACCGCCATGCGGTCGGCCATGACGAGCGATTCCTCCTGATCGTGGGTGACGATGACGAAGGTGATGCCGACTTCATGCTGCAGGCGCTTCAACTCCAGTTGCATGGCGCCGCGCAGCTTCTTGTCGAGCGCGCCGAGCGGTTCGTCGAGCAGAAGCAGCCGTGGTCGCTTGACCAGCGCTCGGGCAAGTGCGACGCGCTGTTTCTGCCCGCCGGACAATTGCTCCGGCTTGCGGTCGGCGAAGGCAACGAGTTCGGTCGTCGCCAAAATGGCGTCGACACGGGAGCGGATTTCCTTTGCAGGCAAGCGTTCCATTTCGAGGCCGTAGGAAACATTGGCCCTGACGCTCATATGCGGAAACAGCGCATAGGACTGGAACATCAGATTGACCGGCCGCTTATTGGGCGGGGTCCTGGCGATGTCGCGGCCGTCGAGCAGGATGCGCCCGTCACTGGGCGTCTCAAAGCCGGCCAGTATGCGCAGCAGCGTTGTCTTGCCGCAGCCCGAGGGTCCAAGCAAGGCGAAGAACTCGTTCTCGCGGATATCCAGTGAAATGCCGTCGACCGCCGTCACCCGGCCGAACTTCTTCGACACGTTGTCGATCGCCAGCAGCGTGCGGGGCTCGTTCATTGGCCGATCACCCCACGGTTGAGCCGCTGCGACAGGGTCAGCGCGGTGATCGAGACCGCCATGACGATAGTCGCCAAGGCATTGATCTCCGGCGTGATGCCGAAGCGGATCATCGAATAGATCTGCATCGGCAGCGTGGTCGAGGCGCGGCCGGCGCCGGCGGTGAAGAAGGCGATGATGAATTCGTCGACCGAAAGGGTGAAGGCGAGCAGCGCGCCGGCGACGACGGCAGGCAGGATCACCGGCAACGTCACCCGCCGAAATGTTGTGAGCGCGGAAGCGCCGAGATCGGCAGAGGCCTCGACGATCGACCAGTCGAAGCTTTTCAGCCGCGCGCGCACCACGGAGCAGACGAAGGCGAGATTGAAGACGACATGGGCGAGGATGATGGTGTGCAGGCCCAAGGTGAGATCAAGCATCGAGAAGAAGCTGAGCAGCGCGATCGCCAGCACGATGTCGGGAATGATCATCGGCGCAAAGATCAGCGCCTCGAGACCTTTGCCGTATTGCCGACGTATTTCGACGCCGATCGCCAGCAGTGTGCCGAGCAGCGTGGCGATGGCGGTCGAGACAAGCGCCACGATCAGTGTGTTGAGGGCGGCAGAAAGGATTGCGGCGTTTCCGATTAGCGAGACATACCATTTCAGCGAAAAGCCCGACCAGACGGTCGGCAGCCCGCCTTGGTTGAACGACAGCGCCACCAGCACGGCGATCGGGATGTAGAGGAAGGCCAGGACCAGTGAAAGCACGAGCCAGAGCGCGCGCCTCGTGGCGAGGGAGCGCTCAGCCATCGGCGCCTCCTCTCGCTTCGGCGGTACGGCCCGAGGCGCGATCAGCGGCCAGGGCCTGCGCCGTCAGCACCAGCAGCATGATGGCGATCAATACCATTGCCAGTGCCGCACCGAAGGGCCAGTCATTGGCAGTCAGGAACTGCTCGTAGACGACATTGCCGATCATCTGGAAACGCCCGCCGCCGAGCAGAGCAGGGGTCACGAAATTGCCGATCGACAGCACGAAGACGAAAACAGCACCGGCGGCGATGCCCGGGACGGTCAATGGCAGGATGACCCGGCGAAATGTGGTCACGGCCGACGCGCCGAGATCGCGCGAGGCCTCTGCGAGCTCCGGATTGAGCCGCGACAGCGGCGCGTAGCAGGCCAGGATGACGAAAGGCAGATAGTTGTAGACCAGACCGGCGATGACGGCGCCTTCGGTATAAAGCATCGACGGCGGCTCGCCGGTGTAGCCGAACCAGCGCAACAGTTGTGTGATCAGCCCTTCGCGGTTGAGCAGCACGATCCAGGCATAGGTACGGATCAGGTAATTGGACCAGAAGGGCAAGACGGCAAAGAACAGAAACACCGGCTGCAGCCGGCGGGGTACTGCCGCGATCGCATAGGCGGCGGCATAGCCGATCACCACCGCGACCAGGGTTGCCGTGCCAGCAATGCGCGCCGAATTGAGGAAGATGCCGGCATAGAGCGGGTCGAACACCAGCCCGAAATTCTCCAGCGTGAAAGTGTAATCGATGCCGCCATAGATGCCGCGCCGGAAGAAGGCGAGCGCCAGCACCAGCGCGCATGGCACGACCATCAAGGCGGTGAGCCAGGCCAGCGCCGGCGTCATCAGCAAGGATGAGCGAAGTCTGGTTTGGGACAAGATCGGGTACCGCATTCAACGGTCGGCGGCGAAAACCCCGCCGTCGACCGGGATCTCTGATTTTGATGTCGGTTATTGCGCGGCCTTGATTTCGCTGACGATCTTCGAGTAGTCGCGTTGGGCATCGCCGACATCGCGCAACTGCTCGAACTTGACCAACTCTGCCACCGGCATGCTCATATTGGGAAATTTGGCGAGAAAATCGGCCGGCAGGCTTTCCATAGCCGGCTTGTTCGGTACCTTGTAGTCGATGTTCTGGGCCGCCCAGGCGTGGTTCTTGGCGTCCAGCATGAAGTTGATGAACTGGAAGGCGGCGTCCTTGTTGGCCGATGCCTTCATCACGACCATTGTATCGACCCAGAGATCCGAGCCTTCTTTCGGTATGGTGTATTTAATTTGTGAATTCTCGGCGATCCCGTAATTGCACCAGCCATCCCATGCCTGAACCATCAGCGCCTCGCCCGAGACCAGCTTTGAATAAAATGTCGTGTCGTCATAGGCCAGCAAGGTCTTCTTGGCCGAGATCAGCAGGTCCCTGACTTCGCTGAGCTTTGCCGGATCGGTCTCGTTCACCGAATAGCCCTTGGCGAGTTGGCCGGCAGCAAGCAGCCAGCGGTCGGTCGCCAGCATCGTCGTCTTGCCCTTGAGCGCGTCGGTCGGGGCGAGAAGGTCGTTCCAGCTCACCGGCTCCGCCTTCACCAGATCCGAACGGTAGCAAAGGCCGGTGGTGCCCCAAGTGTAGGGCACGGAAAAATTGTTCCCGGCGTCGTGCGGCAGCTTCGCCGCCTCGGGATAGAGATTGGCGAGGTTAGGGATCTTGGCATGGTCGATCGCCTCGATCAGGCCGAGCTTGTTCAGCACTTCGGCAAAGGGCGAGGAGACGAAGACCACGTCATAGCCCTTGCCGCCGGACGCGACGAGCTTGCCCATGATCTCCTCGTTGGTGGCGTGAACCACGACTTCGCCGGAGACACCGGTCGCCGCCTTGAACGCTTTCATGGCATCCGGCGCCATGTAGCCGTCCCAGTTGGAGATAACGAGGTCGGAGGCAGCCGCCGGCGCTGACAGCGCCAGGCCAAGGCCAAGTGCGATCAAGGATTTCCTTAACGGACGGTGCCGCAGGGTGGTGGTGGTCATGACAGACTCCCATTCTGGTTGATCATCGAACTTAGTCGTCGGACCAGCGCTTGCAGCCGTAGGGCCGCTTCGATCCTGTTCCCCGGTCTTTTTATTGCCGATTGATCTCACAGTACTATTGCAGAAAAAAGTACGTCAATCCATAATTTGTCAAAGCACGGGGGAATCCCGGCCGACCGCATCCGCAAGGGCAATCGGCCAAACCTCAGCCGCCAAGTCCTTCCTGAGAATTGCCATGCAAGTTGCAGCCCGACGTCCCCGCACCAACCATCTCGACCTTGCACAGCGCATTCTCGATGTGGCCCGGCAACGCGGCTTTGAACCCGGCGCTCATCTCCCGGAGCAGCAGATCGCTTCGCTCTGCAACGTATCCCGAACTCCGGTGCGGGCCGCGTTGCGTCTGCTCACTGAAAAAGGCGTAGTTCAATGGGAGGCTGAGTCCGGCTATCGCTTGGCCTTAGACCTCACGAGCCAGGCGACCGTCGCCGCCGACCTGCCGAGCGCCGAGGAGGATGAACTTGCCGACATGATCCTGCGAGACCGCTCGGCGCGCCGGTTGGACCAGACGGTCACCGTCGGCGCGCTGATGCGACGGTATAGTGCCGAGCGCAGGACAGTACTAAAATCGCTGAAGAAACTGGCCGAGGAAAATCTTCTGGACCGCGCGCCGGGGCAGTCCTGGCTTTTCAGGAGAGTGCCGGACGATCCTGGCGCACAAGGGGAGAGCTATGAATTCCGGCTGTTGCTGGAACCCGCCGCCCTTCTGGCGCCTGGGTTCCGGCTGGATGGGACGCGCGCGGCAGCCTTGCGACAGGGCATGGAAATGCTGCTGGCTCTGCCCGACGCGGCATTCGATTCCAGAGAGTTCCAACGGCTGGACATCGATTTTCACGGGATGATCGCCGGTGGTTCCGCCAACCGCTTCGTCGCCGAGGCGTTGGCCGATCATCTCAGGCTGCGCCGGCTGCCGGGAACGTATGCCGGCGTCAATGTCTTCCGACTGAAGCAATCATTGCGCGAGCATCTGACCATACTCGACCATCTGGAGAGCCAGCAGTACGAGGTTGCAGCCGATCTGCTTCGGGTCCATCTGCGGCTTTCCCGCAGCCAGCGACCGCAGGCGGCCAGTCGCGGGGCGCCCGCGCTGTTCGGCATGATCAGCCGGCCGGAATAACGAGGATCATGCGCAAAGGCAGCCCGACCATCGCACTGTTTCCGGAAGCGAGCTTCGGCGCTGCGCTGAATTGCGTTGGCATAGCGCAGGCCCTGCGCGCTCGTGGCGCCCGTCCGGTGTTCATCTGCCATGCCGGCTTTTCTGGCGTGTTCGCCGACTATGGGTTTCAGGAATACCAGTTGCCGACTGACGATCCGTTGACCGACAGCGAACGCCAGAGCTACTGGCAGGCCTTCGTGCGCCGTCATCTGCCGCATTTCAGGCTGAGCCCCATCGATCAGCTCGAAACCTATGTCGCCCCGACCTGGCAAGCAATCGTAGACACTGCCGTCAATGCCGAGGCGCCGCTGCGCCAATTGCTGGCGCGGCTGAAGCCGGACGCCGTGGTGCTCGACAACGTCGTCATGTTCCCGGCATTGGCGACAGCCGGCTGCCCGTGGGTGCGCGTCGTGTCCTGCGCCGAAACTGAGCTTCCCGATGCCAATGTGCCACCCTATCTGTCCGGTCTCGCCGCCGACGACCCGAGCCGCGCGGCGTTCGAGGCGCGCTACCTGGCAGCGGTCGCTCCGGCGCACGACCGGTTCAACCGGCTTCGGACGGATGCCGGTCTTGCGCCCTTGCCAAAGGGGCTGTTCCTCGAAGCCTCGCCCGACCTCAACCTGCTGCTGACCCCAACGATTGTGCGAAGGCAGCGCGCCGAGCCGCTCGACCCGGCCAGCTTCGTCTATCTCGAAGGCTGCGTCCGCTCGGAAGGGCCGTTCGACGTACCGGTCTTTCCGCGCAATGGCGGACCGCTGGTTTATGTCAGTTTCGGTAGTCTTGGCGCCATGGATGTCGGCCTGATCCAGCGCATGCTCGCCGTTTTCGACAGGCTGCCGGCCCGCTTCATTGTCAATGCCGGAGGTCTGCGCGACAGCTATCGCGCGGTACCGGACAATGTCTATCTCGACGCCTGGTTTCCACAGCCTTCGGTCGTGGCGAAATGCGACCTCTTCATTCATCATGGCGGCAACAACAGCTTTTGCGAAGCATTGCGTTTCGGCGTGCCGTCGCTGGTCATGCCCTATTGCTGGGACGGGCATGACAATGCGCAACGTGCCGAGGAAACCGGCGTCGGGCGCCACATCAGCCGCGATGGCTGGACGGAAGACGAATTGGAGCGAAGCATTCTCGGCCTGATGGCCGATGCTGCAATGCGCGCACGCCTCCGGGAGAATGCAGTGCATATGGCGCTGACACCCGGAACGGACGTGGCTGCCGAAGCCATTCTCGCTCTCGTAAGGACCCGACCTGATGCTTGACACCACAACAATGGATGCCTCGACCATGAACGGCACCAACGACCCGAAAGACTGGTTGGCCGCTCACGCTGTCAGCGAGGTCGAGTGCCTGGTGCCCGACATGAACGGCGTGCTGCGCGGCAAGGCCCTGCCAGCAGCCAAGTTCCTCAAGGCGCTCGAGGACCGAGCACTCTATCTGCCGAGCAGCGCGTTCCTGGTCAGCATCGACGGCCGCTATTCCGGTTCCGTCGACGAGGGGTTCGCTTACCAGGACCCCGACATGCGGATGGTGCCGGATGTCGCGACACTCTGTCTGGCGCCCGGTGGCGGACCAGGCAAGGCCTATGTGTTGGCCGATGCGTTCCACATGGACGACCGGCCGTGGATGGCTTCGCCGCGGCACGTGTTGCGGGCCGTGCTCGATCTCTATCGCCAGCGCGGCTGGCGGGCGGTGGTGGCGCCGGAGCTTGAATTTTATCTCACCGCGCCCAATCCCGACCCCGATCGGCCGGTGACGGCGCCGGTCGGGCGCAATAGCCGCTCCGAAAGCGTGCAGCATCCCTATGACATGGCGGCACTGGAGCAATTCGAGCCGGTGATCCGGCGCCTCTATGACTATGCTGCGGCAGCCGGACTGCCGCTCGACACGCTGATCCATGAATCGGGCACGGCCCAACTGGAGATCAATTTCCTGCATGGCGACGCGCTGCCGCTGGCAGACAAGGTGTTGCTGTTCAAGCGAATGACGCGCCAGGCCGCGCAGGAAGGTGACATGCAGGCGACCTTCATGGCCAAGCCGATAGCCGCGCAAGCCGGCAGCTCAATGCATCTCCATATGTCAGTCGTCGACGAGGCCGGCAACACGCTGTTTGCCGGGCGTGACGGCGCCGACACCGAGATGTTCGGGCATTTCATCGGCGGCCTGCAGAAATACATTCCCGAGGTGATGCCGCTGTTTGCGCCGAACGTGAATTCGTTCCGCCGCGTCCGGCCGAACCACAGTGCACCCGCCAACATCGAGTGGTCGCACGACAACCGCTCCTGCGGCCTGCGTGTGCCGGCCGGCGGGCGCACCGCGCGGCGCGTGGAAAATCGGCTGCCCGGCGCCGATGCCAATCCCTATCTGGCGATAGCCGGCTCGCTGCTTTGCGGTTATCTCGGCGTCGAGGAGAAGATCGCTCGTTCGACGGAAGCGTCGGGCAATGCCTATCGCAGCAGGAGCACGCTGCCCAAAACCATGGAAGAAGCGCTCGACCGTTTCGCTGCGTGCGATCCGGTTCGGGCGGTGCTCGGCGAGGATTTCTTCCAGACCTATTTGCGCGTCAAGAGCGTTGAGCTCGACCTGTTCCAGAGCGTCGTCACCTCTTGGGAACGCGACCATCTGCTGCTCAAGGTGTGATGATGGGCTTCAATTCTGGGGGCTTCAACTCCGGCCTGGATATCGGCAAATCCTACTATGTCGCGACGGCCAATCCGGCTCCGGACCATCCGGCGCTGCAGGGCGACGTCGACGCCGATCTGGTGGTGGTCGGCGGCGGTTGTACCGGCCTCTCCGCGGCCTTTCATGCAGCCGAACGCGGCCTGAAGGTGGTGCTGCTCGAAGGCGGCAAGATCGGCTGGGGGGCGTCGGGGCGCAATGGCGGCCAGATGATCCCCGGCCTGCGCAAGGGCGCCAAGGGGCTGGTCAAGCTATATGGGCCGGAACGGGGGAGGGCGCTGTTCGATCTCGCCTTCGAGGCGCGGGCCCTGGTGCTCGGTCTGATCGAGCGCCATGCCATCGATTGCGACCTCAGGCTCACCGGCCATCTGGCCGGTGCGGTCAACGGTTCCGACCTGCGCGACCTCGAAGAAGAGGCCGAGTGCCTTTCTACGATGATGAACTTTCATGATGTCGAGATGCTGTCGGCAGCGCAGGCGCGCGGAATGGTGAACACACCTTATCACGGCGCGATGTACGAGAAGCTCGGTGGCCATATGCATCCGCTGAACTACACGCTCGGTCTTGCTCGCGCCGCGGCTGCGGCGGGCGTCACCATCCACGAGAATTCGGTGGCGCTGCGGCTGGAGCGGGAACCTTCCCCCCGGGTTTCGACGGCCAAAGGCTCGGTCCGGGCCAGGCATGTCGTACTGGCCGGCGATGCGCTGCTCCACGGGCTTGAGCCGCGCGTCAACAGCCGCATCATGCCGGTCGGCAACTACATTATCGCCACCGAGCCGCTGGGCGACACGAGCGACGCCATCCCAACCAATGTGGCCGTCTCCGACACACGCTTCGTCGTCAATTACTACCGGCTGTCGGCGGATGGACGCCTGCTGTTCGGCGGCGGCGAGCGCTATACGCCGTCGCCGCCCGCGGACATTGCCGGCTTCGTGCGGCCGCACATGGAAAAGACCTTTCCGCAATTGCGCGGCCGCCGCATCGATCACGCCTGGGGCGGGCTGGTCTCGGTGACGACATCGCGCCTGCCGCATGTCGGTCGCTATGGCGAGATCTATTTTGCGCATGGCTATTCGGGCAAGGGAGTGATCCTGTCGACGCTGTCGGGCAAGCTGCTCGCTGAGGCGATCACCGGTGATGCTTCGCGGTTCGATCTGTTTTCGACCCTAAGCCCGCTTCCGTTCCCCGGCGGCACGGCGCTGCGCGGCCCGCTCTATGTGCTCGGCATGCTTTGGTATGCAATGCGTGACCGCATCAAACATTGAGCGCAGGCAGTGGCAATTTCCGACCCGCAGGATCAAGCCTGCGCAATGAGGCCGCGCGCCGCCACCAAGCGATGCTTGAATGTGGTACGCAGGTAATGGCCGCGAGTCGGTCCTTGCCCTGCTCCCGAAGCCTGAGCTCCGATATACCTGCTGCTGTTTCCTCAGCTAATAGATCGTTATGATTGCAGGATTAACCGTTTCATAGCCCAGGCGCGGCTCCGATTTGTCTTTCGAAATCGCGCTGGAGACAGTTCCGGTTGAACTGCAACCCAATTTTGTTTCCCTGTTTTTCTTGATCGTGCTGCCCGACAGGTCGGCGCAGGCCGACGTTACTTCTGTACTGACCACCCTCTTTTTCTCGTGCGCAATGGCGGCGGTGGATACGGCAATCAAAATTGCCGCGCAAACAATCGTCAATCTCATCGATTTCCCTCTTAGTGCACCGCAAAAGTGTGGTCGACTGCTTTGAGTCGCCGGCGAAGACGGTACTCACGCCTGCCCGGCCAATGCAGCTTCCGACGGCACAAGATTGTAACTACATTAGCTGCAGCGCAAGTAACCATTTCGGACTAGGGAACGGGTTCACCCTTCGACGGAATGGGGCTGAGCCGCCGTCGAAAAAGCAGGCGCTTTAGCCGTTCCCGCCGCCGAGCGCCTTCCAATTTTGGGACACAGGTTGGCTGATGCCCTTAAACTCACGGCTACGCATTGGTTGGATCTATGCAGCGACAAGGCCAACCTTGGCAAAGCCTCTGCATAGTCACCTTCGGGCAGCACCAGTCTTGGAATTCACGCCCTCAAGCAAGGCGAGCAGGCCTTTCAGAATTTCGATTGGCGGCGGCGGACAACCTGGAATGTGCAGATCGACAGGCAAGGCCTCGGACACTCCGCGCACCACGGCATAGCTGCCGGCGAAACAGCCGCCATTACCTGCGCAATCTCCGAGTGCGACCACCCATTTTGGGTTGGGTGTTGCGTCGTAGGTCCGCTTCAATGCCTCGCGCATGTTTTTTGTGACCGGCCCGGTGACGAGCAGTACATCGGCATGGCGGGGTGATGCGACGAACCGGATCCCAAAACGCTCGATGTCATAGAAGGCATTGTTCAGCGCGTGCATCTCAAGTTCGCAGCCGTTGCAGGAACCGGCATCGATCGCCCGGATCGACAGGCTTCGCCCCAATCGTTTGTGAGCAGCCCCGTCGAGCGCGCGTGCGAGTTCGTCGACCGCCGTGCTGCTTGCCAACGGCGGACGCTCGGTGAGAGGGGGGCGTATCAGGCTTTCAAAAAGAAGCTTGCGCATGACAGCGTGCCTTCAGAGATCATGGCCCGAATAAGAGCAGTTGAACGATTTGTTGCACAGCGGAAAGTCGGCAACGATGTTTCCTTCGATCGCCGCTTCAAGGAGCGGCCATTGAAACCAAGACGGATCACGGAGGTGACAGCGCTCGACCAAGCCGCCCTTGCCAATGCGCAGCCATGCCAGAATGTCGCCGCGGAAACCTTCGACTAGCGCCATGCCTTCATGCGGTTGGTCTGTCTGCGCGAAATCGACACGGATCGGTCCGTCTGGCAGTTGTCGCAGAACTTGTTCGATCAGGGACAGGCTCTGTTCGACCTCGCGGATACGAATCCAGACACGGGCGTTCACGTCGCCTTCCTGGAGTAGAGGCACATCGAAGGCGAGTTCGCCATAGGGTGGATAAGCGAGATTGCGGCGGGCATCGAAGTCCCGACCGGAGGCCCGGCCAACATACCCTCCGGCGCGATACTGTCGGGCGAGTTCCACCTTCAGCCGGCCAGTTGCGACAGTCCGATCCTGCAGCGACGCCGTGTTATCATAGAGCTCGACCAGCGCGGGAAACCGTTGCCTGATCTCTGCGATCAGGGACCTGAGCGCTGTCGTGCCCTCATCGCTCAGGAAGCTTGCCACGCCTCCGGGCACGATGCGGTCGCGCATCAAACGATGACCGAAGGCAGCATCGCTTGCCCGCAATACGCGCTCACGCAGCACCCCACAGTGGGCATGCATGAGCGCGAAGGCGGCATCATTGCAGATAGCGCCGATGTCGCCCAGATGATTGGCCAGGCGCTCCAACTCGGCCATGAGGGCTCGCAGCCAGACCGCGCGCGGGGGAATCTCGACACCCAGCGCCGCCTCGACCGCGCGGGCGAAAGCGAGCGAGTATGCCACGGTACTGTCGCCGGAGGTTCTGCCCGCCAGTTTGGCTGCGCGGTCGATGTCGGACCCCGCCATCAGGCCTTCTATGCCCTTGTGCGTGTATCCGAGGCGCTCCTCCAGCCGGACGACCGTTTCGCCGCTCGCCGTGAACCGGAAATGGCCCGGCTCGATGATGCCAGCATGCACGGGTCCGACCGGGATCTGATGCAGGCTCTCCCCCTCGGCAGGCAGGAAACTGTAGGGGGAGGCTGTCGCAGCAGACGTCCGGACGCGGGTACTCAACGGATAGCTGACACCCCAATGGCCATGATCAAGCCACCGTCTCGTATCAGGCGCGCCTTGTGGCAGGAGCCCGAACAGGTCAGCAGCCGCACGTTCGAGCCGCAATGCGGGCGGATGCAGCCGGCCGACCGATGGGTAGCGGCCACTGGGGCATTCCAGGCTGACAACGCCGATGTCCCCGGCGCTTTCATCGAGAAGTGCCATGTGGACGGCGCCTGGCTCACCCCATAGGCCGAGCAGGCTCCAGTGGCCCTCGGCCAATTGCTCGACGGCAAAGCCCCATTTTTTCGGAGTCACCACGGCGCGCGACCACGGGAAATGATTTTCGACACGTTGGCCAGCAAGGATGAGATCGATCAGCGCGGGCATGCTCTTTCTCTCCTCTCTCACCCCAGGATACTTGCGACGTGCTGGAACCATGTGACCAGCGGTGGCGGCAGATAGATGCCGGCGGCAAACACCAACGCCAAATGGGAATACATCGGAATGTAGGACGCCTCGGCGGGTGCCGTGCTGCCGCGCGGTTCGCCGAAAGCGACGCCGGTCAGTCGAAGCAGCAGGGCGCCGAAAGCGAGCAGAATCCCGAAAACCAACGGCATCGCCAAAAGGGGGTGTCTTGCAAATGTCGAACTCACGACCAGGAATTCGCTCATGAAGATGCCGAGCGGAGGGAGGCCGGCAATGGCAACGACGCCGATGACGAGCGCCCAGCCAAGCGCAGGATGCGTCTCCGTCAGCCCCCGAATTTCGGCGATGTTCTGTGTCCCCTTGACCTGGGCAATGTGGCCGACCGTGAAAAAGATCGCCGACTTGGTCAGGCTGTGCATGACCATGTGCAGCAGGCCGGCAAAATTGGCGAGCGGGCCTCCTATGCCGAAAGCGAACACGATGATGCCCATGTGCTCGATCGAGGAGTACGCGAACAGGCGTTTGATGTCGCGGCGGCGGTAGAGCATGAAGGCCGCGAAAACAAGCGAAGTCAGTCCCATCGTGATCATCAATGGCCCAGGTGCGATCGCTTCCGGGCTTGCCGCGAGCAACAGCTTGAAGCGCAGCACGGCATAGAGCGCGACGTTTAACAGCAAGCCCGACAGCACTGCGGAAATCGGCGTTGGACCCTCAGCATGCGCGTCTGGCAGCCAGGCATGCAAGGGCGCAAGGCCGACCTTCGTCCCGTAGCCGAGCAGCAGAAAGATGAAGGCGACATTGAGCAGAGCCGGATCGAAGCGCGCGGCGTGAGCGATGAGCACCGTCCAGACCATCGCATTCGTCCCCTCGCCAACAACCGGCTGTGCAGCCATGTAGACGAGGATGGTGCCGAACAGTGCGAGCGCGATGCCGACGCTGCCCAGAATGAAATATTTCCAGGCTGCCTCCAGCGCTTCGTGCGTGCGGTAGATGCCGACCATGAGCACGGTGGTCAGCGTGGCAAGCTCCACCGCCACCCACATCAAGCCAATATTGTTCGAGACGAACGCCAGGTTCATGCCGAACATCATGACCTGGTACATTGCGTGATAAAACCGCAAGTTCGGGACTGTCAGCCGCCCGATCTCCAGTTCGTGGGCAATGTAGGAAGCGCTGAAGACGCTGGTGGTGAAGCCGACGAATGTGTTGAGCACGATAAAGACGATATTGAGATCGTCGACGAGCAGATACTGCCCGGGCTGCGGGCGGTCGGTGACAAGAAGCGACAGTGCGGCGAGCAAGGTCAGCAAGCTCGCAGCGACATTGACGCCCGCCGATAGCCGGTATTTCGGCAGCACCGCCAGGAGTGCGGCCGCGAAGACCGGTATCAGCAAAATGGCGGCCACCGCATCGAGAGAAAACGCGGTCAACGGTGTTCTCCCCTGTAGTCGTCGAGCGCGCCGACATCCACCGAGTCGAACCTCTCGCGGATGCGGAACAGGAAGACTCCGATGACGATGAAGGCAATAAGGATCGAGAAGGCGACACTGATCTCGACGACCAGGGGCATGCCCTTGGCCCCAGTGGCGGCGAGGACCAGACCGTTCTCGAGCGACATGAATCCGACAACTTGGCTGACGGCGTTGCGGCGGGTGACCATCACCAGCAGCCCCAGCAAAATGATGGACAACGCGAAAGCCAGGTCCTCGCGGGCGAGGGGATCAGCCTCGGGAGTGACGCGCAGCATGAGGACCATGGACAGGGCCACCAGGCCTATCCCCGCAAGCATGGTCGTACCGATGCCGACGGCGGTCTCGACGTCACGATGGATGCCGAGCCGCTGAATGATGCGATGAAGCCCGACAGGAATGACGATCGCCTTGAAGACGAGGGCGATCGCCGCCGTGACGTAGAGATGATGCGCGTCCTGAATGTATGCCTGCCAAGCTACGGACAGGGCCAGCACGATTGCATGAAGCGCAAAAACGTTGATCAGCGCAAAGAGGCGATCCTGATACAGCATCATGAAACTGACCAGCACCAGGCCGCCGGCAAGCAGGTGAGCGATGTCGAAGGTGAGGCCGTTCATCAGAGGCTCCGTGAGACGAACAGCAGGAGCGTGCCGAGCAGGGCCAGCATCAGCGCTGCCCCGAGGAAATCCGGGACGCGGAAGACGCGCATCTTGGCGATGGCGGTCTCAAAAACAGCGAGGAGAACGCCACAGACGGCAAGCTTGCCGACATAGGCGACGACACCCGGAGCAAGTGATTCCAGTCCTGCCCCGGCGCTCGCCAGTCCCCAAGGTAGGAAGACGCAGGAAATCAGCGACACATAGAGCAGAAGCTTGAGGAAGGCGGCAAACTCGATCATCGCCAGATGGCGACCGGAATATTCCAGCACCATCGCCTCATGAACCATGGTGAGTTCCAGATGGGTCGATGGGTTGTCCACGGGTATGCGGGCGTTTTCGGCGATCGCCACCATCACGAGGGCGATAAGCGACATCCCGAGCGACACCCGCAAGCCAACCTCCGGTGACCCCATGAAGGCGGCGACCGTTGAGAGTTGCGTAGCACCCGCGACGAGCGCCAGGCTGAACACGATGAGCAGCATGGCGGGTTCGGCCAGCGAAGCGATCATCACCTCGCGGCTCGAGCCGATGCCGCCAAAGCTCGTGCCGACGTCCATGCCTGCCAGCGCCAGGAAGAACCGGGCGCTTCCCAGCAGTGCGACAATGGCTATGAGATCGGCGGTCCAACTGAATGTGAGGCCGGCGGCGAATGTCGGGATGAGCGCCGCGCCGACCCAGGTGGTGGCAAAGATCAGATAAGGCGTCACGCGAAACAGCCAGGATGCGTTGTCCGCCAGAACGACTTCCTTGCGCATCAGCCGCAAGAGATCGCGGTAAGGTTGGATCAGGGAAGGACCCTGGCGGCGCAAGAGCCGTGCCTTCACCTTGCGCACGAATCCGGTCAGGAGCGGCGCCAGCAAAAGCACCAGCGCCATCTGCGCGCCTTGAACGGCCAACTCGAGAGTCACGGCCATAGTGCGAGCACCAGGAGCAGGACAATGAGAAAGAGAAAGACGAGGGTCAGGTAGCGCCTGATCGTCAGGAACTGCAGATGGTTGAGGTGGTCGGTCGCAAAGTCGAGGGCCCGGCCGATAGGCAGGTACAGCGTCTCCCAGATCACATCATGCATTTCGACATTCAGACGAGCCGGACCGGTCTCGCCAGGTGCCGGCATTTCGACGGTTTCCCTTGCACGGAATACAAACGTGCCGAAGACGCGGCGGATAGGCTGCGCGAAGCTGACGGCCGTGTACTGCGAGCTTGGGACCACATCCGGGAAGCCACAACCCCAGGCGGGACCCCGACGGAGTGCATGTGATGCAAAGCGATGGATCACATATGCCGCAGCGGATGCGGAAAAGGCGATGAACAGGAACACCAACAGGCCGTTGTAGGAACTGCGGCTCGCTGCAATCGGCACGATAGACAGCCAGGGCTGCGCCATCTGCACAGGCATTCGGCTGCCGATCAGTGGCAGTGTCACCGATGATAGGCCGTCTATCACAAGACCGGGCAGAATGCCGGCCAGGAGACAAAGGGCAGCGAGAACGAACATTGCCGCCAGCGAGTGGCGGTCGACCTCATGCGCCAGTTCCACCGCGGCCGAGCGTGGCCGGCCGAGGAATGTAATCCCGAACGCCTTTACAAAGCAGGCCGCGGCCAGTGCCGCTGACAGCGCCAGCAGACCGCCAACGGCGGGCACCATGACCTTCAGTCCCCATTGTGGCAGATCGGGGCTCTGCAATATGGCCTGAAAAGCCAGCCATTCGGAGACGAAGCCGTTAAAGGGTGGAAGTGCCGAGATCGCGACGCAACCGACGAGAAAGGCAAAACTTGTAAAGGGCATGCGATGGATGAGACCGCCCAGCTTCTCCATATCCCGCTCTCCGGTTGCCGTCAGCACGGCGCCCGCGCCGAAAAACAGCAGGCTCTTGAAAAAGGAATGATTGAGGACGTGGAACAGCGCGGCGGTGAGCGCCAGCGCTGCAGCCGATGGCATGGCGTTCGCCTTGAATGCGAGCGCGAGACCAAGGCTTACGAAGATGACGCCGATGTTTTCAATGGTGCTATAGGCGAGCAGTCGCTTCAGGTCCTTTTCCATCAGCGCGTAGAGGATGCCGAGAACCGCCGTCAGGCCGCCAAGAAAAAGCACGGCAACGCCCGACCACCATGCCCGCTCACCGAGCAGATCGAAAATAACGCGTATGAAGCCATAGACTGCGACCTTGGTCATCACGCCGCTCATGAGAGCCGAGACGTGGCTTGGCGCAGCCGGATGAGCGAGTGGTAGCCAAACGTGCAGCGGGACGAGTCCAGCCTTGGAGCCGGCACCCAGCAGCATGAGAACCAAGACGAAAGCAGCGGCGAACGGCGTGGGGCCGGCAGCTCGCATCGCGTCGAATGTATAGGTTCCATCGGATCCGGCGAGCAGGCCGAACGCAAGCAGCAGCGCGAGTGTGCCGAAGCTCGCCATCACCAGATAGATGTAGCCCGCCCGCGCATTGTCCTGCTCGCGATGGTGCGCCATGACGAGCGCCCAGGAGGCGAGCGACATGAATTCCCAGGAAAGCAGGAAAGTGAAGGCGTCGTCGGCCACCACGACAAGGTTCATTCCGGCTAGGAAAGCCGGGAAGAACGGCAGCACCCGATGCGGCGCAGACTCATGCCTGCCGTAGCCGAGGCCATAAAAACTGGCCATGGAGCCGCCGAAGTTGACGACGATGAGGAAGAAAGTCGAGAGCGCATCCAAACGGAAATGAGCGCCAATCCATGGCAATCCAAGAGGCAACACCACAGTCGACGGGGTGACGGGATTGTCGGCGATGCGGCTCGCCAGAACCATGAGCACAGCCGCCGATATACCTAGCGTCAAGCCGTAGATCAGGCGTGTTCCCGAGTCCGATCTGCGGCTTTCCGCAATCGCAAGCACCGCAGTCCCCAGGAGCGCAGCAACGCCCCACAGGAGGACCGCGGCCCCCGAAATCACGCCACGCTCCTCACGGGGAGTTTGGCATCCGTATCGACCCCGCCCAGAATCTTGGCGGGGTCAAAATCCGCTTTCAGTCGCACGCCGCGCCCGCCGATTTGGCTGGAGGCGCCTTCAGCGATCAATTCCACGCCGGCGAGGTCAAGTGCCCCGATCAGCTTCATGAGAGAATCGACGTTACCCCGAATAATCGACTCGCTGGCTTCCATGCGTTGAATTGTCGGCACGGAAAGACCGGACAATTCGGCAAGCCTGCGCTGGTCGATGCCAAGGAGTGCCCTCGCGGCACGCAACTGTGGAGCAGTTATCACGGTCGCATCCCCCTTTTTGATCAGCTTTGAGATATTATCTCTACGCCTTGCAGCATATATTAAAATGCGGCGTATTCAATTAATGATGCGTGACGCATCTGTCTTGAAGTTGTAGAAAACCGGGCGATACGTCCTGCGCCTCGAACCAAAGCATGCGACCATTCCCGTCACGGCCAGTGTTGTCGCCAGCCATCTCGGATTGCGCGTGATGGGGCTGGAAATGGGCCTTATCTCGGCCGGCTCTTGCCGTTGGGGCCGGTCTCATCGTGCTTCAGGATCAGCCCAACGGAATAGCTGCCGAAATCTAGGAACCGCGCCTTCGCGAATGTGCTGCCAAATCTGGCATGCGGCAAAGCTCTGTAGCGCTACTGCCAAAGCCGCCTCATGCGAACGGAGACGTCCTCCAGGACTGGCATGGAGGCCAGCACGAGGAGAATGGCCGCGAGAAACAATGTCGCCGCGAAACCGACATGCTTGAAACCCACAGCGCCGATGACGCCGCCGAGAAAGAACAATGCCACAAGCGACGCCAGCAGCCTCAGCTTTCTTCGATCTGCCTTCACGAACAGTTCGTCCGAGTCACTCCCCGAGATGTTCCAATAAAGCAGCTTGCCGAGCTCGATGCCCATGTCAGTCACCAGGCCAGTGACATGCGTTGTCCGGATTCTGGCTTCCGACAGCTTGGTGATGATGGCGTTCTGCAAGCCCATGATGAAGCAAAGCAGCATCACCGTCATCGGCACAAACAGGGCTTCATGACGCGCAAGATGGCTGCCGAGCAGACCGAAGCAGATCAGCAGAACCGCTTCCAGGACAAGCGGGAACGCGTACTCGCCCTGCAGACCCTGCCGCCTTCCCCAGTTGACCAGCACCGCTGAGCAGGCGGCGCCTGCGACAAACGACAACAAGGCGCCCAATCCGGAAAGCGCCAGTCCGACATTGCCGAGTGCCAGGTGATCAGCCATCGACGAAACGATGCCTGACATGTGGGAAGTGTACTGTTGGACCGCCAGAAAGCCGCCAGCATTGGCGGCTCCTGCGATGAGCGTCAGAAAGCGAGCGAGGTGCCGGTCGGCTCTTTCGCTACGCTCTTTGCCGGTTAGCCGGCGCAGGTACAGAATCATGAGCGAACCTTGCCTTTCCATGCGGAAAAGCGGGACCGCAAGCTGACATGCCGGGAGAGGCTCATTGGGTGTTTCGAGAAGAAAAGGAAGACGAAGGACGGTGAATGCGTGGCGCCGAGAGCGTGCTTTGCATGATCTAGTTTGGCGTGCCCAACAGCGTATCTGGATGCCGGAACCTGACGCCACGGCCGCCATCGTCGCTACGCATATGTTCGCTGAGAAGGTCGACACCGCCGCGGTTCAGCGCGTTGATCACTTTCACCAAACTATCGACAACGCCTCGCACATTGCCTTGGCTGGCTTCCATTCGTTGGATCGTCGGCAGCGAGAGGCCTGCCATTTCCGCCAGGGTTTTCTGGTCGATGTTGAGAAGGCCGCGGGCGGTACGAAGCTGGGAAGCAGTGATCATCGAGGCGTCGGTGTCTGAATATGAGAAATGATATTCACAATAGTATCATTGACGTATCAAACATCAATACTAGGCGAAAAATAATGATCTGCCCTTGGTGGAGAGAACCTTGGCGATTATCGTGCCCGCATGACTCAACGCTACAGACCTTTTCAGGATCTGAGGCTTGTCCGGGAGTGCAATCTAGAGCACCGAAACGTCATAGCTTGGCATCGAGGCCTCGCCGCAGCCGACAGGTTGCTGCGGCATGTCGGGGGTCGCGACGCCGGAGAGGGCAGCGCCGCGGACTCAACGAGCGCTACTGTTATGACGGCAGGAACGAAGAAGCGGTCCTCATGGACCGATGCATGCCATGCATTGCTTCGATCACGCCCAGCACGTGCGGACATGGGCGAACTCCGGCGAAGAGTTTGACAGCGGAGATCAGCGCAAGATGTCCGATAGGCTCTCGGGCTTCTTCTGGCCAAGCGACAGATCAAGGCCCGACAGAAGGTCGATGAGATGACTTTGCATCAGGTCGGACGCGTTTTTTGCGTCGTGCTTTTCGATGGAATCAACGAGGGCGTGATGGGCGTGGCTTTCGCAGGTGGTTTCGCGGCGGCGCCAGTAGAGCGCGATGATCAGCGACGACCGCGACAACAGGTCCTTGACGAACCCGGTCAGGATCGAATGGCCGGCGATTTCAGCGATGCCGACATGGAATTTTGCCGACAGCATTATGGCGTCGCTGTCGCGGCCGGCATGCAGGGCCTCGTGCTCTTTTTCGAGATGAAGCCGCAGTTGCGCGATCTCGGCCGGCTTTGCCACTTCGGCGGCAAGCGCCGCGACCTTGGGCTCGATCAGCGCCCGCGCTTCGAACACCTCGCGCGCTTCCTGCTTGGTCGGCTGAGCGACGAACGCGCCGCGGTTCGGCTCGAGCCGAGCCAAGCGGTCATGCGACAGCGCCTGCAGCGCCGCGCGTATCACCGCGCGGCTCACCGAATAGATCGAGGCGAGCTCGTCCTCGGGCAGCTTTGTGCCCGGTGCGAGGCGGTGGCTGACGATGGCGTCGCGCAGGCCGGCATAGACCGGAAACCAGCGCATCGTCGGCTTGTCGCCATCCCGTGTCTTTGGTCCAAGCAGGTCCATCGTCTCATTGTCCCGGCGGCCGGATCGCATAGCGGCGCGAACACCGCGTTTCCGGCCGGACATCGAACATCCTGTGTGGGAGTGTCAACAATTTTGCACGCATCAGGATACACGGCCGGAGGGCGAAAAGGGCGCAAAGATTCCGGCGAAGGATTTTTCGAGTGGAACCTGGTAGCCGCCGCGCTTCGAGGTCGACAGGCCAAGGCTGACGAGGCTCTCGCAGAGTTGTACGGCGCAGGCGACGCCGTCGAGCACAGGAAGGCCATGTTCGCGGCTGAGCGCGGCGGCGAGGTCGGCCATGCCGGCGCATCCCAGCACAATCGCTTCGGCCCGGTCGTCGCGGATGGCGCGCTCGATCTCCTCCGAAATTCGATGGCGGGCGTTGGAGCCGGGCACTTCGAGCTCCAGAACGGGAACGTCGCTTGCCCGCACCCTGGCGCAGCGGCTGGCGAGGCCGTAGCGCACCAGATTGTGCTCGATCGCCGGCACCGAACGCGACAGCGTCGTCACCACGCTGAACTTGCCGGCAATTAGGCTCGCCATGTGAAACGCCGCTTCGCCGATGCCGACCACCGGCATCTCGCCGACGCAGCGTACTGCGTCGAGGCCGGTGTCGTCGAAGCAGGCGATAACGCAGGCGCTCGCCGCCGGATGTCTCTGGATCTCGCCGATCATTCCCGGGATGGCGAAGACCTCGTCGAAATAGCCTTCGACGCTGGGCGGCCCGTCCTTCGGATTGACGGCGATGATCCTGGTGCCGGCCGAAGCCGCGCCGCGCGCCGCCTCGCCGATCTTTTCGGTCATGGACGCAGTGGTGTTGGGATTGACGACGAGTATGTCCATTTGCGCTTTCATATTTCCCCGCCGAGATAGAGTTTCTTGACCCGGTCGTCGCCAAGCAGCTCGGCCGAATGTCCGGCCAGCGCGATCTTTCCGGTCGTCAGTGCGTAGGCGCGCTGCGAGATGCGCAGCGCCATGCGCGAATTCTGCTCGACCAAGAGAACGCTGACCTTTTCGTCGCGATTGATCGCCACGATGGAGCGGGCGATGTCCTGGACGAGCTTCGGCGCGACGCCGAGCGAGGGTTCATCGAGCAGCAGAAGCTTCGGTTTGGCCATCAGCGCCCGCCCGATCACCAGCATCTGCTGTTCGCCGCCGCTCATCGTGCCCGCCGTCTGGGAATAGCGTTCCTTCAGGCGCGGAAAGCGCGTGAGCACCATGTCCAGCGTCCTGGCGATTTCGGCCTTGTCGGTGCGGGTGAAGGCGCCCATCATCAGATTGTCGCGCACCGTCATGTAGGAAAAGACGCGCCGACCCTCCGGCACCATGGCGATGCCCATCCTGACCAGCTCGTCCGGGCGCGTTCCGTCGATGCGGTGGCCCCGGAAATGAATCTCGCCGCTGCGCACTTTCTTCAGGCCGGTGATGGCGCGCAGGATCGAGGATTTGCCCGCGCCGTTCGCGCCGATCAGCGCGACGGTCTCGCCCTCGTTGACGTTGAGCGACACGCCCTTCAGTGCATAGACATGGTCGTAGTAGAGTTCGACGTCGGAGACTTTCAGCAGTTCGCTCATGGCTAAAATCCGATCGCCTCATCTTCGGCGCCGAGATAGGCCTCGATGACCTTTTCGTTCTCCTGGATTTCCTTCGGCGTTCCCTCGGCGATTTTCACACCGAAGTTCAGGACGACGATGCGGTCGGAAATGTTCATGACGGCGGGCATATCGTGCTCGACCAGCAGGACAGTCACGCCGCGCTTCCGCACGTCGCGCACCATCTCCACCGCGCGCACGGTTTCGTCATGGTTCATGCCGGCGAAGGGCTCGTCGAGCAGAAGCACGGTCGGGTTGGTAGCGAGCCCGATGGCAATCCCGAGCGCGCGCAGATGGCCGTGCGGCAGCGTGCTGGCGATCTCATGCCGTTGCGCGCCGAGATCGAGGAAGTCGATGATCTCGTCGGCCGAGCGGCCGAATTCATCCTCGTCGCGCCGTGCGGTGTTCGTGCCGAGATAGAAGCCGGCAAGGCTGGCGTTGGAACGCAGGTGATGCGCGATGATGACATTGTCGCGCACCGTCATGCCCTTGAAGATCGTCGTCTCCTGGAACGTGCGCACCACGCCCTTCCGGGCGACGATATGCGGCGCCAGGCCTGAAATCCGCTCTCCCCGGAATAGCACTTCGCCCGAGGTCGGATTGAGGAAAGAGGAAATCAACTTGAACAGCGTCGACTTGCCGGCGCCGTTGGGGCCGATGACCGAGAGGATTTCGCGTTCGCGGACCGCGAAGGAAACATTGTTGACCGCGACCAGCCCGCCGAAGCGTTTGGTCACGGCCTTGATCTGGAGAAGCTCAGTCATGGTCCTAGCCCTGCTTCTTGCCGAACAGCCTGAGGCTGAGCAGGCCGTTGGGAAGGAACAGCATCAGCGCGATCAGCACCGAAGAGAAGATCAGCAACTGGAACTCGCCGGTCTCGAACAGGAAATCCCAGCCGAAATAGAGCACGAAGGTGCCGATCATCGGCCCGAAGACGTGGCCGAGCCCGCCGAGGAAGCAGTTCAGCATGAAGTTCACCGAGTCGGTGACGGTGAAGCTCGACGGATAGATCGACTGCGAGATGGCGACGAACATCGCACCGCCGAGACCGCCGAGGAATGAGGAGAAGGCGTAGGCGATAACGCGCAGATAGGCGATGTTGACGCCGATCGAGGAGGCCAGTTCCTCGTTCTGCTGCAACGACTGGCAGAGTTTGCCAATGCGCGAATGGACTAGGCGGTAGAGCGCCGCAAAGCACAGCACCATCAGCACAACCGACACCAGATAGAAGGCGGGACGCGGGTTGGCGAGCGTCGCGAAATCTGGAAGGATGGTCAGC
This sequence comes from Mesorhizobium sp. M0751, assembly GCF_040320265.1. NCBI lineage: Bacteria > Pseudomonadati > Pseudomonadota > Alphaproteobacteria > Hyphomicrobiales > Phyllobacteriaceae > Mesorhizobium > Mesorhizobium sp. M0751. Next base: position 210,192 of record NZ_JAMYPH010000001.1, read on the forward strand.
CCGAAGATCGAGATGCCGCCGGGGAGCGGAATGCTGACCATGCCCTTGGCGCCGTTGGTGATCGGCAGCGCCAGCGCGAGCAGCCGCGCCACTTCGGTTAAAACCAGCGTGACCATGGCGAAATAGACGCCGCGAAGCCTGAGGATGGGCAGTCCGATCAGCACGCTTGCAGCGGCGCAGAATAGCCCAGCCAGCGGCAGTGTCAGCCAGAACGACACACCATACTGGACGACAAGAATGGCCGAAACATAGCCGCCCATAAGCGCGAAGGCCCCCTGGCCGATATTGATGCGGCCGATGTAGAAAGTCACCCACACCCCGGCGCTGGCGATGCTGAGCAGCGCGACCGAGGTCAGCGTGTAGTAGAGGTCGAGCCGACCGGTCGCCTCGATCAGCCAGGGCACGCCGACGAGTACGACCAGCAGGAAGACAGCGACGGCGAGGATGTTGCGTGTACGCTTCATGTCCATCATCCCCACGGCTTGCCCATGAGCCCGTTCGGGCGGATGCTCAGGAACACCATCAGCGCGGCGAAGATGACGAGATAAGTGACGTCGCCATATTGGCGTAGGACCGTCAGGCCGACCGATTCCATCATGCCGAGGATGAAGCCGCCGGCGATCGCTCCGCTGACCACGCCGGCCCCGCCGATCATCACCATCAAGAACGCCTTGATCGAGATCGGCCCACCGATGCCCGAATTGACGCCGGTGATGGCGACCAGCAGCCCCCCGACTATGCCGGCAAGCATGGCGCCGAGCGCAAAGCCGATCATCGAATAGCGGTCGACCTCGACGCCCATCAGCTGCGCCGCGACCCGGTCCTGCGCCAGCGCCCGCATGGCGCGTCCCGGCTTGCTGTACTGCATGAAAAGCACGAAGGAGGCGATGAACAGTATGGCGAGTGCGCCGACCAGCAGCCGGTCGTAAGGCATTATGAGGCTGTCGGAGACGAAGACGCCTTTGACGATCTTCGGCACGCCGCGCTGCTTTTCGCCGAACAGGAGGAGGATCACGGCGTCGAGGAAGAATGCGACCGCCGCCGCGAGAAGCATCGTACTTTCCTCCCGCACGCTTCGCTTAATCACCGTCCTGAAAAGGAATTTCTCGACAAGCGCTCCAATGACCAGCAGCGTGATCCCGGACGCGACGAGCGCGACGACGAAAGGCATGCCGAGCTGGCTATAGACGGTGTAGGTGACGAAGCCGCCGAGAACGTACATCTGCCCATGGGCAAAGTTAAGCACGTTCATCAGCGCGAAGATCAGGGTCAGACCGAGCGCGATCAAGGCGTATTGCGCGCCAAGATAAAGCCCGTTGGCGATGACTTGTTCCATCAGGATGGTTCCGGCCGTTCAGAGGCTGAAGACGAATGCTCGAGCCTCTGCGGCAATCCGCTTCGGTGCAGTTGCGTCAATCGACTTGAGCGACGAAGAGCGTCTCGAACTTGCCGTCGCGGTATTCCGTGACCACCATCGGGACCGAAAGCTGGCGCTTCTGGCCAAACGACGTCATTCCGACATAGGTCAGCTTGGCATCGCCCTTCAGATAGGGATTGGGCGCCGAGAAAGTGTCGATCGTCTTCTTGAACTCCTCGACATTGTCGATCGCGGCCGGGTTCGCCTTCAGCGTCTCGATGATGTATTCGAGCGCGTAGACCTTGGTGTTGGACTCGTCATTGTATTCGCCGAACATTTTCGTATAGCGTTCGACGAACTCCTTCATCGTGTCGGACGCGATTTCGGGCGTCGATGCGCCGCCGACCGAGATGAAGCCGTTGGCCAACTCGCCCGCGCCCTCTTCCAGCACCTTGGCATCCTGCGCCGTTTCGGTGGAGATCAGGCCTTCGTAGCCGAGCTCGCGCGCGGCGCGGATCAGCAGCGGCGCATTGCCCGGCGCGACGCCCGAAAGCACCAGCAGGTCCGGTTTTTGCAAAACGATCGGCGTCAGTACCGGCGTGAAATCGCGGGTATCGTTTTGGTAGACATCCGTGGCAGCCACAACCTCGAGCCCGAGCGCCTTTGCCGCGGCAACACCGCCATCCCGCTGGCTCAGCGGATCGGATTCGTTGGCGGCGACAAAGGCAACTTTTTTCACGCCCCTGTTTTCCATGAGATATTTGTAGATCGCCGGAGCCGACTGGTAGTTGGCGATCATGCCGAGCACGGCGTTGGACGCCGGCGGGGTGTAGAGTTCCTTCGGGAATGCGTAGGGAAAATAGATGATGCCCTTGGATTCTGCCACGGGACGCACCGCCGCCGCGCCGTCGTCGACATTCGGACCGACGACATAGTGGATGCCCTCCTGGGCCATCTTCTCCATGCCGGCGATCGCCCGCTTCGGGTCCTTCTGGTCGTCGAAGGTAACGATTTTGATGTCATAGGTCTCGTCACCAATCTTCACACCGCCGGTTTCGTTGATCCAGGCGGCGCGCGTCTGCATCGAGCGGACGTTGGATGTGCCCCACGCAGCGGCCGCGCCACTCGTCACGCCGACAAAGCCGATCTTGAGTTCCTTGTTGGCGGCGTGCACCGCGATTGTGCCGCCGGCCATGATTGCCAGCGCGGAGACGGCGCCGCGCGCCGCGGATGTGATTATTGAACGCCTGTTGATCATTGTTCTTTCCCCTTTGGAGGCCGCGCATTGTTGCGACAGAACTCGATCGATACGCGGACTTTTGTGAGTGAAGGCTCAAATCAATCACCTGTCAACAAAACTTTCTCAGATTGTTGACAATCTTGTGAGCGGCCGTAGACGAAGAACGTAGGACCGATCGCGGTTCGGTGCTTTGCTCGAGAGGTTCGTGGTGTCGGAATTCCTGAAGCTCGCATGGTGGTCCGGGCGACGGGTGTCTTTCTCACACTACCAGACCAAGGATCAGGACGAGGTCGGCGTCGTGAACGAGGATCGACGCGGTCGGGTCGTCGGTATCGAGGTGAAGGCCTCCGCAACGGTTCCGCAGGACTTTTGGGGGATTGCGCCAGTTGCAGGAAGGAGTCCGCGATCGTTTTGTGCGCGGGCTGGTGCTGCACGACCGTCACCGTGTGTCGCCGTTCGGCGAAAAAATTGCAAGCTGCACCGCTGTCGGTTCTGTGTTCGATGTAAAGTTGCATAAAATGCGGTCTGGAACTTGGGTCGCGAGGTGGTCTAAATAATCCCAGATCGATACGAGCCGAGCCTTCATTGGTCGCGGTGATTTCTGGCAACTTCGCCACCCCCGTAAGCCATCTTGCATCGAACCAGCGGTCCGCCGGCCCGTCACAGGGCAGCCGCGTGACATCCCAGTAGCTGACGAAGCGCGCGTAGGCGTCCCAGACCGGTGGAACGCCGCCGATGAAGACGACACGGCCGGCAAAGCGCTTGAGCGTGTCCTCGGGATCCATACTGGAGCGAACGACGACAAGTTCCCGATCCGCGCGAGCAAAATCCGGAACGCTTGCGATCGTCTTGGGACCGGCGAGCAAGACGTGTCCTCTCGTGACGTCGAAAAACCGTGCAACATCGGCTACGAACTCCGGCGAGCCGAAGCGATATTGGCAAACTGAAACGTCAGAGCGGCATCGCGCAGATGCCCGCCACCAAGGATACGGATGCACGCAAGGGACCGAAGAAGCGCCGGCGACCCCCCACCGCTCGAAGAACAGGAGAGGGGCCAATAGTGCGAAACCCGCTTTCCAAGCCGTTTGCCGATCCAGAAGGACAGCCAGTCTCCCAGTGCCGCGCCAATGGCGGCGGCAAGCCATCACGAAATTCCGGTTCTTCTCAGCAGCGCCACGCGGGCTAACGCTGATTATCGTATGGCCGGCATGCAGCGCGAATAGCGCTGCTGGCTCGCCCAGGTTCGGTCATCGTCAATCGCCAGATCACGCACGATCAGCGCGGGATGGAGCCGGTGAGCGACAGCGCAGGGTTCGGCGTCGTTTTGGCCTTCGGCCTATTGGTGCTGAACTGGCTGGCGATCCGCTATATCGAAGTTGTCGCCTCGCTGGCGAGCTTCTGATGCGCACGCCGTTCCACCCCGGTGCGAGGAAAGGGAGAGCACCAAGGAACGGCGACGAAATAGCAGGGCGGTACAACCCGCCCCAACCGAAGCCGCGTTCTCGACGACATGGTTACTGTGACAAGACGAACAGGGTATAAGGCTATCAGGCAGCAGACTGGTTGAGGAGCGCCCCACCGTCATGAAGCCGATGAACGAAGAGCACCTTGCGGTTCTACGCAGGCACATGGTCGAGATGATTGCAATTCACACCGATCTTGCAAGCGAAGAACTTGGCAAGGTGGCGCTCGATGAGCGGGTATTGGCGGCGATGAGGCGGATACCGCGGCACCTCTTCGTGCCAGCATCAGTTGCGCCTTATGCCTACCAAGACATGCCGCTGCCGATCGGCTTTGATAAAACCGTCTCGCAGCCCTTCATCGTTGCTCTCATGACCGATCTCCTTGCGCCGCAACCGCACGAGGTAGTGCTCGAGATCGGCACCGGCCTAGGCTACCAAACCGCAATCCTCGCGGACCTTGCCGGGCAAGTTTGGAGCGTCGAAATCATCGAGGAATTCGCAAGCCATGCCGAGGCTCTCCTGCGGGGTCTCGGCTTCTCCAATGTCGGCATTCGTGTCGGAGACGGGTCTCGCGGCTGGCCTGAGCACGCCCCATTCGACAAGATCCTGGTCACCGCGGCCGCTGAGCGGACACCGCCGGCTTTGCTTGAGCAGCTCAAACCCGGGGGACGCCTGGTCCTGCCCGTGGGACCTGGAGAAGCGCAGTTGCTGACGGTCATCGACAAGGATGCGGCAGCGCAACTGAAGACTCGCAAACTCATCCCGGTTCGGTTCAGCCGTCTCGAAACGGTCTAATGAGGGGTGCGGCTGCGCGGAGCCGTGCTGGAAGATCAGGATAACGCGCGCCGCATCGATCACACAGGCGCTGGATGGCATCGCCGATCTTTTGACATCCATGCCGCAACGCTACTCGTCGAGCACGCCTGCAGCCGCCGGTCGCAGCCGCTGGCGATCATGCCGGCGCGGTCGTATCGCGCGCTTCTCAAAGACCCCTTATCCAGCCTACTGTGTGCCTGCCAGACGGCAAATGGGTCGCTCATGCGGCCAAAGGCTCAAGGAATTCGCCCAGTGGCCAACATGTAGCGGGCAGGAGGTAACGATGGATCCCAAGGACAGGCGCCTCTGGTACGGCGTGGTCGTGATTGCGTATGCGGCTAGTTGGTTTGGCGGCACACCGATACCAGCGCCGCAGCAGTGAGAGCGATCGTCATCTCCAGCACAGACTCTGCCCGTCGATCACCTCGATCGGCACGGACTCCAGACCGACATCGTCGAACAGCCGCGCATTTGACCGCGTTCGCCAAATTAATGGCCGGATCTTTGCGAAGCCTCCGCATTTTCGTGGGGGGAAGCCCTCCCAGCATCATCGTGATTGGACTTCACGATCGGTCGGAGTCACGCTGGCCGCAGGTATAAGAAGGATATGGGTGGGCCAACTATCGTCCGAATAGGAGGCTAAAATGAAGCACCAGACGCTTGAGCAACTGCAGATCGTCGCCGAGATCGATCAGGACTACCTGCGCCAGGCCATGTCGCGCAGCAAACGTCTTGAACGCTGGGCGGAGCTCCTTGAACGGAACCCTGACCGGCGACTCTCGACGCTACACCAGACCGAGTATCAGCCGGTTAGATCACGCGGGGCCATGCGCGGCGACGGCTCGCCGATCTCAGTCGCTTTCGAGGATCCTGTCCTCCGCGCCGCCGGGTTGGAAAACGACAACTACGGCGAAGCGAAGCGGTTCTTCGAACTGACCGACAGGCAATTGCATGAGATCATCTGCTATTGTCATTTCGGCGCGACGGTGAGCGCCGCAACGGCCGCCCGTCACATCCGTGCGGCGATTGCCGGGAGACAGCCCGGCATGTTCGCTCGGATGCGTGAGGCGTTCGTCGGATAAAGCCGGAGCCGTTTCGCAGCATCATTTTTGAAGCGGCTCGCATGGAAAGCCGCCGCCGTAGTGCAGGCAAGCGCTCCCCACGCGGGGGAGGCTGCGTTGCATGAGGGGGTGCGGCTTTCCGCAGGAGCACGCCGACCTGCATCTTTTCCATCCGAACCGGAAAGATCCCAATGCTGCCAGTACATCCGTGGTCAGCGCGGTGGTTCAAAGGCTCGAACAGAGCGACATGCGCGCCGGATATGCACTGTCGTCCGCAGCACCATGACAATGATGTCTGCATGCTTGGCTCACCCATTCGGCGTCGGCTATTTGCGCGGAACCTCCCACGCATGGTGAATGGCGGGCGCGCTCCAGCAGCACGATCTTATCCGCTGATCCAAGGTTTCCGGGAAGCTGCGCGCATCGCTGATCAATGGTGCGGTTTCCATTCCGACGCGCTCTCGGCAGGGAGCGGACGAGGCGAGCGCCCTCCATTCGCCGGTTTTGGCGCACGGGCGACATCCGGAATGACGTTGCAATGCGTAGCGACCGTGACGCGAATGTTGCGGCAGAGGCAGTGTTCGCGGCGATTCATTCGCCCAACAGTTGGTCGCCGACGAACGTTGCCGTAGTTGACTTAACTGCGGTCGAGCCTCGGCCCGATAGCTTGTGTGTCCGGCTGCGAGACCCGCCGCAGATAGCCTGTTTGTCCAGTGCCGGCACCCCAGCGATCTTCGGTGCGAAGCCCATATTTTCGGCCACGCTCATACGCGGATAGGGCGCATAGGACTGGAACACCATGGCCAACCCGCGCGCGGACGGGTCGATGCCATTGGCGCGCACGCCGTCGATCATGAGGTCGCCTGCGCTGATCCTCTCCAGCCCGGCGATCATGCGCGGCAGCGTGGACTTGCCACTGCCGGACGGACCGACGAAGACGATGAATTCGCGGTCCTCGACGTCGAGGTCGATGCCCTTGATGATCTCGGCGGCTCCATAGAATTTGCGCGCACCGCGCAGCTTGAGCTCAGCCTTGGCTTACCTCCCTGGCCCCGTTTTTCGGCTCGTCGTCCTGCACCATCGCCAGCGCCGTGCCAGGTTCGCCCTCCCACAAGATCAGGCTCGCCGCGCCGACCAGGCCCGCCCGATCGCCGAGCTCGGCCGGCACGATTGGCACGTCGCGATAGGCTTGCATTGCGCGCTCCTCGACGGTCGCCCGGATCGTCGGCGCCAGGAGATCGAAGCCGTTGGAAAGGCCGCCGCCCATCACGATCAGGTCGGGCGAATAGAGATGCAGGAGGTTGGTGAAGCCGATGCCGAGCCACTTGGCTTCCGCCTCGACCAGTTGGCGAGCCGCCACATCACCCGTCCGCGCGGCATCCACGACATGCCGCGCCGAGACATCGCCATTGTTCGAAAGGCGCCTGAGCAGCGAGCCGTCGCTCGGCGCGGTCAGTTGTGTCGCCCGCCGTCCAAGCGCGGTGCCGGAGGCGACCGCCTCGAAGCAGCCGACGGTACCGCAGAAGCAGCGGTCCCCTTCGCCGGTGATGGTCATGTGGCCGATCTCGGCCGCCAGCCCGCGCCTGCCGTGATAGATGTGACCGTCAGCGACGACGCCGCCGCCAATGCCGGTCGACACGGTGACGAACACCAGCGATCCGGTGCCGCGGCCGGCTCCGAAGCGCCATTCGCCGAGGGCTGCCGCATTGGCGTCGTTCTCCAGTCGCACCGGCAGGCCGAACTGCCGGCTGAGGATGTCGATCAGCGGCACATTGTGCCAGCCGGCCAGGGTCGGCGGCCCGATGACGATGCCCGCCTTGGGATCGAGCGGCCCCGGCGCGCACATGCCGATGCCGACCACCTTTGCCCGCGGATACTCCGCCAGCAGGGTGCCTGCCAGCGCAATGATCTGGCCGATCACCGCCTCCGATCCAGCGCCTGCCATCGTCGGTGCCGAAACCCGGGCGATGACATCACCGCTGCATTCGACGAGCGCGCCGCGCAGCTCCGTGCCGCCGAGATCGAAGGCAAGCGCAAGCGTGCTCATCAGGCGGCGACCTTCAGTCCGTGCAGCCAGGCCATGCGCTGCGCGAGGTCGGGATCGCCGAAGGCAAGCGAGCCCAGCACAACCGTCTCGGCGCCGGCGGCGCGCAGCAGCGGCACTGTCTCGTGGCGGATGCCGCCATCGGCGGCAAGCACGATGTCGGCCTCACGGCCGGCCTTCCGCATCAGCGCGCGGGCCTCGATCAGGCGCGGACAGGCCTGGTCGGACAGGCGCTGCCCTTTGACGCCGATGGAGGTGCCGAGCAACGTCACGAACGCCACTTCAGGCAGGAAAGGCGTGACGACGCTGAGAGGCGTTTCCAGCCTGAGCACCACGCCGGCTTCGGCGCCAAGCTCATGCGCCAGCCGCACGGCGCGAAGCCCCGCTTCACCATTCTCGGCATGCACGCTGATCAGGTCAGCGCCGGCCGCGATGAACTGCCGCGTCTGCTCCTCGACGATCTCTGCCTCGACCATCAGATGCACATGGATAGGCTTCGTCGTCAGCTTGGCGATGCGAGCCACCAGGTCGGGGAAGAACAGGAAGCCCGGCGTGAAGCGGGCATCGGCAACGTCGATATGGTGGAGGTCGACATGAGCGTCGATGCGCTTCAGGTCGCGCTCCATATTGGCGAGGTCGGCCGACCACAGCGAGAACTCGCCGATCAGCCGGTTGCGAGGCAAGGCGGCTATTGCCGAGGGGCCGGACAGGGGTTTGGTGGTCATGACGGAATGAGGCTCCGGAAGTTGGCATGGGCGTGAAGGAAGGCCGTGACCTGCGCGTGCAGCTCGGCGAAATGCCTGGAGCTGTCGAGCGCTTTGGGCGCGATATCGGCAAAGGCGGCGCTGGGAATGGCGGCCGCCAGCGTATAGGCGGAGGACAGCGGATGCACGGCATCCATGGCGTTGCCGATGACCAAAGTCGGAATATCGAGAGACTCGGCATCCCTTGCCGAGACGCCCGGTCCGTCGGCGGCGATGTCAGCGAGCACTTGCGCGAACGTCATGGCGTCCGGCCGGTCGAAATAGCCCAGCAGCGAAGCGAGATTGTCGGGCGCCTCGCGATAGAGGCGTACGGCGGTCTCGGACTGCGCGAAAAGCGCCCGCGCTTTGTCCGGGCCGTGATCCAGCATGAGGCCGGCGACTTCCGCGATCGGCCGCATGTTCGCCGGTGCCTTGCCAAACGTCCAGGCCGGGCGCACCAGCACGAGGCCGGCGACGCGATCGCGATGGCGGCAGGCGAGGCGCAGCGCGATTCCCGCGCCCATCGACACGCCGCCGGCAACGAAGCGCTCGAGGCCGGCCTGGTCGGCGGCGGCGAGCACATCGTCGGCGAACATCTGGAAGGAGAACGGCCGATGCTTGCCGAGTGCCGAGCCGCCATGCCCGCGGCATTCGAGCGTGACGCGCCGCAAGCCGGTGCCGGCCGGGAAGGACTGGGCGACCTGCGCCTCGCCGCCGCCAAGACCATGCTGGAAGACGACCGTCAGCCCGTCGCCCGCGTCGGAAACCCGTAGCGTGCCACCATCGCGGAGCAAGGTCGTCGGGCGCTTCGTCACAGGAGCCCTTTCAGAAAGCGGGCGACGCCGGGCGCCTCTTCGGCCGAAAGCCCATGCGTCACCAACGGACCGTCGAAGCCTGTCGCCTTGAGCCGTGCGATGAAATCGGCGAAGTCGACCACGCCTTGCCCGGCGGTGGCGAAGCAGCCGTGGGCAAAACGGTCCTTGGCGTGCGCCATGGCGACATGGCCGGCCGTGGTTTCGATGGCGGCGGCGACGATGGCGCGGGCCTGCGAGGCATCCGCCTGCTCGAACAGGTTCGCCGGATCGAGGACGATGCGCAGCCGCTTCGAACCCATTTCGGCGATCAACTGCATCGCGTCCTGCGCCGACGTCACGATGTTGGCCTGTTCCGGCTCGATGCCGAGATCGACGCCGTGGCGATCGGCGAGTTGCAATGCCTTTTCCATTTCGCTCGCCATGTCGGCCCAGGCCGAGGGATCGGCATTGTCGGGATGATGCGCCCACTGGTCATCGCGGTTGCGCGTTCCCGTGCACAGCGTGACGAGCGGCATGGAAAGCTTGGCGGCGGCCTCGATCACCACCTTCAGCCGGCGCAAGCCATCGTCGCGCACGGCGTTGTGCGGATGCGCCATGTTGTAGGTGCCTGACAGTGCCACCAGCGCGACACCGGAGGCATCAGACGCGGCTGCAATGGCACGGATGACATCGTCCGGGACCGCGTCCGGCGTCGACGGCAGCCCGGCGCAGGCGAGGTTGAACTGGGTGACGGCAAATCCCGCGTCGCGCACCGCGGCCAGCACGCCGGCTGGCTCGCTGCCAGGAAAAGTCTTGGCGAACACCCCGATCTGCATCAGACCGCTCCCGCCACAGTGGCGATCTCGACGCGTTCGCCGTTTTCGACCGAGCGGGCGATCGCCACCATGGCGCGGATCGAGGCAAGGCCGTCATCGACGTTGGCGCCGCGCATCGGTTCGCCGTCGAGCACCGTCTCGGCGAGGCCCTCGAGCTGGCGCCGGAAGAAATGGCCGTCGGCGCCAAGCGGCTTGCGCGACGTCGCATCCTTCTCGTGGAAGATGTCGACCTCGCTGGCGCGGAAATACCAGGGATTGAAGGTCTTCGCGATCACCGAGCCGTTTTCGCCGTAGAGCTGGAAACCCTCGTGCCAGTCCATGCGCACGGCAACCGTGAGGTCGAGATGGCCGAGCGCGCCATTGGCGAACTCGGTCTCGACGAACCAGCAATAGGCGCCGAATTTTTCGTTGAGGCGGGCACGCACAGCGGTGATCTCGCCGCACAGGAAGCGCGCCGTGTCGACGAGATGCGAGCCATGCGCCAGCATGAAATACTGCCTGAGATCGGCCTTCGGATTTCCGGCCGGCTTCCTCGCCAGCTTGCTGGTGACGGGCAGAGGTTGGATCGCGTCGGTGTTGGTGTAGCGATGGGTGGAATCGCAATACCAGGCCTTCAGCGCCAGGATGTCGCCCATCTCGTCGCGGACGAAATCGCGCGCCGCTTCCAGCGCCGGGTCGAAGCGCTTCATGTGCCCGACCTGCAGCACCTTGCCGGAACGCCTGACCGCATCGGCAAGCTTCTGGCCTTCCTCGACCGAGACGCCGATCGGCTTTTCGCAGAGAACGTGCTTGCCAGCCTCGAGCGCCTTGATCGACATCGGCACGTGATAGGCATCGGAGGTGGCGACGATCACCGCCTCGAGTTCAGGGTCGGCCAGCATTTCATCAAAGTCGCCATACATCTTCTGCGGCTCATAAGTGGCGCCCATGCGTGCCAGCAGATCGGGCGCGGCATCGCAGATCGCATAGAGATCGGCATTGCTGGCCTTCACGCAGGATTCCAGATGCGCGAATTGCGCGATCGGCCCGCAGCCAAGCACACCGACACGAAGACGACGGTCTTTCTTGCGGATCATTGTCTCAGGCCCCGTAGCCGCGCATGGTCTGGCGGTTGGTCTTGACCGCTCCGGCCGGATCGGCGGCGGCGGTTTCGGATTCCTCCTCCAGCACCAGCCAGCCGTTGAAGTTGGGCGCCGCGCTAGCGATCTCGATCACTTTCGCCGTGTCGCAGACACCCTTGCCGAGCATCGCCCAGGTGCCGCTCGCATCGACATCCTTCAGGTGCACGTAGCGGATGCGATCGCGATAGGTGGTCAGCGTGTCGGCCATGTCCTTGTGGCCGCGCAAAATGTGGCCGGTGTCCGGTACCCAGCCGACCAGCGAGGCATCGAGCAGCCCGAAGATGCGGTCGTAATCGGCGCGATCGTAGAGCAGCGTGTTGTGGTGCGAGCTCGGATGCACCGCGACCTGGACGCCGGCCTTGCTGCCGAGTTCACCAGCCTTGTTGTAGACCTCGGCCGCAATGGCGAACTTGTCGCAGCGCGGACCGTCCGACACGACGGTGGCCGAGCCCATGGAGACCAGCGCGCCCGGAAAGGCGGCGGCAAAATCGATCCAGCGCCTGGCGGTCTCGACATCGGCGCCGATCTTCTCCTTGAGTGTGAAGCCGCTATTCGAACCGAAGGCGAAGGAGACGAGCGTCAGGCCGGATGTCTTCAGCGCCGTCGCGAACTGCGCCGGTTTGCCGGCATAGCGGCCGATCATCGTGTCGGTGATCTCGATGCCGGCATAGCCGCCATCGGCGATCGCTTTGAGCAGGTCGTCGGGGCCGCCGGCAAAACAGTCTCCGAGCATTTCCCAGGTGAAGGTCTGGCAGCCGACTTTGAGGTCTTTCACGTTCATCCTTTCATTCCTTGATTCCACCTGCGTAGGCCCTTTCGATGATGTGGCGCCGGAAGAACGGCACCAGCACGATCAGCGACGCTACGACGCCTGAGGCCGCGGCGATATCACCTGCCAGCAGAGAAGGTCCAATCCATCGATTGCGGTGCGCGGCCTACTCCATCAGTTCTCCGTGGGAGGGACATCCTACTTGACCGAGCCCGCGGTCATACCGGCGAGAAAGAACCTCTGGGCAACGAGGTAGATGAGCAAGAGCGGTAGCGAGCCGAGCACGCTCATCGCCATCATCTGGTTCCATTCGAAGGCGTGCTGCCCCATCAACAGCTGGATACCGATCGGGACGGTGCGCATGGACGTTGACTTCGTCAGCGTCAGCGCAAAGAGAAATTCGTTCCAGCACAACAGAAAGGTGTAGACCGACGTCGCCACGATACCAGGCAGTGAAATCGGGACGATCACCCGCCAGAGTGCGGTCCAGCTGGTGCCGCCGTCGACAGCCACCGCTTCATCGAGATCGCGGGGCAAGGTGTTCAGATATCCCGTCATCAGCAGGATCGCGTAGGGCAGCGTAAACACCAGGTAAGTCAGGATCAGTGCGACGTAGGTGTCGAAGATGCCATACGAGACGACAAGCCCGAAGAAGGGGATCAAAAGCGTGATCGGCGGGATCGTCTGCGTGCTGATGATGAGTGTGTTGAGGCTGCCCTTACCGCGGAAATTGAAACGGCTGAACCCATAGGCCGCCAGCAAGGCGATCAGCACCGTCAGCACCGTCACCGCTCCGGCCACGAAGTAGCTGTTGAAGAAGAAGCGCAGCTTTACCGGGTCGCCAAGGATGGCCGCATACGCTTCCAGCGTGAAGGCCTTCGGCAGGACGGTTGGTGGCAGGGCAAAGATTTCGGTATTCGACTTGAACGAGCTGCTCAGCATCCAGTAGATCGGGAAGGCCGCGAAAAAGAGCCCTGCGGCAAGCGCGACATGGAGCGCGACGGTGATCAGCCTGTCTTTCGGCGTGTGCCTTTTCCTCATGGTGACTACCGAGCCTTTTGATAGCGGATGTAGAACAGCGTCAGGCCGAGAGAGATCAGCAGGATGACCACGGCGCTTGCCGACGCCTGCGACAGGTTGTAGCTCGAAAACGCCAGCTTGTACGTGTAGGTGCTGAGGACCTCGGTCGAGTAGATCGGACCGCCGCCCGTCGTTATCCAGATCAATGGAAAGACCTGCATGGTCCAGATGAAGTCGAGCAGCGAGATGCTGATGATGATCGGCATCAGCTGCGGGATCGTGATGAAGATCAGCTTCTGGTAGGCCTTCGCCCCGTCGATATCGGCGGCCTCGTAGAAATCCTTGGGAATGCCCTGCAAGCCTGCGAGCAGGCTGACCATGAAAAGCGGGTAGCCCGCCCAGATATTGGCGAAGGTGACGGCGTGCAGCGCGGTCTCGGGCGAGGAAAACCACTCGACCTTGGAACCGATGATGCCCATCTGCATGAGAACGCTGTTCACGACACCGTTCGGCTCGAGCAAGAGGCGCCAGATCACGGCGATAATCACCGCGGTGAACAGCCAAGGCAGTATGTAGAGCACGCGCAGGATATTGCGCAGCGTCGGATTGATGCGGTCGCTGTTCAGCATGAGCGCGAAGATCATGCCGATGGTCATGTGGAAGACGACACTCATACATGTGAAGTAGAGTGTGTGCCACAGCGAAGCCCAGAACACTGGATCGTTAAAGATCGCCTGGTAGTGTTTCAGTCCGGCAAAGGATGGGTCGCGACGCAGCACTGCGCTGTTCTGGAACGAATAGCCAATCACCGTCACCATCGGCAGCAGCATCAGCAGGCCGATTATGAGGAGCGAGGGCGACAGGTAGAGATAGGGTGCGACCGCTCGTTTCAGTCTATGGTGGCGGGAGCGCTTCTGCCGGGTCATACGCCAACCTTGGGATACGCCTTCAAGAGAAGGGGCTTCGGAAACAGGTCCGTCTCACATTGCCGATCCGTTGTTGCCGGAGGCCTGCCCGAAGTCAGGCCCCCAGTCGAAGATCGAAAACGAAGAAACAGGCCGATCAGAATTTCGCCGTCCAGCCCTTTTGAGCGTTGGCTGCGGCTTGTTCCGGAGACTGCTCGCCGGCGAGCATCTTCTGGGCTTCCACGTCGAACTGGGTCATCAGGTCTTCCGCCACCGGCAGGCCCGTGAACTCATTGGCAAGATAACCGGTCTTGAAGATTTCGAAAGCCTTGCCGAAAGCTTTGTCGGAGGTCACGAAATCGGGCTTGGCGTTGACGTTGCCCGGGAAGGCGTTGGCCAGCGACACCAGTTTGGCGTTCACCTTTTCACTCATCAGATATTGGACGAGCTTCCAGGCTTCCTCCTGATGTTTGGAGGCCGCAGAGATGCCGATGCCCCAGGACGCGTAGGGAAGGCCGCGCTTGCCGTTGTAGTTCTCCACGACCGGGACCGGGATGAGATCGAAGTTCAGTTTGGGATTGCGTTTGCGGATGAGGTTCACATGCGCAAGCGAGTCGATCATCATTCCGACCCGATCGTTGACGAATTCCTCGACCTTTTCCTGCTCGGTCTTGGTGGCAATGCCGGGCGAGATGACGCCGGCGTCGTTCAGCGATTTGACGAAGGTGAGCATATCCACCACCGGCTTGCCCTCGAGAGCCGGCTTGCCGTCAGCCATCATCGATTGACCCGATGCCCAGACCCACGACATCATGTCGTTCTGGACACCGGACGGCGTTTGCAGCGACAGGGGTAGCACCCAGCCATACTGGTTCTTGTCGGCATGCGTCATCTTCTTGGCGGCTTCGAGAAACTCCGCGCGGGTCGACGGCAGCTTGGTCACGCCTGCCTGGGCGGCGAGGTCCAAATTCACGAAGACCGGATAGACGAACGAAGCCACGGGAAACATCACCGCCTTGCCGTCCACCTTGATGATATCCGCGACCTGGCTCTTGTCGAAGCCGCTCGCATCCATCATCGGGTTCATGTCGGCCAGCGCATTCTGCGCGTTCAAATTGTTCACCCAGGCGCCGTCGAGACCAACGACGTCGCTAAGCGTTCCGGTTGCAGCACCAACCGAGATCTGGTCTCGCGTGGTCGCATAGGGGCCGCTGACCAGCGTCACCTTGATTCCGGGGTTTGCAGCCTCGAAGTCATTCATGATCGCCCTGAGCGAGCCGGCCGGCAATTCGGGCTCCCACCATTGGGTGAATTCCAGCGTCGTATCCGCCATGGCGCCGGTTGCGCCAAGCAACCATGCGGCCGCGGCTATTTTCAGCATCGCGGGTTGTATCCGAAACATCACTTTCTCCTCCTTCTTCAAAATCGACCGCACAATGCGGCCGATCGTCTGGTTTATTTAGAAGTCTTCTTGCGAGTATCTTTCGCAGGCGCCTCACTCTCGCCTGCGGTCTGCTGCAGATATTCAGATCGCCAGATGCGTCTCGGGATCGAAGAAATGGAACTTGGCATCATCCACGGCCAACCCGATTTCCGAGCCGGAGTGCACGGCGCTGATCGGCTCGAATCTCGCCACCGCGTTCGATGCCAGGCCAAAATCGTCCACCGCGTCCGGATCGCCGGAATCCACCCGGACCGCGTCGATGTTCAGGTGAACGATATGTTCAGAGCCGAGTTCTTCGATCGAAGTCACCTTTGCGGGTATCGTCTGATACTTGCGACCGGATTCGAGGCTGCTGTCATAAAGATCCTCCGGTCGTATGCCGAACACGACCTTGCGCCCCGCATACGACCTCAAGCCCGGCCTGCGCACGAAGGCTGCATCCTGCAGCCGGATGGCGAAGGTGCCGGACATCAGTTCGTCGCCGGTCAGGGTCGCCTCGAAAAGGTTCATCGAAGGAGAGCCGATGAAGCCGGCAACGAAGGCGTTCACCGGCGATTCATAGAGCCTCTTGGGTGTGTCGACCTGCTGCAGCACGCCGCCTTTCAACACCGCGACCCTGTCCCCCATCGTCATCGCTTCGGTCTGGTCGTGGGTCACGTATATGGTCGTGACGCCGAGTTGCTTTTGCAGACGGGTGATTTCGGCGCGCATTTGCACGCGCAGTTTCGCGTCCAGATTGGAAAGGGGTTCGTCCATGAGAAAGGCGGCCGGCTCGCGCACCATAGCGCGGCCCATGGCAACCCGTTGACGCTGTCCGCCCGAAAGGTTCGCGGGTTTGCTGTCCAGCAAAGACGTCAGCTGAAGGGTTTTGGCGATCTCGTCCACGCGCTTCTTGCGCTCGGCCTTCGGCTTGCCTGCCAGCCGCATCGAAAAGGCGATGTTTTCGAACACCGTCATATGTGGGTAGAGCGCGTAGCTCTGGAAGACCATCGCTATGTCGCGGTCCTTGGGCGGCATGTCGACGACGTCGACTCCGCCGATCCGAAGACTGCCGCTGGTGATGTCCTCCAATCCCGCGATCATTCGCAATGCGGTGGATTTGCCGCAGCCGGACGGCCCGACGAGAATCAAGAACTCGCCGTTCTCGACCGATAGGTTCAATTGGTCGATCGCGCGAAAATTGTTCCCGTAGGTTTTGCAGATACTCTCAAGAATGACTTCTGCCATCTTCCTCCCTCCACAAGTATAAGCCGCTGATTTTATAATTGTTCTCGGCTTATGTTCACCTCCGAAATATTTCCTCCGACAGCTTCAGGCTATGTTCCAGTATCGACATGCGCACTTTTCAGTTCGACTGCTGACGGCGCGTTGGTCGATGCCAGGAGTTCCGTGACCTGGTCGTCAGTCGGAAGCGCCTCGCGCCCGCCACGCCCGGTTATCGAAAGGGCCGCCGCCGCGGCCGCGAATGCCACCCGGCCTGCGGCGTCGGCTCCGCGCGTCAACGCAAGGGCATAGGCGCCATGAAAGCAGTCACCCGCGCCGGTCGAGTCGACGACCACAACCCGGTGCGGGGGCAAGTGCCAGAGACCTGTCTCTTCACGCCCGCGATAGTACACGCCCCTCCCACCATCGGTCAGAACCACGGCGGATCGCGACGGCAACCATAATGCCTCGAGCATCTCGGCGGGCGATCGGCACCCCGTGGCAGTCCGCGCAAAGCCGAGTGGAAGAATGAGATGGTCGCAGAGCGCGATCAGCCGCTCCGTGGCGGGGCCGCCGCTCCATTCGATATCGCCGAGGATCGCAAGGCCGAGATCGCGAGCCCGAGCCACGACATCCAGCGACCGGATCGCGTAGCTATCGACGATCAAGACGGTCGCGCGGCTGAGGATATCGTCCGGAAAGTCGGGAGCGGTGCCCAGCATCGCATCGTCGTCATACGCGATGAACCGTTCCCCGTCCGAGCCGACGGTGATCCGTGAGCGCACCGGGCGCGCGTCGGGATGGCGCGGCGCGAATGCGGTTTCAACACCGCTCGCAACGAGATCGCGCAGCACGGCGTCGTCCGCGGCACTGCCCAGCCATCCGACGAACCCGGCGGTTCCGCCGAGCCGCACGACTGCGGCCAGCGCCGTCGCGATATTTCCCCCAAAAGCGCGGGCATTTTGCAGGACCTTCCCCTTGCCCGCCGACAACGGCTGATCGACATAGACGATGTCGTCGATCGCAATAGCGCCGAAGCCGAGGATCGAGGGGACGGCGGGCATCGTTCAGGCACCCGCCTTCGCCAGGGCGTCTTGCGCCGAAAGGCCGTCATGGATGACGCCGCGAAAGGCAAGCGCTGCCTTCTCCGGATCGCCATGCCCCCAGAGATTGCGGCCCACCACGGCACCGCGTGCGCCGGCACGGATGGCGTCCGCCGTCTGCTGAAGCGCGCCGAGCAGCGTATCGGTCTTCGGACCACCCGCGATCACAACCGGCACCGGGCAAGTCCGGACGGTCTCTCGGAACGACTCGAAATCGCCCGTGTAGCCGATCTTGATCACGTCGACGCCGGACTCGTAGCCGATGCGCGCCGCATAGGCGATCTCGTCGGGGGTGAAGACGATTTTTGCTCCGTCAGTGAAATCGCGTGGGTAGATATGCGCCACCACAGGCATGCCGTAGCGCGCCGCCGCATTTACCGAATCGGTGAGCCAGCGTATGTATTTGCCCTCGGTCGCGCCGCGCACCGGAATGGCCACGGCCAACGCATCGGCCCCGGCGCGCACCGCATCCTCGGGCGTTGCGATCAATTCGCTGATGCGATCGTCCGGAGTGAAGCAGCCCGCCTGAATCACCAGGGAAGCCTTGCCCGCATATTGCGGCCACAGATGGCGCGCGGTGCCAGGCTGGATGCTGACGTAGTCGGGTCTGCCCGCCATGACGCGTGCAAGCGCACCCGGCAGGTCGGCAAGGCCGCCTTTGCGCACGTCGCCATAGCCGACGAAGTGGTCGACCGCGCCGCCAAAAAGCTTCCCCGATGGATGCGAGAAGAGGCGCGCAAGACGCACCTTGGTTCCTAGGCTCATGAGTGCAAAATTCCCCAATCGTTTGATTTCAAAATCCTGGATCCAGTGTTTCCGAAAGAAACAAGAAAAACAATCTTTCGAAAGCTTTCGAATTCGCGTATTTTTGGTAAGGTGAGCCGCGGCCAGAGCGGTTGCTTGACGCAGGGAGGCAAGGGCAGGGCAATGTTGTCGGAGCAGAGACGCCAATCGATCTTGGGCGAGGTGCAACGCAGCGGACAGGTTCGCACGAAGGACCTGTCAGACGGGTTCGGCGTGTCGGAAGTCACGGTGCGCTCCGACCTCGAGATACTGGACCGAAAGGGACTACTGACCAAGACCCGTGGAGGGGCGGTGACCCGTACCACCGATTCGACTACGGCCGCGTTCGCCCGGCGGATGCAAACGAACCTCGACGCAAAGAAGCGCATCGCCCGGGCGGCGGTAGACCTGTTCGAGGACAACCAATCGGTCATCTTCGACGGCGGCTCGACATTGATGCAGCTTGCCATGCAGTTACCGCCGCTCAGCAATGTCGTGGTCGCGGCCACGGCCATGAATATCGTGCAGCATCTTATGCATCGTCCCGGGCTCGACGTTCATATGATCGGCGGCCGGGTCTATCCCGACACGGTGAGCACACTGATCACCGATGCCGATACGGCTCTCGGCGGCTTGGTAGCGCATCAGGTCTTTGTTGGAGCGCATGCGATAGACTCGTCACTGGATGTGGTCGACGTGAACGAAGACATGGCGCGAACGAAGCGAAACCTCGTTCGCATGGCGCGGCGCGTTGTCCTCCTTGCCGATTCGAGCAAATGGGGCGTCAGCGGGACCTCCAAGGCATTTTCGCTGTCGGCCGTCGATGTGGTGATCACCGACGATGGCCTGCCCGGTCCAATACGCAGCCAGCTTGATAGGACCAGGGTCAAGGTGATCTATGCCTGAACCCGTCTCGGTCCCTGGCCGCGACGGAAAGATCCAGTGCGCGCATGAGCCACGGGATTCGCATCGGCCGTTGGCCGGTTTTCATGTCAGTCATGTTCTCCTCCTCAAGGCTGGCGGCCTCCAATGCTGCGCCAGCGTTTTCACATGCTCTATAAGAATTTTACGCGCGTCAAGATTTAAAATGTTGTATAGCGGCTTTCGACTATGAACCGTTGCTGACGCAAGGGTGCAGCCAGGCCATGACCGCGTTGGGAGGTACGATCTGAAATGCACGGAAAATCAAAGACAAAGCTCGGCATCGGCGTCATCGGATGCGGCAACATCTCGATGACCTATTTGCGCAATGCGGCTCTGTTCGGCGGGGTAGAGCTCAGCGCCTGCTCCGACATTTCGGCCGATATGGCTGCGCTGCGCGCCAGGGAGTATGGCATCCGCGCACTCGGCGTCGACGCGCTGCTGGCCGACCAGGACATCGACCTTGTTCTCAATTTGACGATACCGGCGGCGCATTTCGACATTTCGCTTTCGGCGCTTTCGGCGGGAAAGCACGTCTTTACCGAAAAGCCTCTGGCGACGTCGGCCGCCGACGGCCGCCGGCTGGTCGAAGAGGCGAGGGCGCGCGGGTTGCAGCTCGGCTCGGCTCCCGACACCTTCCTCGGCGCTGCCGGACGGCAGGCGCGCCGGCTGATGGACGAGGGTGCGATCGGCCGGGCTGTGACCGGCACCGCCTTCATGATGGGGCGCGGCATGGAGCACTGGCATCCCAATCCGCAATTCTACTATCAGCCCGGCGGCGGCCCGGTCTTCGACATGGGCCCTTACTACCTGACGATGCTGGTCAACCTGCTCGGCCCGGTCGAGCGCGTCATGGCGATGGCGACGCGCGGCCAGGAGGAGCGGCTGATATCAGCCGAAGGTCCTTACAAGAACACCAGCTTCAAGGTCGGCACGGCGACCAACATCCTGTCGCTGCTGGAGTTCCGCTCCGGCGCCACCGTCACCTTCGGCGCCTCCTGGGACGTGTTCAAGCACTCCAACCATCCGATCGAACTGCACGGCACCGAAGGCTCGCTGCGATTGCCCGATCCCGACACATTCGGCGGCACAGTCTCGCTCTCGGCGCGCGGCGACGACTGGGCCGATTTCGCCAGCGAGGCCGAACTCTACGGTGTGCGCAACTGGCCCTATGCCGCACCCGACCGCGCCAACTACCGCATGCTAGGCGTCGCCGATCTTGCGCGGGCGCTGGCCGATGGGCGCAAGCCCCGCGCCTCCGGCGATCTGGCGCTGCATGTTCTGGAGATCATGGAGGCGATCCTCGCTTCGGGCGAAAGCCGCGGCTCAATTGCCGTCAATGGGACCGTCGACCAGCCGCCGCTGCTCGAAGAGGACGAGGCGGCAGGTCTGCTTGCCTGACGGAGAGAGATCCATGATGACATCGCCTTCAGCGCCGTCCCTGTCCCCACTCGACCCGGAAGCCCGGCATGTGCTCGAGCTCGGCCGGCAGGCCGACGCCTTGCCATTCGAGACCGGTACACCGCAACAGGCACGCCGTGCCTACGAAGAAGGCCTTCCGGACCAGCAGGGTGAGCGCGAGCCGGTGGCTTCGGTCACTGAGCGCGCCATCATTGGACCCGGCGGTTCGCTGACGCTCAGGATCTATCGCGGGCAGGACGCGCCTGATGCAACTGCCCCGGCGCTGCTTTACCTGCATGGCGGCGGCTGGGTGATCGGCAATCTCGATTCCCATGACGAGATCTGCCGCTGGTTCGCCAATATGGCGGCTTGCGTCGTCGTTTCGCCCGCCTACCGGCTGGCGCCGGAGCACAAATTCCCGGCCGCGGTCGAGGATTGCCGCGCCGTGCTCTCCTTCATGCAAGAGGCGCCTGGCGATCTCGGCATCGACGCTCGGCGCATTGCCGTTGCCGGCGACAGCGCCGGCGGCAATCTCGCCACGGTGCTCAGTCTTCTCGCGCGGGGCGATCCTATTGCGTTGACCGCGCAGCTGCTGTTCTATCCCAACACTGATGCCGCGCAGACGGCGGACAGCTATCGCCGCTTCGCCGAAGGTTTTGGCCTGACCGCCTCGACCATGGCCTGGCTTCGCGATCACTATGTCCGCTATGCCGCCGACATCGACGACTGGCGCGCCTCGCCACTCAGGGCGGAGAGCCTCGCCGGCGCGGCGCCAGCCTTCGTCGCCATCGCCGGTCATGACATCCTCGCAGATGAAGGCGAGGCCTACGCCGGGCGTCTGCAAGATGACGGTGTGCCGGTCGTGCTGCGGCGTTGGCCAGGCCAGATCCATGGTTTTGTTTCCATGGGCCGCCATGGCGCGGCAGCGCGACAGGCCGTTGGCGCTGCGGTCGCCGCATGGCGCGGCTTCGATCCGGCTTTTGGGAAAGATCAGGCCGACTGACGCATCACCAGCGTCGCATCGAGACTGACTTTGGGTGCGACCGCCGTGTCGTCCTCCTCAAGCAGCGCCAGCAGCGTCTCGACGCTGCGCCCGGCCATCGAGGCGAAGTCCTGCGCCATGGTGGTGAGGCCGGGGCAGGTGTAGCGGCTCAGTGGATGATCGTCATGGGCGGCTACCCGCAGGTCGCAATCGCCCTTGCGGCCGATCTTGAGTCCGCGCGCATAGGCGGCGGCCATCACGCCAAAGGCCAAGCGGTCGTTGTTGCACAGGATGGTCTTTCCCGCCAGGCCGCCATTGTCGAGCATCGTTTCCGTCTGCTCGTAGCCGATCCGTTCGAAATCCCAAGTGTAGTCCTCGGTGTTGCCGATGACGACCGGCTCATGCCCGAGCCGCTTCATCGAGGCGACATAGCTCTCCAGCCGTTCCGGCGAGTTGTGGTTGACATGCGGGATGTCGAAATAGACCGGGGCGCCGCCGGACCGGCAAAGATAATCGACGATGGTCGAGACGCTCTGTGCGTTGTTGTTGCCGACGAACGGCGTCCCGCCTTCGAGATAGGTGTCGAAATAGACGACCGGGATCGCCTGCGTCAGCTTCTCCAGCGTGCGGTGGTCCGAGCGCACGCCGAGCGGCGCGATCAGCGCGCCGGAGACTTTCAGCGACAGGATCGTTCGCGTTGCCTCAACTTCGAGTTCGCGCGAGCCGTGCGAGGAGATCACGATCGGCCAGTAGCCCTCGTCGCGCAGCCGGAGTTCTATGCGGCTGACCATCTCCGAATAGAAGGGATCGGCCACCGTCGGCACCATGATGCCGATGCTGCGGGTACGCTTGCGGTTGAGGTTGCGCGCGAACAAATTGGGCTGGTAGTCGGACGAGCGCAGCGCTTCCTCGATGCGCTTTCGCGTCGCCGGCTTGACGCTGGTCGGATCGTCGAAATATTTCGACAAGGTCGGCCTGGAGACGCCACAGGAGCGGGCGAAATCCTCCATCGTCTTGTGCTTCATCGCCACCGATTCCCGCCTTCCGGAAACCTCGTTCCTTGTGCTGCCCGGCACCTACTTGCGGTGCGCCGGCGTGCAACCGCAAGACAAAATTTTACAGAAAACTCCAGCTGTTTCAACGCGTATAATAAAATTATTCCACGCGTAAATTTGTTAATTGGCGCAAAAAGTGCAAGCCGTATTGACTCTGGATGTCGGTTGCCGCCAGGCACAATTGTGCGCGACTGAAGTCCGCAGTCGGACTGGAGCGACACGCCGGGAGGAATTCCGCGATGAAGAAGCTGGTCTCAGCCGGCGAGATCCTCGTCGAGATCATGGCCGAGCGTATCGGCCAGAGCTTTCTCGAGCCGGGCCCGCTGCTGGGGCCTTATCCGTCCGGCGCGCCCGCCATCTTCATCGGCCAGGCCGCAGCGCTCGGCCAACCCGCCGGCCTGATCGGCGCGGTCGGCGAGGACGATTTCGGCCAGTTGAACATCGAGCGGCTGCGGAACCTGGGAGCTGACGTGTCGGCGATCGCGGTTCACAAGGGCCATGCGACGGGCACCGCCTTCGTCACCTACCGGGCGGACGGCAGCCGGCACTTTGTCTTCAACATCCGCAACAGCGCCGCCGGCCTGGTCGGGATCGATGCTGCTGCGACAAGCATGCTGGCCGGCACCGACCATGTCCATCTCATGGGCTCGTCACTATTCTCCGACCGCGCCACCGATGTCGCGTTGTCGGCGATCCAAACGGTGAAGGCCAAGGGCGGGACGGTGTCCTTCGACCCCAACATTCGCCGCGAGATCATGCAGGCCTCCGGCATGCGCGAAGCGCTCGACCAAGTGCTCAAGCAAACCGATGTCTTCCTGCCGAGCGGCAACGAACTGTTCCTGTTTTCGTCGGCCGGCGACGAAAAGGGCGCGGTCGACGAACTCCTGCAGCGCGGCGTTTCCTGCGTCGTCCTCAAGAAGGGCGCCGACGGCGCCGCCTACCACGACCGTCACGGCACGGTGGCCTTGCCGGGCTTTGCCGTTAACGAGGTCGATCCGACCGGTGCCGGCGACTGTTTCGGCGCTGCCTTCGTCTCGTTCTGGCTTCGTGGTGCTGCACCCGCCCAGGCGCTCAGGATCGCCAATGCCTGTGGCGCGCTAGCCGTTACTCGCAAGGGGCCAATGGAAGGTATCTTTCCGCTGGCCGAGGTTGAGGCTTTCGCAACCACCGCCGGAAAGGGCCAGCCATGAGCGCCGCGACGCAGAGATTTGCCAACATCGCGGTGAAGCGCGCCGCGGGTGAGAAAGGCGGCATCGCCTCGATCTGTTCGGCGCATCCGCTGGTGATCGAGGCCGCGCTCCGCCACGGCGCGTCGCGCGGTTCCGATGTGCTGATCGAGGCGACCTGCAACCAGGTCAATCACGAAGGCGGCTACACCGGCATGACGCCCGCCGGCTTCCGCAGCTTCGTCGAGGGCCATGCGAAAAGGGCCGGCTTTCCGCTCGATCGCCTGATCCTCGGCGGCGACCATCTCGGTCCCAATCCGTGGAAGCATCTTCCTTCCGCCGAGGCGATGACGAAGGCGAAGGCGATGATCGACGCCTATGCCGGCGCTGGCTTCACCAAGCTGCATCTCGACACCAGCATGGCTTGCGCCGACGATCCCGCCCAGCTTGCCGACGAGACCATCGCTGCCCGCGCCGCCGCGCTTGCGGCCGTCGCCGAGGCGGCGGTCGAACGCATTGGCGGCGAGAAACCGGTCTACATCATCGGCACCGAAGTTCCGGTGCCGGGCGGCGCGCTCGAAGCGCTCGACCATATGCATGTCACCGAACCCGATGACGCCCTGCGCACCGTCGAGATCCACCGACAGGCATTTTCGCGCGCCGGCCTCGACGCTGCCTTTGCCCGTGCGGTCGGCGTCGTCGTCCAGCCGGGCGTCGAATTCGGCAATGCCGAGATCATCGCGTACGCGCCGCGGAAGGCGACGCAGCTGGTCGCCGTGCTCGGGCGCATGCCGCAATTCGTCTTCGAGGCGCATTCGACCGACTACCAGCCAAACGAGGCGCTTGGGGCTCTGGTGCGCGACGGCTTCGCCATCCTCAAGGTTGGCCCCTGGCTCACCTTCGCGCTGCGCGAGGCGTTGTACGGGCTGAGCCACGTCGCCGACGTGCTTGCGCCAGACCCGTCCCGTGAAAGCCTGCCGGCGGCGATGGAGCGCGTCATGCTGGCCTCGCCGGACAATTGGCAGAAATACTATCCGGGTCCGCCGGACGAGCAGCGCGTGCAGCGGCACTTCTCCTTCAGCGACCGCATCCGTTACTACTGGCCGACGCCCGACGCACAACACGCGACACAGACGCTGCTGGATTTTCTGGGCGACAGGGACATTCCCCGCCCTTTGGTCAGCCAGTATCTGGGGCAACTCGATGCCGACGTTGCGGCAGGTCGGATCGAGCCCGTTGCGCATGACCTGCTGATTGGCAGCATCACCCGTGTCCTCGATTCCTATGGGCGTGCGACGTTACAGTAGCGCGGATCGTCCTACATTCACCGTTGCAGGGTCGAGCCGCGCCCGGAGGACGCGCGCGTGATCTAAGATGTGCGCTCAGCCGACACACGCGGAGGCTATGCCGGACCTTCGAAGGTGGGCTGCTGTTGGACTAATAGAAGCAGGGCATAGCCAATTCGATGGTGAGAGCATCGCGGAACCATACGGAACGGTCCCTTCGCTACGTCCACTTGTTCAACACTGAATTGAGCGTCGACGGACAAGTCAGCAAGTTTTGAAGGAAATGATTTGGGCCTCGTCTCGATTTTCTCCTTCTCAAGGCACCTTTCACACGTAGCTCACGTGCGGCCATGGCTGAAGACGCCAGCATCGAGCGCTGCCTGCAGGGCGGCCACCGCATCGTCATCATTGACCTGGTATTCTGATTGTCCTGGATCGATTTTCAGATCAAGGCGACGCTGGCTACACCGTCGCCTGGATCTCCTTCGGAACTGTGGCCTGCGAGCTCAATTGGTTGGCTGCGAGTCTAGTTGGTCTTCAGCTTGCCAACGCGATTTTCAGCGATCCAGCGGGCGGCAAGTACCAGCGCGCCCATGCTAAAGTCCTTGCCATGCTTGGCCACCATCTCTTCCGACAGCTTGGCCAGCCGTTCGAAAAATTCGTCCTTGCTCTCGTCCTCCACGGTGAGTTCGGTCTGCATTTCATCCTCCTGTTTCATACGGATTGCGTTCGCTATTTGAACATCTGCGCGGGAAAGGTAACGATCGCGGCGGTGCCGTCGACAGCGCCTACCGCCAGATGCCGTCCGTCGCCGGACCATGCGAGCGCGGTGACCGCACTCCCCAAAGGTCTGACAAGGAGTTCGTCTCGCGCGCCGATCCCGGCGATGGTGATCCGTCCGTTGGCATAGCCGGCCGCAATCAGTTTTTTCTCCGGGTGCGCTGCTACCGCCTCAACTAGGACCAGCCCAGCGCGACCTGTCTCAAGCGCGCCCGAGGTTTCGCCGTCAAGCGGCGGGGCGACCATCGACCAGCCGGCGATCCGGAAGGCGCCAGAGGCAAACAGCGCGTTTCCCGGCAGGCTCCAGCACACTGTCCGGACCGGAGATGGAAATCCCGCGACGACATCGGCGCGGCCCTCCATCATCCTGACCAGGGCAAAGCCTCCGGTTTCGAGTCCGCAGGCCAGCCGCGTGCCGTCGTCACTCCAGCGTATGGACACCGGACGCGCCGGAAGGGAAATGTCGCGCATCGGGGTAGCGCGGTCTTCCAACGCCCAGATCGACAGTCGATCATCGAAGCCGCAGGCGAGGTGCCGTCCGTCTGGCGAGAAAGCAATCGCTTCCGTGGACGATGTCGTGCCGTGTCGCAGCCTCCCCGCATCGCTGTGGCCGCGTGACAGGAAGATATCCTGTCCGTTGCTGACGGCAGTCATGGCCGTCCGGGGGCTGTGGTCGATGGCGACGATCGGTCCGTCAACCGTGACCAACGTTTCCATCGTGTTGCCGTCCGCGGTCAGATGCACTGCTTCGCCTGCCGCCGTTCCCACGAGGAAGCTGGACCGAAGGTAGCTGGCGAGCGGGAGATCGCCATCTCCCAATGTGGCGGTGGCGATCAACGGCGCCGGTAACCTTTCCCGAGGCCGGATCGTCGTCTGGCCGAGATCGCCGCTCACTCTGATCCGCGCCTCCGGTGGTTCATTGTCAGCGATTGCGGCGATTGCGACCGTTCCGTCCACGCACGTGAACGCAACAGCCATGCCGTCGGTGCTGAAGCGCAGATCAGCGATCGCCGACAGACGACGCCAGCTTCGCGCCAGCAGGTCGAACAAGGTCAGGTTCTGTATCGCGTGCTGGTTCATGGCTGGTTCCTCCTTCAATTCCCATCCGTCGCCGCGAGGCTGCGATCGACGTCCTCGACCTCGCCTTCCGCAGCGACGATGCGTTCCTCGCACGCCGCGCATGCTTGCATGATGGCAGCGGCTCTCTCCTCGGCTTCATGCAAGTCCTGCACCAGTTGCGCGCTGGCGGCGCTCCTGCCGATTTCGAGCTCCAGGCGCAACACATCCATCTCGATGCCGGCGCGCTTCTGATTGAGCCGCAGCGCCTCGGCGGTGAGCGCGGAGACATTGGCGACAAGGTCGAGCCGGCGAGCGAGCAGCACGTCACGCCTGGCAGGATGACCCATCTTGTCCTCCTGTCATTTTTCGCTCCCAGTCATCGGTCCGGGAGGTTTTTCAAAAGCCGACAGCAATTTGGGCAATGTGCCGGCCTGCGAATGGAACTGCTGTTCGGCCGTTTCGATGTGGCTCTTGAGCTGATCCCAGATGTCGACGCGGATCATCGATGTCGTATCGCCGGTGAGGCGCTCGATCTCGTCGACGCGGAACTGGCGGGACAGCGAAACGCCAGAAAACACGAAGTCTCGTAACAGGGTCGCATGGTTCTCGATGAACAGATGGATCATCGGATGTGTGTCCGTGGTGACGCCGCCGGCGGCAAGCTCAGCCCGGATGAAGTCCTGGAAATGGCTCTGCAGGCGATATTGGCTCTCTCCCAGGAAGCGCATGACAAAGACCAGGTCGCGGGGCATCAGCCTGACAAGATCACCTGTGACGCCGTCGGCCCGGTTGGACATCGGCCCAGGCGGCCGCCTGCTGTCACTGTCGTTTGCCACGTCTTTCTCCAGTGCGGGCCCCGCCCGTGAGCCATCGCCCTTAAATAATAGAGAAAGGAGATAAATTAAATAGATGACGTGCTCTTTTCGTATTTGCTGCACCTGCTAACTAGATATATTGCAATTGCGAATAGATATCCACTATTACATCCGTACGTTACAATTGTAAAAGAACGTTACAGTTGGAAATTCTATCCCTCAACGAAAGCGCGCAGTTTTTGTTTTAATGCCGGACATGGACGTCATTTTTGAATTGGCACGGCACTTGCTTTGTAAATCCCATAAGAAGCCCATCGCGCTTTCAACGCGGTGCCAAAAGAACGAGGGAACGGAGGAAGCAGGGAACCAGTCACGTCCGCTTCGAGACGCCAATCGCACATTCGGTCGGCTCCGGGGATCCCTGCCAGACGCCTCTAAAACCTTTGCCGCGATCCACTTGAATGGCCGGACCATGAGTCGCGCCTGACTGCGCAACCCTTTGCCGTGCCATTCGCACTCTCACTTGCGGTGCTGTGCGCCGCTTCATGCCGGGGTCAAGGACCTGCGGCTCAACCTGGTGGAGGCTTATGACCATGACGTCTCTGACGCTCAACAAGATTACCTCGCAACGCGGAATCTCCGTCGGCGAGGCGACCAAGAAGATTGCCGATCTCGGCTGGAATCCTTCCTACGTGCAGGAGGCGATGACGTTTCCGACGGACTACAAGATCAACAAGACGCCGCGCGACCCGATGAAGCAGGTTCTGCGGTCCTATTTTCCAATGCAGGAAGAGAAGGACAACCGGGTCTACGGCGCGCTTGATGCGGCGCTGCGCGGTGACATGTTCCGCAACGTCGAGCCGCGCTGGGTCGAGTGGATGAAGCTCTTCCTGGCTATCATCCCCTTCCCGGAAATCTCGGCCGCGCGCTCGATGGCGATGGTCGCCCGTATCGCGCCGGGCGAGGAACTCAGGACCGGGTTCACCATGCAGATGATCGACGAGTTCCGCCACTCGACGATCCAGATGAATTTGAAGAAATGGTACATGGAGAACTACATCGATCCGGCCGGCTTCGACATCACCGAGGAAGCCTTCGGAAAATGCTATGCCACGACCATCGGCCGGCAGTTCGCGGAAGGCTTCATCACCGGCGACACGATGACCGCCGCCTGCATGTACCTGACCGTGGTCGCCGAGACCGCCTTCACCAACACGCTGTTCGTCGCCATGCCCTCGGAAGCCGCCCGCAACGGCGACTATGCGCTGCCCACCGTCTTCCTGTCGGTGCAGTCGGACGAGAGCCGGCATATCGGCAATGGCCATTCGCTGCTGATGGCGGCGCTCAAGGAGCCGGAGAACCACCTCTTGCTCGAGCGGGACCTGCGATACGCCTTCTGGCAGAACCACGCGATCGTCGACGCCGCCATCGGCACCTTCATTGAATACGGCACCACCAACCGCGACAAGAACAAGGAATCGTACGCGGAAATGTGGCACCGCTGGATTTATGAGGACTACTACCGCACCTACATGCTGCCGCTCGAGAAGTACGGCATCAAGGTCCATCATGATGACGTCCAGGCAGCCTGGGAGCGCATCACCAAGAAGAACTATGTCCACAAGGTTGGACAGTTCTTCGCGGTCGGCTGGCCGGTCAACTTCTGGCGCATCGAAGCCCAGACCGACAAGGACTTCGAATGGTTCGAGCACAAATATCCGGGCTGGTACGCCGAATTCGGCGACTTCTGGAAATGGTACGCCAAGCTCAGCCACAAGGGCGAGAAGGTGCTGCTGTTCAACAGCGACGTCGGCTACGTCTACCCGCACCGCTGCTGGTCCTGCCTCGTACCCTGCCTGATCCGCGAGGACATGGTTGTCGGCGAGATCGATGGCCAGTTGCACACCTTCGCCCACGAACTCGACAAGTGGACCGCAACGGTCGCCTTCGCTGACGAGTATCAGGGCCGTCCGACGCCCGCGATGGGCCGCTTCAGCGGCAAGCGCGAGTGGGAGACGCTCTATGACGGCTGGGATCTGGCCGATGCGATCAAGGATCTGAACTTCGTTCGTTCCGACGGCAAGACGCTGGTTCCGCAGCCGCATCTGCGCTTCGACGACAAGGAGATGTGGACGCTCGACGATGTGCGCGGAAACACGCTCGGATCGCCGCTCAACGCGCTGCGTGCCATGTCGCCCGCGGACCGCGAGAAGCACCTGGCGGAATATGCCAAGGGCTTCACCATCGCCCCCTGCAACTGATCAGGCCAAGGGGCGGGTTCGTCCCGCCCCTTGCTTTCACTGGAGGTCCCGCATGTCGGAAACCCACACGGTCAGGCTCAGCCCGGTCGGCGTCGAGTTCGATGTCGAGCATGGGGAAACGGTGCTCAACGCCGCGTTCCGCCAGGGCATTGCCCTGCCGCACGGCTGCAAGGAAGGGCAATGCTCGGCCTGCAAAAGCGTGTTGCTCGACGGCGAAGTCGACATGCTGAAATACTCGACCTTCGCGCTGAACGACATGGAGAAGGAGAGCGGGCACGTGCTGTTGTGCCGCTGCATCGCCTTCTCCGACCTGGAAGTCGAGCTTCTCAACTACGACGAGGAGATTCTGGCGAAAGCGATCGCCGTGAAGACGTACAAGGGCCGGATTGCTCGGATCGAGCACCTGACCCACGACATTCGCGGCATCGAGATCGCACTCGGCTCGCCGATGAAGTTCTGGGCGGGGCAATATGTCGACATCACGGTTACCACGCAAAAAGGGGAGACGATTACGCGCTCGTTCTCCATGGCAAATACGCCGGACCAAACCGAAAAACTCTCCTTCATCATCAAAAAATACCCTGAGGGAAAGTTTTCCGGAGAACTCGATTCCGGGGGCATCGAAGCCGGAGCCGAAGTCACCGTCGTCGGACCTTACGGAACCTGTTTCCGCCGCGACGAACGGCAAGGACCCCTGATCCTGGTCGGCGCCGGCTCGGGCATGTCGCCGATCTGGTCGATCCTCAACGACCATCTGAAGAGCGGCGAGAAACGTCCGGTCTATTTCTTCTACGGCGCCCGCACCCGCAACGACCTGTTCTATCTCGACAGGATCGCCGAGCTGGTCGGCCAGCATTCGGAGGTCACGTTCATCCCTGTGCTGTCGCACGCGACTGATGACGCCGAATGGCAAGGCGAGCGCGGTTTCGTGCACCAGAGTGTCGACGCCAAGCTCAAGCAACTGGCGGTCGACGGGCAGGGCGATGTTCATGCCTGTGGCCCGCCGCCGATGATCGATGCGCTTCAGCCGGTTCTGTTCATGAACGGGTTCGAGACCGAGCGGATCTTCTTCGACAAGTTCACCACATCGGCGGGTGCAACGCCGGCTCATTGAGGGGGCCGCCTAGCAACTGCAACCACAACTGCAACAAGGGAGTGAAGACTATGCCAGCTATCTCGAGTTCAGTCGGATCCGGAGCCGCCGGCGCGGCGATCTTTGCCGACTCCGACAGCCGGAAGTACCGGTATTTCGACCCCAAGGGCCAGCGCGCCACGCACTACGAAGATATGACCGTCGACGTGCAGCCCGATCCCGAGCGTTACCTGATCCAGGACTGGATCATCTCCTTCGCTGACGGCAAGGGTGCCTATGTCAAGCAGAACACCGCTGCGCAGAGTTCCAACTGGCATGCCTTCCGCGCCCCCGACCAGGAATGGGAGCGCACACACTACCAGCGCCAGTCGAAGATCGAAACGATGGTGCAGAGCGTCATCAACAATGCCCGCAGGTCCGGCGCGCCCAAGACCTTCGACAAGGCCTGGGTCAAGATCCTGCAGACGCAGCTCGGCGCGTGGAAACATGCCGAATTCGGGCTCGGCACCTCGCTGATGCAGGCGCAGCGCTACGGCTATACCCAGATGATCAACAACGCGACGCTGACTAACTCGTCCTACAAGTTGCGACTGGCGCAGGACATCACGCTCTACCTTGCCGAGATCGGCATGGACTTGCCTGGCTGGGACGACGAGCTTGGCAAGAAGGCCTGGCTCGAGGACGCGAACTGGCAGGGGACGCGGGAGGCGGTCGAGACCATCATGGGCGCGACCGACTATCTCGAGCAGTATTTTGCCATCAACATCATCTTCGAGCCGCTGGTGGGCGAAGTGTTCCGCTCCGGCTTCCTGATGCAGATCGCAGCCGCCAACCATGACTTCATCACGCCGGCGGTGATTTCGGCGGCCGAGGCCGACTATGAGCGCAACCTCGCCAACACGATCGACCTCATGCACCTGCTCGCCAATGACGAGAAGCATGGCGCCGCCAACAAGAAGCTCTTCCAGGGCTGGGTCAAGAAGCACGGCGCGCTCGCCGACAAGGCAGCCACCGGCCTGCAGCCGATCTGGTCGATGCCGCATTCCAAGCCAGTCGCGTTCGCGGACGTCCGCGCCAAATCCGAAGAGCGGATTGGCCAGATCCTCGGCGAACTCGGCCTCAAGCGCTGACACAGGGAGAAACCGTCATGTCAACTGCAGCACGCGACGCATCGCAATCCAACATCTTCAGGTCGATGAAGGATATCACCTTCGAACAAACGATTTCGCATCAGTGCGGCGTCACCATGAACGACTCGGTCGAGGCCAGAGCCATCGCCGAATTCATGGGCCTGAAGCCGAACGTGATCGTAACCTACCAACCGGCGATGATCCGGATCGATGGAACCGGCAAGCTGATCTTCAAGATGGACGAAATCAGCGAGTATCTCGGCCGCGAGATGACGGCGGAAACCTTCGAGGTCAACAGTTCCACCCACTACGGGAGGATGGTGCGCATCGACGACAACACCGTGATCCTGTTCGGCAACATGGACGAGATGTTCGAATACATCGAATAGCCGGCAAAAAATCAGGCGTGCCGCCTGTTTGCGGCACGCCCAACCGATCAACACGCATCTTGCGGAGGAAAGAATGTTTAGGACACCGGAAGGCAAGGACATTTTCGTGGTCGACGGCCACACCCATTTCTGGGACGGCAGCCCGGAGAACCAGAAGAATGTCCACGGCAAGCAGTTCATTGATTGCTTCTACGCCTATCACACGGGGCTGAGCCCCAAAGACCAGCTGTGGGAGAAGAGCAAGTTCGAGAAATACAGTGCCGACGATCTCTATCGCGATCTGTTCATCGATGGTCCCGATGATGTGGCGATCGTCCAGTCGACCTATCTCAAGGACTTCTACAAGAACGGTTTCAACACGATCGAGCGCAACGCCGGGGTGGCCAAGCTCTATCCCGAGCGATTCATCGTCAATGGGGCCTTCGATCCGCGCGATGGTGAAAAGGCGCTTGAGTACATCCACTTCCTCAAGGAGACATACGACGTCAAGGGCGTGAAGATGTACACGGCCGAATGGAACGGCGCCTCCAAGGGCTGGAAGCTCACCGACCCCGATGCCTACAAATGCTTCGAACTCTGCGACAAGCTCGGCATCAGGAATATCCACGTCCACAAGGGCCCGACGATCCTGCCGCTCAGCAAGGATGCCTTCGACGTACATGACGTCGATCACGCGGCGACGGACTTCCAGGGTCTCAACTGGATCATCGAGCATTGCGGCCTGCCGCGCCTCGACGATTTCTGCTGGATCGCGACGCAGGAAACCAACGTCTACGGTGGGCTCGCGGTAGCGCTGCCTTTCATCCATTCCCGCCCGCGCTATTTCGGCGAGGTCATCGCCGAACTGCTCTTCTGGCTCGGGCCGGAGAAGATCCTGTTCGGTTCCGATTACGCGATCTGGACGCCGCGCTGGCTTGTCGAGAAATTTTGGGCCTATCAGATCCCCGACGACATCGCTGCCGAACGCGGAGTTCAACTCACCGACGAGATCAAGGAGAAGATCCTCGGCCTCAACGCCGCGCGTCTTTATGACATCGACATCGATGCCAAGAAGAAGGCACTCGCGGGCTCCCCCTTCAGCATCGCAGCGGAGTAACCACGATGGGCGCCGCCAGAATACCAAGCCGCCAGGCAGAGGTCTGGCGGCGGCTGACCGAGGTCAATGACCCGGAACTCGACGAACCGGTGACCGAGATGGGCTTTGTCGAACGGGCCGAGGTTAGGAGCGATGGCAGCGTGGAGATCGACTTCCGCCTGCCGACCTACTGGTGCTCGCCCAACTTCGCGTTCCTCATGCTGGATGGCGTCCGCAAGGCGCTCGACCAGCTATCGTGGTCGCCCGCCTATAGCGTCAAGCTGCACGATCACATGTTCGCGGAAGAGGTCAATCGTGGCATGGAAGCCGGCAAGACGTTCGGTGATATATTCGCCGAGCTTGCCGCCGATCAGGATCTCGGCGCCTTGCGCGAAACCTTCAGCATGAAGGCATTCAAGCGCCGCCAGGAGGCGGTCTTGCGCGGGCTGCGGCAGCACGGTCTGACAGATCGGGAAATGCTCGATATGGACCTGCCGGCATACGACGTCGCGCGGTTCGAACCGGGCGAAGCGGCCAACCAGAAGCCGAGATACAGGGCGGCTCTTCTTGAACGCTTTCCCGACCGCCGGGTGGATGATCCTGTCTTCGTGACATGGGAAGGGCAACACATATTGCCCACCGCGCTCGGTGCCCATCTCGCCGAACTGCGCGGCGTGCGCGTCAACATGGAGTTCAACGGCGCGCTGTGCCGTGGGCTCAAGCAGACGAGATACAAGGAACTGGATGTGGTCGACGGCGAGCCGACGCTGGTCGACTTCATCATGGATCGCGTGCCGGCACGAACTGCGCCGACCGCCTGAAGCAGAGCTGACACAACGGCCTCCCTTGCACGAGGCCCCGAACCAACAACCCGCCCGTAAGGCGGAAGGAGGAATCATGCCCAAAATAATGCTTCACAACTCGGAAGCCCGCCGTGCTCTCGCCCGCGGCGTCTTTCGCCTGGCCGCCGCCGTCGAGCCGACACTCGGCCCCAAGGGCATGAACGCCATGATCGACCGGCCGATCGGCACGCCGATGGTGACCCGTGACGGTGTCAGCATCGCCTCCGAGATCGAACTGCACGACCGTTTCGAAAACATGGGCGCACAGGTGGTCCGCGAGGTCTCGATGCAGACCAACGAGGTGGCCGGCGACGGTACTACGACTGCCATCGTGCTCGCCAACGCTCTTATCCAGGGTGGCGTGGACGCGAATGAACGCGGGGTGAAATCCGTCGATCTGTGCAAGGGCATCGACCTTGCCGTGGCGGCGGTCGTGGCCGCGCTCAAGGCTTCGGCCAAGCCCGCCAAGGGCAACGGCATTCTCGCTTCGGTCGCCAACATCGCGGCGACCGATGCCAAGCTTGGCGCACTGGTGGCGGAAGCCCATCAGCGCGTGGGAGCCGAAGGTGTCATCACCACGGACTTCAGCGTCACCACAGAGACCACGCTCGATGTGGTCGAGGGCATGTCCTTCGACCGCGGTTATCTCTCTCATCACATGGTGACCGATCAGGAGAAGATGGAGGCGGTTCTCGAACGGCCCTATATCCTGATGACCGATCTCAAGATCAAGGAGCCCGAGCAGCTCGATGCGGTTCGCCGCATTGTCGACCAGAGTGGTCGGCCGTTGCTGGTCGTGTCCGAGGAAATGTCGCCGGAAGTGGTGGTGACGCTGCTCGGCAAGCAGGGACCTGGAAAATACCTCGTTGTCCATCCGCCGGAATATGGCCATTGGCGCAAGGCGATGATGGAGGATTTGGCGATCATCACCGGCGGCAAGGTGATCGCACGCGACCTCGGCGGCCGGCTGGAAGACATCACCGCTGACGATCTCGGGACGGCTGACCGGGTGAAGACCAGTTCGTCCTACACCTCGATCATTCGCGGCGGCGGCAATCATGCGGCGATCGCATCGCGCCGCGCCCAGGTGCAGCGGCAGTATGAAGCCTCGCCGCCGAACATCGATCAGGACAAGCTGCGCGAACGCCTGGCCAAGCTGTCCGGCGGCACCGCGATTCTTTATGCCGGCGGTGTCACGCCAGTGGAGCAGAAGCGAACCATCCAGCTTATCGAGGATTCGCTAAATGCCGTACGCGCCGCATCCGAAGAGGGCGTGGTCGCCGGCGGCGGCTCAGCTCTTGCCCAGATTGCGCCGCTGCTCGACAAGGTGGCGAACGGCGTCGAGGGCGATGTCGCCGAAGGCGTGCGCCTGGTGCGGTCGGTGCTGTCGAGGCCGCTCTGGCGCATCGCCGCCAACGCCGGCGCCGATCCCGAAGCAGTCGTGGCCGAAGTCACGCGCATCAACGGCGGCTACGGCTACAACGCGTCTGCCGGCAGCTACCAGAACATGTTCGAGGCGGGGATCATCGATCCGGTCCGCGTCACCTACACAGCGCTCGCCAACGCGGCTTCGGTGGCGACGCTGATCCTGACCACCGAAACGCTGATTGGCCATCTCGCCGAGGATGAGGACCCGACGGCCGGACCGGCTCGCGGCGGCGGCTCTGAGAAGCTCGGCCGCGCCTGAGCAATCCGAACAATCTCGACGTGAAAGGATAGGACGATGAAAGCTGCCAGACTGTACGAATACGATCCGAAAATGAACGTCCAGCTCAGGATCGAGGAGGTCAAGGCACCGACGATCACCGCCCCCGACGAAGTGATCGTACGGGTCGGTGCCGCCGGCCTTTGCCGCACCGACCTGCACATCATCGAAGGCGTGTGGAAGCCGACCATGGATCCCGAAGGCACGCTGTTGCCTTACATCATGGGCCATGAAAATGCCGGCTGGGTCGAGGAGGTCGGCAGCGGCGTCCGATCGGTCAAGCGCGGCGACGCCGTGATCTGCCATCCGTTCCGCTCTTGCGGCATCTGCTTAAACTGTCGGCACGGCGAGGATATGTACTGCGACAACGGCCAGTTTCCCGGCCTTGGCATGAATGGCGGCTTTGCCGAATATTTCATCACCAGCGAACGCTCGTTGATCAAACTCAACGCCAACATCACGCCGATCGAGGTGGCGCCGCTGGCCGATGCCGGCATCACCGCTTACCGCGCCGCCAAGCGCGCGGCAAAACTCCTTCGCCCGGGGAGTTACTGCGTGCTGCTCGGCATTGGCGGGCTAGGTCACATCGCGCTGCAATCGCTGCACGCGATTTCGGGCTGCCGCATCATCGCCGTCGATCGCGAGCCGGCGGCGCGCGTGCTGGCCAAGGATCTGGGCGCCGACTTCATCCTCGATGGCGGGCCGAACGTCGTCGAGGAGGTTGCCCAGATCACCGGTGGCGGTGCACATGTGGTGATCGATTTCGTTGGCGAACTCGGCGTCGAGAACATCTGCTGGAAGATGGTGCGCAAGGGCGGGCAACTGTTCGTCGTCGGCTATGGCGGCAACATCAACGTCCCGACCGCGCATCTCGTTATCGAGGAGATCAACATTGGCGGCAGCCTGGTCGGAAATTTTACCGAGCTTGTCGAACTGATGGAGCTCAACGCCGACGGCAAGGTGAAGATGCACTATACCGAATACAACCTCGCCAGCATCAACACCGCGCTTGATGATTTCAAGAACCGGCGGTTCACCGGACGTGGCGTCATCGTTCCCTGAAACATTGGGTCGGACACGAGCGAACCGGCGGCTCAGCCGGCCTGATTGCTTGCCTGACCCGGCAAGCTTTTCTTCCTGAGCCGTGTGGCGGATGCCATGGCGATTTGCGTGTCGGGACGTCAGCGAAGCGCGATCCTGAAACGAGTTTGTTTGCTTCGAGCTTTGGAAAAACGGGAGGACAATATGGATCTTATCACAGGGTTGGCTGTCGTCATCGGCATTATGGGCGGCATTGCAACGTGGACGGCCATCACCATCGGCAACCCCTATTTGCTGATCTGGGCGGTATTTGTAGGCTGGGGGAGTTTTTATCACTGTGGCGGCAAGGAAGCCGGTTTCAAGAATTCGGCGGTTGCAAACCTCTGGGGAGCGGTCTGCGCCGCCAGCGCACTGATAGCACTGACGTCCATTGGTGTTACGGCGATCATGTCCGGGCTTTGCGTCGGCATTTCAATCGTCGTCCTGATACTCGCCGCCAAGCTGCCATTGCTGAGCGCCATTCCGTCAGCAGTCTATGGCTATGCAACGACTGCCGCCCTTTTTCTACTTGGTGCCGCCGCTTATGGCGAAGGCATCGGCGGCATCACCAAGGTCGCGGCCGCCGTGGTTATCTCGCTGATCCTCGGCAACATCCTCGGCTACGTCTCGGAGAAAGTGACGGGTGCTGTCGTAAAAGCCTGATCATGCCCGCGACCGCTGCCTGAGGGCAAACTCGGTTGACGAATCTCCCAACCCCGCGGCGCGAATGCAGCGGGTTTTTTGTGCCGGTGAACGGACCTGAGTCTAAATGAAACCGCGCCGGATGCCGTATTGCCCCAGCTTGCGATAGAGCGTCGGCCGCGAAATACCGAGCCTCAGGGC
The DNA here is from genome assembly GCF_040320265.1 of Mesorhizobium sp. M0751. Classification (NCBI taxonomy): domain Bacteria; kingdom Pseudomonadati; phylum Pseudomonadota; class Alphaproteobacteria; order Hyphomicrobiales; family Phyllobacteriaceae; genus Mesorhizobium; species Mesorhizobium sp. M0751. The sequence goes on from NZ_JAMYPH010000001.1 coordinate 248,777, forward strand.
GACCTTGCTGAGATTGCCACTCTCTGCGGCAAGCGCGTTCTTGATCGCCTGGCATTCTGCATCTTCGAATGTGCACACTGGGGCTTCGAGCATGGGTGCGGGATGATCGCTGTGCAGGGTCACATTGTGGCGATTGCCGGCACTGATTTCCCCCGGAAGATCCTGGACGCCGACAGCCCCACCGCGCGCCAAGATGTGCAACCGCGCCATGAGGTTCTTCAGTTCGCGCACATTGCCTGGCCAACGATAGGCGAGCAACGCGTCCAGCGCTTGGTGCGAGAATTCCAGCGGGTCCTCGCCTGATGCGGTGGCGATCTGCCGGTTGAAGTGTTCGATCAGCAGCAGCACATCGTCGCCGCGCTCGCGCAGCGGCGGGACAGTGATCGAAACCGCGCCAATTCGGTAATAGAGATCACGACGGAAGCGGCCTGCCGCAACTTCCTGCTTGAGATCGCGATTGGTCGAGGCGACCAGGCGCACATCCACCGGGCGACCGCGGCTGTCGCCAATGCGGTTGACCACGCGCTCTTCCAGGATGCGCAGCAGAAACGGCTGGATCTCGAGTGGCAATTCGCCGATCTCGTCCAGACTGAGGACGCCGCCATTGGCGAGCTCGAAAACGCCCGGTTTGCCTTCACGCGAGGCGCCGGTAAAGGCGCCTGCGACGTGACCGAACAATTCGCTGCCGAACAGATCCCTGGTGATCGCCCCGCAATTCATCGCAATGAACGGGTCGTTTGCTGTGCGCCGGCTGCCGGCATGGACAAGCCGCGCAAACAATTCTTTCCCGACACCTGTTTCGCCTTCGATCAACAGCGATGCAACGCTGGTCGACCGGGCGACGCGGCAGGTGACGTCGATGGCAGCCTCCAGCGCTTCGCTTTCACCGACGATCATAGCGACAGCATCCTGAAGGTGTTTGTTCACTTCCCGGTGGACCACCGCCACGCTGGAGACTGCTGGCACAGGGGGGAATACCAACGCCGCGCCGCGGAGGTCGCCATCGAGCTTGAGCGGCGTGATGTGGCACGATCGCAGATGCGCCGGTAGCGCCCTGGCGAGGTCCGCGTCGGAACCGGACGACGGGAGGTTCATCAGCCAGCGGCCACGGCCCGGCTCCATCGGGCCGTCCATCATCTCGGTGGTCTCGCCGTCAGGCACGTTGTTGCAGAAGATGGCACGGCCGCGATGATCGACGATGACCAAGCCGTCCTTTCGGCGGTAGCTGGGAGCCGACGAGATGAAGGCTTCGAGCAGGCGCGTGCGCTGTTCCTGCTGCTGTTCGGCCAACGCCTTTTCGATCTGCCGGGCCGTGGCGGCAACGAGCGCGGTGTTGTGCGGCCGGAAGATCGGCGAATAGCCTGACAGGTCGACCACACCGATGATCTTGCCGTCCAGCGGATCGCGAATCGGTGCGCCGGCACAGGTCCAGGATTTGATGCCGGCGCAGAAATGCTCTGCCGCATGGACGAAAGTTGGCTCGCCGGTCCACAGCGCAGTGCCGATGCCGTTGGTGCCGACGGCTTCTTCGTTCCACTTACCGCCGATGGCGAGGTGGATATCCATGCCGTCATGCAGCGTCTTCTTGTCGCCGATGGTGTCGATCAACACGCCGTCGCTGTCGGCCAGAACCAGCATCGCGCCTGTGCCGTCCAGTAGCTGGCCAAGGGAGGCGAACGACCGCCGCGCCGCTGAAAGAAGTTCTGCATTGGCCCGCGTCAGGTATTCTATCTCGTCGCGATCGCTGCTCAGCGGCGCTTCAATTCCTTGAGCATTGATGCCGCCGGTGGCGCTGCGGTACCAGGAATCGTGAATGAGGGAGCGGACGTGGCGTGGGTGGACTGGATCGCGCGCACATGTGGGCTCGTCGGCCAGAAAACTTTCCCAGGCGCGCATGGTGGCACGCTCATCATAGTCGATGTTGCCCAGAATCATCTGCCCAGCAGCCACCGACGCACGCGCTGGAAGAGCATCTATCTTCATCTGATTGGGGCCTGTCACGCGTTTCATTCAGCCATCACGGAACCTTTGGGGCATGCCATTGCGGTAGCTGTCGCGGCCCGGACGTACAGAAGCTTCGTCCAAGTGTCTTCCCGTTAGTAGATCCCGAGTTTCACCCCGATGTCGGCGGCAAGCTGTTCTTCGGTGTAGGTGGCGGCGAGGCGGAATCCGTCTAACTCGGCAAGCGCTGCGGCGACGGTTTCGTTGACCGGCGAGAAGAAGCCATTCTGCTTCGTCGCCAGAACGAAGACCTGGTCTCCGTCCCGGTTACGGATATCGCCGATGTGATGAAGTTGGCGGCCTGTGTTCTGATCTTTGGAGATCACACGGCCGTTCATGGTGACTTGGATGGACGGCTTGGGTTCGGCCACAGGCGCCGCGCTGCCGCCAATATGGATGATCAGACCTTCCGCTTTCGGTTGCTGGCGTGGTTTCCGCGAAGCCGAATAGCCGCCGCCGCTAATCTGGTCGGCAAGGCGAACGATGGTCGAGCGGTTCTGCTCTATCAGTCTTTTGACCTGTACGTCCTCGCGCCGCGGCCCATCCCGCTTGGAGATAATCTCGACCATGAATCCTCCCAGATTCGCTCGGCGTTGCCGTTGACACGGCTCGTTCTTCTTCATGTGAGGCGAATCCTACACCGCCCCCGCCAGATCCGCCATTGATATTAGATAGCGCCAAAATTCGGGTCGCTGGTAGCAGGCGGCTGCTACACGGGATTTCGGGCATTCGAACGCAATGGCCGCGTGTCAGGCTGCCTTGTTCGTGAGTTCCGAGGATTCATTGTCGAGCGGTTGCCTGTCGCGCAGGTAGAGTGCGCACGTGGTGCGCAGCATGGATGCAAAGTTCGGGATATGGCCATTGATCTCCAGCGCTTCGTCGTACAGCGTCGAGAGGAATTTCGGCGCCGTCATCCCCTGTCCCTGGGCGATCTCGTCCAACAGCGTCCAAAAAGCGGCCTCGAGCTGAATGCTTGTCGAATGGCCAGCTATTCGAACTGAGCGATTGATTAGCCGGTACCCTTCCGGATCCTGCCCCGCAAAGACTTTACACACGCGAAAACCTCCCATTTTGGCGAAAGCGCAGTTTCTGCACCCATTCGTGGGGACCACCAGCGCATTTTCCGCTCAATTTGCGGTGACTGCAATCGGACTTTCGTGAGTGAACCGCCCTTACGCCTCAATTTTTCGACGTGCTAACCGGCTGCCACCCTTTTTCCGGCCAATAGGCCACGGTCTACTGTATGCGAAACCGCTCGGCAGACCGGAGGCTCCTTTGGCGAAAGTAATTCATTCGATGATCAGGGTGCTGGAAGAGAACCTGTCGGTCAATTTCTACAGAAGCGCATTCGGACTAGATGTTGCGGACCGGTTGGATTTCGACACGTTCACACTGGTTTACCTGCGCAATGCGGAAGCCGATTTCGAACTCGAACTGACGATCAACAAGGGCAGGGAAGAACCTTACTCGCTGGGCGACGGCTATGGCCACATCGCCCTTTGCGTTGACAACCTAGAGGCAGAACACGAGCGCTTGGCGGCGGCAGGCCTCAATCCGCGAAAAATTGTCGAGTTCAACCACGAAGGCGGGCTGTTTGCGCGGTTCTTTTTCGTGGGCGACCCCGACGGTTACCAGATCGAAGTGCTGCAGCGCCACGGCCGCTACAAATAGAGGGCTGCGGCAAGCGGAATTGGTGTTCTCGCGTATGACTATCGTGGCTTTGGTGAATTTCTCCACGCGCCGCTGCGGTAGAGCCGAACAACAATGACGACGTGGGGTATTGAGCATCAAATTGCCGCTGAGGCGACTCTTCGCGAATTTGCCCCAGGGGGACCCTTGGCTGTTTGGTTACTCCATGGGCGCCTTGCCTCGTGGTCGGGCCTGGAATGCCTCTACCATCAATGGAAACGCGCAGAGAGGGACGGGGCTGCTTCAGAATGAACTCTATGTCGGCCGGTTGATTTGGAACAGGGTCCGAATGGTCAAGGACCCTGACAGCGGGAAGCGTGTCTCGCGCGCGAATCCTAAGAGCGAATGGCGAACAATCGAAGTTCCCGATCTCGCCATTGTTTCGCCCGACCTGTTCGAGGCGGCACAGGAGAGGAAAAAGGCTCGCGCAATCACCCATCCAAGCCATCAGCGCCGACCACGGCATATGTTGTCGGGGGCTCCTCAGGTGCGGCGGTTGTGGAGCCGGAACGTCGTCAAACGGCAAGGACAAGTCCCGGCGTATTCGCATCCGTTGCTCGGCCGCCACGGAAAGCGGAACATGCCCTGATCCTAAAACCTTTTATTTGGATACAGTCGAGACCGCGGTTCTAAATAGGCTTACCGCCGAGTTGCGCCATCCTGAAGTAATTGCCCACTACGTCCAGACGTATCAAAAAGAACGGAGGCGCCTGGCAGCCGAAACCGATGCGCGGCGCACTCGTTTGGAGCCAAGGCTTGGAGAAATATCTCGGGAGATCGAGCGGCTGGTCAACGCCATCGCCCAACGACGCTCAATGAAGAGCGCAAGTGCATTGTGGCTGAGCTGGATCAGGCGCCCGCGGCGACCGGCGTGATCGCGCTGCATCCTGCAGTGCTGGCACGCTACGAGGAACAAGTAAACCAACTTCGAGCAGGGCTTGCCAAGGGCCTTGAGGCAGGCGATCCCGAGTCCGCAGAGGCGATGCGGGAGTTGATCGACACCGTTACTGTGTTTCGAGATCCTTCGAGGATCGGCGGAATCGAAGTCGAAATCGCCGGACGTCTAACGGCACTCTTGGGCGAGGGTGCCTTCCCCCATGGCGTCAAAGGAGTGTGGGGAATGGTGGTAGCGGGAGAGCGCTACCGCCTTTCCCCCCCCTCAGAGACCATGCGATATTGTCTACAGTGTCGGGCGTGATGAGCCTGTCTCGGTGCTGCAAAGACCCGTAGGGAACGGGAGAGTCTGACCCGAAAGCTATCCACAACCCGAACGGCAGCTTTGCGCCTAATGTCGGCTGTTGAGATCAAATTCGCCGTTTCCTCAAAGCAGCCGTTCGGCTTGGACGACATGATGTCCGGTTTGGCCCAAAGCGGACACGGGTCCATAACTTCCTTACCCCTTTACAGCGCCAGCCGTCATGCCCGCGACGATCTGCCGGTTGAAGAACAGGTAGACGATCAGCGGCGGGATGGTGATCAGAAGGATGTTCATGAAACAAGCGCTTCGACTATTTCGACAAACGACACGCCCCGAAGCGGTCTTTTGTTCGACGGATTTCGTCGCTTTCGAGGTTTTGAGCGTTGCCAGGGAGCTGGGTCTGCATGTGCCAGGCGACGTGGCAATAATGGGTCACGACAATACAGCCTTTTGCGATCTCAGTATCGCCTTCATGACAAGTTTCGATCAGTCGGGGCCGAACTTTGCGCAAACGCGGCACGGCTTCTCATCGAAAGGATCGAGGGACGTACGAAAAGCGTGTTCGTGACGGTCGCACCGAAAGTCGTGGCACGTGGCAGCACAAAGATGTTTAGAGTGGAGATTGCTGCCCAATCTAAGATCACTGGGACAGAAGATATTGAGCGTTTCCCAAAGCCTCGCGACAACATCCCTAGTCGAGTTCGATGATGCTGCAGCCATAAGCCGGGAGCGACAGCTTACCGCCGCGTACTTTGCCATCGCCGAGCAAATCCTTGCCCGCGGGGACATTGCCGATGCTTGCCAGCTCGCCCATCGTATTGAGGATGAACAGCAGGCGGCGGTCCTTGCTTTCGCGGATCGTCGCCTCGACGCCGGCCTGCATGTCGGCGATAAGTGGCACGATACCGGCGGGCGCCAGCACTTGATCGGCCAGCACCTCGACCAGAGCATCGCTGAGGTACGTGCCGAGGTAGATCACATTGCCCTTGCCAACTTTGCGCGAAGTCATCGCGGCTTGGCCGTCGGCGAAGCGGCTGGCCCAGCTGCCGATAACCTCCGTGCCGGGCGCGACGTTAAGCAACTCATAAAGATGCGCCGCCGTCACCTGGGCATTCCCGATCTTGAGCTCGTATTGGCGGCTCGCCGACGTCGCCGGCAGCTTCTTGCGCACCGTGTTGGCGCCGAAGCGGCCGCCATGCTCGAACAGGCCGTTCCCGCCGATCGGCGTCAGCAACCCGAACTCCTCGACCGTGATCCCGGCCAGCGCCGAGAGCGTCTTGCCCGGCGAGGTGTCGCGGATGACGTGGTTGTTAACGTCGCGTGATCCGGTGCGGCCGCCCAGGATTACCGTTCCACCCGCCTTGGCGAAGGCCTCGATCCGCGCCGTCCACGCATCGGTCCATTTCAGCCAATGCGGCACGTAGAGCGCCTTGAGCTTGCTGAGATCATCCTCGGGATGGATGAAGCCGCAGGCGATGTTGTGGCGGTAGCAATAGCGGTGCAGCAGCGTCGCATCGTCCTGCGGGCTCGGCATGCCGATGGGGTAGGAGCGGTGCATCTCCTGATTGTCGAAATCTGATCCGGCGATGCCCAAATCCATGCGCACATGCGTGCCGAGGATCTTGTCCTTGAGCGCCGTGACCTCACCCGCAAACTGCTTGGCCTCGTCATAGCGCCGCCGCGGGATGTCATCGTGATCTATGATGCCCATCCAATAGATCTCGGCGCCGAAATGCGCCGGCCGCCAGCGGAAGAACATCACGCCATCGGCGCCGCGCGCCACTGACGTATAGGCCATGCGGCGCATCTCGCCGGGTTCGGGCGTCAGCGTCGAGATGTTCGGCTGCGCACCGAAGCCCGATTGCTGCTCGGGCACGATGAAGTTGCCGGTGAAGCCGCGGCAGATGTCGAGATGCAGCGCCTGCACCTCGCCGACGCCGCCGACCCGCTGCATCTCGTCATAGAGATGCGGGTAGATGTCGAAGCCGAGAAAATCGAGATCGGTCGAGAACTCGCCACGGAAGTCGATGTCGTCGATCCGCCCCAGATTGTGGAAGACGAACCAGTCTGGATTGGTGGCGCGCAGGATCAGCACCTGATCGTGCTGGAACCGCGCCGTGACGAAGGCGAGGAAGCGGTGATAGTCGACCACATGGGTCGGCCCGACCGGGGCAGGGGCATAGTCGAGGGGCAGCACCACTTGATCGAAATCGTCGTAGGCGGTCGCCCAGAAATGCCCGCCCCACGCACCGTTGAGTGCGGCGATGGTCTTGTACTTGTCCTTGAGGAAGGCCTGGAACTCGGCCAGAGTCACCGGACCGTAGGACAGAGATCCAGAGGTATTGAGCTCATTGTCCGTCTGCCAGCCGATGATGTGCGAATTGCCGCGATAATGCTCGGCCATCGCTTTGGTGATGCGCTTCGAATGCTCGCGGAACACTCCGCTCGCAAGATTGGCGTGCTGGCGCGAGCCATGGCTCATGGCGCGGCCATTGGCATCGACGCGCAACACTTCGGGATAACGCGCCGTCAGCCAGCGCGGCGGCGTCGCCGTCGGCGTGCACATGATGGTCTTGATGCCAGCCTTGCCCAGCGCATCTATGGCGCGGTCGAACAAATCGAAGTCGAACGTCCCCTCATGCGGCTCGATAATATGCCAGGCGAATTCCGCAAGTCGCACCGCGTTGAAGCCCGCGGCTGCCATGCGGTCGGCGTCGCGCTGCCAATAGCTCTCATCGACATGCTCCGGGTAATGCGGGGTACCGACGAGGAAAGTGTCGGTTGCGATCGGCCGCCAGACAGAGAGCGGCGCGGATTTCGAGGCAGTCGTCATAGTCGGAAAACTCCAGGCGATAGTCTATTTGATGGAGCCGGCGGTGAGGCCGCCCTGCCAGAACCGCTGCAGCAGCAGGAACACCACGATGACCGGGATGATGCTGACCAGCGCGCCGGTGATGATGATCGAGAACAGCACCTGTCCGCCGCCACCGCCCTGCTGCGCGAGCTGATACCAGGTCGCAAGGCCCACCGTGATCGGCTGATACTCCTGCGAGCGCAGCACGATGAGCGGCAGGAAGTAATTGTTCCAGGTCCCGACGAACGAGAGCAGCGCCACGGTCACCATGCCCGGCGCCACCAGCCGCAGCACGATGGCGCGGAAGATCACGAACTCGCCGGCGCCATCGAGCCGCGCCGCATCGAGCAGTTCGTCGTCGACGCCCTGGTCGATATAGACGCGCATCAGATAGACGCCGATCGGCGAGATCATCGAGGGCAGGATCACGCCCAGCGGATTGTCGCTGAGACCCGAAAGCGCCAGCAGCAGGAAGATCGGCACGACGAGGGCCGTCTGCGGGATCATCACAGCGCCCAAGACCAGCGCAAACAGCAGATTGCGGCCGACGAATTTGAACTTGGCGAACGCATAGCCTGCCGCGGTAGCAAAGATCGCGGCACCGAGCCCGGCGGCGGTCGAATAGAGCACGCTGTTGAACATCCAGCGCGAGAAGATGCCATTGTCGCGGCTGAACAGATCGCTCAGATTCTGCCAGAGGTTGAACTCGGTGCCCAAGCCGAAGCCGAACGTGGTGAACAGGTCGCCATTCGTCTTCGTTGCCGATAGGACCAGATAGACCAGCGGCACGAAGCTGTAGACGAGGAACAGTGACAGCAGCAGCGTGAGGATGATCCGCGAGCGCCGCCGTTCGCCGGGCCGGCGCCTGGTAGCGTCGAAAGTGGCGATGTCGGTGGTCGTAGTCATCATTGCTCCGGCCGACGGCGGTTGGTGATCAGGGTGAAGATGTAGGAGGCACCGGCGATTACGATGCCAAGCACGAACGAGACGGCGGCCGCATAGCCATACTGCTGGTTCTGAGTCGCCAGCGAATAGGCATAGAGGTTCGGCGTGTAGCTCGAATTGATAGTGTTACCGGCGAGCGAGCGCATCAAATACGGCTCATTGAACAGCTGCAGTGTGCCGTTGATCGAAAAGATGATGGTGAGCAGGATCGCCGGCCACAGCAGCGGCAGCTGGATCAGCCGCGCAAATTGCCAGGGCGAGGCGCCATCCATCCGCGCGGCCTCGGCGAGGTCCGACGGGATCGCCTTCAGCGCGGCGTAGTAGATCACCATATTGTAGCCGACATATTCCCACGTCACGATATTGGCCAATGAGAAGATCATCGCGCCCGGCGACAGGAAGTTCGGTGGCGGCAGGTTGAACGCCTTGGCCATCTGCGTGAACGGGCCGAAGGTGGGGCCGTAGAGATAACCCCAGATGATCGTCGCGATCACGCTCGGCACGGCGTAGGGGAGGAAGAAGCCGAGCCGGAAGACGCCCTTGGCATAGACCTGGCCACGATCGAGCACGATGGCGAACAACAGCGCCAGGCTCAGCATGATCGGCACCTGCACGATGCCGAACAGAACGAGGTTCCACACGCCGCCCCAGAATTTGGCGTCGCCCGTGACCTTGATGTAGCTGGCTGCACCCGCGAATTGCCGCCCGCCCACCAGCGTGTCGCGGTAGAGGCTCATGTAGAACGCATAGACCAACGGCGCGACGATGAAGGCGATAAACAGCAGCACGAAGGGCGCCAGGAACAGATAGGGCGCGACCTTTCGTGACGTAAAACCGCCCGATCGCGCTGGGCGCGTCGCGGCGGCTGGCGAATTCGACATTGCCATGGTCCCCGTCCGGCAAGATGAAGAGATCGGGCGCGCCGGTCAAGCGCGCCCGGCCATTGCCCGGGAGAAATCAGTCTACGGTGAAGCCTTGTTCCTTCGCGTAGGCGACCACGGCGTCCTGGATGCGGTCGAACGCATCCGACAGCGTGCCCTTGCCGCCGATCGAGGCGCCGAATTCATCGGCCATCGACTGGTAGAGGAAGTCCTGGAACGGGCTCCACTCAAAGTTGCTGACTGCGGCCGCCGATTTGGCGAACACTTTGTTCACTTCCTGGCCGCCGAAGAACTCCGGCTTGTTGCCCGCCCATTCAGGGCTCGACAGCAACGCGTTGGTACAGGGGAAGAAGTTTTGCTTGGTGGTGTAGAGCTTTGTGGCTTCGGGATTAATGTTCAGCCAGATCGCGGCTTCGGCGGCCTCGGGCAGATGCTGGGTCGTTTTCATCACGGCTAGCGCTGAGCCACCCCAAGCGCCGGTCGCGAACTTGCTCGCGTCCCACTGGGGCAGATCGGCGGCACGCCACTTGCCCACGCTGGTCTTGGCAACCGAGGTCAGGAACAGCGGACCCCAGCCGGCAGCGAGCCACGTGGCATAGCGGCCCGAATCGAGGCCGGTGTACCACTCATTGTTGAAGCCCGGCTTGGTCTCGATGACACCCGCGTCAATAAGGTCCTGCCAATAGGCGGCGAAGTCCTTGGCAATCTTGTCGTTGATGTTGATCGCGAGCTTGTCGCCATCGCGGCTGACCGGCTTCCAGCCCATCGGCCACAACAGACCCAAGGCCCAGTCGGCATTGGCTCCGAACGGCGCGTCGGTGATAAACACATTCGGATCGGCCGCATGGATCTTCTTGCCCGCATCGGCAAACTCGGCCCAGGTGGTGGGCGGCGTGATCCCATGCTTATCGAAGATGTCCTTGTGATAGAGCATCGCCATCGGACCGAAATCCTGCGGCATGCCGTTGACCACATCGCCCTTGGCGACCTGCGCCCATAGGCCTGCGGGGAACTCGCCCTTATGGGCATTGGCGTACTGGCCGATGTCGGCGAAGGCGTCGACCTGGCGGAAGGTCTCGATCAGCTGGTATTCGATCTGGACGACGTCGGGCAGACCGCTGCCCGCCTGCAGACCCGCACGGACCGCCTGATATTCGGGGTTCCCCTGGCCGGCATTCACGAGTTCGACCTTGATGCCCGGATGCGCGGCGTTGAACAGGTCGACCTGAAGCTGGAGATCCGGCACCCACGACCACAGCACCACCTTGACGGGCTCGGCACCGCGAGCTGCCGCCGGCAGGGCTGCAACCGCGACGCTTGCACCCGCGACTTTCAAGAAGTCACGACGCTGCATTGTCCGCCCAAGCGGATTGAAAATCTTCGTCATTGAAGTCCTCCCACGAAAGATACGCTCCCACACGACGCAGGGCGCGGTTTTTCTTTCAGTTAGAAACTTAATGCCGAGATTCAGTCGCTGTCAATCGCGATCGATTGATCTTAGTCGGCCATCACGAGGCTGTCGGCAGGGTTGAGGGTCGTCGCATCGAGCACCAGGCGCACCGCGCCCAGGACGATATCGCGGTGGCCCAGCGCGCCCATCACGAGGCGCGGCGGGTCATACACATTGCCCTTGAGGCGGTGCCGCAGCACATCGAGCACCAGATCACCGCCGCCGACGACCCGGCCCGCCAGTACGATGATTTCGGGGTTCATGAAGGCAGCAACACTGCCCACCGCCATCGTCGCATAGTCGAGCAACTCGGTGACAACCGGCGCGATTTTGTCCGCCTGCCGGTCGGTGACGGCGCCCAGGGTGAGCTTTCCCGCCGCATACTGGGTGTTGGCCTCTTCGAGCATCTTGGTCGCCTGTTCGGGGATGCCGAAAAAGCGCAGCGATTGCTTGTCGCCCAGATGTTCGAACGGCCGCCCGGTGAGGAGGGGGTCATCGAGATACCAGCCGAGCTCGCCTGCCGCATGCGAGTGCCCGCCATAGAGCTTGCCGTCGATCACGACGCCCGCGCCGGCACCGGGCCCGATCGAGAGGCTCACGACGCTGTCGGCGCCACGCCCGGCCCCGAATCCCCATTCGCCCACGGCGGCGAGGTTGCGCCCGTTCTCGACGACGATGGGCATCTGAAAATGTTCGCTGAGCCGCGCCCGCAACGGCATGTCGCGCCAGCCGAGCCCGAGTGTCAGCACCACTTCGCCCTCCGGCTGCCTGACGATCGAGGGCAGGCCAATGCCGATGCCGCGAATGGTCTGGCCGCGCGGGCGGGAGGCCGCCATCAGCCGGCGGATCAGGCCGACCAGCTTCTCGAAATTGCGCTCGCTATCATCGTCGGCGGTCTCGTGCATTTCTGTCTGCACGACGCCTTCGAGATTGGCCACGGCGCCGTAGAACTCGCCCTTGCCGGCCTCGATGCCAATGATCGCATGCGCCGCACCGCGGAACTTGATGCGCGCCCGCGGCCGGCCCCGGACATTGGCCTCGTCAAACCCGTCATACGCCACCAAATCCTCGGCAATCAGATCCTCGATCACCCGCATCACCGTCGGCAGGCTGATGTTCAGCCGCTCGGCGAGGCTCGATGGCGAAATCACTCCTTCGGTGCGGATCAAATCCACCACGGCCGAACGATTGAGTCGGCGTAACAGGCTCGACGTCGTGGGCTGGCGCTTCATTCATGGACCAGTTGCAAAAGGCCGGCGGACCGGCAACGAGCGTCGGCATAGACCAGAACCGTGCCAGAGTCCGCCTTTTTCTGATGACGCCGAACGTCAGTTGTCGCTCCGCAGTGAAAGCTACCGCGGTAGCCCGTTCGATGATTACGGCGATCCGTGGCGGGCGCCCAAGCCCTCCGGAGTCACTGCGCTTACTCGTGCAAATAACTGACTCCGGTTGCTTCAATCGGTTACGAGCTCGTCCGCCTTTGGCGCGGAACCAACATCAATGACCGCTTTTGGCGCAAAGCGGTCCGCACTACGCTGGACGCAACGGTCGGCTTTCTTGCCAGTCATCCTGAAAGCTGCCAGGCCGTTAACGGCCCCAATTTCAGTCGTCGCAATCGCAGGCAGGGGCGTGAAATCGGCGTCGCATTGTGGGGCAGGGAAGGGCGCATTTCCTTCCCCCCATAACGCCCCCGGAGGATGCGGCTCGGTTTACGACAGCCCGGCCGCCGATCGGCGGCGATGGTCACTGCTTCGCTATGACACTTCGGAACGGCTCCTCGGATCAGCGAGCCTGATTTCGGCAGCTAGCTGGTACTAGGAAGACTGCATGGGCTCATCGAACGGCAGTGTCCGGTCAACCTCGGTAACCTGATTTATCAGCCACGAGACGAAATGCTGAGTTGTAGGGGACGGCGTTCTCGCCTCCGGCAGTACGGCATAGTAGCAATTTTCCGTTTCCATAGGCAGATCGAGAACGACCTGAAGTTCGTCGGATTTTAATTCCTGCTCGATTAGGTAACGTGGAAGCAGCGCATAACCCATGCCGGCAACCGCCGCTTCGATGATCATTGAGAATTGATCGAAGCGGTGCCCCCTGTAGGCGGTCTCGCCGGGCAGCCCGGCCCACTCCAGCCATTGCGACCAGAGCCTCGGGCGCGTTGCCAGATGCAGCAAGGGCTCGTTGAGAAGATCGGCCGGCGTCAGCTTGGGTCCCGATGCCAGCAGGGCACCGCCGGCCACCGGCAGGATCGACTCGCTGCAGATATAGGTGCATGTGGCGCGCGCCCAAACCGGCTGTCCGTAGTGGATGGCGAGTTCGAAATTCTCTTCGTCGAAATCAAACGGTGCCGAGCGCGCGCCGACATTGAGGATCACGCCCGGGTTCTGGCGCAGGAATTCAGGCAAGCGCGGACTGAGCCAGCGGCTGCCGAATGTCGGCAAGGTGGCGATGCTCAGGCTCGATCTGGCGTCGGCGGACGACATTGCGCGCAGCATCGTCTCCTCGGCTTGCCGCAGCAGCTTCCGCGCTTCCGGCAGGAAGCGCCGCCCATCCTCGGAAAGCACCACGCGCTGCCGGATGCGTTCGAACAGCAGCGCGCCGAGATAGACTTCCAGATCCTTGACCTGACGGCTGACGGCGCTCTGGGTCAGGTTGAGCTCCCGGCCGGCGCGCGTGAAGCTCGCGTGTCTTGCCGCGCATTCGAACGCCTGAATTGCAACCAAGTCTGGCATCAACTTTCTGCTCAATATCATGCGTATCTCGCATCAACCTAGTCGAAATCGTCGCAATCCACGCGAGATGAAATCCAATATCACTCTTTTCGAGAATGATCTCATATTTTCTCAAAAGCGAGACCGCGCCGTGCAAAACGCTGCTTTCGTTGCATCCGATGACATTCGTTCTGCTTTTTCTGCGGCGATGTCAGCCATGTACCGGGCCGAGGTTCCCGCCTACGGCACGCTGATGGAACTGGTCGCCGAGGTGAATGCCGAAGTGCTGGATGGCACGCCAATGCTGCGCCAGCGGCTCGAGGCGACGGATTCGCTCGACCGCATCTCGCAAGAGCGGCACGGCGCGATCCGCTTGGGAACGCCGGCCGAACTCTCGACGATGCGGCGCGTGTTCGCGGTGATGGGCATGCATCCGGTCGGTTACTATGACCTCAGCACGGCCGGGGTGCCTGTCCATGCGACGGCGTTTCGTCCGGTTGGTGCCGAAGCGCTCAGCCGCAATCCTTTTCGCGTCTTCACCTCGTTGCTCAGGGTCGACCTGATCGGCGACGAGGCTCTGCGGGTCGAGGCGGAGGCCATTCTTGCCGCTCGTCGGATTTTCACGGACCGCGCCGTCGAACTCACCGAAAGGGCCGAGACGCGGGGCGGGCTGGATCTAGCCGATGCGGATCGGTTTGTCGCCGAAATTCTCAAGACCTTCCGCTGGCACGATCAGGCCTGCGTCAGCATCGAGATGTACCACAGGCTGCACCAGCAGCATCGGCTGGTCGCCGACGTGGTCTCCTTCAAGGGACCGCATATCAACCACCTGACGCCGCGCACGCTCGACATCGACGCAGTGCAGACGGGCATGCCGTCGCGCGGCATCGAGCCCAAGGCGATCGTCGAGGGTCCACCCACTCGCCAGTGCCCGATCCTGCTCAGGCAGACATCGTTCAAGGCACTGGACGAACCGGTCTCATTCAAGTCGGGCAGCGGCGGCTGGACGGCTGGCTCGCACACGGCGCGTTTCGGCGAGATCGAGCAGCGCGGCGTGGCGCTGACTCCCGAGGGCAGGGCGCTCTACGACAACCTGCTGGACGCCACGCGCAAAATGATCAGGCCGGCTGCCGACGGGTCAAATGCCGCTGACTATGTCGAGGCGTTGTCGCGGACATTCCAGTCGTTTCCCGACACGTGGGACGGCATCCGCACTGCCGGCCTTGGCTATTTCACCTATTCGCTTACCGAGCGAGGGCGTCGGGTCGGCAGCGTCCATGCAGAAGGTGTCGATCAGCTGGTGGCGGATGGCTTTGTCCGTTTCGACCCGATCGTCTATGAGGATTTCCTGCCCGTCAGCGCGGCCGGCATTTTCCAGTCCAATCTGGGCGATGAAGCGGGTCAGGATTTCGTCGCCAGTCCCAACCAGAAGCGCTTCGAGGCTGCCCTCGGCGCCGGCGTCCTCGATGAATTCGAACACTATGCGACGATCGAGCAGGCTTCGATCGACGAGTGCCGACGCGCTCTGCGCGGCGTTCAGGCAGCGGAGTAAACATCGGCATGATCGACGAGCGGCACAAGACAGCTTTGGTCGAAATCCTCGGCGCGGACGGGCTTGTCCAGGATTCCGCCAGCCTGGCCGCCTATGAGAATAGCGCGCGCTATGACCGGGGCAGCGCCGCATTGGTGCTGCGCCCTCGCGGCACGGCGGAGGTATCCGCTTGCGTCGCCTATTGCGTTCGCGAGCATATCGCGCTCATCCCGCAGTCCGGCAACACCGGCCTGGTCTCGGGCTCGACGCCGGATACCAGTGGAGCGCAGGTCGTGCTCAGCCTCGACCGGATGACGCCGATTTTCGATCTCGATATCGACAACCGCTCGATCCACGTCGACGCTGGAACCAGACTGTCGGACATCAACGGGCGGCTCGAGTCCGGCAGCCTCTTCTTTCCGATCGACCTCGGCGCCGATCCGCGGGTGGGGGGCATGCTGGCAACCAACACCGGCGGCTCGCGGTTTCTGAAATATGGCGACGTCCGCCGCAATACACTGGGCGTGAAGATCGTCCTGGCGGACGAGGCTGGCACCGTTGTCGACCTGCTGTCGGGGCTGCGCAAGAACAATACTGGCGTCGACTGGAAGCAGCTTTTCATCGGAACAGCCGGCGCGTTCGGCATCGTCACCGAATGCGTGCTCAACCTGGAGCGTCTGCCGAGGCAAGTTTCGACAGCCTATCTGGTGCCGCGAACCGGAACTGCCGTCATGTCCCTGCTGCGGGCGATGGAAGAGCGCCTCGGATCGTATCTGTCGGCTTTCGAGGGCATGTCGGGGAATGCGATCGCCGCAACGCTTGCCCATGTTCCGTCGCTGCGCAATCCATTCCAGAATGGCGATGTTCCCAACTATGTCATTCTGGCCGAAGTTTCCCGCAGTTGGCTTCCGCGTGATGATGAGCAGCCGCTCGATGCCGTCCTGGAAACGGTGCTGGCCGAAGTCTGGGAAGCGGAGGGCGCGCCGCTCGCCAATGCCTTTGTCGGTCCCGCTCGTGAGATGTGGACACTGCGTCACGCCCTGTCGGAAGGCGTCAAGCGTGCCGGCCGGCTGGTCGCTTTCGATCTGTCGTTCCGCAGGACCGACGTACTGGCGTTCTGCGACTGGATGAAGCTCGAACTGCCCAGCCATTTTGCCGATGTCGTAATCTTCGACTTCGGCCATATCGGCGACGGCGGCGTGCATTTCAATCTGGTCGTCGACGAGGCGCGGGCTGGTCCAGTCGACATCGCCTTCGAACGGCGATTGCGCGATTGGGTCTATTCGATCGCGGTCGATCGTTTCGGCGGCAGCTTCAGCGCCGAGCACGGCGTCGGCCGCAAGAACCAAGCCTACTACGACCTCTATACGCAGAAAAAGCACAAGGACCTTGCCGCTGGCCTGAAGCAACTGACGTCGCCAGGGCGCCTTGGTTCGGTGTGTTTCGGATAAGTCAAAACAGGAGTTTGCCGGATGAACGTTGCAGTCAAATCGATCGATATAGCGAAGGAAACGACTGAGCTTCTGGCGAAACTGGGTGTTGCCAAGGGCGCGCTTACGGGCGGCGACCTCATCGTGCGCAGCCCGGTGACGGGCGAGCAGATCGCAGCGCTGAAGACAATCTCGCCGGCCGATGCTGCCAGGACCATCGATGCCGCGCACACGGCATTCCAGGCCTGGCGGATGGTGCCGGGTCCCCGGCGCGGGGAACTGGTGCGGCTGCTCGGCGAGGAATTGCGCGCCCACAAGGCCGAGCTTGGCCGGCTGGTATCGATCGAGGTCGGCAAGATCCCGTCCGAAGGTCTCGGCGAAGTCCAGGAAATGATCGACATCTGCGATTTCGCCGTCGGCCTTTCGCGTCAGCTCTACGGCCTGACCATCGCCACCGAACGTCCGGGACATCGCATGATGGAGACGTGGCATCCGCTCGGCGTCGTTGGCGTCATCTCGGCCTTCAACTTCCCGGTCGCGGTGTGGTCGTGGAATGCAGCGCTGGCGCTGGTCTGCGGCGATGCCGTGGTGTGGAAGCCGTCAGAGAAGACACCGCTGACAGCGCTCGCCTGCGAAGCGATTTTTGCGCGTGCGGTCAAGCGCTTCGGCGCTGACGCGCCGGCAGGCCTGGCGCCGGTGCTGATCGGCGACCGCGCCGTCGGTGAGATCCTGGTCGACCATCCGAAGGTGGCACTGGTCTCGGCCACCGGCTCGACCCGCATGGGCCGGGATGTCGGCCCAAGGCTGGCCAAGCGCTTTGCCCGCGCCGTGCTGGAGCTCGGCGGCAACAATGCAGGCATCGTCTGCCCGACCGCCGATCTCGACATGGCGCTGCGCGCCATCGCCTTCGGCGCCATGGGCACCGCGGGACAGCGCTGCACGACGCTGCGGCGGCTGTTTGTGCATGACAGCGTCTATGACGCGCTGCTGCCGCGGCTGAAGAAGGCCTATGAGAGTGTTTCCGTCGGCAACCCGCTGGAGACATCCTCGCTGGTCGGGCCGCTGATCGACAAGGCGGCGTTCGATGCGATGCAGAAGGCGCTGAAGGAAGCCACCGTTCACGGCGGCAAGCTGACCGGCGGAGCGCGGGTCGAGAACGGCCATCCCGACGCCTATTACGTACACCCGGCATTGGTCGAAATGCCGAAGCAGGTTTCTCCGGTGACGGAAGAGACCTTCGCGCCGATCCTCTATGTGATGAAATATTCGGACTTCGACGCCGTGCTCGACGAGCACAATGCGGTCGGCGCCGGCCTGTCGTCGTCGATCTTCACACGCGACCTGCAGGAATCCGAGCGCTTCCTCGGCGTCGACGGGTCTGACTGCGGCATTGCCAATGTCAACATCGGCACCTCGGGCGCGGAGATCGGCGGCGCCTTCGGCGGCGAAAAGGAGACCGGCGGCGGCCGCGAGAGCGGCTCCGATGCTTGGAAGGCCTATATGCGGCGCGCCACTAACACGGTGAACTATCAGGCGCTGCCGCTCGCCCAGGGCGTCTCGTTCGACATCGAGTGAGAAACACCATGACCGATATCCGCAACGCCGCCGACGCAAAATTCGCGCCGGCAGCCCGCATCGCTTCGATAGGCGTCTCGGAAATCCTGAAGATCGGAGCCCGCGCCCAGGCGATGAAACGCGAAGGGCTGCCGATCATCATCCTCGGCGCCGGCGAGCCGGATTTCGATACGCCCGACCATGTCAAACGGGCGGCGACCGCAGCTATGCTGCGCGGCGATACGAAATACACCGCGCTCGACGGCACGCCGGAGCTGAAGTCGGCAATCCGCGAGAAATTCAAGCACGAGAACGCGCTCACCTTCGATCTGGACGAGATCACTGTCGCGGCTGGCGCCAAGCAGATCCTCTTCAACGCAATGATGGCGACGCTGAATCCCGGCGACGAGGTCATCATTCCGACGCCTTACTGGACCACCTATTCCGACATCGTCGCGATCGCGCAAGGCAAGCCGGTTCTGATCGAATGCGATGCCGCCGCCGGCTTTCTCCTGACTGCCGATCAACTCGAGAAGGCGATCACGCCCAAAACCCGCTGGGTGCTTCTGAACTCGCCGTCCAATCCATCGGGCGCTGCCTACAGCGAGCAGCACTATCGGCCACTGCTCGACGTCCTTCTGGGTCATCGGCACGTCTGGCTCATGGTCGACGACATGTATGAACACATTGTCTATGGCGACTTTCGTTTCGTCACGCCGGCGGCGATCGAACCGAGGCTGAAAGACCGCACGCTGACCGTCAACGGCGTGTCCAAGGCTTACGCCATGACCGGCTGGCGCATTGGCTATGCAGGCGGGCCGCGCGACTTGATCAAGGCGATGGCAGTCGTGCAGAGCCAGTCGACATCCTGTCCATCGTCGATCAGCCAGGCAGCCGCGGTGGAAGCGCTCAAGGGGCCGCAGGTGCTACTGAAGGATCGAACAGATAGTTTCAAACGCCGCCGCGATGTCGTCGTGGGAGCGCTCAATGCCATCGACGGCATCGATTGCCGGGTTCCCGAGGGGGCGTTCTACACGTTTGCGTCCTGTGCCGGGCTTATCGGCCGGTCGACGCCTGGCGGCAAGATCATCCGCAGCGACGCGGATTTTTGCGCTTTCCTGCTCGGCGACGCGCACGTCGCCGTCGTGCCAGGATCAGCGTTCGGCCTGTCTCCCTATTTCCGCATCTCATACGCCACAGCCGAAACCGACCTGATTGAAGCCTTGCGAAGGATCAAGGATTTCTGCGGAAAACTGCTGCAATCAGGTGCAACGCTTCGAACGCCAGCAGAAGCACCTCTTTGAGAGCCAACGATCGAACGCGGTTGGTGCACTGGCGCGCCCGGTAGCTCCATTCGATGGCGGATCGACACAATGCGTCGAGTCGGGGAGCCGCAAGCTCGAGACCGCAAATGGACGCAGGGCTCCGAGAACGGATCGGCGATTTCGGCACTATCGGCTGACCGAGCGCAGCAGTGCCGCGACCGTCACTGATTTCTCCGGTCGAATGCGATCGGTCACATGACCGAGTCCAATCCACGCCGAAGGCCTATGATGGAAACAACACGCTGCGCGGCAAGCAAGGTGCCCGCCACATAGGGCATTGCGGAACTGCCCGCATCCTGCCGGATGGAAAGCCGTTCGCCATCAGCGCCAAACATCACTTCCGTCGACGACGTATAGGAAGGCAGACGCACGGAATGAACCTGTACCGGCGCTTGCCTGCCGATCGCTGCGCCCCTCGCTTCGGGTCGCCCGGTATATTCGGGTCGTCCCAAGAGCGCCGCGCCGGTTCGGACTTGTGCAAGATGATCGGCAAGTTCCATCCCGGTGCCTGAAGGTACGTCGTGCTTGCCCGCCGATCCCCACTCGACCACCTCCACCTCGGGCAGAAATCGAGCGGCTTCGAGAGCGAAGCGGCGCAGGAGCGTCGCTGTAACCGAGAAATTGCCCGCGGCCACGACACCACGTCGGGCGGATTGCGCGGCTGAATCGATTTCCGCGTAGTCATCGGTGTTCAGGCCCGAGGTTCCAATCACGACGTGATGACCCGCTGCCAGTGCCGCGAGTGTATGCTTCTTGACGACTTCCGGCCTGGTGTAGTCGATCAGCACCTCCGAGGGTGTGGCCAGGGCTTCTTCGAGCGTCCCAACGATGAACAGATCGCCATCGAATCCGGCAACCACTTCGTTGAGCTTGCGCCCGGAGTCCCGGCGCGCCACGGCGGCAACCAGCGCGAAGTCCGGATGTCTGGATATCTCCAGAGCGAGTTCCTGGCCAACCCAGCCGCTGGCTCCGGCCAGCACGATCCTCAATGCCATTGAAGGTTCCTCAACGTGTGCACACGATCAGTACCGGGGGAAGCGCTGCGGGCGCAGACCGGAATGGAGCCAGTTCACCAGCGTCACCACATCATAGACCGGCACGCCGAGGTGCCGCGCCAGTTCCGCCGAATAGGGCGGCATGTTTCCGCACTCGATGACGATCGCACCGACATCGGGGTGTTGTCCGAGCAGTTTTTTGCCCACATCAAGCGTTTCTTCAAGCAGCACAGCTTCATTGAGCTGTCTCCAGCCGCCGCCAACCGCGCGGCGGAATTCCGAGTTTTCAGGAAGCCCGGCCTTAGGGGTGGCGGGATCCACGCCGATTGCCAGGAAATGTCTGTCGGTCAGGGACTGCGCATCATAGGTCACAATGCCGACGCGCTTCCCGGCGGGCAGCATCGATTGCACAAACGGCACCTGCATGATGCTCGACGTCGCGATCGGAACCGGACAGCGGGCCGCCAGTTCCTTTTGAAAGACCGACAGGAAGCCACAGCTCGTGCCAATGGCATCCACGCCGGACGCGACCAGTTCATCCGCCGCCTCAAGGAAAGGCTCAAGCAGGCCTTCGCCGCCGCCGGCGATTACCTTGTCGGCGCTAGCGCCTCTGACGACCTTGTACTGGACCGGAAAATCGAAAGAAGCGGCGTTGCCGATGTCGCCCGGAATGCGCTCGAACTCAGTGTCGAGCACCATGATGCCGATGCGCGCCCCGTGAACAGGCCGCGGCCGCTGGCCAGCGCGGGTGGCGGGTGTAGTTCGACTGGTTCGATTCACTGGCATCTCTCCCTTTGAGCCTATGCTGCACGCATATTCGCAACGATTGATCATCCGAATGCGATATCTACTATAATAGAATTTGTCAACTTTACGAGAATTCGGTAGTCGGTCGAGAAGCGCCGTTTTCATCCGTTCGTCCGGCGGCGGCCTGCCGCGGCGGCAAAAATTTGAATCCAATAAAGTTGACAGATTCCATTAAAGTAGAATACTGATTGAAAAGGAGACAAGAGGTACGAAAGGGTGACGTCACTGAAAACCGAGCAATCCAAGCCACTGCTGCAGTTTGTCGGCGTCCGAAAGGCGTACGGCAAATTCGATGTAGTGCGCGGCGTGGATCTGTCTGTCTTCGAGGGCGAGTTCCTGACCTTGCTTGGACCCTCTGGATCCGGCAAAACCACGTGCCTGATGATGCTCGCGGGTTTCGAGACGCCTACCGGCGGCGAGATATTCCTCAAGGATCGTCCGATCAGCCGTTTGCCGCCGCATCGGCGCAACATAGGCATGGTTTTTCAAAACTATGCTCTGTTTCCTCATCTCTCGGTCGGCGAAAATCTCGCCTTTCCGCTGAAGATCAGAAAACTGCCGCGCGCCGAAATCGACGAACGCGTCAAGCGTGCCTTGCAGATGGTCCGGCTCGATGGTGTCGCCCAGCGCAATCCGAGTCAGCTTTCGGGAGGCCAGCAGCAACGCGTCGCGGTCGCGCGTGCACTGATATTCGAGCCCGAACTGATCCTGATGGACGAACCGCTGGGCGCGCTCGATCGGACTTTGCGCGAGGAGATGCAGTTCGAACTCAAGCATCTGCATGAGCGGCTTGGTCTGTCAGTGGTCTATGTCACGCACGACCAGGACGAGGCGCTGACCATGTCGACCCGTGTCGCGGTCCTGAGCCAAGGCAAGGTTCAACAAATAGCGCCGCCAAGGCAGATTTACGAGCATCCAGCGAACAGGTTCGTCGCCGGATTTGTGGGCGCCAACAACCTTCTGGCCGCCAGGGTGGTTTCCGTCGATGGCGACACCTGCCGCGTTGCAAGCTGCGGCCAGACCTTGAGGGCACGGCACTACGGCCACGTCGGCGTCGGTCAGGATGTGCAAATTTCCATCCGCCCCGAGCGGATAGAAGTGAACGGCCCGAGCGATGCCGGGAACAACAACTACATCGCGACGGTGAACGAGGTCGTCTATCTGGGAGATCAACTCCTGCTCGAGGCTTCATTTGGAGACGTCACGCTCAAGCTGAAAGTCCAGAACTGCGCTTCCATGGGGAATTTGAAAAAGGGAAAGCAGGCACGGATCAGTTGGTCGGCCGCGGACTGTCACGCTTTGACCGATTGAAAATCAAACCTGAATTTTAAACTCAAAGGGGATGAGAAAATGAAAAGATTGAAGTTGGCCGCATCCGTGGTGCTGGCCTTCGGGTCCGCGACAGGCGCTTTCGCGCAGGACTCGCTCACGGTCGTCTCCTGGGGCGGAGCCTACACAAAAAGCCAGGTCGAGGCCTATCACAAGCCGTTTGAGAAATTGACCGGAATGCGGATCGTTTCAGCGGACTATCTCGGGGGCTTGGCCGAGATCAAGGCCCAGGTCCAGTCCGGCAATATAAGCTGGGACGTCGTCGATCTCGAATTGCCGGACGCCGTGCGGGGGTGCGACGAGGGGCTTTTCGAGAAAGTCGACATCGCGAAACTCCCGGCAGCACCGGACGGCACCGGCGCCGAAGCGGATTTTCTGCCGGGCAGCTTGCAGCCATGCGCGGTCGGCTCGGTGATCTGGAGCAGCATCTACGCTTTCAATGACAACGCATTCCCAGGCGAGAAACCGGCCAGCGTCGCGGATTTCTTCGACGTCAAGAAATTTCCGGGCAAGCGCGGGTTTCGCAAGAGTCCCAGAACCACGCTCGAAATGGCGCTGATGGCCGACGGTGTGCCGTCCAATAAGGTCTATGAGGTGCTGGGTACGGAAGAAGGCGTGGAGCGCGCCTTCGCGAAGCTCTCGACAATCAAGAACGACATTGTGTGGTGGGACGCCAACGCGCAAGCTCCGCAGATGCTGAACGACGGCCAGGTTGTCATGACTGCCGCCTCGAGCGGCCGCATCTTTGACGCCCAGGTAATAGAAAAGCGGCCGTTCACCATCGTTTGGGATGGCCAGATCCTGAGCATGCAGCTCTTCGGTGTCGTGAAGGGAACACCCCGCAAGGAAAAAGCGATGGAATTTGTCGCCTTCGCGACAGGGACGAAAGCGCTTGCCGATCAGGCGTCCTGGATATCATACGGGCCGCTGCGCAAATCATCGATGGCGCTTGTGGGGAAGCATGCGACGACCGGCATCGAAATGGCGCCTAACCTGCCGACGGCGGCGGGGCACCTGGTGAATGCGCTCAATGATGACTTCGAATTCTGGGCCGATCATCAGGACGAACTCAACGAGCGATTCCAGACCTGGCTGGCCAAGTAGTGGAGAGATCGGGACCCGGGGGCTGGACTTGAACATCAACATGAAACGCATGCGCCGCTCGTTGCCACCCGTGCTGCTTGTGGCTCCCCTGGTTCTCTTTCTTCTTGTGATGTTCGTCTTCCCAATTCTCAAGCTGCTGACGCTGAGCGTCGACGATCCGCTTGTTGCCAGAGCCGTTCCAAAGACCATCGCGGCCCTCGCGGACTGGGATCACAAAGCGATCCCCGATGCGGCGGTCTTCGACGTTTTGGCGCGCGAACTCCAGGAGTTGGACAAGGATGGGAAGACAGGGCCGCTCGCAAATCGCCTCAATTACGAGGCCGCGGGCCTGCGCGGTCTGTTCCTCAAAACGGCAAAGAGAAGCGCGTTCTTTTCGCCACCTTATAAGGAGGCGATGATCGCGGATAACCCGAAATGGGGCACGCTGGAACCATGGAGCGTTCTGGAGCGACTTGGTTCAGTGCCCAACGCGGTCCAGCTCATGGCGGCGGCCGACTATCAGTTCGATGCCAAGGGCGAAGCGATTTCCGTGCCCGCCAGCCAGCGCGTCCATCTCGAAATGTTCAAACGCACGCTTGTGCTGGCGGTCCTCGTGACCACCATATCAGCGCTGCTCGCCTATCCCCTGGCATATCTGCTTGCCAGTGCCGCGACCCGCATCAGCAACATGCTGATGATACTGGTGCTGCTGCCGTTCTGGACGTCCATCCTGGTCCGATGTGCGGCCTGGATCGTGCTGCTGCAAACCAATGGCGTCGTGAACTCCGCGCTCATCAATCTGGGGCTCGTCGATCCGGCGCATCGCCCGGACCTGATATTCAATCTTTTCGGAACGGTGATCGTGGCGGTTTACGTACTGCTGCCCTACATGGTGCTTCCGCTTTATTCGACAATGAAATCCATTCCGCCATCGCTCTTGCGGGCCGCCTCGACGCTGGGTGCCTCGCCGGTGCAGGGATTCCTTCGGGTCTATCTGCCGCTGACTTACAGTGGATTGGCAGCTGGCTCATTGCTCGTCTTCATCCTGACTGCCGGCTACTATATCACGCCCGCTCTCGTTGGCGGAGCGAGCGGCACGCTGATTTCCAACCTGATCGCCTATCACATGCAGACCTCGCTCAACTGGGGGTTGGCGGCGGCGCTGTCGCTGTTTCTCCTTGTCGGCGTCACCATCCTCTTTGCCCTTTACAATCGCTTGATTGGCTTGGGCAAACTAGCCATGAATTGAGTTCCAACATGATCGCTCGGCGAACCGATTGGGGCAGGGTTCCAGGCAGGGCCGCTTTCTTCATCGCGTGTGGGCTGGTTCTGTTGTTTCTGATACTGCCGATACTCGTCGTTGTGCCGCTGAGCTTCAACGCCCAACCCTATCTCACTTTCTCGTCGGATATGCTGGCGCTGAGGCCGGAGGGCTTTTCCCTGCGCTGGTACGAGGAACTCCTTTCCAGTCCGCGCTGGGGGCGATCGATCGTCAATTCCGTCGGCATAGGCGTTGCTGCAACGCTGATCTCGACGGTCCTGGGAACGGCCGCTGCATTCGGACTGACGGATCCGAGGATGCCAGCGCGCTCGGCGCTCACTGCCCTCATCGTCTCTCCGCTTGTCGTGCCAATGATCATCACTGCCGCGGGCACGTATTTCTTCTACTCGTCGGTCGGGCTGGTCGATACCTATGGCGGCATCATTTTGGCGCACGTCGTGGTCGGCACGCCCTTCGTGGTGATCACCGTGACAGCGTCGTTGGCCTCGTTCGATCGCACACTCTACAGGGCTGCATTGACGCTTGGCGCGGCGCCCTTGCAGGCTTTCCTCAAAATTGTGCTCCCAATCATCCTGCCCGGGGTTCTGTCCGGCGCGCTGTTTGCGTTCCTGGCTTCATTCGACGAAATTGCCATCGTCCTGTTCATCGCTCCGAACCCGGATCACTATACAATTCCGCGGGAGATGTGGTCGGGCCTGCGCGAACAGATCAGCCCGGCGATCCTGGCGATGGCCACGGTTCTGATTGTTTTTTCAACCCTAGTGCTTGTTGCGACCAACCTGCTGCGCGACTGGAGCGACCGCAACCTGCGCGCGCGCGAAGAATAGGATTGTTGTGCAAGGCTTGTCGCTCAAAAGCGGCCCGCCTTAGACAACGGCATGAATCTTAACACGCCTCAGACGGGCAATGAAATCCACAGCGCCTTGGCCGCCTCGTTTCCCGCCCGCACAAAGGCATGTCCCATGCGGGCGTCGTATTGGATGGAATCGCCTACGCCGAGAATCACGGGTGCGTAAAGCTCGGAGTGAAATTCGACCTGGCCGGCAAGCACATACATGAAGTCCTCGGTGTCGTGGCGTTCCCAGTCGGGGAACTCGGAAAAGTCGGTGGCCTTGAACTCGAGTTCAATCACGTTGAGGTTGCTCTTCTTAAGCTCGCCCGTCAGAAGGCGCAAAAGGTAATGCGTCATGGCATGCATTTTGCCGTCGTTGTGTCGGATGACATGGCGGCTGCCGGTTGGAGCACCGCCGTTACTTTCGCCGATGAGCTGGCCAAGCTTGATCTGAAAGCCGCGCGCCAATTTTTGCAGCGCATCGAAGGTCGGTGACATTTCTTCCCGTTCGATCTTGGAGATCGATGATCGCGACAGCCCTGTCCTCGCGCTAGCCTCCTCGAGGGTCCATCGCTTGGCCAGCCGCAGCGCCTTCACCCGCACCCCGAGATCTCCGACTGCCGGATCGGCGGTACGCGTAGCCGATCCGGTGATGCGGTCCAATTCGCTCTTTTTGGAGGTCATGTCGTTTCTGCTCTGCTGTCGACATACGGGAATCCATCTTAATGGAAGATTCCTTTATAGGAAACCGTGACGGCGGCTGGAGCAATAAGTAAGGTTGAAAGACTCTTCCCGTGTGCTTCAGGTTTCATACCCAACAAGGCGAGCCGGCGGCGAACCATCGCCGCGAGCGCGTGACGAGATCTAGATGTAATAAAGGATCTTTCCGATCACGCCTCGTCCTTCCAGCAGACGGTGCGCCTCCGCCCCATCCGACATCCGGAAGCGATGGATCGGAGGAAGACGCAGTGCACCACTTTCGATGGCGCGGAACAGACCGGCCGCCCGCTCGGCTCGTTCAGCAGAAGAGGTCAGGTAATTCCACAGATCGCCGCCCTTGAGTGTCAGTGAGCGCTCCATCAGTCGTCTTGGGTCAATCGGATCGGGATTGCCGCCTGCCATGCCATAGATCACCACAACGCCCCGCGTCCGGGCGATTGCGAGACTATCGGATAGGGTGGATCCAATGGAATCAAAGATGACATCGACACCGCTTGGAGCGAGTGTTCGAACGTCCCGTTGCCAGTTCTCATGACCGAAGGCGCGATCCGCGCCGTATTCGAGCGCGAGGCAGCGCTTCTCCGCGGAGGAAGCCAGCGCAATAACCGTCGCGCCTCGTGCCTTGGCGAGTTGCGTCAGGGCCAGGCCGACGCCTCCGGCGGCGGCGTGAACCAGTACCGTCTGCCCGTTTGCGACAGGCGCCGTCTCATTCACCAGATACTGGGCGGTCAATCCCTGCAACAGCATCGCCGCCGCGGTTTCGAAGGTGATAGCGTCCGGCAACCGGATCGCGTGCTCCTCGGGCACGTTGACGCGTGTCGCATTCGCGAATGGCACGTCGGCGAACGCGATGCGATCGCCGACATGGAGGGCCTCGACCTGATCGCCGACCGCAACGACTTCGCCGGCCCCCTCGTACCCCAGTATATACGGGGGAGGGCCGTGGAGAACGTAATTGCCTTGGCGGCGATAGATGTCGGCGAAGTTCAATCCCGCGGCGCAGAGTGCGATCTGGACGTCTTTTGGCCCGACAATCGGATCGGGCAGTTCGCGGTAGCTGAGCACGTCGGGCGTGCCGAAAGTCTCGAAGGCGAGAGCGTGCAATATCGAACTCCTCAGATTGGAAGATTGTCGCAGGATCAGTTTCGCCTTGCCGAGAGGCGATCCGCCGATCGTTGGCTAAAAGCTGGCTTGGACGCCGACAATTTCCGGGTTCACGCCGACCTTCGTCAGCCAGGAATAGACCGGTGGAAGTCGGTCGGCGATGGACTCCACCGCGATATCGATGAAGCAGGGTTCGTCCAGCGCAAACGCCTCGTGCAATGCGCTTTCGAGTTCTTCTGCCGTATCCACCCGGAAATTGCGGATGCCGTACACGGCGGCCAGCTTGCTCATGTCATAGCGACCGAATTCCACGCCGAACGTTCCGTCATTGTCTGGGCCATTGTGCATGACGCGTTGAAGCGCCTTTATCCATCCGAAACATCCATTGTTGAAGTGGATGAGCACGGCCGGAATCCGCAGGCGCGCCAGCGTTTCCAGCTCTCCTGCGGACATGCCTAGCGAGCCGTCACCAAAAAGCGCGACGGGACGCATTTCGGGAGCCGCGAAATGGGCGCCGACAACTGCGGGAATGGCATAGCCGAGCCCCCCGAAAAAGCGAGGAATGATCAGCTTCGATCCCGGATTTGTCAGCTTCAGGAAGCGGGTGGAGTAGGGCGTCGGCGTGCCGGCGTCCGATACGACATGGGATTTTGCCGGCAAATGCCGGTTGATCGCGTCCATGATGCGTTCGGGCCGGATCGGCGTCTGATCGTTCTGCAGGTCGATTTGGGCGGTTTGCCAGAACTCGGTCCGGCGAAGGTTGATCTTGTCGACCCATTCACGGGAGCGCGTACCCTGCGACTTCGTCTCGGCGATGAAGCAATCGATCGATGCCGCGGCATCTCCCATCAACGGGAAATCGACGTCGTAGGTGTTGGCGAGGGTTTCGGGATCGAGATCGACCTGGATGATCTTCGCGCCATTGTTGGCCGGTGGCCATTTCCAGTTCATGGTCGCGACGGACCCCATCCGGCAGCCGACATAGACAACGAGATCAGCCTGGCCGAGCGCCCAGATGGCATGAGGATGAAAGCCATTGTCGCCGATGATGCCGACCGCGAGCCGATGGTCGTCGTTAATCACCCCTTGGCCCGTGATCGTCGTCGCGACGGGAATATCCAGATGCTGGGCCAGCCTGACGATGCTTTCTCCCGCACCGGATCGGTTGGCTCCGCCACCAGCTACGATCAGCGGGCGCTTGGCCGACAGCAGCGCTTTGACGGCACCATGGATCTTTTCTTCTTCCGGCCGCACCCGGAACGCGGGCGCTGCACGGCATTGTGGCTCGATTCGCAACATCTGAGGCGTCGCCGGCAGATCTTCGTAAAGCAGGTTTTCAGGCAATGCCAGAACGACCGCGCCCGGGCGGCCACCCGTGGCTATGCGGAAGGCTCGGCGGATGGTTTCCGGCAGTTTCTCGACACGGTTGAGGGTTTCGGCATGTTTCGAGATCGGACGGAACATTGCTTCGATTGGCAACTCCGTCAGCGTACCGCGCCCCACGCCGGCCTGGGGGATGTCGTTGACCAGCAGGATGACAGGCACGGACGATTTGTTGGCTTCGGCGATGCCAGGCAGCCCGTACATCGCGCCTGCTCCGCTAGGAACCTCGGCCACGCCTGGCTTGCCCGACAGGCGGGCATAACAATCCGCCATGAAAACAGCAGAGCGCTCGTCCCGGCACACCACATGCAACGGCGCGTCCTTGGTGTGTTTGAGTGCCTGGTAGAGAGCGACATTGGTGTCGCCGGGCACGCCGAATATGACATCCACGCCATAGTCGTGGAGCATCGTCACCAATGCATCTGCACCGTTCATTTCAGGTAATCCTTCCAGGAATTGAATCGAGGAGGCTCGAATTCACCGACCGAGGCCATCCGCCGAGCGTGGTTGATCGTGTCTTCAGTAAGAGCCAGAGAAGCTTCGTCGAAAGCAGGCTCCGCGCATCTGGTCTATCATCGTGATGAAGTCGAAGACCGGCAGGCCCACTGCCCGCTGAAGCGCCTGGGCATAAGGCGGCAGGTTCGAGCATTCGAGAAGAATCGCGCCGATGGCCGGATTGTCACGCAAGAGATCGCGCCCGACTTCGACGAGTTCCTGCTCCACCGCTTCGCTGTCGATGATGCCGTTCTCTTCCAGAATCCCGCCACGAAAACCCGCTTTGCCCTCCATGCCGGCGACGAACAGCTGTCGGTTCCGGTAAGGGAAAGCCTTCTCCAGCATGTCCTCGGACAGCCGGACAGAGTTGGCGCAGATAATGCCGATGGACTGCTGGCGGCCAAGAGTGGATGCGATGAAGGGCAATTGCAGCAGGCTTGAAAGCATGACCGGTATTTTGACTGCGTCGGCGACGACATCCTGGAAGTGCAGCATGTAACCGCAATCGCTGGTAATGGCCCTGACCCCCTGCCTCTCGAGATGGCGAGCGGCCTCGATGACGTTCGGCGTCAAGGACAGATCGCCTTCATCGAGAAGGCGTTTGATCGTCACATCCGGGACCTCGTGGTAAAGAACCGGATAGTCGTACGTACAGGCGTTTCCGACATCGCCGGGAATGAACGGATTGAAGCAATCGATCATCAGAACTCCGATGTCGTGGCCGTAGCTGACAGCTCCGCGCCGGCCCTTGTATATCGGCATTGGCTTGGCTCTCCATCGGATATTTCAAACGGCCACTTTGTCCGCTGTCAGGGTCTGATGCGCCATCTTCTCGGCGATCATCATCGTGGTCAGATTCGTGGTGGCGCACGGAACCGAAGGCATGACGGATGCGTCGATGACCCGAAGCCCTTGGACACCGTAGACCTTCCCCGACGCGTCGACGACCGCGCCAGCGTCGCGCTCGTTGCCCATCCGGCACGTGCCGCAGGCATGCCAATCGCCCTGCACTCCCGCCCGGAGCCATGCTTCCAGCACGGTTTCGTCGGTGAGCACGCGATCAAGCGGGAAACGCTTGTCCACGGCTTTTCCGAGGATGAAGCTACGCGCAATACCGCCATGGTCGAGGAAAGACGCCGCAAGTCGCGTCTTGGCTCCGTTCACCCAGGTCTTGGCGGCCAGGTTGCGTATGGAGTCGGCGTAGATGCCGGGCCAGAAACTGTGCACCACTGTGCTCACCGGCTGGCTCATCAGGATTTTGCTTAGCCAGATCGCGGTTGCCTTCATCCGCTGCAAATCGCGCTGATCGGATAGATAGTTGAAGGCAATGAACGGATGCTCGTCCGGACTTGCGCTTCGTAACTTCACCATCCCGCGGGAGAAGGCCTTGTTGGGCCCAAAATTCACCATGGCAAGCCGCTTGCCCAGCTCGCTCCAGGCAAAGCGACCGGAAACGGTCAGTTTCATGTCGGTCGGCGGGCAACCGTCATGCCCGGAACTCCACCGCATATGCATCAGCAGATTGCTTTTGACGTAGTCCTGCATCATCCCGGGTGGCTTCAGATGGACCGCAAAACCGATCAGTGGATGGTCCTGCAGATTTTGTCCCACGCCTGGCCTGTTCGCACGCACAGGAATTCCCATCTCGGCCAGATGGTCTGCGGGGCCGATGCCTGATCGCATCAGGATCGCCGGCGAATGAAGCGCACCTGCCGAGATGATGATTTCTTCTGCCTCGAGACTTTCGACCACGTTGGCGGCTCGCCGAACTTGAACGCCGCGCGCGACCTTGCCGTCGAATTCGATCGACTTGACGAAGCAATCGCTCAGGATCGTCAGATTCTTGCGCGCCCTTGTCGCTTCGTCGAGATAGCCCGAGGCCGACGACACCCGATGGTCATAGAGGTTGTTGCGCGTGAATGGAAAGCAGCTGTCGATGGGGTTTTGATGACAATCGTCGACATAGGGTATGCCTTTGGCGCCTACCGCATCGCGCATCGAAAGCGCGAACCTGCTCCAATGCTTGGGAAACGTTCTCCGGATCGGAATGGGGCCAGGACGGGAAGTCGATGCGTCGGGATAGTCGACGTCGTTTTCGAGCTTCTGGAAAAAGGGCAGGCAGTCCGCATACGACCATCCTTGCGCGCCAAGCCGTTCCCATTCGTCGTAATCTGAAGGCAGGCCACGAATGGCAACCTGGCCGTTGACCGTCGAGCCGCCACCCATGACGCGCGCCTGCTCGTAGCGGCGCGGCTTCATCTCCGCTTCGACTTCGCGCGGCGACCGGTTGCCGATCGGGTCGGCATAAGCGATCAGATCGGTCCAATAGCGATTGGGCTTGAAGTAGTCCGGCAGGAAGGAATCGCCATAGATCGACTGAGGCATTTTTTCCGGGGGCGTGTCCGGACCTGCTTCGATCAGGCAAACTGTTTCCTTGCCGGAATGCGACAGGCGGTTGGCCAGGACGCACCCCGCGGAACCGCCGCCGATGATGATGTATCTGTATTTCATTCGATCTTTCGGCGTTGCGTGTCGGAGGCTCAGGGTCGGACCTCATGGTCGACTGTTCGGGAGAACAAAGGAATGGTTCGTCTCACGAACGACCGACGCTTTGCCTCTCTATTGTCGAACGTAGTGGCCAAACACACCCTCAAGAATACAAATTTGACCGCGCGTCCTACTGGGAAGCTTGGAACTTGCCGACGCATGAGCACCGGGCCGGGCACGATTGGCGCAGGCAGCCCGCATTGCTTGGATATGCTGACCTGAACGCGCAATTCCGGCACAAGCATCCAATACCCTTCGGGCGTGGCGGGCTGCTGGACAGCCGGCATGCCGGTGGTTAGGAATCGCTCGCCATGATCTTGGCGCTCTCAACGCGGCCAGTTTTTACGCAAAGGCCAGTTTTTGATGCAAAGGAATGCGCGAAATGCGCGATGTCAGCCTTACCCTTGTTCAGACGTTTCATCTGGTGGCCAAGGAAGGCTCCTATTCGGCCGCCGCCAGAAAGCTGAACATTTCCTATCAGTCCGCCGCCAACCACATTCGCAGGTTGGAACAGCTGCTTGGGGAAAGGCTGGTCATCTCCGAGCAGGGGGCCAAGGCGACGGAGCTGACGGCACGCGGCAAGATTCTTTACCACCTGCTGGCGCCAGAACTCGACTCGATGCTGAGCCGGCTCAATCATCTGATCGATGGCGAGCGGCCGATTGTTCGCTTCGGCATGCCGCAAGCGATTTTCTACTATCTGTTTCCGCAGATCATACGCGAATTCAACGCGGTCTATCCCGATGTCCAGATCATCTGCTATGAGCGCGATGTCGCGCTTGTCGACCTGGTGAAGACCGGGCAGGTGGATACATTCCTGACCGAGCGGCCCTTTGTCGGTGATGAAGTCAAGCAATACGCGCTGGGTGCATACAAGCTTTCTCTCCTCTACCCTTCGTCGTGGCCGTCGCCCCGTGATTCACCAAGCATTTCCGAATGGGCGAGCGGGCGGCCCTATGTGGCATTCGAACCCGGCCACATGCTGCGCAACATGGCGCTCGATCTGTTAAGCCGGGATGGAGAGGAACTTCGCGTCGCCATATCGACGTCGTCCAGCACGAACATCAAGCGCTGTGTCGAGGCGGGACTGGGTTTCGCCATCCTCCCGGTATGGACGGTCGACGGGTCCGAACCTCATGTATCGTCGGTCGTTCTGGAAGAGCTGAAGGAAATACCCGTCTATTTCGGCGAAGCAAAATACCTCGCCAAGAATCAGTATATTTCGCTGCTCAGGACCCTCTGCACACGGAATTTTCCGGTCTTTTTCGATGTCGAGAAGCGCACTTCCTGAGACATGCTCGATGGACACCGTTTGGGACCGATCAATCAGCAAGAACCGCTTCGACCGCCGTCAGCCGGCTGAAGTCAACACGACCTCGTCTATCCGGACGTGCTTCGGCAAGGTTGCGATATAGACGATCAGATCGGCGAGGTCGGACGGTTGCAGGAAACCCTGCATTTCGGCGTCGGTGGGCGGGATCGGCCGTTGCGACAGAAATTGCGTGGCGACATCGGCCGGGCAAATGACACTGGATCTTATGCCGGTACCGTTTTCTTCCAGATTGATACTTCGGCTCATGGCCACAAGGCCGTGCTTTGAGGCTGTATAGGCGGCTCCGCTACGCTCGGCGACATATCTGCCGGCCCACGAGGCCATATGGATGAGCAGGCCGAGCCCGCCTCTGTCGCGCATCACATCCAGCGCTGCCGCGGCGACCTGGAAGCCGATTGTCAAGTTGGTGTGGATCATGAACTCGACCGTGTCCGGTCGGAGTTCTCTCCAGCTTCGCTCCGGGATGTTGACGCCGACATTGTTGACCACGATGTCCAGTCGGCCGAGCGCTGTGATTTCCCCAACGATCCGCCGGACGGTTGGGCCCTCCGCCAGGTCGCCAGGAATGATCCAGGCCTCACCGGCATTTGCCCGAATCTTGTCGGCCACGCGCTCCAGTTCGCCTATGCGACGTCCGGTCAGAACCACTCTGGCGCCTTGCGAAGCCAGTGCGATTGCGGTCTGCTCGCCGATCCCGCTGCCCGCGCCGGTCACCCATGCCAGACGCTGTGCAAGCCGGCCGGAGCTAAGCACCAAGCCCACCGACTTCGGTCACGAACTTTGTGGTCAGGTAGGCATCGACGCCTTCCGTGCCCCCTTCCGAGCCATGGCCGCTCTCCTTGATGCCGCCGAAAGGATGTTCCGGCAGCCCAAGGCCATGATGATTGATCGAGACCATCCCGGCTTCGATACGGTCGCTCAAGGCGATGGCCGTCTTCGACGAAGCCGTGTAGGCATAGGAGGCCAATCCGAATGGCAAACGATTTGCTTCCTCGATCGCGTCGTCGATGTCGTCGAATGCGTTAATCAAGGCGAGTGGGCCGAAAGGCTCGATGTTCATCGGGGACGCGTTGATGGGAACGTTTGTCAGGACGGTGGGTTCGAAGAAGTAGCCGCTGTTTCCAATCCGGCTCCCGCCATGGTGCAGATTGGCACCCTTGGACGTGGCGTCTGCGACGAAGGCTTCCATTGCATCGACGCGACGGCTGTTGGCGAGCGGACCCATCGTCGTTTCGTGGTCCAGGCCGTCGCCTATCCGAATGGCAGCGGTGTGCTCGGCAAAGCGTTCCACGAAGCGTTCATGAACATCGCGATGGACGAGAATGCGCGTCGGCGACCCGCAGACCTGCCCGGCATTGCGATACTTTTTGTTGCTCAGTATTTCCGCGGCGCGCGTCCAGTCCGCGTCGCCGCAGACGATCGCCGGCGCATGCCCGCCGAGTTCCATGGTCATTCGCTTCAAATGCTGTCCGGCAAGCGACGCAAGCCGGCGTCCGACATTGGTCGAGCCGGTGAAGGACAGTTTGCGCACGCGCGGGTCCGCAATCAGGCGCTCGGATATTTGACTGGGAACGCCATAGACGAGGTTGAGCGCACCAGCCGGCAATCCTGCTTCTGCAAAGGTGCTCACCAGGGCTGCGGGCGCGCTGGGGGTTTCTTCGGCGGCCTTCAGGATCACCGTGCATCCCGCGGCCAGCGCCGCGGCGACTTTGAGGGCTGCGGTGTTGACGGGAAAGTTCCACGGGCTGAAGGCCGCAATGATCCCCACCGGCTCGCGCAAAACGAGTTGCCGCACGCCAGGCGACCGCGCCGGAATGATCCGGCCATAGGTGCGGCGGCCTTCTTCGGCGCTCCAGTCGATGACATCGGCGGTTACGGAAACTTCCGCAAGCGCCTCGGCAATTGGCTTGCCCTGTTCCAGCGTGATGAGACGTGCGATCGCCGGCGCGCGTTCGCGCAAAAGCGTCGCCGCCTTGCGCAGGATTGCCGAGCGGTCATATGCGCTGACGCAACGCCAGACCCCGAATGCCGCCTGTGCCGCGGAAATGGCATCGTCGATGTCGCCGGCTTCTGCGCGCGCGACCGTTTCCAGGGGCTCTCCGGTCGCGGGGTTGCCCACCGCGATTTCACCACTCGATTGCCCGTCGCGCCATTGGCCGTTGATGTAAAGTTTTATCATGGCATCCTCCTTTCGAAACGCCGGCCTGACGGGCGGCGCTATTTGTGCACGTTGGTCGTCGGGAACTTCGCTTCAGGGCGGCAATCGCTATCTAGAAAATCGCTTCTCCAGATAGAGGGTCAGGTAGGCCAGCGGGATCAGCAGAATGGAAAACAGGATCGCCAGGGTCGTATAGGCCTCGATGGGCCGGAATTCCTGGTCTGCAATCGTCTTGGTGTGCATAACCAACTCGCCATACGCTATGATCGAAGCGATCGTCGTCAGCTTCACCATCTCCATGACTTGGTTGGAAAACGCCGGGATCATGGGACGAATAGCCTGCGGCAGCACGATCAGCCGCATTTCCTGGAAATATGTCAAAGCCAGCGATTTGGCAGCCTCGCGCTGTCCGCTGCCAACCGACTCGATGCCGCCCTTGAAAATTCCGGCAACGTAACTTGCACTGTAGAGCGAAAAGGCAATGACGGCCGCGGTGAACGGCGACAACTGGAAGCCTACGAGCACGGGAAGCGCGTAGTAAATCCACAGCAGTTGTACCATCGCGGGCGTGCCCCGGAATATCTCGACAAAAACCTGGGCGAAAACACGTGGGGTCCTGCTGCGTGCCGTCAACGCGACGCCAAGGCCCATACCGATCCCGGCACCGAAAAAAAGGCAGATCGCCGCAAGGACAATCGTTCCCAGAAGGCCGGAACCCAGATAGCCGACATTGTTCCAGACGGTGGTGAAGTCCCAATGATAAGCGATCATCGCACCGCCCCGCCGACAGCCATTCGCATCTCGATGCGTCTGAAGACCTGGCTCAACAGGAAGATGAGGGCAAAATAGATGGCTGCAACGATCGTATAGGTTTCCAGCGGCCGGTAGGTCGATGATGCTATTCGCGAAGCCTCGAAGGAAAGCTCCCCATAGGCTATCGCTGCTGCCAAAGCGGTGCCCTTTATGATCTCGGTGAGGACGTTGAAGAGCACCGGCGCGATGCTGCGAAGCGCCTGTGGCGCGATCACCAGACAGAAGACATGGACCCGATGCAGGCCAAGTGCCTTTGCTGCTTCCCATTGGCCTTGTGCGACCGAGGAGATTCCGGCGCGAAATACCTCGGCAAGATAGGCGGCATTCTGAAGGCCAAGCGCCAGGGCTGCGGCTTGGAATGAGTTGACGCGCAGCCCGGTGACGATCGGGAAGGCGAAATAGAACCAGATGATAAGCACGAGCAAGGCCGACGTGCGAAAGAAGTCGACGAAACAGCGCGCGATAAAGCGAGGAGTTCTGTGTCGCGAAAGCAGCACAAGAGACAGGAGGAAACCGAGCGGAGCTGCAATCACGACTGTCATGATGGTCAGGTCGAGCGTGCCGAGAAGCCCGCCAATCAGCATTCCGTTGCTGCGCAGGATGACTGCGAAATCCCACTGGTAATTCATGCCGCCTCGGTCTTTAGGATGCCATGAAAGGCGAAGGGCGTAGAGCCGCCCCTTCGCGTTATCTCCCTAGAGCATTTTCTCGCGCATGAGCGGAATGGTCTTGGCCGGGTCCATTCCACGATAGCGAACGTAATCTTCGTAAGCATTCTGAATATCGCTCGAGTGGTAGAGATAGGTTATCGACGTGGCGAGATAGTCGCGCAGGCGGGTATCCGTGTCATAGCGAACGCCTCCGCCCGAAGGTATTGCGAAGACCGGCTTGGGAATGACGACCTTGCCCGTCTTCAGCTTGTCGCGCAGCAGATCCAGCTCAGGACCGGCGCCGGTGATGCCGTTGACGCGACCGGCCTGGAAGGCAGCGTAAGTTTGCGACGCTTCCTGGAAACGCACGACATTGGCGTTGGGAAGCAGCCTCGAGATGAACTGGTCCATCGATGTCCCCAGCACCACCGCAATGGCGAAATCGGGCTTGTTCATCTCTCCCCATGTGGCCACGTTCGATTCGTCGCTGACCAGCACATTGAAAGGATTCCAGGCCATCTGGGCCGGGATGAAATCGATCGCCAGGGCGCGCAACGGCGTGCCGTCAAGCGCCAGCATGACATCGAACTGGTCTGCCTGCAGGCCGGCCACCGCGGTGCCCCAGGTCGTCTCGATCAATTCAAGCTTCACGCCCATCGCGTCGGCAAGCATCTTGGCAAGCGCAGTGCATACGCCGCGCCAGACGACGCCATTCGATTCAACCCCGCCGGGTTCCGTGCTGCCGCTCACGTCCTTGAAGTACCACGGTTCGGTATTGGCCGCGCCAAAGCGAATGCTTCCTCTCTTGATGATCTTGCCCCACGTACTTTCACCGCCCGCCGGCTGCTCCTGCGCGACAGATCCAGAAACATTCGCCGCGCTGATCATCGCCGCGCCACCAAGGATAGGAAGTAGCGTAAGTAATTCTCGTTTCGATTTATCCATTATATTCTCCCATTGTTACGAGTTATTTGCTCTGTATCGAGGATCATAATTTGGACAATTCCCAATTATTTTATTTTACCTGCATAGTATCGAGCAGGCTGGGTTATTAGACGATACAAAATATAATGGTGGACCTATCTGCCTTCTTGGATTTCCGAATTGGCGGGTTCTTCCAGAATGCGTGACGGTGTCGCCGGTCCATGACGGGCGACGGTCGGACCGATTTCGGCATTTTTTCGGCAAAGCTGGATAAGGATTTGATGTTCAACGACGGGAATGACGGTTTGGCTCTCGTCGGCCGGCCATGGCCGGTCCTGTGCGAGATCGCCGACATGACGGTAAAATCAAATCGCGCCGACGAGGCCGCCGTCGACCAGGATGTTCTGGCCTATGACCTAGGCCGAGGCATCCGAAAGAAGAAATTCGACGACCCCCGTGAGTTCGTCGATGGTTCTGTAGCGGCCTGCCGGAATCCTGGCCAGCCATTCCTCGCTGATGGCACGGTTGTCTATGAAACCGGGCATCACAGGGTTTATGCGATTCCCGAAATGCGCATCTTCGCGCGCCGCCATCCTGTAAAATTCGAGACGGCTGCGCAGCGGTCCGGAGATCGGGAACTTCACGTTGGGCTGCGTCGCGGCGTGGGACGAAATGGTGACGATTGACCCTGAACCAGCCCTGCTGAAGACAGGAACGAGCAATCGGGTCAGGCTGACAAGCGGCAGCAACGCAAGGCAGAGCCCTTCGTGCCAGTCGCGCCGGGTCAGATCGTGGAGACCGCCCTTCGCCGGATTGCCGGTACTGAGGACAAGATCGTCTATCCGGCCGAAAGTATCGATAGCTGTGCCGACCAGCGCAGCAAGATCATCCTCACACGCAATGTCGCCGCGAACCGCCAAGCCGCCGATTTCGCCAGCCATGCTCTCGACCCGTTCCGAACGGGCAAAAAGGACGACATTCCAACCCCTGGCCGCAAGGTCACGGGCTGTGCCTGCTCCGAGACCTGAACTTGCCGCGGTGACGATGACGACCTTCTTTCTATTCTCCGGCATGCCTTCGTCTTCCGGATGGGCCGCTATCGTCTGTCTGGACGAAAGCGGTTGGTCTGAGGCCTTTGGCGAACCATTCGATGAAGCCGACAATGTCAAACACCGGCAATCCGGTGGCACCCGCGATCGCTGACGAATGGGGTGGCAGATTGGTGCATTCGCATACGATTGCGCCGATGTCGGGATGCTTTTCGACGAGCCTCAGAGCCGCTGTCACCGCTTCGGCTTCGAACGTGTCGAAGTCCGCAACCGCAGGCTTATCGCCATAGAACAATCGAAACAGGCTGTCGGCCGGCAGGCCGCCGATCGGCGTGTCCTCGCGCGCGCCGACACTGCGCAAATGACGGGCGCCCAAGGATTCTGCTGAAAAAGTCAGGATGCCTGCGCGCTTGCCTTTGGGCAGCATCGCCTCGATCAGCGGAATCTGCAGGAGGCTGCTGGTTGCGACCGGCACCGGCAAGGCTGCCGCCAGTTGCTGCTGGAATACCGCCAGGAAGCCGCAACTGGTGGTGATGCCGCTGACCCCGAGATCCACGAGTTCCCGCGCGGCGTCGATGAAGGGTTCGAGCAGCCCCTCGGCGCCACCCTCGACGACGTTTTCAGGCCGCGCTTCGCGCACGATCTTGAACTGCACCGGAAAGGACCAGGTCAAGGCGTTGCCGACATCGCCGCGTCGCCGGCGAAAATGCGTGTCCAGCATCAAGACGCCGACTCCCAGATCGGAGACCGTGCCGTACGAGCCAGTCCGTGTTTCATTCGACATGTTCACCACCATTTTTCGGGATCACGGCTCCTAGCCGATCCAGGACGCGGTTTCGCAAGAGAGAGGAGGCAGCGATATCCTCCTGCGCGATGAAACCTGGTTTGAGCGGTCCTTCGCGAACGAGCTCCAACACAGCGGCGGCATGCGATGCTCAACGGCCGTGTCGGCTGCCTTCTCCAGATCGGCTTCCGCCATGACGATCAGCGGATCATTGCCGCCAAGCTCCATCAGACAGCGGATGATGCGCGTGTTGTTCCGGAGCGCCATGCCGGTCTGCGGGCCGCCTGTGAAACTCAACAAATCGATCGGCGAGCGAGCCAGCGCGAGCGCATCTTGCGCGCCGCCGTGCACGATCGTGAATGGATTTCTCGGAAACCCGGCATACCTCGCCGCCTCGACCAGCATGGCGGCCGCGAGCGGCGCCTTGGGCGACGGTTTTGCGACGATGGCGTTGCCGGCAGCGATGCCTGGCCCCAGCTTGTGGCAGAGGAGATTGAGCGGATAGTTGAAGGGCGTGATTGCCCCGACTACGCCGACCGATTGATGGGTGACGTAGGCTGCTTGTCGGGGGCGACGGCGACGATGGCGCATGGTATGATTTCTCCATGCAATGTCACGGCGGCATCGCCGGAGAGCCGCAGCGTGTTTTGCGCACGCCGGACTTCGTTCCTGGCCTCGCGGATCGTCTTGCCCATCTCGTTCGAAATTGTTTCGGCAAAAGCCTCGGCTTCCCCAGCGAGCTGATCGGCCAGTGCATGCAGCAGGCTCTTGCGCTCGAAGGGCGTGGAATGGCGAAACGCCGCCAGGCGACCTTCGCGTTCTCGACCACTTCGACGATCGAGCGCTCATCGCCCGCAACCACCGACCCCACCAGATTTCCCGAATAGGGATTGTGAACAGCGATGGATGCTGTCGACTGTTTGATTGCAGGCGTGTTCATTTCCAAGATGTCGCTTCCGAAATTTCGTCTAGCTGGCTTAGCGCGGCCAATGACACCGGGCGTATGGGCCAACGCGGATAGGTTTCGGGCCGGCTGCTCAGACGTTCCGGCGCGATTCCGACCGCATTGGATACGCTCGCGCCGCAAAACCGGCCTTGGCATGCTCCCATTCCGAACCTGCCAAGCAGTCGGGTTTCGGAAGGCGATCGATCGGCGCCCAGAAAAGCCAGATCCGCTTTCGTGCGACCTTCGCAACGGCAGAAAATCGTTTGTTCAGTAGGCTCGGGGGAGTGTTCCGAGGTGAGGTTCCGCAACAAGGCCTGCAGGTAACGCGCCTTGCCTATCACGCTACTATTTTCGACCGGCATGGGATCTCCGGCCAGCAGCGCGGCGACTTTGCGCGCTGCAAATTCGCCGTCCGCCACCGCGGCATCCGCGCCCAGGACCCCGCGGCAGTCTCCGGCCCTCAGGATCGGACCGGATGCATCTTCCCTGGCTGGCGGAAGGCCGACATCGTTGGCGCGCAGGCCATCACTGACGATCAGATTATCGACCAGGAAGCTGCTGCGTGCACCGCGTTCGTCGATGACCCTGACAGACAGCCCGCCAACCTGTCTTGTCACTTGTTCCACGGCTGAACCGGTGATGTATTCGACCCGGCTCGTCAGGAGCCTCAATCCGTAGGCCAGCATCTCGGACGCAACCCTGGGCATGCACAGCAATCGAAAGCCCACCAGCGGAAATCGCCATGGATCGCCGCGTTCGAGCAGGGCAACAGGCGGCTGACCGATCGACGACAGTTGCGCCGACACCGCGAAAGGGAGCGGGCCGGTGCCTGCAACAAGGGTCCGGCCCTGCATGAAAGATCCCGTTTCCTTCAGGATCATCTGAGCGCCGCCGGCCGAAGTGACGCCGGGAAGATCCCATCCTTCGAAGGGGTGAACAGTTTCGATCGCCCCGACAGCGAGAAGCAGGGCAAGCGGCCTGACGAAAAACACCCGGCCGGCAACGCGATCCTCGAGCAGGACAAGGCCGCTGTCGTCGCTGCCGATGTAGACGGTCGAATGCCGCACTGTGACTTGGTTGGTCACGGCGGCCAGCCTAGCCGTCAGCCTCTTCCAGACACGTTGGTGGTGCCGGCGGTGAAGCGCGTGCCCGATTTCCCGATTGGCCGGCTGGCGGTGAATTGCGCCGCCCAGGCCCGCGCGTTGTTCGACCAGCAACACGCGGTGGCCGCGTTCGCCAAGGGTTACCGCGGCGGACACCCCCGCTGGTCCGCCACCGATCACAACCACCGGCGCATCAGTCATGGCGACCGCCTGTCGAAGCGGCGATGACAGGAAAAAGCACCATGCCGTCGCGGGCAAGGGTGAGGCAGGCCTCGAAAGGGGCCGCCCCCTCACAGGAGACAAGGCAACCCTGGCAGGCGCCTATGCCGCAAAAATAGCGCGCCTGCGTCGTTTCGGAGGCTGGGCCAAGATTGAGGTGCCCGGCCCGCAACAGGGAGGAAGCGACTGTCTCACCGCTGATGTAGGCGATGCGTTCTCCGCGCCACATGAAGGTCTGGGTCATGCCGCGCTCGCTTGGGCAAGCAACCTGCCGGGAGCAAGGGCGGAAATGTCAGTGCCGGCAGGCAGGCCGCGTACAAGATTGGCAATGATCTTTCCGGTCATCGGCCCGAGGCAAATTCCGTCGCCCTCGAATCCGGTGGCGATGAGAAGGTTTTGGATCGCAGGGTGAAAGCCGATGATCGGTAGGCCGTCTCGCGATGCCGTGCGAACGCCCGAAAACGTTCGGATGACGCGCCGTGCGCGAAGGCTTGGATAAAGCGCCACGGCTTCCCTGAGTATGGCCGCGATCGTTGCCGCATCCGTGCCGCGGTCGCGCCTGTTGTCTTCGCGCGTGCCGCCGATCAGGTACTGGCCGGTGACGAGCGGATCGATAACCAGGCCTATGGGTGACGGTGCCGGTTTGGCGGCGCTACGTTTGGCAGCGATGTAGCCGGCCGTCATGAGATGACCGGCAAGTGCCGATTGACCAAGGTCCCCTCGGTCCGTGATGACGAGCTGCCCCTTTCGGGGAAAGAGCGCATTTCCAAGCCTTGCAAGACTGGCTGAACCGAGGCCGGCGGCGACGATCACCACATCCGCCTCGATGTTGCCGGCCGCCGTCGCCACGCCGGTAGCTCTCGAGTCGGAAAGTAGAACGCCCGTGACGGCGAGGTTGCGGTTGGGTTTTGCGCCACTCAATGCCAGAAGCCGTTCGGTGACCTGATAGCCGAGCGCGTGTCCGTCCCTGGACACCATGACACCGCCGAATGCGCCTTCGCCAACACCCGATACCAGGGAGCGCAGACGCGACCTGTCCAGGATTGTGATCTGCTCGCCGACGGATTCCAGATCCCGTGCATGTTCATCCAGAATATCGATCTCTTCAGGCGTCCGCCCGATAAGGAAGGTCGGTCGCGATTTGTACTGCCTGGCCAGGGTTCCTTCGGAGGCCATCTGCTCGTAGAGAGCCCGCGCCTTCTGGGCCAGAGACATCATCAGCCCCGGTTGCTTGCTGGCAACCGAGACAGCGCCATCAGAAGCACCGGTTGCGCCCGCCGACGGACCCTCGGCGTCGATGATCGTCGCGGAAATGCCCTCGCGAGCCAGGAAATAAGCAATGGAAATGCCGACAATACCCGCGCCAATAATGACTATTTTCCGCGATCGGCTGGTGGGCGGCATTTTATGGACCGTATGTCTCTTTCATATTGATGAGTGTTTTTTTAGATTTGGACCGGCAAGTCGATCCAAATAAGGATGCTGCGCTTGTCTGTTTTCTGTTAGGTCCGCGCGGCGCCCGAGGCGCCACCCGTTCTTATAAAAAAGCGGCCAGGATAGGTGCTCAATATTGTATATCCATGCCCGCTCGGGTTGGGACATTGAGCGCCTCTTGCTTCGGGTGCGTCGAGAGGTGGAATCTCAGGATTCGAGGAAACCGACATGATGCTGAAGGGTGGATTCACCAACTACGGCGAGGTGATCGGCGTCCTGATGCTCGACACGCGCTTCCCAAGGCCGGTTGGAGACATCGGCAATGCGGAGTCCTATCCGTTTCCAGTGCGCTTCAAGACAGTGAAGGGAGCCTTGCCGGTAAGGATTATGGGAGATCGCCCGCAGCCCGAACTGATAGAACCATTCATCGAAGCCGCGCGGGAACTCGAGGCCGAAGGCGTCCGGGCGATTACGACAAGTTGTGGGTTCCTTGCACCCTTTCAGAGGGAATTGACCGCCGCCGTTGGCATTCCCGTGTTTACGTCGAGCCTCCTCCAGGTGCCGCTCGTCAGCCGGTTGATCGGGCCATCCAGAAAGGTCGGCATCTTCACCGAAAGGGAGCAGCACATGAACGACCATCACTTCAACGG
The DNA here is from genome assembly GCF_040320265.1 of Mesorhizobium sp. M0751. NCBI lineage: Bacteria > Pseudomonadati > Pseudomonadota > Alphaproteobacteria > Hyphomicrobiales > Phyllobacteriaceae > Mesorhizobium > Mesorhizobium sp. M0751. The sequence continues at coordinate 292,986 of NZ_JAMYPH010000001.1, forward strand.
CGCCGGATGGTCGGCCGCGGAAGTCAATGTCCATGTCCAGGGCATGAAGGCTGACGCGGTTTTTCCGAGCGTCTATATCGGCAACCGGACGGAGTCGGCTTTTGATGTGTTGCGTGCCGAGATGGAGGCGATGACGCATGCGTTTCTGGAGGAGTGCCCGGACGCCGGCACCATCGTCCTCGAATGCACCAATATGTGTCCGTTCAGTTCCTTCATTGCACGAATTTCCGGTTTGCCGGTGTTCGACATCAACACATTGATAAATCTATTTTGTAGCACCTCCACTGCTCGCCCGCAAAACCATCAGAGGCGGTACGGGAAATTTGCGCCGCAGTACGTTTGCTGTTGATCGTGCGGTCCGAGGAGAAGGCCGAGTGGAAATAAAGCCTTTAGCCGCTCGCTGATCACCGAGTTCTGTCGAACCGGGAAGGCAGGACTAAGCGGATGAAGTCAGGTGCGTTTTGGGACGCTCAAGGTCACGTTGTGGCGATCGAACGCGATTCAATAGAGCGCGAGTGCTAATGCAGCTATCCGGTTTCGGGGAGACCATAGGCACCGCCCATTCGGTCGGCTGTGAAAGCGCGTCGCAATGCAAGTGAAAAAAACTACCTGCCAATCAAAGCAGACATTTCTGGACTGTTTGTCGACCGAGGCGGAGTTTGGCACGACGCTCAAACTCAGCCGGGACCGAAATGGCCTTACCGTCCGATCCAGATCACGACGCCCGCGAAACACTTCGACTGATCGGCCCCGATCCGCAAAACTGGGTGCCGGACCGGGAGGGCGTCGACCACAATGTCTTCATCGTTGGCGGTGGGCAGACGGGGGCGACCTTTGCCTTCGCGTTGAGGCGTGCCGGCATCGGCAAGGTTACTGTCGTCGACGCGGCACCGGATGAAAGCAAGGCCGGCATCTGGCTTACTCATGCACGGATGAACCGGCTGCGAACGCCAAAGGGCTTGCCGGGGCCGGAACTCGGCTTGCCGGGCTTGAGCTTTCAGTCCTGGTACGAAGCCCGCCACGGTGCGGAAGCCTATGCCGGTTTCGACCGCATCGTACGGACGGATTGGGCGAACTACCTGAAATGGTATCGCGACTTTCTCGGCATCGGCATTCGTTACGGCACGCGTCTCCTTCGCATCGAGCCGGCTGATGGGCATTTTCGCCTCCACCTCGAAGCCGGCGGCAGGCCATCGGTCGAAACGGCGCGCAAGATCATCCTGGCCAATGGCTTTGGCGGCAGCGGCGGTGCGGTGATACCGGATGTGCTCGCCACCCTGCCTCCTGGCTTCGTTGCGCATAGCTCGGCGGCAATCGACTTCGCCTCCCTCAAGGACAAGGCGATCGCTGTCGTCGGATCGGCGGCTTCGGCATTCGATGCGGCCGGAGCCGCCCTTGAGGCCGGCGCGAAATCGGTGCGTCTCTTCGCCCGCCGCAACAGCATCGCCAGCGTGCCGATCAACCGCGTTCGCGGCTATCCCGGCGCCTATGACAATTATCCGCGCTTGCCGGATGCGGTGCGCTGGCGCCAGGCACTTCGGTTTCGCGATGCCGGTTCCACGCCACCGCCCGATGCCGTGGCACGGGTGGTGCAGCACAAGAATTTCCATCTGCATCTCGGAGCCCCCTGGACAAATGCGGATGTCGAAGGCGGCAAGGTCGTCACCGATATCGCGGGTGAGACATTTTCCTTCGACTTCGTCATCGCTGGCACCGGCTATTTCGCCGACCCAACGCGCAAACCTGAATTTACCGATTTCGCCGCCTTCATCCGGCTGTGGCGCGACCAGTACGTGCCACCGGAAGGCGAGACCGATGAATTTTTCGGCGCCCATCCCTATCTCGGCCTCGGCCACGAATTCCTCGAGAAGGCGCCGGGCGAGGCGCCTTTCCTGAGGAATATCCATGTCTTCAATCCAGGCGGCTTCGTCAGTTTTGGCCTGCCGATCGGCGACGTGCCGTCGATCCGGCGCGATGTGCCGGCCGTTGTCGCGCGCATCAGCCGCGATCTCTTTCTCGCTGATCTCGACAGCCATGAGATCCGCATTACCGGCAGCCATCCGGCCGAATTCGGCGAAGAGGCCTATGCCTCCGCCGTCTGGCGGCCGGCACAGACCATCGCGGCGGAATAGACGCTTTTCATGGGTATTGCAGATGACCTTCAGCCCTGACCTTTCCGACCCGTTCGTCGCCACGGCGGTCGAACTGCGCGATATCTTCGATCGGGATGCGGTGGCGCGCGACAAGGCCGGTGGACGGCCCGTCGAGCAAATCCGCCTGCTGAAGAAAAGTGGCCTGCCGTCGGCGCAGATTCCCAAGCGCTATGGCGGCAAGGGCGCATCGTGGCTGTCTGTGCTTCGCGTCGTGCGCGAATTTGCCCGCACCGACGGCTCGCTCGCCCACCTCTACGGCTATCATCATCTGCCGCTCAACGGCGTTTTGTTTCGCGGTACGGAGGCGCAAAAAGACCAACTGCTGACGCGCTCGGCCCGCGAGAACTGGGTCTGGGGCAATTCCGGCAACGCCATGTCGAAGACGTCTACGGCCAAGCGCACAGGCAAGGGCTGGATCCTCAGCGGCTTCAGGCCGTTCTCCTCCGGTTCTCACATCGCCGACTACATCCAGGTCGCCTGGGAAGACGGCCAGGACCGGCTGGCGGCAGCGATCCCGGCTGATCGTGAAGGCATCGTCATCGAAGATGACTGGGATGGCGTCGGCCAGCGGCAGACCGGCAGCGGCAAGGTCACGTTCAAGGACGTGCATGTCGGCGACGACGAACTGATCGGCACGCCCGCTGTGCCGCTGACACCGTTCCAGACGCTGACGTCACTCTTCCAGCAGGCGGTCCTGCTCAATTTGTTCGTCGGTAGTGCGCAGGGAGCGCTGAGCGAGGGACGCGACTATACGGTCTCGCAATCACGCCCCTGGGTCTATTCCGGCTATGAGAACCATACCGACGATCCGTTCGTGCAGCGCAAATATGGCGATCTCTATATCCGCACGCTTGCCGCGGCCGAACTCGCTGATATCGCGGCGCGAAGCCTCGACGCCGCTTACGGCCAGGGCGAGGCCTTGACCCTGGAGCAGCGCGGGCAGACGGCGATCGATCTCGCGACCGCCAATGTCTACGCCGGGCAAATCGGCCTCGATGCGTCGAGCGAGGTTTTCGAGGTGATGGGCGCTCGCTCGGCCACCAAGGCCAACGGCTACGACAGGTTCTGGCGCAATGTGCGCACGCATACGCTGCACAATCCGGCCGAATACAAGAAGCGCACCATCGGCACCTGGTTGCTTACCGGAGAATTCCCGGTCGGCGGATTGTATCGCTGAGGAGGCGAAAGACATGGCCAGGCGCAAGGACAAGCTGAAGCTCGGAGCGTTTCTTCTCTTCACCGGCCACCATGTGGCGGCCTGGCGCCATCCAGCGGCAGGCGAAGGGACCAGCCTCGGCGACTACGTCGAACTTGCCCGGCTGGCGGAAGCGGCCAAATTCGATGCGATCTTCTTTGCCGACGGCGTGGCGGCGCGGCTGAGCAATCTCGAGGCTGCCAGCCGCAAGGCGCATAGCGGCGTGTATCCGTTCGAGCCGATCACGCTGCTGTCGGCGCTGTCGGCGGTGACCAGGAACATCGGCCTCATCGCCACGGCTTCGACCAGCTATTCCGATCCCTACAATCTGGCCCGCCAGTTCGCTTCGCTCGATCACTTGAGTGGCGGGCGCGCAGGCTGGAATCTGGTCACCTCTTCCGATCCGGACGCGGCATTCAATTTCGGCCACGACACGCATATCCAGCATGGCGACCGCTACGACCGCGCCGAAGAATTCGCCGATGTTGTGCTCGGCCTGTGGGACAGCTGGGAGGATGACGCCTTCCCGCGCGACAGGGCGAGCGGACGCTATTTCGACAAGGACAAGCTTCACGTGCTGAACCACAAGGGCCAGCACTTCAAGGTGCGCGGTCCGCTGAACACGCCGCGAACGCCGCAAGGCCATCCCGTCGTCGTCCAGGCCGGGGCGTCCGGCCCCGGCAAGGAGCTAGCGGCACGCACGGCGGAAGCGATTTTCGCCGCGCAGATCACGCTCGACGAAGCCATAGCGTTCTATGCCGACGTCAAGGGCAGGCTCGGCAAATACGGCCGTTCCGAAGACGATCTGAAAATCCTGCCCGGCATCTTCCCGGTCGTCGGCCGCACCGAAGCCGAGGCGCAGGAGAAGTTCGAACAGCTGCAGGACCTGATCCAGCCGGAAGTCGGCCTCGGCCTGGTGTCGGCGCTGGCTGGCGGCTTCGATCTCAGCTCATACCCGCTCGATGGGCCGGTGCCGGACCTGCCGGAGACGAATGCCGGCAAGAGCCGGCAGGCGCTGGTGATCGACCTGGCGCGGCGCGAGAATCTGACGATCCGGCAGCTCTATCTGCGCATCGCCGGCGCCCGCGGCCACTGGCAGGTGGTCGGCACGCCGCAACAGATCGCCGACACCATGGAAGAGAGGTTCCAGAACTACGGCGCCGACGGCTTCAACATCATGGCGCCGATCATGCCCGGCGGCTTGAAGGATTTCATCGAGCTGGTGGTGCCGGAACTTCGTCGCCGCGGCCTGTTCCGCCAGGAGTATGAGGGCAGCACCTTGCGCGACAATCTCGGCCTGAAGCGGCCGGCAAACCGTTTTTCGCGGCATGCCGCAGCAGCCGCGGAATAGGCCGTCAATGGCGCGCGATACGCTCTTTCTCATTCAGCCGGGTTTCTCCGACGCGAAACATCCACGCCGGACATTCGTCTGTCCCTATTGCAATCAGGTTGAAGGACTGCTCGCTGCTTTTCCCGATCTCGCGGCCAGACTGGACGTCGAGCGCGTCCCGTTCGCGAGGCCGAGGGGCAAGGTGATCGACGCGCTCGGCGAACGGCACCAGTCGCTGCCGGTGCTGATCATCGGCAGCGATCCGCCCGCCGGCCTGCCGACGGCCAAAGGCAAGGTCTTCGCCGACGACACCAGGCGCATTCTTGCGCTGCTTGCCGAGCGCCACGGCTTCCCGCATCTACATGAGTGACACGATGACCTTCGATCCCGATATCTCCAATCCGTGGATCGCCAAGGCGGTCGAGCTGCGCGACATCTTTGCCCGTGACGCGGTCGAGCGCGACCAGCTTGGCGGCAGGCCTACCGAACAGATCCGCCTGCTCAAGGAAAGCGGCCTGCTTACCATCGTCATTCCCAAGGAATTCGGCGGCGCCGGTGAACCCTATTCGACGGCGCTGAAGATCGGTCGCGAGTTCGCCAAGGTCGACGGCTCGATCGGCCATATCTATGGCTACCATTTCAGCGCATTGATCGCCGCTAGGCTCAATGCGGAAGAACCGCGTTCGGCCGACCTTTTGCGGCGCTCGGCGGCCGGCGACTGGTTGTGGGGCAATACGGGCAACAGTTTTTCCAAAACGCTGTTCGGCCGCAAGGATGGCGAGTGGACGATCGTCAACGGCTTCAAGCCGTTCGCCTCCGGCTCGCATGTCGCCGACTATCTCTCGACCTCGTGGGAAGACGAGGTCAGCGGCGAGAGGAAATTCGCGGCCATCCCCGCGGACCGTGAAGGCATCACCATTCTCGATGACTGGGACGGCATCGGCCAGACGCAGACCGGCAGCGGCAAGGTCGCTTACAAGGATGTCAGGATCCACGACAGCGAGCTGGTGCGCGGTTGGGTCGACGCGTCGCTGCCGATCCGCACCATCGGCCCGCTGCAGCAGCAAAGCGTGCTGCTCAATGTCTTCGTCGGTACTGCTCAGGGCGCGCTCCTGGCAGCGCGAGACTACACGCTCAACAGTTCGCGGCCGTGGATGTATTCCGGCGTCGAGCGCCATATCGACGATCCGTGGATAAAGCGGCAGTACGGCGAACTCTGGATCAAGACGCGGGCAGCGACAGTTCTGGCCGATCGCGCGGCGGCGGCGATCGATCAATCGATCGCGCGCGGCAAGGCGCTGACCGAGCAGGAGCGCGGCGAAGCGGCGGTTGCCGTCGCGGCGGCCAATGTGCTGGCGGGCGATGTCGCGCTCGAAGTCACAACCGAGATTTTCGAGGTGATGGGCGCCCGCTCGGCGGTGCGCAAATACGGCTTCGACCGCTTCTGGCGCAACGCACGCATTCACACCTTGCACAACCCAGCCGAATACAAGACCCGAACCGTCGGCACCTGGTATCTGACCGGCGCTTATCCCGAGCCCGGCGTCTTTCGATGAGCGGCCCGCAGCTCCATCTTAACGTCAACATCCTGCATGCCGGCTTCTCACCGGCGGCGTGGCGGATGGACGGCGTCGACCCCTATGCCGCCTTCACCGTCAACCACTATGTTCAGGTGGCGAAGATCGCCGAGCGCGCCAAACTCGACGCCGTATTCCTTGCCGACCAAGCGGCGATATCAGACCGCATCGACTATCGTCCGATCACCTCGCTGGAGCCGACGATTGTGCTGGCGACGGTAGCCGCCGCAACCGAGCGCATCGGCCTGATCGCTACCGCTTCAACCAGCTTCAACGAGCCGCATAACATCGCCAGGCGGTTCGCGACGCTCGACCATGTCAGCGGTGGGCGTATCGGCTGGAATATCGTGACCACGGCCGACCCGGCCTCGGCCCGCAATTTTGGCCTCGCCGGTGCCATCGATCATGGCCGGCGCTACGAGCGCGCGGCGGAATTCACCGACATCGTCAAGGCATTGTGGGACAGCTGGGAGGACGATGCCTTCATAGGCGATGTCGCCAGCGGGCGCTTCGTCGATGCCGCCAAGGTTCACGCCATCGAGCACAAGGGCGCACATTTTTCGGTGCACGGGCCGCACAATGTGCCGCGCTCGCCGCAAGGGCATCCGGTGGTCGTCCAGGCCGGCGGTTCCGATGACGGCAAGGACCTCGCGGCCCGCCACGCCGAAGCGGTATTTTCCGCATCGCAGTCTTTCGAGGAAGCGCTCGGCTATGCGCGGGAACTGAAGGCGCGAGCCGTCGCCTATGGCCGCACCGGCGGCGTGCCGCTCAACCTCGCCGGTCTGGCCACCATCATCGGCAGCACCGAGGCGGAAGCGGGTCGGCGGCAAGAAGAACTGTGGGACCGCATACCGCTCGACTATAGCCTGACGCGGCTGTCCGGCGTGCTTGGTATCGACCGCGAGCGGCTGAAGCTCGATGAGAAGTTGCCTGATGCCATCCCGCTGCCGGCCAATGGCGGCCACACGTTTTTCCGCGCGACGCTGGCGCTTGCCCGCAACAACGATTTCACCGTTCGCCAGCTGATCCGGGCGCTGAACGGCAGCACTGGCCACCGCACCATCGTCGGCACGCCCGAGCAGATCGCTGACGATATCGAAAGATGGTTTGTCGCCGGCGCCGCCGACGGTTTCAACCTGATGCCGGACGTCCTGCCGACCGGACTGGAGGTCTTTGTCGACACGGTGGTGCCGATCCTGCGCCGGCGGGGCCTGTTCCGCAGCGAATATGAAGGGCGCACGCTGCGCGACCACCTCGGCCTTATCAGGCCCGAAAGCCGCTTTGCACCGCAGCCGCGCAAGGCGCCAGGGCTGCTAGGGGCAGCCTTTTGAATGACCATCAAAATGCAGCTGAGCGGAAGGTCCAGCCATTGACCTCCATGCCCGACAAAAATACAGGCCCGACAATGAGCGCTGATACCGAGTTTCTTTGGTACATCCCGAACCAGGTCGATCCCGGTCATCGCGGCGAGCCGGCCGTCGAGGACCACAACAGCCTGGAGACGCTGACCAGCCACGCGAAGGCGCTTGAGGAACACGGTTGGAAGGGCGCGCTGATCGGTACCGGCTGGGGGCGGCCCGACACGTTCACCGTCGCCGCCTCGCTCGCCGCGCGGACCACCTCCTTCGAACCGCTCATCGCGATCCGCCCCGGCTACTGGCAGCCGGCGCACTTCGCATCCGCGGTCGCTACGCTCGACCAGCTGACCGCCGGGCGCGTGCGTATCAACATAGTGTCGGGCAAGGACAACCTCGCTGCGTATGGCGACAGCGAAGGCGAGCAGAACCATCGCTATGCCCGCACCGGAGAGTTCATGCGGCTGGTCCGCAGACTTTGGACCGAAGAGAACGTGACCTTTGCCGGCGAGCACTTCCAGGTCACCGGGTCTACCGTCATGCCCCGCATTCCTGTGCGTGGCGATCGTCGCCATCCCAGGCTCTATTTCGGCGGCGCATCGGAGGCAGCCGAGCTTGTGTCGGCCAGCGAGGCGGATGTCCAGCTCTTTTGGGGAGAGCCGCTCGACGGCGTCCGGGAGCGGATCGAGCGGCTCAAAGCCTTGAGCAGCGAACTCGACCGAGACCTCCCGCCACTGGAATTCGGGTTGCGGGTCACCACGTTGGTCCGCGACACCACTGGCCAGGCCTGGGCGGACGCCGAGGCGAAGGTCGAGGAGATGGCCAAGGGCCAAGGCGCCGGCTGGAACGATCACGGTCGGGCGGTAGCGGTGGGCCAGCAGCGTCTGCTTGATCTGCACGCGCGTGGCGAGGTGCTGGACGACAACCTCTATACTGCGCCGGGCAAATATGGCGGCGGCGGTGCCGGTACCACCTGGCTGGTCGGCTCGGCCGCCGATGTCGCCCGCTCGCTCGGCAGGTACCGGGATCTGGGCATCACGCATTTCGTGCTCTCGGACACGCCGTACCTTTCCGAGATCAAGCGGCAAGGCGATCAGTTGCTTCCGCTATTGCGCAATGGGGCCTAAGCCGCGCTTCTTGAACCGGCAAGGGCCGGCGAGGGAAGCCAGATCGCCAAATAGGGAAGACGATGTCACAGCCGGCCGCCTTTAGCACCCGTCCGTCAGACGCCGACCTGCGTGGTGAAGCGGCGCTACGGCGGCGTTATCGGGCGCCGCAACATGCGCACACCGGAAACTGGAACGAAGCCCTCGAGGCGATCCTTACGCATCGCTCGGTCCGCAACTATCTCGCCAGGCCTCTGCCCGAAGGGACGCTCGAACTGATCATCGCGGCCGCCCAGTCGGCACCGACCTCGTCCAATCTCCAGGCGTGGAGTGTCGTCGCCGTCGAGAATCCGGCGCGCAAGGCGCGGCTTGCCGGACTAGCGGCGATCAATCGCCATATCGAGCAGGCGCCACTGCTGCTGGTCTGGCTGGCCGACCTGTCGCGGCTGCGCCATTGCCGAGGCAAACGGCCGGGAGGGCGAGGGGCTCGATTATCAGGAGAGTTTTCTGCTGGCCGTGATCGACGCCGCACTTGCCGCGCAGAATGCCGTGGTGGCGATCGATGCGCTCGGGCTCGGCTCCTGCTACATCGGCGCCATGCGCAATCATCCGCAGGAGGTGGCACGCGAACTCGGTCTGCCGCCGGAAACCGTGGCGGTGTTCGGCCTGACCGTCGTCTATCCCGATCTCCTGTCTGCGACTGACATCAAGCCCAGACTGCCACAGACTGTGGTGCTTCATCGCGAGCGATATCAGGCAGACCTCGATCCGGGCGATCTTGCTGCCTACAACCAGACGCTTCGTTCATTCCAGCAGGAGCAGGCGATGCCTGTGGTCGACTGGACCGAGCTGATGTCGAACCGCATCGGTAGCACGGCAGCGTTGAAAGGCCGTGATCGCCTGGGCGATGCGCTCAAGGCGCTGGGCTTCAAGCTGAAATAGCCGAGCCCTGTTTGTCTGCGGGACCGAGGCGGGGCTATTCGGCGGCGATGATGGCGATGCGCGCCGGCAGCGCCGCCGGCGGCGTGAAGTCGAGCGCGCCAAGCCTCCGCGCCTCGGCCTTCAGCCAGCCATGGAAGCGCTCGACTGTCGCCAGCTTCGCCTTGTGCGGTGTCGTCGCGAAATAATAGGAAAACTCGACCGGCTGCGGCGAGCCGAACGGACTGACCAGCCGCCCTGCGGCAAGGTCAGGCTCGGCCAGCCGGAATTTGCCGAGACCGATGCCCTTGCCGGCCACAGCCGCGTCGAGCACCAGCGAGGACTGGCTAAGCCGTATGCCGCCTTCGACAAGGCGGCCGGACAGGCCGTTGGACCTCAGCCAGCCCTTCCAGTCCGGGCAGCTTGGATCGCGCTCCGGTCCGTCCTCATGCAGGATCGGCGCTTCACGCAGGCCCTCCGGCCCCCGATAGAGGCCGTGCGCGCGGGCAAATTCCGGACTGCAGACAGGCAGCACCGCTTCCGAAAAAAGCCGTTCGGTGACGAGGCCGCTATAGGCGCCCGAGCCGTAGCGGATGACGCAGTCGACGTCTTCACTGGCAAAATCGGCAAGCCTGATCGATGCATCGACCAGCACTTCGAGCCCGGGTACCGCATCGCGCAGCGCATCGAGACGCGGGATCAACCATTTGCTGGCGAAGGAGGGCGCGACCGACACCTTGATCGGCGCGTCCTCCTCGTCGCCGGAAATGCGTGCGACCGATTCGACAACGACGTCGAAGGCCTCGGTGAGACCGGGCATCAGCGCCTGGCCGGCCGAGGTCAGCAGAAGCTCGCCGCGGTTTCGCTGAAACAGCGGTTGACCGAGATGATCCTCAAGCAGGCGGATCTGCTGGCCGATGGCGGCGGGCGTGACATGGAGTTCTTCGGCCGCCCGCGTAAAGCTTAGGTGGCGGGCGGTTGCGACAAAAGCGCGAAGCGAAGTCAGCGGCGGAAGTCTCGCCAGCGTCGGTCGCAGCTTCCTCGGTTTTGCACGAATGAGATCAACCATGAGGCGCATTCAACACGTTCAGGCGCGGCGCGACGAGGGCGGGCTTTGCGCCAAAGCACGCAGCGGAAAATTTCGTTTGCCGCAGCGTTGCCTCAGCGGGAACGGAAATCTAAGAAATCGCAATGTCTACTATTCTTGTAGAATAAGGTCGGGGATGCTGATTTGGGCGGCGACCAGCCTCGCCGGATCCCAAGCCGGATCCTGGAATGAAACCGTCGTGCGAAGCGGCGCTTTCGGCAGACGATAGAAAATCATTCTTCCGATTTTGCGGCACGGCAGGGATCATTGCGTCGAGGCGCCGGAGTGCGTTCGGCCGCCGGATGCAATCCGTTTTCCGGAGCCCAAGACCATGTCTGTCAATCGTCGTCATTTCAACCAGCTCTTGCTGCTTGGCGGTGCGAGCTTCGCATTGCCCGGTCTTTCCTTTGCCGCCGAAGGCACGCCGGTTCAGGGCGGTACGCTCAACTGGGCCTACTATCCCGATCCGACGTCGCTGATCGCCATCAACACCTCGTCGGGCACCGGCCAGGCCATCGGTCCCAAGGTCAATGAAGGCCTGCTTGATTTCGCCTATGACCTCAGCCCGAAACCGCTGCTGGCGACGGAGTGGTCGATCAGCGATGACGGGCTGCGCTACACTTTCAAGCTGCGCGAGAGTGTCAAGTGGCATGACGGCAAGGATTTCACATCGCAGGACGTTGCCTTCACCATCTTGCGGCTGAAGGAGGCGCATCCGCGCGGCCGCATCACCTACCAGAACGTGACCGCGGTCGAGACGCCAGACCCGCACACCGCCATCATCGTGCTTTCGAAGCCGGCGCCCTATCTGATCACGGCGCTGAGCAGTTCGGAATCGCCGATCGTGCCGAAGCATGTCTACGAAACGTTCAAGCCGGCGGAACAGCCAAAGCTGGAGCAGACGATCGGCACCGGTCCCTTCGTGCTCAAGGAATGGGTGCCCGGCAGCCATCTGATCTTCGATCGCAACCCGGACTATTGGGACGCGCCAAGGCCCTATCTCGACCGTGTCGTCCTGCATGTCATCCTCGATCCGGCTGCGCGCTCGGCGGCTCTTGAAACCGGTGAGATCGACATCGGCGCCAATCCCGTGCCGCTGGCCGATATCGAGCGGCTGAAGGCAAACCCCGCTCTGGTCGTCGACACCAACACCTACGCCTATTCCGGCCCGCAGCAGCAATTGTTCTTCAACTACGAAAACGAAATCTTGACCAAGCGCGACGTGCGCCTGGGCATCGCCCATGCGATCGACCTGCAGAAGCTGGTCGACATTGCGCTCTACGGCTATGCCCAGGTATCGCCAAGCCCAATCAGCACCGCCCTGCCCAAATGGTACGACCCGAGCATCAAGGCGCGTGAGCCCGACCCCAAACTGGCGGAGAAACTGCTCGACGATGCCGGCTACCCGCGGGGCGCCGACGGCAAGCGCTTCAAGCTTCGGCTCGCCTACAACGCGTTCCTGCCGGCGTCCTATTCCGATTTCATCAAGCAGTCGCTGGCAGCGGTCGGCATCGATGCGGAGATCCTGAAGCTCGATCTGTCGACGTTCCTGAAGACCGTCTACACCGACCGCGCCTGGGATCTGGTCGTCGAATCGCTGTCGAATACCTTCGATCCGACGCTCGGCGTCCAGCGCGCCTACTGGTCGAAGAACTTCAAGATCGGCCTCGTCTTCTCCAACGCCAGCCACTATGCAAATCCCGAGGTTGACCAGATCCTCGAAGCCGCCGCGATCGAGCCCGACGAGACCAAGCGGCGCGAGCTCTGGTACAAATTCCAGCACATCATCCATGACGACGTGGTGTCGGTCGATCTGGTCGCTGCCGGCGCCCAGATCGTCGCCAACAAGAAGGTCCGGGATTTTGCGCCTGGCGCGCAAGGCATCAACAACAGCTTCGCGCAGATCTGGCTCGCGCCAACCGCCTAGGTGTTTGGATTCCCTTGGCTGGGATCGGTTGTGAAGACACCGATCCCGACTTCTCTTCCATGAAAAGACAATCGCGCAAACGCGGAGTACCGACCATGACCATCAACCGACGCCTGTTCAATCAGTTCCTGCTGCTGGCCGGCGCGAGTACCGCGCTCCCCGCTGGAGCATTCGCCGAAGACGCAAAGCCGGTGGCCGGCGGCACGCTCAATTTCGTCTACTACCCCGAGCCCAACCAGATCGTTTCCATCAACACCAGCGCCGGCGGGCCGGCCACCATCGGTCCGAAGATTTTCGACGGGCTGCTTGCCTACGATTACGATCTCAATCCGCGGCCGCAACTGGCCACCGAATGGTCGATCAGCGACGACGGGCTCGAATATGTCTTCAAGCTGCGCCAGGGGGTGAAGTTCAGCGATGGCCATGATCTGACGTCCGAGGACGTGGCCTTTTCGATCTCGCGGCTGCGCGAAGCACATCCGCGTGGGCGCATCACCTTCCAGAACGTCACCGACATCGACACGTCGGATCCGCATATCGTGAAGATCAAACTGTCGAAACCGTCCGCCGCGCTGATCTCGGGTCTGGCCGCGACGGAATCGCCTGTCGTGCCCAAACACATCTACGAGAAGCTGAAGCCGGCCGACGATCCGTCCTTCGAGCAGATCATCGGCAGTGGGCCGTTCGTGCTGAAGGAATGGGTAAAGGGCAGCCACATCCTCGTCGAAAAGAATCCGACCTATTGGGATGCACCGAAACCCTATCTCGACCGGATCATCTTCCGCTTCATCACCGATCCCGGCGCGCGCGCCGCGGCGCTCGAAACGGGCGAGGTCGACATCGGGCCGAACCCGGTGGCGTTCGCCGATCTGGAGAGGTTCAAGGCGCTGCCGCAATTCGTCGTCGACAGCACGGTCTTCGCCTATAGCGGCCCGCTGCATCAGCTAATCATCAATCTCGAAAACCCGATCCTGAAGGAGAAGAAGGTCCGACAGGCAATCGCGCATGCGATCGACCTCGACGCGGTGAATGCCATTGTCTTTTATGGCTATGGCCAGGTGTCGCCGACGCCGATCAGCGTCGTCAACAAGAAGTACTTCGATCCCGACGTGAAGGCCGCGACGTTCGATACGGCGCTGTCGGAAAAACTGCTCGACGAGGCCGGTTTCAAGCGGGAAGCGGACGGCATCCGCTTCAAGCTCAGGCTCACCAACAATCCCTATAATCCGTGGGGCTATGCCGACTTCCTCAAGCAGGCATTGGCCAAGATCGGCATCGATGCCGAGATCGAGAAATTCGACTTCGGCACCTATGTCAAAACCATCTACACCGATCGCACCTGGGACCTGTCGACCGAATCCTGCGGCAACATCTTCGACCCCAGCGCCGGCGCGCAGCGGCTCTACTGGTCAAAGAACATCAAGATCGGGCTGCCGTTCTCCAACGGCGCGCATTATGAAAATCCGGAGGTCGACCAGCTGCTGGAAGCCGCTTCCGTTGAGCTCGACGAGGCCAAGCGCAAGCAGCTGTTCTTCAGGTTCCAGGAGATCATCGCCGACGAGTTGCCGATCATCAATCTGATCGCGCCGCCAACCATCATCATCGCCCGCAAAACGGTCAAGAACTATGCGCCGGGTGCTGAAGGCCTGTCGGCCAATTTCGCCGACGCCTATATCGATCCGAACGCCTGAACCCTGCGGACGACCGCGAGGAAAGGGCCGCTTCGAGATGCGGCCCTTTTCCGTTTCTGTCGTTTTGTTGGGCTTCAATCTCAGGCCAGAGCACGCAGCCTCGGACTGGCGCTGACCAGAAGGCCGGCAAGGGCGATGGCCTGCGCCAGCTGTTCGCCGATGGAACTCGATTCCCAGGCGACACCGCGCAGCGGATGGCCGATGGCAAACAGATTGCCATGGGTCCTGCCGTCACGGGAAATCACCCGGCCGTCATGCGTGGCGTCGATGCCGAAACCGGTTGCGTGCGGCCTGACGATGCCGTTTTCGAGCAGGCTGTGAACGAACGGATCGGCGATCCGCCGCCAGTCATGCTCCTGATGGCCGCGGCAGTTGACGACGGCGTCGAAACGCAGGCGTTCGACCGCGCCGGTATCGCGCCAGCGGATCTCGGCGACGATGCCATTTGCCTCCGGATGGAGTGCCAGCACCCGTCCCGCGCCAGCCGTCCAACGGCCTTGCTTCTGCGCCAGTGCCACGCGCTCAAAGCTCGGCGGTGCCGCCCGATGCGCGGTGACGTCCCAGAAGGCGCGCAGATGGCGTGTGAACTTCAAGCGCTCCCTGTCCGTTGCGCCTTGCCACAAGGCCAGGATCCATGGCCGGATCGTCAGCGGCAGCCCTTGCCAGTCCAGCCCTGCGGCCTCGATGGCCCGGCGTTCGGCCTTGACCAGGGCAAGAAGCGCCCTGGTGGTTTTCGGCAACGGCCGCCCGGCGAGGAAGTCGCGCCACGCCTCCGTGTTGCGTCGTGGCTCGACGATCTGCCCCCGGCGCGACACGACGCGATAGCTGCCCTCGAAGCCGCGCGCTTCCATGCTGGCGACGACGTCGACCATGCTGAGATTGGAGCCGATCAGCAGCAATTGCTTGCTGCCGGCTAGCCGGTCGAGTGCCGCCGGATCCCAGGGATTGGCGACGTAGCGGTGATCGCTGATGACGGGTGCTTCTGCCGCCGCTGGCTCGCTCTGAAAAACCCCTGTAGCCAGCACGGCCTCATCCGCCAGCAATTGCTGGCCGTCGCTGGTGCCGACGCAGACTCCGGATGGACCGGTCAGCATATCGACGGCGGATGCCTCGATGTGGCGCAGTGACGAACGCCCGTCAGCTTCTCGGATCGCTCTGGTCAGTTCCGACTGGACATAGCTGCCGAACAGCCAACGCGGCGGGCTGGAGTCAGGCACATCCGCGGGCGGTGTCCAGCCTTGCTCCGGCCCATTCGCCAACAGCCAGCGAACGAGGTGATGGGGGTCGTCCGGATGCAGCGAGAAGATGCGCGCCGCGCCGTTGACGAGGTGTTGCGGATCGGCGGTGCCGTAGGCAACGCCACGACCAAGCTGGGCCCGACGCTCGATGATGGTGATCGCCAGCGGCTCGGTCGAACGGTCGAGTAGCTTGATCGCGGTAAGGGCGCCGGCAAAGCCACCACCGACAATGATGATTGAGCGAAGGATCGAACGCGCAGGGATGATCGAAGGCGGGGAGGAGGGGGTGTGAAGCATCAAGAACCTTTGCGACGCCGGCGGCGTGGCTCTGCCTCGGCGTCGACCATCGTGCTTTGCCGCAAGCCGATGTCAAAAAACAATAATTGCCAGCTGGCGAAAGGCATTCTTTCGCTCAGCGGGTTCGGCAGGCGCTAGATAGGAAAGCCCCTTGCGACGAGGCCGAGAGCCGCTGATGACTGAAGATCGAAAGATACGGCTGGGAGCCTTCGTGCGCGGACCTAGCCATCATGTCGCCGCCTGGCGCCATCCCGACGTGCCGGCCAATCCGGGCCTGAGTTTTCAACACTATGCGGACGCCGCGCGCACCGCCGAGCGCGGTTTCTTCGACATGGTCTTCCTCGCTGACAGTCTCAGCGCGCGCAATGGCGAGCAGCCGATCGAGACTTTCGAACGCACCGGCCATGTCGTGCATTTCGAGCCGCTGACGCTGCTATCGGCGCTGTCGACCATAACGCAGAGGATCGGGCTCGTCGCGACCGCTTCGACCACCTATTGGGAGCCCTTCCATCTGGCGCGGCTGTTCGCCTCGATCGACCATCTGAGCGGCGGCCGGACTGGCTGGGATGTCGTCACCTCGGCCGATGCGCCGGCGGCGGCGAATTTCAGCCGCGACCAGCATCCCGTTCATGCCGACCGCTACGACCGGGCGGAGGAGTTCGTCGCAGTCGCCCAGAAGTTGTGGGATAGCTGGGACGACGACGCCTTCGTCGCCGACAAGACTTCGGGGATCGCCATCGACCGGCACGGCATCCATGCTGCGAACCATGCCGGCCGGCATTTCCGTGTCAAAGGGCCGCTCAACGTCGCTCGCCCGCCGCAGGGCCATCCCGTCATCGTCCAAGCCGGTTCTTCCGATGCCGGCCAGCAACTACTGGCGGCGCGGACGGCGGAGGTGGTTTTCACCGCCCATCCGACCATCGAGTCGGCGCGCGGTTTTTACAACGAGCTGAAAGGCCGGCTGGGGTCCTTTGGTCGCTCTGCCGACTCCTTGAAGATCATGCCCGGCGTCTTCCCGGTCGTCGCGCCGACACGCGCGGAAGCCGAGGACAAGTTCGACGCGATCCAGCGGCTGGTCGATCCGGTGGTCGGCGTCGCGCTGGTCTCCGGACTGCTCGGCGGCGTCGATCTTTCCGGTCATCCACTCGATGGACCGTTGCCAGAACTCGGCAGTTCCGATTCGGTGAAGAGCCGCCTGAAGGTTGTTTCCGAGCTTGCCACGAGCCGGAACCTCACCATCCGGCAATTGTATCTCGCCGTTGCCGGCGCACGCGGCCATTTCCAGATTGTCGGCACGCCAAAGGATGTGGCCGACATGATGGAGGAGTGGTTTGCCGGCGGGGCGGCGGATGGCTTCAACGTCATGCCGCCGATCCTGCCGACAGGCCTCACCGATTTCGTCGACCTCGTCATCCCGGAGCTGCAGCGGCGGCACCTGTTCCGCACCGCCTACGAGGGCAGCACGTTGCGCGAGAATCTCGGCCTTGCGCGTCCGGCCCGTGGCGCCGCCGAACAGCAAGAGAGGAAAGCATCATGAGCGACAGGACGATCGACCAGAAGATTTTTCGCCAATGGCTGGCGGATGGCGAGGAACTGGCGGTGCTGGATATCCGCGACAGCGCGACTGTCGGACACGCATCGCCGCTGTTTGCCACCAATCTGCCCGCGGCTCAGGTCGAGTTGGAGATCGACCGCTTTGTCCCGCGCAAGGCGGTGCGCACCGTGCTGGCGGATGACGGCAGCGGTGCTGCCGAGCAACTTGTCGAACGGCTGGCCGAGCGCGGCCGCAGCCAGTTGTTCGCACTGGCGGGTGGAATTCCGGAATGGACAAAGGACGGTGTGGAAGGCTTGCCGACTTTCGACACGCCGGGCGTCGATTTTTCGCTGGCGATCCGCGACGAGAAGAGAACGCCAGTCATCACCGTTCAAGAACTCGAAGTCCTCAGGGGCAAAGGCGCCGATGTAATCGTGCTCGACAGCCGAACGGTGGCGGAGTTCGACAAGGATCATGTGCCGGGCGCCATCAGCGTGCCGGGCGCCGAGCTGGTGCTGCGCTTCATCGACCTGGTGCCTTCACCTGACACGCAGGTGGTCGTCTCCTGCGCCGGCCTGCCGCGCGCCATCATCGGCGCGCAGACGCTGATCGACGCCGGTGTGCCCAACAAGGTCCCCTATCTGCACGACGGCACCAAGGCATGGCGAGAGGCCGGTCTTGCACTCGAGACCGGCAGGACCGCCGCCTATGGTCCGGCCAGCGAGAATGCGAAGCGTTTCGCCGCGGAACACATCGCAAAGCTTGCCGAAGGCGACGGCTTCCCGCGCATCGATGCAGCGACGGCCGCAGCCTGGGCGAGGGACGAGAGGCGCACGACCTACCTGCTCGATGTGCGCACGCCGGAGGAATTCACCGAAGCGCATATTCCGGGCTCGATCGCGTCGGAGGGCGGGCAGTTGCTCGGTGTCGCCTATCGCACCATTGCCGTGCGTGGCGCCCGCGTCGTGCTGATTGACGATCTGCTCGGCATCCGCGCGGCGACGACGGCGCACTGGCTGCAGCGGCGCGGCTTCGAGATCGCCATCCTCCTGCATGACTTCCAGTCGTCCAGTCTGGTGGAAGCGGCGTAGAGGCAGGAGAACTGTCAGACGACTTAGGGAGCCGCTATTCGGCGGCTTCCTTTTGGCGGCGGCGGCTCGAGAGCACATTCTTCCGCATCGCCGTCAGCGAAGATCGTACCGCATCGGCGCCGTGCTCCAGCATCTTTGCCTCATAGACCGACAGCGCCTTGAGAAGCGGCCTGTCGCCGCGTTTGGTGGCCACCAGTTCCGGCACCAGCAGCCCGGCGTCGTAGATCGCGGTGTTGCCGCCGAGCGCACGAAAATAGGTCATGGCATGGATGGCGTCGCCAAGCAGTGTCACCCGTTTCGTCGGCCATGGCTCGACAGGCTCCGAGCTGTGGACGTTAAGCAGGGCGACCGTCGACGGATCTGTGTAGCGGATGAGATTGAGGATCTCCGGATGCCAGTGGCCGATCTTCGACAGCAGCAGGTCGAGCAACTCTGAGCCGGAGAGCTTTGCCAGCACGTCATCCGTGGCCAGCTCGTCCCTCTCGTATGCGGTGTTCCACCAGACATAGCTGGTGTTGTTGAAATGGAAACCGGAAATATCCTTGTGGGTGTCGTCGTCCAGCCCGATCAGTCCATGCTTCCGAAATGCCTCGACATTGACCCGGTGGCTGGTGACCATCAGCCCATGACCTTCCGTCGGTCTGACGCCGGCATTGTAGTCGAGCAGCAGCGGCGAAATCTGGTGTAGGGCTGCGGCATGCAGCGTCATCTTGCCGGCGAGGCGCCTGACGCGGTGTCGAAGCTTCGCGCATGCGGCACCAGTTGCTGGCGCACGCGCGAACGGGCGCCGTCGGCACCGACCAGCACGTCGGCATGGATTGTCGAGCCATCCTCGAAATGCGCGATCACCGAACCGTCCGGCTGCTCCTCGTAGCGGGAAAAGACCTTGCCGTAGTACACGACGCCGTCGAGGCCGGACAGCAGCACCTGGCGCAGCGTGATGCGGCTCACCGATTTTTCGATATGGGTATCGTCGGGCTCGCCGAGTGCGTTGCCGCCGCCCCAGGCGTCCTCGCCTAACGTCTCGAAATTCTCGTCGAGCAGGATGTTGCGATCAGGCGCGTGGCCGAGCGTGGCGACAAAAGCCTCGTAGGGTTCCGGCGGCAGATTGGCGATCAGCGAATCGATGCCGCGCTGGCGGATGCGCAGGCGGAAACCCTGGACATAATCGGTGCGGGCGCGATCCTTCTCGAAGACCGCGACGCTGATGCCGTTCTTCTTCAGGCCCTGCGCCAGTGTCAGGCCACCGGGACCTCCGCCGATGATGGCGACGTCGACATGTTCCGTTGTCATTGAGCTCAACCGACCGCCGCAAGCCTGGGTTTGCCAGCGGCAACAGCCGGCGGTTCGGCCAGTTGGCCAGCGGCGTGGCGGCTGAGCGCCGCCTTGGCAGCGTTCGTCCGGATCATATGGTTCTGCGGCGCGTGCGAGCGGGCGGCCAGCGCATCGCGGTGGTGACGCTCGAGCTGGAAGTCGCGATTGAGGCCTGGATTGCCGGCAAGCTCCAGCGCCAGCGAGGTGACGGCAACGGCATTGTCGATGACGACATGCCTGACCGTCATGCCGTCGGTTCCGACCGACCGGCCGGCATCGACATCTTCGGCAAGCGAACGCAGCAACCGCGTGCTGGTCGCAAGCCGGACCTCGATATCGCCCAGCCCTGCCTGGATGTGCGGCACGGTCGACAGCGGCGCGCCGAGGCTCGCCGGTGCATGCGTGGTGACGAAGGAGACCAGCCGGTCGCGGGCAGCGCGAGCCGCACCATGGTAGACGGCGCCGATCAGCGAAAAGAAGAACGCCGTCGATCCTTCTTCACGTCTCAGCGGTTCAGACGCTGGCTGCGCCTCGGTTATGTCCTCGGCAGGCACGGTGACATTGTCCAGGATGACGTCGTCGCTGGCGGTGGCTCGCATGCCGGCGGCGTTCCATGTTTTTTCGACACGCAATCCCGGCGCATTGGTTGGCACCAGGAATGAAGCCAGGCGCGGTTGCGGCTCGTCGGTCAGCGCCAGCAAGTTCACCCATTTCAAAATGGGAATGCCGGTCACGTAGTTCTTGTGGCCGGATATCCGCCAGACATTGCCGTCGCGCCGGGCAATGGTTTCGGGCGGCTTGCCGTGGGCGGGCGAGCCGATCCCCGGCTCCGCCTGCGCGGCGTTGATCAAAGCAGGGCCGAGACGGCCGGCCTCGACAATCCGCTGCACCAGATGGCGCGGCCATTTCCCGGATTTCCGCAGCGCATACTGGCTGTTGTAATGCATGGCCAGCACCAGCGCCGTCGACGGCTCGCCGCGGCCGATCTCGGCGATCACCGCCTGGGCTTCCGTCAGCCCGCCGCCAAGGCCGCCATGCTCGCGTGCCGTAACCAGGCCAAGCAGCCCGGCCAGGTGAAGCCGGTCGAAATTGGCGAAGGGGAATTCCCCGGTCGCGTCGTGATGCGCGGCGGTCAGCGCGAAGTCGTCTGCAAGGCTTGCTACCGTGTCGAGGAGTTGCGGAAACTCGGGGATCGTCGAGGTCATGAAGCTGGCGTCCTTTCAGGCGGCGGCGCGAATGTTCACCTGATCGAGCGGCCGGCGATCGACCCAGGCCTCGACATCGAAATCGCTGGCGAGAAAACCCCAGTCGCGCAGAAAATTCTTGTAGTGGGAAACCGCCGCTATGAGCTCAGGCTGCAGTCCGAGGCCGAGATGCTTGTGGACATCCGGGCCGTTGGCGGCCAGCACCTGTTCCTCGGTGGCGCCGGATTCGCGGGCAACGAAGCGCCGCGTCTCGTCGGGATGCGCCTCGGCCCAGGCGCTGGCGCGCAGGATCGTCTCGATCAGCCGAGCGAGCAGATCGGGGCGTTCTTCGGCCAGCAAATCGTCGACGGTCAGCACGCGCGGCGAACCGGAATTGATGCGGATGTTGGGGTCGGGGTGGAAGCCGAATTCGGCGACCTGGATGGCGCCGATCAGATTGGCGACGTTGATACCGGCCGTGCCCTTGACATAGATGGCGTCGACCTCGCCACGGATCAGCGCGGCGGCTTCCTCGCCATAGGCCTGCTTGCGCTTGAGGCCGAACAGCGATGGTCCTTCCTGGCTGTCGAGCACGCTGTCGGCCAGCGCGATGTCGACGATCTCGACATCAGCATGGCTGAGGCCTTCGAGCGAGAGCGCCGAGACCAGGCCCTTCAGCGCCGTCGCCCGCATGAAGTCGACGATGCCTTCGGGATGCCGGGCGATGCCGAAGCGGCGGCCTTTCAGGTTCTTGGTCGTTCTGATGCCGGTGCCCGGCAAGGTGATGATCGCCTGGAACTCATCGGTCCAGGTGATGCCGACGAGACGTGTCTTGCGCCCTTCGGAGCGGGCACGGATCGGCGGCACATTGCCACCGTGGCGGAACGACCAGTCAAGCGTGTGGTTGAAATGGCTCTGGCGGATGTCGCGGTTGGGCGAATCGATGATCGACTTCAGTTCGATCCCTTCCTTGCGGAAGGTTTCGTCCAAAAGCCCAAGCTGTGCGGCGAGCCCGACTGGCGTCGGCACCGGGCAGCGTGTGTACCAGATTTCGGAGATCGCGGTTGTGGTCATGATTGGCCTCAGGCGTTGCGCAGGCCGGCCTGCTTCATCAGCGGCAAAATGTTCTCGCCGAAGAATTCGAGGTCCGGCTTGAAGTCGAAGAAGGACAGCTGCAGGCCGTCAATGCCGGCGTCCTTCAACTTGACGAACTGGTCGACGATCTGTTCGGGGGTGCCGATGAGGTAGATGTTGCCGCCGACCTTGGCGTAAGGGTCGTCGCGGCCTTCGCGACCTTTCCAGGCCTGGGCGTCGCTGTTGAAGGTCTGGAACCCCTTTGGCGTGCGGCTGTCGGCATGGGCGACGATCTGGTCGGCGACCGCCCAGGCTTCCTTCTCGGTCGGCCGGCTGATGACCAGCGGATTGAGCAGCGTGCGCACGGTGCGGCCGACACCGAGGGCCGCGTCCTTCACCTTCTTCGTATGCGCCGGCAGTGCTTCCAGCGCGCTGGCGATGTCGGACCCGGCCGGACTGGTGACGAAGACGATGTCGGAATAGCGGCCGGCAAAGGAAATGCCGGCATCGGAGCCGGTGGCGTTGACCAGGATCGGTCGGCCGTAATTCGGCTTCGGCGTGACAAAGCCGCCATTGAGCTTCCAGCTCGATTCTCCGGAGAAGGAGAAATTCTCGTCGTCCTGCCACAGCCGCTGCAGCACTTCGACGAATTCGGCGGCAAGTTCATAGCGGCGGTCATGCTCGATGCGGTTCCAGCCGAACATCTCATGCTCGACAGCGCGATGGCCGGTGACGACATTGATGCCCCAGCGGCCGCCGGAGATATGGTCGAGCGTGGCGCCGAACTTCGCCAGATGCAGCGGGTGCCACGGGCCGTAGAGAACATGCATGGTCGAAATCAGCATGATCTTCTTGGTGATCGCGGCCATGGCCGCCACGGAGACGAAACTGTCCAGCGCCTGGCCGTTGAAAACGCCGCCATAGCCGCCCTTGGGCAGCCATTGGCTGAGCGCGAAGACGAGGTCGAAGCCAAGCTCCTCGGCCTTGAGCGTCAGGTCGCGGTTGTAATCGAAGCGCCAGTCGGTCGAGCGCGGCAGTGTCGAGTTGGTCCAGCCGCCGGCCTGGATCGGCAGGAACAGACCGAGCAGCACTGGCTGCTGAAGCGCTTTTGAGAGCGGGCTGTCCGGATAGTCGGTCGGCGCCTTGAAGAAGGGCGTGCCAACGATGGAACCAGGCTTGTGGGCGAGCGTCATGTTGGAATCTCTCGGGGAAGGAGAAGAGAATCCATGCGCGAAGGACCGCGCATGGGGCGGCGGATCAGGTGATGATATGGGCCGAAGCGAGGGAGCCGGCATTGCCCTCTGCGCCCACCGTGTGATCGGCGATGCGCCTGTTATAGAGGGTGATTTCCGGCTGACTGACGATGCCGATGTCGGGCAGGTCCTCGACAAGGATCCGCTGGATCGCGGCCCACTGCTCGAAGCGCTTTTCGTGATCGACCTCGACGGCGGCCGCGTCAAGAAGTTCATCGACCTTTGGATTGCTGTATTTCGAACCGTTGGAGAACGGCACGCCCGGCTTGAAATTCTTCGACCAGTAGAGGCGCTGCACACCGACCGTCGGGTCGAACAGATTGCTCATGCCGTTGAAGGTGAAGTCGAAATCGCGGTCGGTGTAGATGCGCTTGGTGTAGGTGGCGAAATCCTGGCTGCGCACGGTGACCCCGACCCCGACCGCGGCCAGCGCCTGCTTGATGTAGTCGGCGCCGCGCTTGTAGGTCTCGCCGCTCGGGACATAGTCGTGAACAAGCTTGAGGCGGGTGCCGTCGGCGCCCCGTGGCAAGCCTGCTTCGTCGAGCAGTTTCTCGGCAGCGGCCGTGTCGACCGGATAGGTCTTCAGGTCGGCGACGAACCATTTCTTCAGGTTTGGATTGATCGGGCCGGGAATGATTTCGCCATAGCCATAGTTGATCGTCTCGCGGATGACGTTGCGATCGATGACATGGGCGAAGGCGCGGCGGACGCGAACATCCTCGAAATAGGGTTTCTCCAGATTGAACTCGACCCGGCTGACACCATTGGAATACTGGTAGCCTTGCTTCTCGAAGCCGATATGCGGCAGCGTTTCGAAGCGCTGCAAATCGCTGTACGGGATCGGTGTTGCCGGCGCCAGATCGATCTCGCCGGTCTCCAGCGCCAAGGCGCGCGCCGAAGCGTCCGGGATGAAACGCACGATCAGCCGGTCGAGATAGGGGCGCGGCGCATCCCAGTAGTCAGGATTGCGTTCATAGACGATGTGGCTGCCGCGGATCCATTCCTTGAACACGAACGGGCCGGTGCCGACCGGCGCGACGTTGGCCGGATTTTCGGCTGCCTTGGTGCCGTCATAGAGGTGCTTGGGCACGATCGGGGTCTCGGCTGCGGCCAGCGCCGTGATCAGGTAAGGCGCCGGCTTCGACAGGACCAGTGTCACGGTCAGCGGATCCGGCGTCTGGATGTCGACAAGGTTGAGGAAGGTGTTGCGGCCGCGCGGATGAACCTCCCTGATCGTGGCGATCGAATAGGCGACGTCGGCGGCGGTAAATGGCTGACCGTCATGCCACTTCACACCTTCACGCAGCTTGAAGGTGTATTGCAGCCCATCGTCACTGACCGACCATTGCCTGGCCAGCGACGGGCGCGGCGTGAGATCGAAATCATAGGTCAGCAGGCCCTCGGTGGTCTTGGCCGAGACGTAGACGGAATTGAACGCCGTGTGGGCGATCGTCGTCAGCACCGGCGGCTCGGCGGACAGCAGCAGCGTCGCCGTCCCACCCTGCTTCGGCTCGGCGGCGTAGGCGTTGCGTGATGCAGGCAACAGGGTCGCTCCGAGCGCGGTTGCCGACAGGCCGAGGAACCTGCGGCGGTTCGGAGTGAGGAAATGAGACATGGCGCCCTGGTCCTTTTTTGCTGCCGGCATCAATCGGCCGGTCGTCGGCAGCGGGTGAAAAATGCAACGTTCCAAGAGCCGGCCCGTTTGTGAAAAGATTTGGCCGCTGCGCTCCCGCACTTAAGATTTCATGCTTCAAACAGCTAATTTCGTAGCATGAAATAAAATTCTATTCTGCAATGCTGCCATTTGCAGAACAAAATTTCTTAAATCAGGTTTGACAATGTCTATAAATCTTGTCAACTAAAAAGCACGGAACTTCCGGGAAACAGCAAACCCGCATCGTCAGCCACAGCCGGGATAGCGAAAACGATGTCGACCCTGACGCGCATTGGCAGAACCTTTCGGCGCACCGCGATCCAGGCGGTGCCGACCGTTCTGGGCATCGTGATCCTGAACTTCTTTCTGCTGCAGCTTGCGCCCGGCGATGCCGCCGACGTCATGGCCGGCGAGGCTGGCTCGGCCACCGTGGAAACCATGGCGGCGCTGCGCGAGCGCTTTGGCCTCGACAATCCGCTGCTCGTCCAGCTGTTCAACTATCTCTACAATCTGGCGCATTTCAGCCTCGGCTTTTCGCCGCGCTACGGCATGCCGGTTGCCGACCTGATCGGCCAGCGGCTGCCGGGCACGCTGTTGCTGATGGCGGTGGCGCTGACCATTGCGATTGCGCTCGGTCTCGTCCTCGGATCGTTGATGGCGGTGTTTTCCGGCCGGCTGCCGGATCGCCTGCTTTCGGTCATTTCGCTGCTGTTTTATTCGATCCCGGGCTTCTGGATCGGGTTGATGCTGATCGTGCTGTTCTCGGTCAAGCTTGGCTGGCTACCGAGCGGCGGTTCGGGAACCATCGGCAGCGACCTGACTGGCCTTGCAGGCCTGTGGGACAAGGTGCGCTACATGATCCTGCCGGCGCTGTCGCTGGCGCTGTTTTACGTGGCGATCTATGCGCGGCTGACCCGGGCGGCGATGCTGGAAGTCCAGTCGCAGGACTATGTGCGCACCGCCGCAGCCAAGGGCCTGTCGCCGACCATCATCACCATCCGCCATGTCCTGCGCAACGCGCTGATCCCCATCACCACCATGGCCGGCATGCATGTCGGCGGCATGCTCGGCGGCGCAGTGGTTGTCGAAACCGTCTATTCCTGGCCCGGCCTCGGGCGGCTCGCCTTCGAGGCGGTCATGGGTCGCGATTTCACGGTGCTGCTCGGCATTCTCTTGCTGTCGTCGCTGCTGGTCATCGTCGCCAACGCGACGGTCGATCTGCTGCACGCCTGGCTCGATCCCCGCATCGGAGTACGCTGATGGCTTCCACCGATTTCGCCGCGGGCGATGCCCGCTCCCGTCGTCTCTATGCCGATGGACGCGAGGCTGCGGTTCCGCCTGAACCCGAGACAAAAAGCTGGAGCAATCTCCACGCGCCCGACGCGCGATCTGCTTCGGCGGCGTCGGTGCCGGTTGCCGCCGGCGGGCGCGCGCTGAGGGTTTTCGTGCGCAATCCCAACGCCATGTTCGGTGTGGTGTTCCTGTCGCTGGTGGTGCTAGCGGCCCTGCTCGCGCCCGTCCTCTATCCGGCCGATCCGCTGTCGATGGTGGCGCGGCCCTTCCTGTGGCCGGGCCAGAATCCAGCCTTTCTGCTGGGCACGGATTCCATGGGCCGCGATGTGCTTTCCGGCATTCTGCATGGCGCGCGGATTTCGCTGTTCGTCGGCCTGGTGGCGACAGCGCTCGGTCTGAGCTTCGGCATCCTTGTCGGCGCCACCGCCGGCTATTTCGGCGGCTGGATCGACGACCTGCTGGTGCGCCTGATCGAGATTTTCCAGACCATACCGAGCTTCGTGCTTCTGGTCGTCATGGTGGCGATCGCGCAGCCGACCGCGCTGGTCGTGACGGTGGCGATCGCCGTCATCACCTGGCCGACCGTGGCGCGGCTGACGCGCGCCGAATTCCGCGCCATCCGCGAGAAGGATTTCGTCATGGCCGCCCGTAGCCTCGGCTATGGCCATGCCCGCATCATCTTCCGCGAAATCCTGCCCAACGCGCTTCCGCCCCTGATCGTGACCTCGTCGGTGATGGTGGCGACTGCGATCCTGATGGAATCGGCGCTGTCCTTCATGGGCCTCGGCGATCCTAATGTCGTCAGCTGGGGCTCGATGATCGGAGCGGGCAGGGAGTTGATCCGCACCGCCTGGTATCTGACCGCACTGCCGGGACTTGCGATCGTCTTCACCGTGCTGGCGCTGAACCTGATCGGCGACGGCCTCAACGACGCGCTCAATCCGCGCTTCTCGCAGGAGCGCTAGAGATGGCCGCTGCCTTGCTCAAGGTTGACAATCTGACGGTTCGTTTTCCGACCACCGAGCCGGTCAGCCGGTTGAGCTTCGAGGTCGACGAAGGCGAGACGCTGGCGATCGTCGGTGAATCGGGCTCCGGCAAGTCGCTGACAGCACTTGCCCTGATGCAGCTTCTGCCGCGCTCGGCGAAAATCCCCAATGGCAGGATCGAATTCGCCGGCAGGGATCTGCTCGGCCTCGACCAGAAGGCGATGCGCAATTTGCGCGGGCGCGAGATCGCCATGATCTTCCAGGAGCCGATGACCTCGCTCAATCCCGTGCTGACCATTGGCCGGCAGATCACTGAGGTGCTGACGCTGCACGAAGGTATACGCGGCAAGGCTGCGCGGAACCGTGCCATCGAGCTTCTCAATCTGGTGCGCATTCCCGATCCGCAGCGGCGCATCGACGACTATTCGCATCAGCTTTCCGGCGGCATGCGCCAGCGCGTCATGATTGCCATCGCCGTTGCCTGCCGGCCGCGCCTGCTCATCGCCGACGAACCGACGACGGCTCTCGACGTGACCATCCAGGCGCAGGTGCTCGACCTGCTGGACACGCTGCGCCGCGAACTGTCGATGGCTGTCGTGCTCATCACCCATGATCTCGGCGTCGTCGCGCAATGGGCCGACAAGGTCGTCGTCATGTATGCCGGGCGCAAGGTCGAACAGGCGCTGCCCGGCGCACTGTTCAGAACACCGCTTCATCCCTACACGCGCGGCCTGCTGGCTGCCTCGCCGCGGTTGAAAACCAATCTCCACTATCGCGACGCCAGGCTGACGGAGATCCCCGGCAGCATCGTCTCGGCCGCCGGCGAGAAGGGCTGCCCCTTCCGGCCGCGCTGCGCGGTGGCACGCGACAGCTGTGCCCATTTCGTGCCTGATCTCGTTGAAGTCAGCGAAGATCGACTCGTCGCCTGCCCTTACAGCTTCATTCGGGAGGTTGCGCATGGCGCTGCTCTCGGTCTTTGACCTCTCCACGCATTTCCAATCCCAAGGCGGTGCACTGCGCGCCGTCGACGGCGTTTCCCTTGAGGTCGGGCGCGGCGAGACGGTTGGCCTCGTCGGCGAGAGCGGCTGCGGAAAATCGACGCTCGGCAAGACCATCATGCGGCTGGTCGATCCGACTAGTGGCAAGATCGAATTCAACGGCACCGACATCACCGTTCTCGACGCGCGCCGGCTGAAGGCGGCGCGGCGCAACATCCAGATGATTTTCCAGGATCCGTTCGCGTCGCTCAACCCGCGCCACATGATCGGCGACATCTTGACGGCGCCGCTGAAAGTCCATGGCATCGGCAACAAGGCCGAGCGGCGCAAGATTGTCGAGGACATCATCGAGCGTGTCGGTTTGCCAAGGGATTCGCTTGGCCGCTACCCGCATGAATTTTCCGGTGGTCAGCGCCAGCGCATCGGCATTGCCCGGGCGCTGATCCTCAATCCGGAACTGGTCGTCTGCGACGAGCCGGTGTCGGCGCTCGACCTTTCGATCCAGGCGCAGATCCTCAATCTGCTGGTCGACATGAAACGGCAGCTCGGCCTGTCCTATCTCTTCATCTCGCACGATCTGTCGGTGGTCCGCTATTTCGCCGACCGGGTGCTGGTCATGTATCTCGGCCGCATCGTCGAAAGCGCCGACAACGCGACGCTGTGGACCTCGCCCAAGCATCCCTACACGCGCGCGCTGATGGACGCCGTGCCCGACCCGGCGCGCCGGCGTCAGGCGGCGCCGATCCATGGCGATCTGCCAAGCCCGCAGAACATCCCGAGTGGTTGCCGCTTTCACACGCGCTGCCCGCTGGCGACTGATCTCTGCCGTTCGCAGGAGCCGGCATTCCGGGCGATCGGGTCGGGACACCAGGTCGCCTGCCACTACGCCGAACCAATCCTCAACTGAAGTTCAACGGAGCAGAACAATGTCCGACTACCGCTATCTTGGCCGCAGCGCGCTGAAGGTTTCGCCGCTCAGCCTCGGCACGATGATGTTCGGCGGGCCGACCGAAGAAAATGTCGCGCACCGCATCATCGACAAGGCGCGTGAGCAAGGCATCAATTTCATCGACACCGCCGACGTCTACCACAACGGCAAGTCCGAGGAAGTCGTCGGCCGCGGCATCAAGGCGACGCGCGATCATTGGGTTGTGGCGACCAAATTCGTCAACTCGCATGACAAAGGTCCCAATCTCGGCGGCCATTCACGCAAATGGGTGATCCAGACGGTCGAGAACAGCCTGCGGCGCCTCGGAACGGATTACATCGACCTCTTCTACTTCCACCGTGCCGTCTTCGATGCGCCGCTTGAGGAGCCGGTGCGGGCAATCGCCGACCTGATCCGCCAGGGCAAATTGCGCTATTTCGGCGTCTCGAACTTCCGTGGCTGGCGCATCGCCGAAGTCGCGCATCTGGCCGATGAACTTGGCATCGACCGGCCGGTGGCCAGCCAGCCGCTCTACAACATCGTCAACCGCACCGCGGAGGCCGAGCAGCTGCCGGCAGCTGCCTACTATGGTCTTGGCGTCGTCTCCTACAGCCCGCTGGCGCGCGGCGTGCTGACCGGCAAATACGAGCCGAACCAGGCGCCTGCCGCCGACACGCGGGCTGGGCGTGGAGACAAGCGCATCGCCGAGACCGAGTGGCGTCCGGAATCGATCGAGATCGCCAGGCAGATCGCGGCGCACGCAAAGTCGCGCGGCGTCGCGGCGGCCGATTTCGCGCTGGCCTGGGTGCTCAACAACCGGTTGATCACAGCGGCGATCGCCGGTCCGCGTACCGAGGAACAGTGGGACAGCTACGCCAAGGCACTGGACTTCAAGCTGAGCGCCGAGGATGAGGCCTTTGTCGACCGTCTCGTAGCCGCCGGCCATGCCTCGACGCATGGGTTCAATGATCCGAGCCATCCGGTCGAAGGCCGTGTGCCGCGTTCGGAGACGGCAGCACCCATCCCGCTGACGCGGCCTCTGCGCGCCGCATGACGGTCAGCCGAGGAACGGCGGGGCTTCGCTGCGGTTGGCCCCGCCCGACGACTTCCCAATCGTTTCGGACAGATGAGAGAGCCCATGAATTTCCATGTCGAACGGCTGCGCCAGAACATCGTCGTGCTTTCGGGCAACACTCACAGGCCGTCGAAGTCGCGGACGCTGGCGCATCATCTCGGCGAGGCGCTGCGCGAAAAATTGTCCGTCACGCTAAATTTCCTCGATCTTGTCGATGCCGGCCGTGGTCTGGGTGCTGCGTTTACGCGAAAGGAATTGACGCCGGAGGCGCTGAATGTGGTAAACGCGGTCGAACAGGCCGACGCGCTGATCGTCACGACGCCGGTCTACAACGGCTCCTATGCTGGCCTGTTCAAGCATCTGTTCGACCTCATCGACCCACTGGCGCTCGTCGACCGGCCGGTCCTGATCGGCGCGACGGGTGGTGGCCAGCGCCACGCGCTGGTGGTCGAACATCAGCTTCGCCCGCTGTTTGGCTTTTACTCCGCCCTGACGGTGCCGAGCGCCGTCTATGGCAGTGACAGCGACTTTGCCGACGGCAAGCTCGTAGATTCGCTGGTTCTGGCGCGGGCCGGGCAGGCCGTGGATCAATTCGTTGCCCTACTTTCAGCGCGCCAGCCGAAGAGCCAACCGGTCCGGGCGGCTTCGGGCTGACGGTGGAAATTGGATCGAGGCGTGAGCAGTCGTGATCCACAATGGTCGTAGGGTGTCGAGCGGGATGTTTATGCATCGAACCACTGTGGCCATATTCATCTTATTTATCAATCGCTTGTAACGTCTTCCGGAAAGGTGGTGCCGTTAACTGGCGCATGTATCGAGTCACCAACCACGGATTCCGAACGCATATTTCTCTAACCAACGGCTCTCGGGCCGAATGAACCGCCTCGGTGCCGTCTTTTCCTGCGGCAGGTCGCGTGTGGGTTTGCAGACGACGAGGATCGATTTTTCCCAGCGATCCAACTCGCCGCTCGGATAGAGGATTGCTTTGCCGATCTTGAGGAAGGATGGCCCGATCCGCAAGCAACGCCAGTTTCGAAAAGTCCCTTCGCTTACCTGTCCGCGATAGCGAGCGATGACTTCTTCAGGAGTGAGGAAGTTCGGGTCAGGCATGGGCGTTACAGATAGCAGAGTTGTGCAACAGATTGTTGCACCCGCGACCCCGTCGATAGAGACCTGGGGAGAAATGCCGGCGGCGTCACCGCAACACGCGCGCTTCAGAGTACGTCCGCTCAGGGCCAGCCGCCGCAACAAGCCGCGACCCGCTGGACCGAAAACGACCGTCAAGCACCCCCGAGCGGTGCGCACGGTTGCGCCCGGCATTCGCCCGCCGGCGTGGCGTGCCTCACTTGCCGTATGACGCAAGGAACACCCGCACGCCGGCTGCGGCGTGCCGTCGAAGCTTCGCCGGTTTCGGAATCGATTCGTCACCCAACAGCATGGCCCTGTTCAATGGCTCGCCCATAATCAACCAATTGAACTGGGAAGCGGCGACGGCCGGATCATCGATCGCAAGCAGGCCGCGATCAGCCAAACGCTCGAACAACACTGCCATCGCCGTCATTGCGCGCCTGGGTCCGCCATCGAAGAGCGCCTTTGCCAGTTCCGGGAAGCGGCCGACCTCACCGATTACCAAACGGCGTAGCTGCATGACGCGCGGCGTGAGCACGGTGGCAAGCTGTCGGTACGCATAGCGCCGAAGATATTCGGCAACATCTTCGCCCTCGGCGAGGTCCGGCATTTCAGTGTGGACCCTATCGCTGGCTCGATTGGTCACGCTGCTTACGATCTCTACGAACAGCGTCTCCTTGCTCGGAAAGTTCTTGTAGACGGTCTGTTTCGACACCGCCGCAAGCGCCGCGATCTCGTCCATATTGGTGGCCAGATAGCCCTTTTGCAGAAACATCTCTGTAGCCGCATTGAGGATGGCCCGCCGCTTTTTCGCCGACCGTCCGTGCGGTTCTAGTTCTTGTGAAGCACCTGCTGAACGCGTCGTGGTCATGCTCCTGGCGTGTCTGCTGCCGATTGACTCATAGTACTGGACCGTCTAGTTTGATTTGGCCCGAGATGCAATGGGGAGATCGACGATGCACGTCCAGTTCGCGGAGCTTCCAGTGTTCGACCAGGAACGCGCCAAGGCGTTCTACATCGATCACCTGAACTGCCGCGTCGTCGCCGATCAGCCAATGGGCAATGATAGGTGGCGATGGATCGAACTCGGATTTCCAGGGGCCGAAACCACCCTCCACTTCCTAAGGCGCAAGGACGAAACACCATCTGAGGGGCCCGTCCTCGTGCTGGTTGACAACGAAATCGAAGTCACCGTTCAGAGACTCAAATCGCGAGGCGCCGAGATCATAGCAGAACCGCGCCCCGCGCCATGGCAACCGGCGCGCACGATCGCGGAGTTTCGGGACAGCGAGGGCAATCGCATGATGATCACGAGCAGATGACGCGCTTACCTATCATGACCGCAACATGCTCTTGCGGTGGCGTCGAACTCAAAGCGTTCGGCAGGCCAATCGTGAGCAGTGTCTGCTACTGCGACGACTGCCAGAAGGGAGCTGACCAGATCGAAGCTTTGCCAGGTGCTGGCGCCGTGCGCGATCCCGATGGCGGCACCGCATACATCCTCTATCGAAAGGACCGCATCGAGTGCTCCAAGGGGGCCGAATTGCTGAGGGGTTATAAGCTTAAGGAAACTTCAGCCACGAACAGGGTCATCGCCATGTGCTGCAATTCAGCGATGTTCATGAATTTCGATAGAGGTCCGCATTGGGTCTCGGCATACAGAGCGCGGTTTCATGGAGAACTCCCGCCACCGCAGCTGCGGATTTGCACGAAGTTCAAGTCGGACAGCGATGTCATTCCTGACGACGTGCCGAGCCACCGGGGTTATCCTCCAGGGTTCGTCGTTAAACTTCTGGCATCGCGCGTGGCGATGTTGCTAGGTCGATAAACCGGCCGCCAGCCTGCGCGATAAGACATTCAGATAGGTGCGCAAATCGGATACAGCCTTGCCGCTCAGGGTTCAGGCCTGAACGAATTTCTGTAGGCGATCCGCCACAATCAGCCCTGCCCGGCTGTTCAAGTGCACGCCGTCGGTGTGAAATAGCCAGCCATTTACGCGGGCGACATCATCCGGACGCTGCCGCAGCACCAGTACGCGAAAAGCATCGCGATAGAATGGAAGAAAGGTTGAACGCCGTGTAGGCCCGGCCAGGCGAGGCGCGAACCGCCTCGGTGAGCGCCTCATGGAGCGGGACATAGCCGCAGCGTTCCTTGTGCGCGATGGCCGCCAGATCGCAGAATATTCCTTGATCCGCCGGTTGAGCTCGCTCTGGACCGGGTCGTCCGAATCCGGCGCTTCTCCTATCGGAGGGAGCGAGCAAAGGCCGATGTCCGCCGCCGTCCCGCGCTTCAGCCTGCGTGCTGTCTCGGCCAGATTCTCGTGGAGCCAATCAGGCGACGGCGTGCGAGAAAGGCGCTTCCATAACGTAAAGAACCGCCGCACTTTGCGGGACACGAGCGCGAGAACGTCGTTCCCGCCGACCCAGACGATGACCTTGCCGGGGCGACAGGCGAGCACGTCCGGCAGCCGCTGCAGCGCGTTATAGGCCAGGTCGCCGCCGACGCCGAAATTCCGGAACTCAAATTGCCCGTAGCCCGGCCGCCGGCGGAGCTCTGCGATCCAATCGAATGCCTGGCCCTTGCCCGCCGTGCTGCTCGATCCGAGGCAGGCCACTATTTTCCGTTGAGGACTCATCATAATAACTCCGCCGAGCCAGAGTGAGGAATCGTCGCCTCATGCTCCTCGCAAGACAACTGGCCCAGGCGTGAGCGTCAAGTCGGACTCCGAGGCGTTTCCAACGACCCACGGGCAGGCATAATAGTCTTCGATGCGGTCGATGAGGCGGCCGGCGACATGGACACGAACCGGCCACCCGACCTGCCACTGGTCGCCTCGCTGGAAGAGCACGAACAGGACAGGTTCTCCGTCGATCGCCCCCGACGTCATGGTCCACGTCTGTGGATTTTGCTCGTATTCGACGAAATAGGGAGAGCTTCTGAGCAGGCCATCGAAGCAGTCGGCGACCCGCAACCGGGCATCGGCACTTGTGAGGCTCCGCACGCCATCCCAGTCATGGCGGTTGAAGAGGTCGACATAGCGCTGCAAGAGCCGCGCGGTGTCGGGATCAAGCGGACGGCTCGGTTCACCGGCAGGTTCAGCGGGCAAGCCGGCGAGCTTCACCCGTCCACGGGAGAGCGCGGATTTGACGCCGCCGACCGTCGAGCCCACGAGTTCTGCGGTCTCTTCCAGCGAGTAGTCGAACACATCCTTCAAGAGCACGCAGGCGCGCTCCTTGGGCGGCAGGTGACCGACCAGCCGTTCGACGGCGCGATGGGCATCAGTGGTCGCTGGCTCTGCAGCGATGACGCCGATGTCGTCCGAATAGGCGCTTTCCGCTCGCTCGCGCGCAAGGCGCCGCCTCACAAAGTCAATGCAGCGATTGTGAGCGATGCGAAACAACCAGGGTTTCAGCCTGCTGACATCGTCGAGGGTCTCGATCTTCGTGTAGGCCTCGAACAGCGTCTCCTGCATGAGATCCTCGCCGTCGAGCCGCGAGCCGGTCATGCGGGTGCAATAGCGATGCAGTTGCGCGCGGACGCCCGACACTGTCTCGAGGAAGGCTCGATACTGCGCGTCGAATAGGCCGATCGGTCGCCCAGGCATGTCCTTCACCTGCCACATATTAGCGTCATTGAGGAACATAGGTGAGAACCATGACCCCATTCTCGAAGCGATGCGTATCGACAAGCTTCAGGCGGACGAGATCGTTGTCAACGTCTTCAAATGCGCGCTTGCCCTCGCCGACCACCTTGGGGATCACCCAAATCTGATACTCATCGACAAGGCCCGCGGCGAGGAGGGTCCGATCGAGGTTGGTGATGCCGTATTTCACGATGTTGCCGCCCGGCTGTTGCTTGATCCTTGCAAGCTCGGCAGCAACGTCGCCCCTTATCAACGAGGCGTTCCACGCCGTCTTCTTGAGCGTTCGGGAGGCGACGAGCTTCTTCATGCCGTTGAGGCGATCTGCGTATTTGTCACCTCTCGTCTCCGGACGCGAGGCGAACATCTCGTAAGCAACACGACCGAGCAGTAGGAACTCGACATCGACCAAAGCTTCGTACGAATATTCCTTCGCCTCTTCATCGAAATACGACCCCGCGATCGTCATCGGGTTCTCGATCACGCCGTCGAGCGAGACGAAGCTCCCCACTTTCAATTTGCGAGTCATGCAACCTCCTGACCTTCAGCGCGTGTTGCCGCGGTTGCGGCCAGACCGAGCTTGGGGCGAACCCATTGTGCCAACCGCGCTATCGCGTCGTCGGCTTCGGGAGCGCGGCCGGCCATCATCTGGAAGGAGTGCAGCATCCCCGGAAATACGTCCAGGCGCACCTCGACGCCGGCGGCTTTTGCGCGGTCGGCAAGCGCCCGGCTGTCGTCGAGCAGGGTTTCGTCTCCACCCACTTGCAGATAGATCGGCGGCAGGCCCTTCAGATCGGCAAAGATCGGGCTGGCGAGTGGATTCCTGGGATCGGTCCCTGCAAGGACTTGCGATGCCAGCATATCCACGGCCGCCTTCTGGAAGAAGGCGTCCTTCTCGCGATTGGCTTCATAAGAGAGCCCGCTCGCCGAAAAATCGAGCCAGCCAGAGATGCTGAGGATAGCTGCGGGCAGCGGACGTCCCGCATCGCGGAGTTTCATCGCGGCCGCAACGATCAGGCCAGCGCCAGCGGAATCGCCTGCAGCTATGGTGTGCTTCGGCGCGATACCTTGCTCGGCGAGCCACTCGAACGCGGTCACGGCCTGCTCGATTTGGCGCGGAAACTTGCTCTGGAAAACGAAGTCGTAGGTGGCGAGCAGAGCGTAACAGCCGATCGCCTTGGCGAGGTGTCCGACCATCTTGCGATGGGTCCAGATCGATCCGCCGACATAGCCACCGCCGTGCAGGTAAAGCATGACCCGATCCTTGGCCGCCGCTTTTGGCTGAACCCAAAGCGCGGTCTTGTCGCCGAGTTTGGTCTCGATGTAATCGACGCCGCCCGGTTCTGCCGTCAAGACAGACCACTCGGAGACTTCCGGCGGCAATTCCCGACCGTTGCGCCAGGCCTCGGCGAGCTTTTCGTAGTGTATCTTGTTCGCTGAACTCTGCTTGCTGTTCATTGTCACGCTCCAATTCGTTGTGGAGGGCGACGTTCAGGATGACCGCGCCCAACAACAGCTAAGACGGACGAACTGAGCGAAAGGATACGTCGCCGGCAGATGCGCGGATCTGCACCGATCCGATCCTGGCGGCAACTGCAGCGCAACCTTTGACCCTTGCCGTCATTGGCCATAAATGAACATTTATCTGTCGTTCTCTCGTGCGGTATCGACAATGTCGGCACGGCAACCAAGGCGAGGTAGCTCGGGTTGCCCGTCCCTCAATTCCTGCGCCTCTCAGCCGAGGAGTAAACGGTGCGCATCTTCTCCATCATAGCCCACCCGCGTGCCAACAGCTTTTGCCACGCAATTTCCGCACGCGTTCGCAACGCGCTGATCGGCGACGGCCACGCAATCGAACATCACGATCTCTATATGGAAGGCTTCGATCCGTGCCTAACCGCGGAAGAGGCCTACACGCTCGGCGACACGCTGGAAAAAGCGCTTTCACGCGCCGAGGATCGCGTTTTGCTCCAGCACCGGACGCAAGTCGCGAATGCGGATGGTCTACTGATCGTCCACCCGAACTGGTGGGGGAAGCCACCTGCGATTCTGGCGGGCTGGCTCGATCGCGTTCTGGTTCCTGGTGTTGCCTATCGCCTGAAAACCGCGGATGGGTTGCCCGAAGGCCTCCTATCGATCAAGAAAGCCATTATCTTCAATACTTCCGATACCGATGCGACGCGAGAGGTGAATGACCTCGGTGATCCGCTCGGACTGATCTGGGGACGATGCGTCCTCCCATATTGCGGGGTTCTGGAACATGAACGACATGTGTTCAGGCCAGTTGTCGGCAGTTCCGAGCAGCAACGGGAGAACTGGCTCGAGGAGGCCACTGCCAAATGCCGGACCACGTTCGGGCAAGTTGAATGTAACTAAATCCGATCCGTCCGCAATTCTGTCATAACCGTGCTCGCCCGAATTTCGGCTCCCGTCCGCCTCGGGCCTATCCAAGCACGCGGCGCAGATCCTGATGCCGGCGACGTATCCTTTCGCTGGATTGGTCCGTCTTAGCTGTTGATGGGCGGTCATCCCAAGGTCGTCCTCCCAAACGTATTGGAACAGGACACACCATGAAATGCTTGTGGAGGCTTGGCGTAGCGGTCGAGCCGCAAAGTTCGGGGGTCAGTATCGTGAAACGCGCCGGTCGTTCGTCCTTGGGATGGAAACAAAGATATCGAGAGAAACGATGACCGCCACCATTACCGCCTTTGAACGGTTGCCCGATGGCGGCAAGGGACTGGCGCGTGACATGCGCGTTCGCTGGGCGCTGGAGGAAGCGGGCCAACCTTACGAGGTTCGCCTCGTTTCGTTCAAGGCGATGAAGGAGCCGGTGCATCTGACGCTTCATCCTTTCGGGCAAATTCCGACCTACGAAGAAGGCAATCTCGGGTTGTTCGAGACCGGGTCGATCGTGTTCCATATCGCGGAACGCCATTCGGGCCTGTTGCCGGACGATGCCAATGCCCGGGCGCGCGCCATCACCTGGATGTTCGCCGCGCTCAATACGTTGGAGCCGCCGATCCTTGAACTTGTAACCGCCAAGTCCCTTGAAGGCGGCAAGTCCTGGGCCGCGCAACGCCTGGCTCTCGTCCAGGATCGCATCCGCAATCGGCTTGTCCAACTGTCCCGACGTCTTGACAAGGCCAACTGGCTCGATGGTGCGTTCAGTGCGGGCGACCTGATGATGGTCTCGGTGCTGCTCAGGTTAAGAGCGTCGGGTATCCTGGACGAATATCCGAACCTCTCCGCCTATGTGACCCGTGGCGAAGCGCGGCCCGCCTACAAGCGGGCCCTCGACGCTCAACTGGCGACCGGCTGATTGAGGATAGCTTAGCCGCGATCGGAAGCCTCCACGTTGGGGTGCGGTGCTCCACCTCGGCTATGGCCAATAGCTGTCGTTCGGCGCCAGCGTGAGAAATGGCAGCTTTGTGGTGTCTGTCCACCAAAGCTGTCAGTCAGCTGTCGGCCCCAAAGGCGACATCAGAACATCTCCTTGGCAAAGACCGCGTCTGGCGCCTTGGCGACGTTCGTTGGCACCACAAGGTAGCAGGCTTGACCCTGAAATCATTGAAGATTTTTTGGACAGGACGCTACCAAAGGTTCATGTTTTTGTTGTGATTTCAATAGCTTATAGGTAGGCTGGTAGCGGGAGAGCGCTACCGCCTTTCCCCCCACTCGGAGAGCATGCGATATTTTCTACAGTGTCGGGCGTGATGGGCGTGTCTCGGTGCTGCACAGACCGGCAGGGAATGGGAGAGTCTGGCCCGAAAAGCTATCACGACGCGAACGGCAGCTTTGCGCCTCATTTCGGTCGTTCTTTCGCCCTTCGCGAGTTCCCGAAACCAGTCCCTCCGCCTAGTCGAAGTCAATGTCCGCCATTGCGTAAAAAGCCGCCCGCCAATGGCTAGCAGCTAAACGGCCGTTTCGCGCCACATGTCAGGTGGCCTGTCCCATCGTCACGGATTTCTGAAACGCTGCGGCAAGCCCGTCTGCCACGGCCGCTTCAAACCCGGCTGCGCGCATGGCCTCGATTGCCGCTGCGGTGGTGCCGCGGTAGTCGAGGAAGGTCTGGACGATGTCTTTGGGGTTGTCTGCGCGAGCCTCGATGAGTTTTCCCGCTCCAATCAGCACCGCGCTGACGCTCCTTCGGGCAATGTCCGGGCTTATTCCTCGACCGACGGCATCGTCCATCATCGCCGCCGCCAAAAGCGCCGGAAACGCCGGGCCGGATCCGGTAAGGCCGGTCATGTAGTCGATATCTGCTTCGGTTTTGACTTCGTCGGCAGCGCCACAGGCTTCCAGGATCCGGCGAATAACATTGCGGTCATCCACGGTGACGCCTTGGGAGCCTATCCAGGGCGCGTAGGAATTGCGCACCTCTGCGGCTGCATTAGGAAGCGTGCGGACGACGCGGTCGGTCTTGAGACGTCGAGCCAATTGGTCGAGAGGAATCCCGGCCATGACCGACATCACGAGTTTGCCGGGCGCAGAAATCTCGATGGCAGGCCAATCCTGGGGTCGGACCGAGACGATGATGACATCAGATCGATCCACCAGTTCCTGATTGTCCCTGGTCCAGATAGCGTTTGGCAGAAAGCCGGGTTGCCCGCTTCTGTAAGAGAGCGCGAGGTGCTCTGCGGCAACTATTTGCGCATCGACAATGGCCTCGGCGAAGGCGCGTCCAAGCCAGCCCCCTCCACCAATTATCCCGATGCTCATGGGTTTGCTCATTGTCGCAACTCTTCCTCAGTCCGCCAAATAGTCATGTCTGGCGAAGAACCGATCCAGCTCGCGCTGCTGCGGGGCCTCGCCTGTAAAAATCTCCACGTAGCCGGGAATGCGCTTCATGCGGGCCGTGAGATCTTCCCGGGTCTGCATTGAGATGTAGCCGATCTGCACGAGGTAGACAGTGCGCGCTCGAACGTCGGCCAAGCTTTCCTTGTAACCGAAGCGGACGAACATCTGGCTCATCGCGTCGAGACGCGTCTGGTCGGCTTTCTGGACCTCCGCCAGAATGTCAGGGGATTGAATCGCCCAGCTTCTGACTGCGAATTCGAACTGGGCATCGAACAAGGACTTGTCGAGCCAGCAGTCGAAAACGTTCAGCATCGCTTCGGCCACCGTCTCGGCATACGCCTCGGCCTGCTTGACGAGGCTGCCGGTGTTCTTGTCGCGCCAACGCGCTACGAGGGCAGCCAACAGTTCTTCTCTATCCCTAAAGAAC
Organism: Mesorhizobium sp. M0751; assembly: GCF_040320265.1. Taxonomy (NCBI): domain Bacteria; kingdom Pseudomonadati; phylum Pseudomonadota; class Alphaproteobacteria; order Hyphomicrobiales; family Phyllobacteriaceae; genus Mesorhizobium; species Mesorhizobium sp. M0751. The sequence goes on from NZ_JAMYPH010000001.1 coordinate 333,236, forward strand.
CAATAGAAGCTGGTGCGTGACAGGCCCAACTTCTTGGCCAGTGGCGAAATTCTCACCGTGTCTACGCCAGATTCCAGAAGCAGGTCGTAGGCGGCCTCAAGCCATCCCTCCGGCGATCCACGCCATCCGCTATCGTTCGAAATCTGCTCCATGAGCGACCAGCCTAACAAAAGGTCAAACTGAAAACCAGCAAAATGTACACCTATGTCAACTCTGTCGACCTTACCGAAGCTAAACTTGACATGTGTGTACATTTCCGGTTAGCGTTCGCGCTTGTCCTCCCAGCCCGGAGCCGGTCAGATGTCGAGCGATCCTCTTCTGCAACCCTACAAACTCAAGCATTTGACCCTGCGCAATCGCATCATCGTGACCTCCCACGAGCCGGCCTATCCGGAGGATGGGATGCCGAAGGAACGCTATCTTGCCTATACGGTGGAACGGGCAAAGGGCGGTGTGGCGATGACGATGACAGCCGGGTCCGCGGCCGTCTCGAAGGACAGTCCCCCGGTCTTCAACAACCTGCTCGCCTACAAGGACGAGATCGTGCCGTGGATCCGGCAAATGACAGATGCGGTGCACGAAGAGGGCGCCGCCATCATGATCCAGCTAACCCATCTTGGACGGCGTACACGCTGGGACAAGGGCGACTGGCTTCCCGTCGTGGCGCCGTCCCATCATCGTGAAGCCTCCCACCGCGCATTTCCCAAGAAGATTGAAGACTGGGATATCGAGCGCATCATCAAGGACTTCGCGGACGCCGCGGAGCGGATGAAGGCGGGCGGGATGGATGGCGTCGAGCTCGAGGCCTACGGTCACCTGCTCGAACAGTTCACGTCGCCTCTCATGAACGACCTTGACGGCCCTTATGGCGGTTCCCTTGAGAACCGCATGCGCTTCTGCATGGACGTCTTGAAGGCGATCCGCTCAAGGGTCGGCGAGGACTTCATTCTGGGCGTGCGCTATACGGCGGATGAATGTCTCCCCGGCGGCACCGGCAAGTCGGAGGGCATTGAAATCTCCAAGCGCCTCAAGGAAAGCGGACTTGTCGATTACCTCAACGTGATCCGCGGCCATATCGACACCGATGCGGGCCTGACGGACGTCATCCCGATCCAGGGAATGGCGAATGCGCCGCATCTTGATTTTGCCGGCGAGATTCGTGCCGCTACCAACTTCCCAACCTTCCATGCAGCGAAAATACCGGATGTAGCGACGGCGCGCCACGCGATTGCATCGGGTAAGGTCGACATGATCGGCATGACGCGCGCTCACATGACCGACCCACACATCGTGCGCAAGATCATCGAGAAGCGTGAAGACGAAATCAGGCCCTGCGTGGGCGCCAACTATTGCCTTGACCGTATCTATCAGGGCGGAGCGGCATACTGCATTCACAACGCCGCAACCGGCCGCGAACTGACCATGCCGCACATCGTCCCCAAGGCCGAAACCCGCAAGAAAATTGTCGTGGTCGGCGCAGGTCCGGCCGGCCTAGAGGCGGCCCGCGTGGCGGGCGAGCGGGGACACGAGGTCGTGGTCTTCGAGGCCGCCAGCGGGCCGGGAGGACAGATCCGCCTGACAGCGCTGAGCCCGCGCCGCAAGGAGATGATGAGCATCATCGACTGGCGCATGGCCCAGTGCGAAAAATACGGGGTGACCATCAAGTTCAATGCCTGGGCAGAAGCCGAAACCATCGAGGCGGAAAATCCTGATGTCGTCATCATCGCGACGGGCGGGGTGGCGCACACCGATGTCCTTTCCAAGGGCAACGAGTTGGTTGTGTCTTCATGGGACATCATCTCCGGAGACGTAAAGCCGGGAAGCAATGTCCTCATCTTCGACGACGCCGGCGACCATGCCGCCCTCCAGGCCGCGGAATTCATCGCGGGTGGGGGAGCGAAGGTCGAGATCATGACGCCGGACCGGTCCTTCTCCCCCGAGGTGATGGCTATGAACCTCGTGCCCTACATGCGGGTCCTGCAAAAGCTCGATGTGACCTTCACAGTTACCTATCGGCTCGAGTCCGTTGAAAAGAATGGCAACCAGCTCATTGCAAATGTCGGCAGCGACTACGGCGGCATATCCAGGCAGCGCGTCGTGGACCAGGTTGTCGTCAACCACGGCACCATTCCGCTCGATGACATCTATTTCGAGCTGAAACCGAAATCGACCAATCACGGCGAGATTTCGCATGATGAGCTCATTGCCGGACAAGCGCAGTCGGTGGTGCGGAACCCGCAAGGCCAATTCCAATTGTTTCGTATCGGCGATGCCGTTTCAGCTCGCAACACCCACGCCGCGATCTACGACGCACTGCGACTGGCGAAAGATATTTGACCCGGCAACGAACGCGCACAACAAGGGCTGCGAGATGAACAGAAGTGACGCCCTGCAATATTTTGTCGACACCGCGTTCGTGGCCTTCGACCAGTTCTCACACGACCTGCGATCGCGCAGATCGATCATCCAGCTCTTCGCCCAATCTGAAGTTCCCGGACTGGAAAGGACCAAGGCCGGGAGCCGCAAGCCGGTCTGTTCTCATCTTGGCTCGGCGTTGGCGGAAGAGACGATCCCGTCCACGCTCCGCAACTTGGTCGAACGCTTCAAGGCGATCGAGCCGCTGCTCGAATGGCGGCCGAAATCAAATCCCGCCCCGTCTGCCAGCCGCAATTTCGCTGACGGTCACGCCAACGCGATGATCCTTGGTCCGGGCGGCATCGAGGACAGAAACGATCTATGGCTCGGCGTCACTTTGATGGCTCCTCACGTCCGGTATCCCGACCACAATCATCCGCCGGAAGAAACCTACCTCGTGCTTTCGGATTCCGAGTTCAGGCAGGCTGACAAGGAGTGGTTTTCGCCGGGCATCGGTGGATCATTCTACAATCCGCCAGGCATCAAACATGCAATGAGATCCCTGGATACGCCGCTGTTCGCTTTCTGGGCGCTGCTGGTGGATCAAACGCATCACTGAGCTGGCCGAAACCCGGTATTGACCGAGGGGCAGCCAAGAAGATTGCCGTTCCGATGAGGCATGCAGATCATCAATAGCTTCATCGCCTCAACGGTCCGGCTTCAAGCGAAGTCGGAGGTGGAGTTCCGCGACTACTAGGATAGATATTCCGCTTGTACTCGACCGCTTTGGGCCTGCTGAGCCTATATGACGAGATCACAAGAGGGCATCGAAATCAAAGTAGAAAACTCTGGCCTCGATCCCCAATTCCATCGACCGATCTCGGCTATCTGCTATGCGTCGACTTTCACGCGTCCGATCGGGTTGGAGCAGCACGCAAGAATATACCCTTCGGCAATCTCCTCTTCGGTGATGCCGCCGTTATGCACCATATGAACCTGACCTTCAATCTTTCGGATCTTGCAGGTTCCGCAAATCCCCATGGAGCAGCCCGATGGAATCACCAGCCCCGCGGCCTTCGCAGCGGACAGGATCGTATGCGTCTCTGTACACTTCGCGACTATGCCGGACAGGGCAAACTGGATTTCGGCCACGCTTTGTTCATTCGGAACCACATCCTCGGGGACATTCTCCGCATCTGGAGGCTCTGCCTGGAAGCTTTCCTGATGATAGCGGCTCATGTCGTAGCCGAGACCCGCAAGGGCCTCGCGCACGGCCCGCATGAAGGGCTCGGGTCCGCAGCAGAACACCTCGCGGTCCAGATAGTCCTGCGCCATCAGGCCCAGCATGATCTGGTTGAACATCCCGCGGTAGCCGGTCCAGGACCGGAAGGGATCTGCCTCTTCGACGACCCATTTGAGATCGATGCCGACGATGCGCGACGCCATGAGTTCCATCCTGTCGCGCAGAATGATGTCGGACGGGCGGCGCGCGCAGTTAATGAAAACGATGTCCGGCTCGCGCCCGGAATCGTAGAGCCAAGTGGTCATCGCCACCATCGGTGTGATGCCGGAACCGGCCGAGATGAAAAGGTATTTCTCGACCGGATGATGGACGATCGAGAATTTCCCAGTCGGCCCTATAGCCTTGATGAGCGCGCCTTTGCGCAAATTGTCGAGCATCCATCTGGTGCCGATGGACCCTTCCTGCGCCTTGACCGTGACGGTCAGGGCAGTCGGACGCGACGGCGAAGACGAGATCGTATATGTGCGATAGACCGGCCCCCCTGGAACGGGCAGTTCCAGTGTAACGAACTGTCCCGGTTCATGATTGAACAGCGCGCCGGACGGACTCTGAAAGCTGAAGGTCACGACATTCGGCGCTTCCGGAGTACGGGTTACGCATTCCAACTCTTCTGCATCGGTCCAGAACGAGAGTTTTCTGAATGCGCTCATCGGGTCATTCCGCTGCAACTTGAAGCGGCGCAAGGGCGCGCTCAAGCCAGGCTGCATACCAATCGACAAATTGCGTCACGCCGCTTTCCTGCCCGGGCGAATAGGGGCCAGGAGTATAGGCCGGCGAGAGTATCCCAAGCTGATTGTTTTCAACGATTTCGCGGTCTTCGTCATTGGTCGCGATCCAGACCTCGGTCAGGCGCTTGAGGTCGTAGTCCACACCTTCGACCGCGTCCTTGTGCACAAGCCAGGTGGTGGTGACTTCGGTTTCAGTGGCGCTGATCGGCAACACCCGGAAGGTGAGGGAGTGGTCCGGCAGGAAGTGGTTCCATGTAGAGGGATAATGGAACATGAGGAGCGAGCCGGCGTCGGGCGGCGCAACCCGGCCAAGGTTCTTGGCGACGGCCGCCTTGCCGTCCATCGTATAGCTCACGGCCTTTTCCTGAAGCGGCATACGCGCCAGGCGGTATTGTCCCTCTCCGGCGAGTTGGAACTGCGCCGGCGCACCGGCGCCAGCGCAGCGGTCGAAATGCGCCTGTAGCTTCGCCGATACCTTCCCATCAGCTTGGACGCCAGCGACTTCGGGATCGAGCGGGAATGAGCGGCACAGCGCCGGATGATTACTGCTGCAATGATAGCATTCGCGGTTGTTCTCCCACACCAGCTTCCAATTGCCTTTTTCGATGATGGTCGACGTGTACGCGACTTTGGAATCCGTAAGGTCGTGGACTTCGAGATATGGCTGAGCCATCTGGGCGAAAGCATCGAAATCAGGTGGAGTGGTGGACAGGCAGACGTGGATCAGGCCATCGAGATTGCGAAGATTGACGGGCTTCAAACCATGTTTTGAGGCATTGAAATCCGGGCCCATGTCATTCGCCCAGATCAGCTTACCATCGAGCTCATAGGTCCACTGGTGATAGGGACAAACGAGCTTGGCCACCTGGCCTTCGCGCGCCTTGCAGATCAGCGACCCGCGATGCCGGCAGGAATTATGAAAGGCGCGGATTTCGCCATCGCGGCCTCGAACGACGATCACCTCGTAGGCACCCACGCGCATCGTTACATAGCTACCAGCTTTGGCAAGCTGGCACGCCGGGGCTGCGTAGAGCCATTCCTGGTAGAAGATGTGCTCGAGGTCGAGCTGGTAAATCGTCGGCGATGTGTAGAACGGCTGTTCGAGCGCATAGCCCGAGACGCGACGTGCTAGCAGCTCTTGGATGGTCGGCGAGGCGGCGTTCATGCGGAAATTCCATGGATAGCAGGCTTATTTGAAATGAAATTTTCTGGCTTGAACGCCTTTTGCGCAACAGCAGTAATTTTCAGCACGAGTTAGTTCAGCTAATGTCTTGCACGCCGCGAGCTCCCATGGGCCAACAAGCGGTTCCGAAGGGGCTGTGATGCCAAGACCGTACGATCTCTCCTCGGTGACCGCTCTCATCTGCTTCGAGGCTGCTGCCCGAAATGCAAGTTTCAAGAATGCCGCTCAGGAATTGAACGTGACACCCGCGGCCATCAGCCACCAAATCAAGGCGCTTGAGGGTGACTTGGGATGCAGCCTGTTCCTGCGCAGGAGCCGTGGTGTCGAATTGACTGAGAAAGGGGCGTTCTTGTTCGTTGCGGTGCAGCGCGGGCTAGAGACGATTTCCGACGCCGTTACTCACATGCGTGATCGCCCCGAAACCGCTGACGTGACCATCCGGACAACGACGGCAGTCAGTTCGCTTTGGCTTACACCGAAGATTTCTACCTTCTGGAAAAGCCATCCCACCATCACTGTCTCGCAGATCGTCAGCGACGTGCCCGGAGCCGCCATCCGTTGCGATCTAAGTATTCAATACGGTGATGCGCAGGAGAATCGCGAAGAGTGCCACAAACTCTTTCACGATCGCATCGTCGCGCTGGGAACGCCAAAATTCGCCGCTGAGCATGGCATTGGCCGGATTGAGGATCTGCTCAAGGCGCCTTTGATTCATACGAATAACGAGGATACCGACTGGGAGAACTGGCCGGACTGGTTTCAAGCGCTTGGACACACCATCCCAAAGGGCCGCAGGTTTTCAGTCAACAACTACATGATTGCCCTCCAGGCCGCTCAGGATGACATTGGGGCGGTCTTGGGATGGGATGGATTGGTCAAAAGTCTGATGGATCAGGGACGGCTGGTCGCACTTGTGCCCGACAATATTCCATCGCCCAGGGCATTTTATCTGAAAATCCATCCCAAGGCAGGTTCGAAAGCCCGACTCTTTGCCAGTTGGCTCGCCAAAAGCTCTTGAGGGCTGCTCTCTTGCTCGCGGACTTCGTAGGAAGTCGGCACCTTGAGGCTCAATCACAGGGAGTGTAACCGCTGACCCGCAGCCTTCAACGCGGATGGACCCTGTCGATGGAAGTTGGCAATAGCATCGCCGTAAAAATCTACACGAGGAGCGCTCCGGACGGACGAACTCTAGCTGTCTCGTTCCTGCATTGCGATTTCTCGGATCCAGCTTCGCAGGATTTCGGCAGCTGGTGAAAGCGTGCGCTTATCGTTCCAGGTGAGATAGTAGCTTCCTGGAGCCGGGAGTTCGAGTTCGGTCAGCCTGACCAGTTTGCCTTCGTCTATCTGTGACTTCACGAGGCGATGCCAGCCTACGGCAAGGCCCTGGTCGGCTTGAGCCGCCTGCATGGCTACAAAGAATTTTCCGAATCGGCGGCCGCGGGTCGGGCCGTGGGGCACGGCCGCACGTCGCAAGACTTCGTCCCAGCCCGCCCAGTTCGGATCAACCCAGTCGACATGCAGCAAGGGAAGATCCGGCAGGGATGCTGCCGTCGCGTCTCGATGTGCTTTGGCAAACTCCACCCCGCAGACCGGATAGATGGTTTCGCCGAAAAGAAGCTCGGCGTTCTCGTCAGGCCAGGAGCCGAACCCATATCGGATGCGCAACTCTACCTCGGCCCTCCGGTAGTCTCGCGGATTGTCAGAGATCAGATGATCGACTGCAATCTCGCCGTAACGTGTCCAGAAATCGGGCATACGCGGTATCAGCCACATCGTAGCAAAGGCGTCAGAACAGGCGAGCGTGACGTTCTTGGAGCGATCGCCGCGCTTGACGTTACGGACAATTTCGGCTGCGCGCGAAAAGCCACTCGCAAGGACGCCATAGAGGTCCTCGCCGGCACTCGTCAGCATCACCCCCGAGCCCAGCCTTACAAACAGCTGAACGCCAAGTTCGTCCTCGACCGCCTTGACCTGCCTGCTTACCGCCCCGGGAGTTACATTCAGCTCTCCCGCCGCCAATTTGAACGACAAGTGCCTGGCGGATGCTTCGAAGACGGCGAGAGCTGTCAGGGAGGGTAGGTCATAATATCGGCGAACCATCCTGGGCTCCAAACGTTCCAAAACCGAGCGGGGCAGAAACTTCGTCAAGACGTGCGCGCGGCGTCGTGATCTCTACCATGCATACACCAGATCGCATCTTGCTAAAGCTGGTGCTGTCGGGACTGCAGGCACTTTCATGCGGAGTATGCTGACCGTAGCAACTCAGCAAAGATGAAGGTTTCTGCTTGGCGCGGGAGGGAATGATTTACGGGCCGGCGTTCAGTGAATGAGCCGCGTTTCCCATGACGATGCTGATTGGGTCAATCGTAAGCGACGAGGCGAAGCCTCCGACGTCCGCGTATAAGTCAACACGCGCGTGAGACTTTTGCAGTAGGTCAAATCGGCGGGTTGCAGCGATAGTCGCGCGCGGTCCGGCTGCGGCTCGCGTGTTCTTTTTGGAGGCCCGCATGACCATTGAAGCGCAAATCTCGCGAAGGGGAGGACGCGACGCCCGCCGAATTATTCGGACCGCGCCCAAGGTGGAGATGCTGCCGACACTCAAGCGCGGGCTACCTGTAATCGAGCCCATGGATGCAGAGCAGGTAGAACGCATTCACGAAGCGTCGCTGGCGATCCTGGAAGAGGTCGGCGTGGTATTCCGCGATCCGATTGCTCTTGAGGACTGGAAGAGAGCAGGCGCCGACGTTCGCGGTGAGCGAGTCTATCTGGATCGCGCGTTGGTGATGGATCTGATCAAAACCATCCCCCCCGACATTGAGTATTTCGCACGCAACCCGGCAAAAAACGTACAGCTGGGCGGCCCGAATTCGATCTTCGTGCCGATGACCGGCGCGCCATACATGCGCGATCTTGACGACGTGCGTCGCGGCCCGACCATTGCGGACCTGGGGACCTTCCATAAGCTGGCGCACATGATGCCGGCGCTGCATTCATCGGCGCACCATATCGTCGAGCCGATGGATATCGTCGTTGCGCACCGACATCTGCACATCACCTACTCGTCGATGAAGCATTCCGACAAGATCTTCATGGGCATGACCACCTCGCCCAAGAATGCCGAGGACGTGCTCGATATGTGCGAGATTCTCTTTGGCAAAGGCTTCATGGAAACGCATGCGGTCACTACCGGAAATTGCAACGGCAATTCTCCGCTCGTGTGGGACCAGGTCATGCTCGGCGCCATGCGGGCGTTCTGCCGGCGCAACCAGCCGGTGCTGTGCTCGCCCTTCGTGCTGGGCGGCGCAAACACGCCTGCGTCGACGGCGGCTGCGGTGGCGCAGCTAAATGCCGAGGCACTCTCCGCACTCGCCTACACCCAAGTGATCCGCAAGGGCTGTCCGGCCATCTACGGGCATTACCTGTCGACGGTCTCCATGCAGTCCGGCGCCCCAATGGCTGGAACGCCCGAGATATCGCTGATGAACTTCATGATCGGTCAGATGGCGCGACGCTACAACGTGCCGTGGCGCACATCGAACCTGCTCGGCGGTGCCAAGATTTTCGATGCTCAGGCCGGCTACGAAAGCGCCATGACAATGATGGCGGTGCTGATGTCCGGCGCCAACTACATCTGGCACTCGGCGGGCTGGAACGAAGCCGGGATGCATTGTTCCATCGCCAAGTTCGTGGTCGATGCCGAGGTTTGTGCCATGGGTTATCGCATGACCCAAGGTATCCAGTGGGAAGATTTCGACGAGGCCTTGGCCGCCATCCGTGACGTCGGACCCGGTGGCCACTATCTCGGCCATCCGCATACCCAGGCCAACTTCGAACGTGCATTTTTCATACCAAAGCTCTTCGATAACAATTCGATCGAGCAATGGAAGGTCGACGGCTCCAAGGACATAAAGCAAAGGGCGCTCGACCATGCGAAGCACCTTTTGGGAGAGTACCAGGAGCCCACGCTGGATCAGGCCAAAGATGAAGAACTGCGCGCCTATATCGATCGACGCTCGCGCGAGATCCCGGCGGTTGACGCGCTCAACGACGATTATTGAGCGTTGTCATGCGCATCAACAGGATCAACGTCTATTCGACCCAGCTTCCAACCAAGGGTGGCGCCTATAAGATGGCGAGCACCGAAGTCCACTCGTTGGACAGCACCCTTGTCGAGGTTGTGACGGATGACGGCATTACAGGATGGGGCGAAACCTGCCCAGTCGGTCCAGTCTATCAACCCCATCACGCGCTGGGAGCTCGGGCGGCGTTAGCTGAAATCGCGCCAGGCCTGATTGGAGAGTCGACCCAGTCGATACGTCATCTCTCCAAGCGGATGGATGAAAGGCTCAACGGGCACAACTACGCCAAGGCGGCGCTCGACATAGCGTTCCTCGACCTCATCGGCCAGCGTCTTGGCGTGCCGGTGTCGATGCTGCTGGGCGGAGCACTTACAGACCGCGTGCCGTCTTACTACTCGCTGATTGTGGGCGCTCCGGACGAATCCGCGCGTATCGCGGCCGACAAGGTCAGAGCGGGCTACCCGCGTATCCAGGTCAAGATTGGTGGTCGCGACCTAGAGAAGGACGCAGCAACGGTGCATAAGGTCTGGGAGACTGTGGGCCTCAAGGCAAGCATCGTTGTGGACGGCAATCGTGGCATGTCCGTAGCATCTGCGCTTCAATTGGATCGCCTTTGCCAAAACATCCCGTGCGTGTTCGAGCAGCCCTGCAACAGCATGGAAGAGAACGCCACTCTCCGGGGCAGGTTTACCCATCCCATTTATCTCGACGAGAACACCGAAGACCTTAATGCAGTATTGCGGGCCATATCGTCGGGCATTGCCGATGGATTTGGTTTCAAAGTTACGCGTCTGGGCGGTTTGACCAAAATGGCGGTCGCCCGCGATATGTGTTCCATCCGGTCGCTGCCGCACACCTGCGACGACGCATGGGGCGGCGACATTATCGCAGCCGCGTGCGTACATCTTGCTTCTACGGTTGAGCCACGTCGCTTTGAAGGCACCTGGATCGCGCAAGAATATATCGATGGGCACTACGACAATACGAACCCCGTTGTCATAGAAAATGGTCATATTGCCGTGCCGCAGGGAGCGGGCCTCGGAGTGAAGCCCGAAGCCGGCGCCTTTGGCGCCCCGGTAGCGAGCTATGGTTGATGATGAATGCTCCGGCCCGCGTCCCCGAAGTCAGCAGCCCCGTCCGCCTTGAAGCTGCGTTTCAGGTGCCGGGCAAGGCGCATGACATTGCCGTGCTCGTGCTGCCAGGATTTTCGCATCTGGCGCTTCACGCCTATATCGAGCCCTTGCGTATAGCCAACGCAGTTTCCCGGCTTCCACTGTTCCGCTGGCGGATTGCGGGGACCGACGGCCAAGCGGTCGTGGGCGCCAATGGACTTTCGATTCCAGTGGACGTGACAGTCGAGGAATTGGCCGCGGACGGGTCCTACGATTGCAGGCTGAACCAGTTCGTCGTCGTAGCGGGCGAACCTGTTGAAAAGCAGATGACGCCTCACCTGAACGCGTTCCTGCGGCTACTGGCGAGGCGCGGGATACCGATATCGGCGGTGGGCACGGCGACGTGGCTTCTCGCCCAGACGGGCCTTCTCGCGGAGAGCCGTTGCACTATCCATTGGTCACGGCTCGCGGCTTTCTCCGAGGTTTTTCACAAGCCGCGCATCCGTGATTCCCTGTTCGTCAGGGATGGCCAATATTCAACCTGCGCCGGTGAATTGGCGGCGTTCGATCTCGCGGTGGATCTTGTTGCGGGTCACGCGGGCGCCTACGTCGCTCAGGAAGTCTGTCGTCATGCCACGGTAGAGGGCCAACGCTCCGGTTCGAACCGCCAGACGGGTCCATCAGGTCTGGCGTTTGCGGGTGTCAGCGACAAGCTGGCGATGGCCATGCGCATTATGGAAGAGAATGTGGAGACTGCGCTGTCGATGGGTGACGTTGCGGGCCGGGTTGGGATCTCCCGCCGGCAGCTTGAACGCCTGTTCGCGATCCACATAGGTCAGCCGCCGGCCCGTCACTACCTCAGGGTCAGGGTCGACCAAGCCAAGCGCCTGCTCGAAGGCACGCGTATGCCCATCATAGATATTGCTGTAGCCTGCGGGTTTATCTCAGCATCGCATTTTGCCAAATGCTTTCGTATCATCAACGGTCTTTCGCCACAGCAGTGCCGGACAATGGTGCCGGCATGGGTCGGCCCAGGCTTGGGATAGTTCAGTCTAGACCCTGATGGTTGAACTCATCGGCGTGGAGCTCTAGCAAAGAAGACGGCGGCGCCCCTGTTTACGCAGAGCCACACTTAAGCCAGCGCGCGAGGCTGCTGATCAACCTAATCGCCCCAAGTCATAATAGGCTCGCCGAGAACAGCGTGATCCACTTCGATTCCGAGCCCGGGGAGATCCGGCGGGATGACCCCTCCGTCGCCAAAGTGAGCGTTGAACTTGGCTGTTTTTGCCGTGACCATATCGTCGCTTTTCAACACGCAGCGCAAGAGTCGCGTGGGTACGGTTGCGCCAAGGTGAACGATTGCAGCAAAGGCGATGGTAGAGCCAGCGGTTTCCTGAACACTCATGGTGAGGCCTGCGGCACGACAGATGTCGCGATGGCGCCGGCCGTGAGTCAGGCCACCGGCTTTCGAGATCTTTAGTCCGATGCCATCGGCCAAATCGTTGGCTATGATGAAGGCAATATCTTCATCGAGCTGAGCGAGTTCGTCGAGCACGATGGGGTAGGGGCAGCGCTTACGCAGCGACATGGTTTCACGGATGGTCGCGCACGGAGCCTCCAGGACGAAGTCCATACCTTGCGGGAGCAGCTGCAGCATCCTCAGGGCAGTTTCTGGAAGGAGACCGCCATTGGCATCAACAATGAAAAACTCGCCTGGTTTCTTGTCGGCCAGGCATGCTGCGATACGTTCGGCATCAAGCGCCGGTCCTCCCTCGCTGTCCAAGGCTCCGATCTTGACAGAGTGTCCAAGGTATCCCCTCGCACGGTGGTCCGCCGTGCGGCGACGCATCTCTTCGGGATCGCCGGCATAGATCGATGAAATCATCGGTAGGGGCTTTCCTGTTCCCCCTCCTAGGAGTTCGCAAACTGGCAGCCCGACCGATTTGCCAAAAATATCCCAGCACGCGACGTCGAGTGCCGTTTTGGCATGGTTGTGGCCTATCAAAGCGAAATCCATCGCGTCATTGATACGGTCGACCTGACGAGGATCGCGGCCCAGCAATGAAGGCGCGATCTCGGCGATTCCTGCTCGGGTGCCAAGAGCATGGGATGCAATATAGGTTGCACCGAACGGGGTGCTTTCGCCCCATCCCTCTATCCCGGGGTTCGTGATCACACGGACGATCGTCGCATCGAAGGTACGGTACTCTCGACCACCCGAAAGGAGGTAGACGCCGCCAGAATAAGGGAGGTCGACTTGGAAGACGTCGATTTTCTGAATCTTGAGGTCGTGCATTTTCGCCGCTTTCACTCGGGTATGACGAGGACCAGCTTGCCGCTGATTGTCTTGGACAGGAAATCCTCCTGCGCCTGGACGATCTCTTCCAAGGAATAGGTCTTGCCGATGTGCGGCTTTATTTCGCCGCCCTCGATGTAAGACACGAGGTTTTCGAAGACGATGTCCTCCTGGAACGTACAGCCAAAGAAGCTCAGATCCTTGAGATAGAGCGTGCGCACATCAAGCTCGACAATCGGTCCGGCAATGGCACCGGCAACGGCATATCGTCCGCCACGTCGCAATGCGTCCAGCAGCTGCGGAAATTGCGGACCTGCCGCGACGTCGATGACAACATCGATCGAGTCCTTTCCTATGGCGTCGACGAGGCTCTCTTCACGCGACACCACGCGATCAGCACGCAATTGGCGTACCGTGGCGGCCTTTCTCTGGCCTGCAACCGCGATGACGATGGCCCCTCGCCGTTTTGCCAATTGGACGGCAGCGGACCCGACGCCGCCGGATGCACCGGTGATAAGCACAGTCTCGCCGGCCTTCACGTCTGCCCGATGCAACATGCCTTCGGCGGTCGAATAGGCACAGGGCACAGTAGCCAATTCGACCTCGCTCCAGCCGCAGTCGACCTTGAACGTCTCACGCGATGGCGCTTTCGCGAATTGCGCGAATGCGCCGTCGCATTCGGATCCAAATGTCCAGCATTCCCAAGGTCGGTAGTCCACATAGGTGCGAAGCAAATTCCGCACGATGACGCGTTCGCCGATCCGCCCTTCATCGACACCCGCTCCAACAGATACGATGTGGCCACAGCAATCAGCGCCCTGTATGCGCGGGAAGGACAATGCCATCCCCGTCCAACTCGCGTCGTCATCCTCCGACGACTCAAATCCGGAGGAGCCGCCTTCGGAAGTGCCGCTCCTCACTCCCTTGGAATACCAGCCGATCCGGGTATTGATGTCGGTGTTGTTGATCGCAGCCGCAGCCACCTTTATGAGAACCTCGCCCGTTCCCGGTTGTGGAACCGGGAGGTCGGTTTTGAATTGCAGCTTGTCGAAGCCGCCATGTCCGGTCAGCACCACGCCGGACATGGTTATTGGAATGCGGGTTGAAGGGGACATTTCGCGGCCTCTCTGTTCATGCCTGTTGTCGTTAAGCGGTTAAAATCCTGCAGAGGGCGGCGGGCGCGAGTTCGGGCCGGGTGACTGTCTATTGTGGTAGACTAAGCTTCGCCATTCGACCGCCGTCGATGGTCCAGACCTGACCAGTCACGAACGACGATTCGTCCGATGCCAACCAAGCCACCAGACTGGCGACCTCTTCGGGCTTACCGGTGCGTCCCACTGGATGAATTTTGCCGATATCGCGGCGGAACCCTGCCGGATCGGGCATGCTTTCGATGAACTCAACGTTCAGATCGGTGTCGATCCACCCTGGTGCAACGGCATTGCATCGCACACCTTCGGCACTGTGGTCGATCGCAACCGCGCGGGTCAGACCGTGAATTCCAGCCTTGGAAGCGCAATAGGCAGCGTGTCTCGGGTTGGAGCCGAGCCCCTCGATCGAGCCGATGTTGACGATCGTCCCGCCAACCGCTCGCAGATGCGGAAGTGCTGCCTTGATCATCGCAAATGGTGTTGTCAGATTTACAGTTATCGACCGCTGCCAGTCCTCGAGGCTCATGTCCTCCACGAGTGCTTCCTGCATCATGCCCGCGTTGTTTATCAGGATGTCGAGCCGTCCGGCATTGCCGGCAACTGACTGCACAGCGCCGGACGCGGCAAATGGGTCTGTGAAATCAACGGCTATCCCTTCGAACTCCCGGTCCTCGCTACGTTGTGCCGTGAATACGCGCGCGCCCTCGTCTCGCAACCTACGTGCAATGGCCAGACCGATGCCGGTGCGACCGCCCGTGACGAGGGCGACTTTGCCTGCGAACCTGTTCATCCCACCGGCTTTCCACCATTGACCTCAACCAGCGAGCCGCACATGTAGCGGGCGGAGTCAGAGGCAAGAAACAGGACTACCGCGGCGATATCCTCCGGCTCCGCAATCCGGCCAATCGGAACGGTCTTTCCCAATTCGGCAACCGCCGTGTCCGGATCGAAGCCGCGTTTGATAAAGCCAGTTCGAAGCATAGGCGTGTTGACCTCGTTGGGGCACACGGCATTGACCCGAATGTTCTGATGCGCGTGGTCCATGCCCATGCACTGGGTCAAAGAGGCAATGGCAGCCTTCGTCATGCAGTATACGGCGTGGTTCGGACCCGGCCGAACGCCCCAGCATGACGACACGTTGACGATCGCGCCGCCACCCCGATCCGCCATGATAGGAATGGCGCCCCGGCACACACGAAACGGGGCCTCTACATTCACGCCGAGCGACAGGGCCCAGTCGGCGTCCGTTGTGTTGGCTACCGAGCCCCGCGTGATCACGCCCGCGTTGTTGACCAAAATGTCCAGGCCGCCCAGCGCCGCAAATGCGGCCGCGGCCAAACTGTCCGCATAGCTTGCATCAAGCAGGTCGCCCGGCAGATGTGCCTCAGCGTCCACGCCCGCCACGTCGCGATCTGCGACGGCGACCCTGGCGCCTTCAGCTCGCAGCTGTTTGACGATCGCCGCTCCGATGCCGCCGGCGGCACCTGTCACCAGGGCGGTCTTTCCCCTGAAACAACTCATCGGTTCATTCCTGCTCAGTTTCAATTGGGTTAGTCTTGGCCGCCGGGCGTGTTGCCGAAATGCTCTCGATAAGGGCCTTTGAACAATGCGATGTCCCGCATGCCGGAGTGACCTATTGGTCCTGCAAGCCCGATAATCGCTCCAACCGCCTGGAAGACATTCCAGGCCGGTGAACGTGCGCCGGATCGCAACCCCGCGCTCGATGTGCCCTTCCATGACGTGGCGGCGTCGAGCGGCTGTTGCGTTGCTGCGGCGAGATCGTGCCCATGGCCGCAGGCGAAGGGGCAGAAAATGGGTTGCGGGGCGCTGCCTGGAGCGCCCCGCAGTGGATAATCATTTCACCGTTTCGCGGGCCGCTTTGAGCCAGCCGTCGTAGGCATCGCGGTGGGCCGCGATCCAGGTGTCGACATGCTTGTCGATGTCGGCGGAATTCTTTTCGCCGTCGGCGATCAATTTGTTCTCAGCCGAGATGTCTTTGATGTCGATCTTGGCGAGTTCAAACAGCTTAGCCGCCGCCGGGTTGGCCTTGAGGAAATCGTTGCGAGCAACAATCCGCAGGCTGTCCACCGCGAAGCCGAGATTCTTGCCATCGAACTCGGTGTTCGCTTTGGCACCATCCGGCAGGGAGGTGTAAGGCACGCTAAGCCATTCCACGTCCTTGCCTGGAACCAGCGCGCCCGAGACCCAGTAGGGTGTCCAGGTGTAGTAGAGGACGGGCTTGCCATTCTTGGCACGTGCGATCGTATCAGCGATGATCGCGTTGTATTCGCCCTGGTTGTGCGTGACCGTGTCACGCAGCTTGTACTCGGTCAATTGATGCTCGATCACGCGTTCGCATCCCCAGCCGGGCACGCAGCCGGCGAGATCGGCCTTGCCATCGCCATCCTCGTCGAACATCGCAGCGATCTTGGGGTCTTTGAGGTCGCCCAGGTTCTTGACCCCGGCGTCGTAGCTCTTCTTGTCGACCAGATAGCCTTGGAGGGCGCCTTCGACCAAGGTGCCCACTTTGCTTATCTTCTCCGGTCCACCCGCTTCTTTGAAGAACGCTTCATGCAGCTGATCCCAACTATCGGTGAAGAAATCGGCGTCACCCGTGCCAACCGCCAGATGCGCGGTCTGGGCGATGACCTCCTGCGGTTCGGCAACGGTGTAGCCGAGGTCCTGGAGCGCACGGAAGACGATCCGAGCTTGGAACATTTCCTCGATCGCGGGCTGTATCACAGGTCGTACGGTAACGCCTTCGCCTGGCTTGTCCTTGGCAAAGAGCGGACTTGCGGTAAGCGATAGGACGATCGCTGTAGTCACAGATACGAGTTTCATGCGCTTTCTCCCTTGTTGCATGTGAAATTGGTTCTCGTCAGGCATGCTTGTGGAACAGGTTGGCGATCAGCCCGACAGGCCCGCTCTGCCACCAGTGGCGATGGCCTCTCTCGCGCCTCGACTGATTCAGACCCTGGGTTATGCGGTCGAGGACTATCGCCAGGATCACGATCCCAAGCCCGCCGACGATGGCTTTTCCGGCATCGAGTCGTCCCATGGCGCGCAGCACTTCGTTGCCAAGGCCGCGGACCGAGATCATCGACGCGATGACCACCATCGACAGCGACAGCATGATGGTCTGATTGAGGCCCGCGAAAATGGTCGGCGTGGCCATCGGCAGCTCGACCTTGAACATGATCTGTGACGGTGAGGCACCGAACGCGCGGGCGGCTTCGACGACGCTTGGATTGACCGTGCGGATGCCGAGCGAAGTGAGCCTTATCAACGGAGCGAGCGCGAATATGACCGTGACCAGGACGCCCGAGACATTGCCAATTCCGATAAGCATGACGACGGGAACCAGGTAGACGAACGCTGGAATGGTCTGCATCGTGTCCAGGAGAGGCCGAAGGACAGCTTCGAAACGATTGCTCTTGCCGGCAAGGATTCCCAGAGGAAGCCCGATGATCACGCAGAGGATCACCGCACCCATCACAATGGCCAGCGTCGTCATCGCCAGTGACCATGCTTCGGGCGAGAGAAACCCCAGGACAGTCAGGGCGACCGCGACGTAGATGGCGGTCCGGCGGCCCGCGGCCTGCCAGGCGATCAACACGATGATAGCGAGCATGACGAGCGGCGGGACCGCCAGAAAAGCTCGTTCGATGCTTTGAATCACGCCATCGAGGAAGATTTTGAAGGGCTGTATTGCTTCGCGGTTGTCGATCGCCCACTGCTTTATGCCGTCGGAGTGATCAGCGATTTTCAGATCGACGCTCTCGAACGGATTTAGCCAGTTGAAGGTCTTTTCGTCGGCCATCAATTGATCTCCCGTTTAGCCGGGCCGGAG
This sequence comes from Mesorhizobium sp. M0751, assembly GCF_040320265.1. Classification (NCBI taxonomy): domain Bacteria; kingdom Pseudomonadati; phylum Pseudomonadota; class Alphaproteobacteria; order Hyphomicrobiales; family Phyllobacteriaceae; genus Mesorhizobium; species Mesorhizobium sp. M0751. Next base: position 351,293 of record NZ_JAMYPH010000001.1, read on the forward strand.
TGGTCCCGGCCTTGAATGCCCCGCAACAAAGCGTCCTTGGTCACGACGCCGGCAACGACGTCGCCGTCTCTCACCAGGATGGGATGGGCAGTTCCGATAGACAGATTTACCAACGTATTGAGCTTGTCGTCGGGCCGGGCGACTGGCCAGTTCGTGGTATCGGCCGAGCCGTTCGTGTGTCGGTACTGCTCAAGTGGCAGCATCACCTTGGCGGCGGTGACAAGATCGAGTTTGGAGATGCCGCCGACGAATTGCGCGACGTATTCGTCCACCGGGTTTGTGACGATTTCCTCCGGCGTTCCTATCTGCACCAGAACGCCGTCCTTCATGATGGCGATGCGGTCGCCGATGCGGATCGCCTCGGCCAGATCATGCGTGATAAACACGGTGGTCTTATGGAGGTCGGCGGAGAGCTCCATGAAGGTGCCCTGCAACTGGTGGCGGATAAGCGGATCGAGCGCGGAAAACGGTTCGTCCATCAGCAGGATCGACGGGTTGGCCGCTATGGCGCGCGCCAAGCCCACGCGCTGCTGCATGCCGCCAGAGAGCTCGTCAGGGTATTTGAGGTCCCATCCGGTGAGCTCCACCGCCTCGATAGCCTGCCGGGCAACCTGACGGCGCTTGTCTTCAGCGATGCCTCTCACCTCCAAAGCGAACGCTACGTTGTCCCGGACGTTGCGGTGGGGCATCAAGGCCATGTTCTGGAAAACCATGCCGATGGTTTCGGCGCGGATCTGACGCAGTTCCTTCGCGCTCATGGCACTGACGTTTCGGCCCTCGATATAAATCGCACCGTCGGTAGGCTCAATCAGTCGGTTGATGTGTCGGATCAGAGTCGACTTCCCTGACCCCGACAGCCCCATGATGCAGAATATTTCACCGCGGCCGACGCTGAAGGTGGCGTCACTGACCCCAACGACGCAGTCGAGCTTGTCGCGGATTTGAGCTTTGTTCAGCTCTCCAGCCTTCACGGCGCGGATCGCCTCCTTGGCCTTGGAACCGAATACCTTCCAGACGCCATCGCATCGAATGACGGGCTCTTCACCCTGGGTACCCATTCGCTGTTCCCTTATGTCGTTTTTTTTCTTACAACACAAATTTTCTGAATAGACAATATGTATTATGACGCGCTACAAAGATTGTGATGCTAGATCGCAGGACGAAACCCCTTGTGAGGATCATCCATGTCCGGTGAGGCTAAACGAAACAAAAGCAATTGCTTGGAGGACTTGCGCCGCCGGATTCTGACGGAGAATCTGGAGCCAGGGAGCTATCTCGACGAGACCGAGATCGCCGAGTCGTATGGCATGTCTCGTCCTCCGGTGCGCGAAATGCTCCGGCAACTTGCCGGAGAAGGCTACGTTGTTCTCCACGAGAATCGCGGCGCCCAGGTCGTCCCGATGACTCACAAGACGCTACGGAACTTTTTCATCGCGGCGCCGATGGTCTATGCGGCAATCGGCCGGCTGGCTGCCCAAAATGCGACCCAGCCACAGATCATGCGGCTGAAGGACACGCAGCTTCTGTTTCGCGCCGCCATCCGGGATGGTGACACCGAGCAACGCGCGCTGACCAATGAGCGCTTCCACTCGATCATGGGTGAGATGGCGGACAACGAGTTTCTGATGCCCAGCCTGAAGCGATTGCTAATCGATCATACGCGCATCGGGATGACCTTCTACAGCCCGCGAAACGCCGACCTGGCCGCCCAACGGGCGACCGCCGCTCAGCAGCACGATCAGTTCATTGAGCTTATCGACGCGGGAGATGCAGAAGGCTGCGCCGAGCTATCGATAGCGCATTGGGAGTTGTCCCGCGCTCAGATCGAAAGCTTCGTTTCGCCGGCAAGTTTTTTCGTTCCGCTGGGACGGGTGCCTGACAGTATAGGTTAAGGAGAATTTGATGAAATTCGAAGGGATATACACTCCCGTCATCACGCCACATCGTGCCGACGGTTCAATCGATCGCGAGGCGTTCGTCAAAATTGTCGAGCACCTGATAGCGTCAGGTGTGCACGGCATCATCATCGGCGGGTCGACGGGCGAATACTATGCGCAGTCGATGGACGAACGCGTCGAAATGACGAAGTTCGCCAAAGAAGTCATTGGCGATCGCGTGTCTCTCACCATAGGCACAGTCGCTATCCGTCTGCCGGACTCGATCCTGATGGCCGAGACGGCGGCCAAGATCGGCGCTTCGGCCATTCTCGTCGGATCGCCGCCCTATTCTGTGCCCACGGAGCGCGAAAACGCCCTGAATGCCTTGGCGATCGACCGGGCGGCGGACCTCCCGATCATGCTCTACAACTACCCGGGCCGCATGGGGATCAACATGGGCGAGGATTTCCTCAACCGCGTCGCCCGTAGCCGCAATTTCTGCGCCATCAAGGAGAGTTCCGGCGACATCAACCGGGTGCATCTGCTCGCCCGCGATTACCCGCACATCCAGATGTCCTGCGGAATGGACGACCAGGCCCTGGAGTTCTTTGCATGGGGAGCGCGCAGCTGGGTTTGCGGAGGCTCAAACTTCCTGCCGAAGGAACATCTCGCGCTTTACCGCGCATGCGCGGTCGAGGGCAATTTCACCAAGGGGCGTCGTATCATGTCTGCCCTGATGCCTTTGATGCGCGTGCTGGAGCAGGGGGGGAAATTCATTCAATGCATCAAGCACGGCTGCGAAATGGGCGGGTTCCATGCCGGCCCCCCACGGCCACCGCTTAAGGGATTGAACAAGGACGATATGCGCCAACTGGAACAGGTTGTGCGGGTTCTGAAGTGCACGATTGCGGACATTGAAGCGGAGGCATGAGCATGGGCAATCTTCTGACACACGAGGAATATGTGGCGATTGCCGCCAAGTTGGAGTTTCCGACACAGGCCTTCATCGACGGGAGCTTCAGACCGGCAATCTCGGGCAAAACGTTCGAAACGACCAATCCGGCCACGGGCAAGGTGCTGGCAAAGGTTGCCTCCTGTGGTCCAGGCGACGTCGACTTTGCCGTACAAAAGGCGCGTGACGCATTCGAGGACGGTCGGTGGTCGCGCCTTCATCCGTCGGCGCGTAAGGACGTGCTTATTCGTCTCACCAGGCTCATGAAGCGCAACGCTCACGAACTGGCGGTTCTGGAAAGCCTCGACAGCGGCAAGACAATCTATGACTGCGAGAACGTCGACGTTCCTGAAACCATCCACTGCCTCGCCTGGCATGCGGAACTGATCGACAAGGTCTACGATCAGGTGGCGCCTGCCTCCGACAACCACATTGCAATGATCGTGCGCGAACCGGTCGGTGTCGTGGGCTTGGTCCTGCCCTGGAATTTCCCGCTGCTGATGCTGGCCTGGAAGATCGGACCGGCACTCGCCGCGGGCAACTCGATCATCGTCAAGCCGGCCAAGGAAACGACCTTGACCGCGCTGCGTGTCGCCGAGCTGGCTATGGAGGCGGGCATCCCCTCCGGCGTCTTCAACGTGCTGCCGGGCGGTGGCTCCGAAGTCGGGGAGCCGCTTGGGCGACACATGGACGTGGATATGGTGTCGTTCACGGGGTCGACGGAGACTGGAAGGCGCTTTCCGCGCTACTCAGCGGATTCGAACCTCAAGGAAGTGACGCTGGAGATGGGCGGGAAGAACCCGGCCGTCGTGCTGGACGACGCGGAGAATATCGACCGCGTTGCCGCCCACATCGTCAACGGCGCGTTCTGGAATATGGGGCAAAACTGCTCTGCCTCGTCGCGGCTCATCGTTCAACGCGGCATCAAGGACGAACTCCTCAAGCGGGTGATCGCGCATGCCCGGGAGTGGCCGATGGGCGATCCGCTCAATCCCGAGAACCGGGTGGGTGCGCTGGTTTCCAAGGCGCACTTCGAAAAAGTCTGCTCCTATCTCGAGAAGGGACAGAAGGTGCTTCTCGGCGGAAAGGCCAAGGGTGGGTTCGTGGAACCCACGATCCTAGACGTCAGCGACCGCGACGCGAAGGTCGTGCGGGAAGAAATCTTCGGACCGATCCTGACGGTGCTGACTGTCGAGAGCTTCGATGAAGCCATTACGCTCGCGAACGACACAGAGTACGGACTGTGTGCGTCGATCTACACAGCGAACGCGAAACGAGCCATAAGGGGAGCAAGAGCGATCCGGGCGGGTACCGTGACAGTCAACAGCTTCGGCGAGGGAGACATCACAACGCCTTTCGGAGGCTTCAAGTCTTCCGGCTTCGGCGGCCGCGACAACGGCATCCACGCCCACGACCAGTACACCAGAATCAAGACCATCTGGCTTGATCTCACCGATGACGCAGACGAGGCTGTCGCGTGACTATCCACAAGGCTGAAAGGCTGCCGGTCCAACAGGGGCCGGCAGCCTGGAACGCCATCCTCCCGGCCCAACCCTGTTCCGCGCCCCTTGAAGGCGCTCTCCGTGTCGATGTCGCCATAGTGGGCGGCGGCTTTGCTGGTCTTTCAGCCGCCAAACGCCTGCGCCAGCAAGACCCGAGCCTTCGTATCGCAGTTCTTGAGGCCAGCGGCCTCGCGGAAGGCGCTTCCGGCCGCAACTCAGGCTTCATGATCGACCTGCCTCACGACTTGCAGTCCGATGATTATGCCGGAAAGGGTGTCGAGGAGGACAAAAAAATGATCGCGCTGAATCGCGCGGCCATTTCTTTCGCCAAGGAGCGCGTCGAAGAATACGGAATCGACCCCGCCTATTTCGACCCAGCGGGCAAGATCAACGGAGCAGCTAGCGAGACCGCACGCAACCTCAACGCAAGCTACGCCCAACACCTCACCAACTTGGGCGAAGTCAGCGAGACGCTGGACGCCAAGGCGATGCAAGAGGTAACGGGAAGTCGCCACTACACGTCTGGCCTGTACACGCCCGGAACAGTGATGATCCAGCCGGCGGGCTATATCCGGTCGCTTGGTACAGGCCTTCGACGCGACGGCGTGTTCGTGTTCGAGAGATCGCCAGTCTCGAAGCTCGCGAGAGTGAACCAAGATTGGATACTTACAACGCCCAATGGCCATGTCACCGCGGCGAAGGTCATTCTTGCCAATAATGGGCATCTTGAGAGCTTCGGCTTCGCCCGCAAGCGCCTCATGCACGTTTTTCTCTACGCCTCAATGACTGCCGAACTCGACGCTGAGGTCCTTTCCAGGTTGGGAGGGCAGCCTCGGTGGGGCGTTACTCCTTCCGATCCGATGGGTACGACGATGAGGCGCATCGACGCCGCACAGGGCGGAAACCGTATCGTCACCCGGACCTGCGCCAGCTATCTGCCTGGGATGGTGCCAACAAAGTCAGCGGTCGCCCGAGCGGCAAAAGTCCATCGGCGAAAATTCGCCGACCGCTTTCCTGCCATCGCCGATGTTCCGATGGAATACAGTTGGGCCGGGCACCTGTGCCTGACTTGGAACGGCGTCTCTGTGATGCGCGAACTGGAGCCGGGTCTCTTCTCGGCCTGCTGCGACAACGGCCTGGGAACGGTGCGCAGTACGCTAACCGGGATCGCCGCCGCCGACTTGTTGTTCAACCGGTCCTCGGAAATCGCCGCGCATTTCATGGCCGAACCAGAACCACCGAAGCTCGTGCCGTCGCCTTTCGCCGAGATCGGCGCGAACCTCTATTTCCGCTGGAAAGAGTGGAGAGCTCGTGAGGAATAGTGATACCGCAATCACTGACCTTGCTCGGCTGATCGCCTAACTCGACGTTCGCACGCTTGGCCTCGCGAAAAACATGCCCTGTGGGTTGGAACGAACATGAAAATCAAGGAAGTCCACGTCTTTGCGCATGATCTGCCAGTCAAGAACGGCCCCTACACAATGGGCGGCAGCAAGGTATACGCGCTTGATACGACGATCGTCAGGATTGTGACCGACAATGGCCTTATCGGTTGGGGCGAAACCTGCCCCGTAGGCCCAACCTATCAGCCGCATCATGCAAAAGGTGCACGCGCTGCACTGGATGAGATGGCCCAAGGACTGATTGGAGCAGACCCTCTCCAGCCAGTAGTCCTAAGGCGCAGGATGGACAGCCTCCTTAACGGACACCGATACGCGAAGGCCGCCGTGGATATGGCGGCATACGACATTTTGGGTAAGCAGTTCGGCATGCGCGTCGCCGACCTTCTTGGCGGCGCCGTGACCGAACGGGTTCCTTCGTATTACGCGTTGGGCATAGGCGAGCCCGATGAGCTTGCGCGTATTGCGGCGGAGCGTGTTGCGGAAGGATACCCGCGCCTCCAGATCAAGATCGGTGGCCGACCGGTCGAGATCGACATTGCCGTGGTGCGCAAGATCTGGGAGCGCGTCGGGGGAAGCGTCCGACTTGCGGCCGACGCCAACCGGTCCCTGACGACGCGCGACACGCTGCGGCTCAGTCGCGAATGCCTCGATGTTCCGTTCGTCCTGGAACAGCCTTGCAATACGTTCGAAGAGATCAAGGCCATCCGCAATCAACTACACCACGCTGTGTATCTCGACGAAAATTGGGGGTCTGCATGCAATGGCGACGGTACGTGATATTTGCGAGGCACGATCAATGCCGCACACCTGCGACGATGCGTGGGGCGGTGACATCCTCGCCGCCGCCTGTGTTCAAATCGGTGCGACCGTCAGTCCGCGCCTGAACGAGGGCGTCTGGATCGCGGCACCATACATCGAAGGCCATTATGACGAGAAGAACGGTGTGTCCGTCGAAGATGGACATATCAGGCTTCCGAACGGGCCAGGCCTGGGAGTTGTTCCGGAGGAATCATGTTTTGGCTCTCCGATGGCATCCTATGGTTGATCGGAAGAGACTGCGGAGCCTCCCGGTTCAGTGTCGGGCAGACCTTGCCTGCAAGAAAGATGCCTTCGCTTCGAATGGCGCGATGGCGCTGTTAGCCAACGATACATAGGCAGCCGGTCATGAAATCAGCACCAGAAGCGCTTGGGGTCGGCCGATTGAAGATTGGCTTTGTACTGGCTCGTTCCTTTACTCTTTCTGCGTTCGCGCTGTTCGTCGACACGCTCAGATTGGCCAGCGATGAGGCCGACAAATCCGGTAGGATTTTCGCGGATTGGCAGCTTCTAGCGAGCACCCGTAATCTGATCACCTCCAGTTGCGGTGTCCTGGTCGCACCGACATCGGATTTGGTGGACCCGACCGAGTTCAACTATATCGTGGTCGTGGGCGGGCTGCTGAACAGTGAATTTCCAGTCGATAGCGAGACGGTCAGCTACCTCAAAAGAGCCGCCGCCGCCAAAGTTCCACTGATCGGGGTCTGTACGGGGACGTTCATCCTGGCCGAGGCCGGCTTAATGAAGTTCCACCGAACCTGTGTAAGCTGGCTCCACTATCACGCTTTCCGCGAACGCTTCCCGGATCACGAGGTCAGGTCGGACCGTCTTTTCAATCTTGATCGCGCCAGGGGATCATGTGCCGGGGGCAGCAGCGCAGCGGACATGGCGGCGTCAATCGTTAGACGTCATATCGGTAGAGAGGCAGAGAGAAACGCCCTCGAAGTGTTGCAGATCGAGAGGGCGCGCGCGCCGTCCGACATCCAGCCGCACAGCCCGACCTTCATTGAATGCCAGGGTCCTCGGCTCAAGGCGGCGCTCATCATCATGGAGAACCATATCGAGAATACGATCTCCATTCCCAAGGTGGCTGCCTTGGTTGGACTGTCCCGAAGGCAACTCGAGCGCCTCTTCATGGAGAAGACAAAGAGTTCTCCGGCTGTTGTTTACACAAGGGTGCGTCTGGAGCGGGCGAAGCACCTCCTGATGCAGACCCGTGCTCCAATGATCGAGATCGCCGTCGAGGTCGGTTTTGAGAACGCATCGCATTTCTCGCGGCTCTTCCGTGAGACCTATGGCCAGCCGCCTACCAAATTCAGGTCAGCGATTTCAAGTTAGGTCACCACCTTTGTCCCGTTGTGACCTTCTCTGCTCGAACGAATTCTAAATGAGGTGGTCGGCGGCCACGATGTGTGAATGGGAAGTTTTGACCCGATTTCGCCACGATCCCGAGCCTAGAAAGCCGCATTAACCGCCTCCGGCCTCCCCGGCTCATGGCCGCAGCTCAACTCATCAACGCAGCGTCGAAAGGACACTTCGTAAGCTTCTCATAGCCGTCTTCTGTTATCAGGACCTGCTCTTCAAGTTTTACCCCTTCACGGCCTCCAACGGCACCAACGTAAGCCTCGACACACAAAGTCATGCCAGGCTCAAGAGCATAGTCAAACGCTCCTGGAATAAAGTCTTCAGGGTAGTAGATTGCAGGATATTCGTCGCACAGCCCGATGCCATGGATCATTATGCCGTATCGCTGATCAACGAATTCTTTCGGCAATTTATGGCCCCGCTGGGTGAGTTCAGTGAATGAGATGCCCGGCTGCAAGAGTTCCATGTTGGTCGTAATGTGCTCGAGAGCGATGGCGTGGAGTCTGCGTTGTTCATCGCTCGGGCGCCCATCACCGCAAAACCAGGTTCGCGAAAAGTCCGCGCACATACCGTATGGTCCCACCATATCGGTATCGAAGGCCACCAGATCTCCTGCTGCTATCCTTCGCGGTCCTGCTTCCTGCATCCAGGGATTTGTCCTCGGGCCAGAAGTGAGTATTCGTGTCTCGATCCATTCACCTCCGCGCGCAATGTTTTCAGCATGGAGAACTGACCACAATTCAGTTTCTGCAATACCTGGTCGCAAAAGCTGGCGCATTTTCGCAACCGCAATTTCGCACGTTGCCAGGGAGCAGCGCATGGCATTGATCTCGTCGATACCCTTTACAGCCCTTGCATGCTCCATGAGTTGCATACCGTTGCAGATTTCGATGCCGGCGGCGTCCAGCGCGCGCAAGCCGGGGATCTCGATCTTGTCGACCGCAAGTCGGCGGTTCTTGCCTCCATGGGTTCGTAACAGCTCATCAATTTGCCCTGCAAAATCCTTGGCAACGGCTTCCTCTTGATCGCCAGACACGAAATAGTAAAAGCCCGCACCGCCCGCGCGAATCTCGTTCACCAATGGCAGATGCTCCGAAAGGTGCCCGCAACGATGGAAGTCCCAAAGAACAACGTATCCATCGGCTGAAACAAAAACAGCACGTGATGGATTGTGCATGATCCAAAGATGCATGTTCGAGGAGTCAGTTGCATATCGGATGTTCAGTGGATCGAAGCACAGCACGCCGGCGTAATCCCGTTGGCGCAGTTGCTGCACGATACGGTCTAGACGGGTTTTCCTCATCCGTTCCAGGTTTGGAGGAGTGAGGCCTAGCGCTGCCCACTCGGCGAAAGCGACATCTGTCGGTCCGATCTCCACCCGATCGTTTTCGTCTATGGTTCCATCCGGCTTCAGCGCCGTCGCCCGGCGCGTCGGATCAATTTTGTTCTTCGCGACCGAAAACGAGGACATTCTTGATGATTCCTACTGCTGAAGATGTGTCGGTGTACTGCCGAGTTGACGGATTTCGCTCGGGACTCCGCGCTGCTGAAGGCGGAAAATATTGCCCGGCATACGGTCCATTCATCCTGGACTTGTACGCTATCAGCCTCGACAAGCACTTGGATTGAGGCCGAAGGCCTGGCGGAAGCATTTCGAAAAATGCGAGGCCGACGCGAAACCGCATGCGATTGCGATCTCGACAACGGGCAACTCTGTCTGTTCAATGAGACGCTTGGCGCGGCTAAGTCTCAAATGCAGATAGAATCGCATGGGAGACCACGTCGTTGACTGCTGGAAAAGCCGTTCGATCTGACGCTGGGAGCGGCCGACGCATTTTGCGATGTAGCGGAGCGGCAGTGGATCCTCAATATGCTCCTCCATGATTTGAATGACGTCTGCAAGCGACTTGCAGATGCCGGTTTCACCAGCATTGACGGTCGATTGTCTATCTGAAGCGGGACGCCAATGGCCGGCAGTCGTATGTCGGCAGACAGCCAACGCGATGTCTCTGCCAAGGCGCTCGCTGATCACCTCCATAACGAGGTCGAAGGACGCGAATTCTCCTGCGCAAGTCAGGAGGTGAGGATCGCGAACGAACAGTTGGTCGGTAACCTGGAGGCGGCCGAACTTTTCCGAGAGGGCGGCCCTCTGGTTCCAATGGATTGTGCAAGCGGTATCGTCGAGTAATCCGCTTTCCGCCAGCAGCCATGTGGCGGTACCCAACGCCGCGATTGGAACCCCTTGCCGCTTGCAAAGCCGAAGAATCTTCGTGAGGGAAGTCGACATCTGCTTTTGGACCGGCTCGCCCGCGCAGACGATGACCATGCTTAGTCCCCTGCCGGATTGAATGCATTCTCCAGTGCCGGCAAAATTACCGCCGACCGAAAGGATGAACCCGCTGGCGCATTCGACTGGCTGGCCATCCGGGCTCGCAATCGTCCACTCGAAGGCGGATCGTCCGGAGATCGAATTGGCAAGGCGAAGCGGATCCACGAAGGAAGAAAGGCCGAGCTGAGAAAATCCCGGAAGTGCAAGAATGACCAGTCGGTACACGTCGTGGGTGTCGATCACCTGCCGGCTGGGATCCCACCCCACGATCCTCGAACTGTCTCCTGCTGAAAATGGCGCATTCATAAGGTCATACATCCTCGTTGACGGTCATCAACATCGAGCGGGCGTTGGCACCAGCGTCTTGCAGGATGGATACCGCCGCCATCAGCCGCGGACGTTGTGCTTGCGCTTCATGAAGTCCTTGGCGGTTTCGACTGCCACGGCCGCATCGCGGCAATAGGCATCGGCGCCGACGGCCTTGCCGAATTCCTCGTTGAGCGGCGCGCCGCCAACCAGCACGACATAGTCGTCGCGAATGCCCTTTTCCTTCATCGTGTCGATGACGACCTTCATGTAGGGCATGGTCGTGGTCAGCAGTGCCGACATGCCGATGATGTCGGGCTGGTGCTCTTCAATCGCTGCCATGTATTTCTCGACCGCATTGTTGATGCCGAGGTCGATGACGTCAAAGCCGGCGCCTTCCATCATCATGCCGACCAGGTTCTTGCCGATGTCGTGGATGTCGCCCTTGACGGTGCCGATCACCATCTTGCCCTGCTTGGGCGCGCCGGTGGCGGCGAGCAGCGGACGCAGGATGAACATGCCGGCCTTCATGGCGTTGGCCGACAGCAGCACCTCGGGAACGAACAAGATGCCGTCGCGAAAATCCTCGCCGACGATACGCATGCCTTCGACCAGCGCCTCGGTCAGCACATTGTACGGCACCCAGCCACGCTTGATCAGGATGTTGGTGCCTTCCTCGATCTCTTCCTTCAACCCGTCATAGAGGTCGTCGTGCATCTGCTGCACCAACTCGTCGTCGGAAAGCTCGGAAAGGATGATCTCGTCGTCGGCCATGTCGGGTCGCCTCACGCATAGTTCAAAGGAGGTCGGTACCCCATGCTCGATGGGGCACCGACCAGGCTTCCGGTTGGAGCCTCGGGAGTCTGCTAGGCTGCCAGCCAGACTTTCTGCAAATCCATCTGGAAAGTCTGGTGGATTGCATAGTTCTGAACTTTTTTGTTCATGTGACCAAAGAGGCTTTGCCAGAACGGCTGTATGATGACCCCAGAATCCTGAAGCACATCTTCGATGTCCTTCATCAGTTCCTTCCGCTTGGCGGCGTCGCTGACCGAGAACGCCTTTTTGAGCTTGGCATCGAAGTCGGCGTTTGCGTAAGCAGTCTCATTCCAAGCCTCGCCAGTGCGATAAGCCAGCGCCAGGACCTGAACCCCGAGCGGCCGCATGTACCAGACGGTCAGCGAATAGGGATACTTCGCCCAGTCGTTCCAGAAAGTCGAACCCGGAAGCACCGTGCGCTTGACCTTGATGCCGGCCTCTCGAAGCTGCGCCGCAATGGCGTCACCGGTATTCTTCTGCCAGTCTTCGTCGATCGAAATCAGTTCATGCTCGAACTCGGCATGACCGGATTCAGCAATGAGTTTCTTCGCGCCATCGACGTCCCGGCTCTTCTTAGGCAATGCAAAATATTCCGGATGGATCGGGGCGACGTGGTGGTTTTCGCCGACCGTTCCGCGCCCTGCATAGCCGAGTTGAAGGATGGTTTTGTTGTCTACCGCCATCTGCAGCGCATTGCGGACCTTCTTGTCGTCATAGGGTTTGTTGGCCGTGTTGGTGCGGCACACCAGTGTCGTTGCGGTGGCGACCTCCGATTTGACCACGTCCATCTTGTCCAGGATGTCGATGAAGTCCGCCGGTGTCTCCATGTTCACATCGATCTCACCGGAGTCGAAGGCAGCCACCGTTGCCTGGAAGTCGGTGCCATAATCGATGAATTGCACTCCATCCAGCAGAGCTTCGCCGCCCCACCATTTGCCATTCTCCCGGCGTTTGACTTCAGCCTTGCTGCCGACCGCGTAGGATACCAGTTCGAAGGCGCCCGTTCCGATCGGCTTTGCGACCGGATCAGCGCCGCCGGCATCGAAACTGCGATGGACGATCAGTCCAGGGTAGTCGGTGAAATTCGCGATGATAGCGATGTCCGGGTCGCTCAGCTTGAGCTTGACGGTATGGTCATCGACCTTGACGATCGCTCCATCTCTCGCCTTGCCGGTCTTGGTATCGATCAGTCCCCCGACGCGCGCGGCCATCGAATTGCCGGAGACGCCCTTCTCGCACCAGCGGGTGATGTTGAGGACTACGTCATCGGCGTCGAAAGCGTCGCCATTGTTCCAGGTCACGCCCTTCCGGACATGGAAGACATATTCGGTGGCATCCTCATTGACCTCCCAGCTTTCCAGCAGGACAGGTTCAAATGTGAATTCATGTGTGTAGCGAACCAGCGGTTCGAGCCAGCACCGAGAAATGTTGGCAAGCTCAACCCAGTCATAGGTACGTGGGTCTTTCTGCGCCTTGACGGGCATGGACACGCGCAGAGTCCCGCCCTTCTTCGGCTCGGCCGCGCGTGCGGGCTGCGGCAATGCCACGCCAATCAAGCCGTAGGCCATCGCAGCCGAGGCGCCGAACGTGCTTGCAAGCGCGAGAAACTCGCGTCGGTCCATTTGTCCGGCTTTGACGTCGCTCGCCATTTTTTCGATGGCAGCCGGAACGTGATTCCCATTGCTTCTGAACAGTCCCATTTTCTTCTCCCTTGCTAGTGGTTCCCGGATATTGATCGCGTGGGTTATTGGGCGGATGCCTAGGCGAGGCTTGGCGAGATTTCCTCCTGGCGATGCGCCACGAATGCATCGAGTTCCTCGCGCACGGCTGGATCCATCTGCGGCTGCTCGTAGCTCGCGACGATCGATTTCGCCTTCTCACGGCAGCGCTGCGCCATGTCCTTTGAGCCTTTGACCTTCCACTGCTCATAGCTGAGGTAATCGAGGATCTCCGGCGCGAAGAATGCGTCCTTGAAGCGCTTGAGCGTGAAGGAATCTCCGAGATAGTGGCCGCCGGGACCGATGCGCCGCACTGCCTCGAGAGCGTCGTCGAAATGCTCGAACGAAATCCCCCGCGCGTATTTTTCGATCAGTAGGTTCTGTTCGGCATCGGCGACAAACTTCGCCATGCAGCATACGAGGCCGGCCTCATCCCAGCCGCCCGCGTGCATCATCAGGTTCGCGCCTGCGCTCGCCCCCGACATGTAAGCGATCGCCGACTCGTATCCGGACTGAGCATCAAAGGTCTTGGCGGACGACTGGGATGCAGTCGTGCGCCACGGCAAACCATACCGCCTTGCCATCTGGCCGATGACGGCGTTGATCAACGTGACTTCGGGCATGCCGGACATCGGGGCGCCGCTCCGCATCGACACCGAGACTGAATATTGCCCATAGATCATTTTGGCGCCGGGCCTGACCAACTGGGTGTAGGCGAGGGCTGCGAGTGCCTCGGCGTTCAACTGGGCGATTGTGGCCGGGATGTCAGCAGGGGTGTTTGCGGCGCCGAGCACAAAAGGCGACAGCAGGACGACTTGGTTTGCCTCGACGAAAGCGCGGAGCCCTTCCAGCATGGTCGAATCCCAGACCAGCGGCGAGTTTCCCGATACGTGACCGAGCATCACCGCATTCTGATCCATAAAGGCCTTGCCGTGGACGATCTGCCCCATGGCGATCGAGTCCTCGGCTCGCTGTTTCCCGGTCGTCAGACCGAAGAAGGGCATGTTCGTTTCCACAAGGCTCGAATGGTTGATGTGCAGATGGCGCCATGGAACAGCGATGTCGGTCGGCTCACAGGTGAACCCGCCGGCGATATGGAACCCCGGCAGCATCTGGGTCAGCCGGTTCATGTCCCGTAGATCCTCGATCGTGGATGCGCGTCGCACACCCTGAAGGTCCCGGACGTTTGGCGCGCCTTGCATGGCGCCGAAGGTCATTGTGTCTGGCGCGATCTCGAAACGCTGTGACGGATCGCGAGATGTCATCTCAAAACGGGATGGCGCCTTGGAGATGAGATGCATCAGCATCTCGCCATCGAGGCGCACACGTTGGCCTTGGACGTCGGCGCCCGCCTCTTTCCATTGCCGGATCGCTGTCTCATCGCGGAATTCGATTCCGATCTCGCGCAAGATCGCCAACGAAGCCTGGTGAAGGCGCTCAAGCTGCTCAGCAGTGACGGCCTCCACGGGTCGAATGCCGTACTTGATCGTCGAGACGCGAGGCCTCTTCTCTGCTTCCCGGGCGGCTACGACCGACGCGCGTCCTCCGCGGCGTCGGATTACGGGAGTATCAGTGTCCATCATCGCGTTTTCCCAGAGGGGCGCTAAGGTCCCCGTCAACAGAGCTTTCCTCGGTCCGCTTACGGAACGCGGCCCTGCTCATTGACGTTGACAATAGGGTTCTGTGAGCGCCCTGAGGACTCGTAAAAGGTTTCGCTGGCGTTAAACTCAGTTTATACCTGGATCGACTGCGCAGGCACTCGTTGCCTGGTTAGGACACCCGAAAGGCGAGGCGGCTGGGGTGGGTACGGGAACCTGGGCAGCGGTGCCGGTAGCCGTCTAAGGGCGCAATTCCTGCGACTGCGCGAGGAACCAGTCTACAAGTACCTTGCACCTCTTGTTTTTGCCTGCATCGCCATTAGACAACAGGAAGAAGGCGCGGTCGGTCTTGATCTCGGTCGCGATGGGCCGAACCAGCAGGCGGTTTTTGAGCAGGTGTTGGGCGGTCAGGGACCATCCCAGCGAGATTCCTTCGCCGGCAAGAGCTGCTTGAAGCGTCAGCTGATAGTCATTGAATACAATGTTCGGTTTCGTCTCGCTGGGATCTCCGCCTGCAAGCGCGACCCATTCGGGCCAGCTCATGCGCCGGCGAAAGGCATCGGACGAATGAATAAGCTGATGTCGAACCAGCTCATCGACGCTCTGGGGGGCGGGATGCGCCAGAAGATATGCGGGGGAGCAGACGGGAAAAATGATCTCGTCGCATACGAACCAACTGTTGGTTCTGTCAAAATCCCGTGGCCGCACCCATACGGTGACGTCCACTTCGTGATCGGGCTCGATATCCCGATCGGTGGCGACAACCTTGATCTTAACGTCGGGATGCTCTTCCTGGAAATGATAGAGCTGAGGCGCAAGCCAATGTGCTGCCAGAGAAGTCGACGCAGCAAAAGTGATGTACTTCGTTCCGCGATCTGAGATGGTCTCAAGTCGCTGTTCCAGACGGCGGAAACTCGTGCGCACCTCATCGTAGAGTTGCCTGCCTGCCTCCGTCAGCTCTACCCCTCGATTATCACGGGCAAAGAGCGCGGTCCCGCAATGCTTTTCGAACGACTTGATCGAGTGCGAGACGCTCGGTTGCGTCACGTTGAGCTCGCTGGCTGCGCTTTTGAAACTTAGGGTGCGGGCAGCCGCTTCGAAGACAAAAAGCGAATGCGTCGAGGGCACCATGCTACGAAGCTTTGACATGAAGCAGGTCTATATCAGACGCTATCTTTTCCGTCTACGAGACGCCAGCCAACTGATCTATTTGAACAGGAAACAACGCGACCGCGGATTGTTGCCAAGCCTTCGTCATCGGTCGCCTTAACTCAGCGAGTTGGCAGTGAATTCGTTCAACCAAACCATGACGAAAGAGCGCAAAGTCGTTCAGCCACCCCATCCCGAACCGACTGTGTCCGGCTGGTACACTGCTGCCGGACCGGAGTTGGCGCTGCTTCCACAGGAAGGCGATGTTGCTTGTGATTGCCTCGTGATTGGCGGCGGCTGGATGGGGCTGCACGCGGCCCGCCGATTTGCCGAACTCAACCCGCAGTCTTCGGTTGTCCTGGTAGACGCCGGCCGTATTGGGAACAATGCATCCGGACGGTGCATGGGTTTCGTCATCGATCTCGCGCACAATCCTCGGAAGCGCGATTTCGTCGAAGACATCAAGGGGAACAAGGAAGAGCTGTTCGTTAACCTGGACGGGATCGCCTATATCCGAAGCGCTGTCGAAGAGCATGGGGTCGATTGCGACTGGGACGCGCAGGGAAAATACCACAGTGCGGCCACCGCTCATGGTGTGGAGGATCTGCACCGCTTTTCGCAGGCACTGGATAAGCTTGGGCAGAACTACAGCTGGGTCGAGACCCCCGAAATCCAGGCGATCACAGGAAGCAAGCACTACATCAAAGCCCTGCATCATCCCGGCACCGTCTTGGTCCAGCCTGCGAAGTATCTCCAGAATGCGACAAGGCGCCTGCCCGCGAACGTCACCGTTCACGAAAACACCCCCATCGTGGCGGTGCAGTTCGGGGCGCCGAAGCACATCTGCGAGACGCCCGCCGGAACAATCAGGGCTTCGAAGGTCATCATCTGCGCGTCAGGCTATCTGACGAAGTTCGGTTTCTTCGACAACCGCGCCATACCGCTGTACACATTTGCGAGCATGACACGACAGCTCACCGAGAGCGAGCTTTCGCAGGTGGGGAACAAGAGAGCCTACGGACTAATCCCAGCCAACAGCTTCGGCACGACGGTTCGTCGCACGATCGACAACCGGCTGTTCCTTCGCAACGTCTATTCCTATGCGACGGACTTCAAGACCACCACGCAGGACGTGATGAAGGCTCGGGTGCAGCAGCAGATCGCGTTCGATCGGCGGTGGCCGGAGCTCTCCTCGATCGGCTTCGAGGCCAGTTGGGGTGGCCTTCTTACTCTCGCGCAAAATGGCGGAATGGTCTTCGGCGAGTTGGCGGAGAAGGTCTATGGCGCCGCATTCTGCAACGGTACAGGCGTCGCGCGAGGAGCTGCCTTCGGCAAGGCCATAGCCGACCTGGCGTCAGGGCGACCGTCGCCGGTAGTCGACATCCTCAAGACGCGCGCTAGTCCCAGCAAGCCCTATCCCAGACCCGTCACAGCGATGGGCGTTCGAATCGTAACCGCGGTCCGTTTCCGACAGGCCGGCGCTGAAGTCTAGATACAACGAGAGAGATCATGGCGGACCTGAAGGGCATAAATCTGGCAATGCAAACACCGTTCGATGAGAATGGTGCGATCAACTATTCGATTTTCGAGGATCTGATCGACAAGTACGTCGCCGCAGGTGTTCACGGGCTGGTGCTTGGCGCAGGGACCGGGCAACATCCCTATCTTACCGAGGCCGAGTGCAACCGCCTCTACGAAGTAGGCGCAAAGCGAATAGCTGGTCGCTGCAACGTCATTTGCCAGACCTCCGCTTTGAATATGGACGAAGTCATCAGAAGGTCGCGTCACGCGGAGTCCGTCGGCGCCGACGCATTGATGGTGCTGCCACCCTACCTGGAGGGCCCGAGTGATGAGCAGGGAATCTTCGACTTCTACAAAGCAATCGATGCTGAACTAGGTATCGACCTGGTCGGCTACAACATCCCACAGGCCACCGGCATTTCGGTTTCACCACAGCTGTTTGAGCGCCTGACCCAGTTGAAGAACTTCAACTACATCAAGGACAGTGCAGGGGACTTCACTGTCCATCAGGAATACCTGCAGACAAGCGGGACGGTCCTCAATGGCTGCGACACCACCACACTCTACGCGTTGATGGCCGGGGCACGCGGCGTCATATGGGGCGGTGCCAATTACATGCCTTCTGAAGCGGTCGACCTATATAGATTGGTGGACCGTAAGGAATATGAACAGGCGCTAGCGCTCTGGCAACGCATGTTGCCCTCGTTGCTCTTTATCTGGAGGTCGCCCTATACGCCGTCAGTACTTCGAGCGGCGCAACTGCGCGGCTACGGAACAGGTAATGTTCGCAGCCCATTGAGAAAGCTCTCCGCAGATCAGGAAACGCAGCTTCGCCGTTCGCTTGAACCGTTGGGCGTGTAAGGCGCAGAGAGGCGGGGCTTCGTGAGAATCGTTCATGTTGGTGCGAGCGGCGTGATCGGCAAGGCCGTGTCGGCCGAACTCGCCAGGCGCCATGATCTGATCGCTGTTGGCCGAAGCGCCGGCGATTTCCAGGTCGATATCGACAATCCCTCGTCCATAAGCCGAATGTTCAGTCAGATCGGCGAGTTCGATGCCCTGATATGCACAGCCGGCACCGTTCATTTCGCCCCGCTCGCGGAGTTCACCATCGAGCAATATGCGATCGGCTTGCAAAGCAAACTCATGGGGCAGGTGAACCTTGTCAGACTTGGACTTGGATTCCTTCGTGAGGAAGGATCGTTCACGTTGACTTCCGGTCCAACGAACGACGATCCGATATCGCTCGGGACATCGTCCGCGATGGTCAATGGCGCGCTCGAAGGATTTATCCGAAGTGCTGCAATTGAGCTTCGCCAAGATCGTCGGATCAATCTGGTGAGTCCGACTATGCTCGAGGAGTCCTCTCCGCTGTACAGTCCTTACTTCCGGGGTTCGAAGGCTGTCGCGACGAACGACGTGGTGCTTGGTTACGTTAAAAGTGTCGAGGGCAAGCAAACTGGATGCGTTTACAGGATTGGATGGTCACGAGATCGCTGACCTGACTGCATCGGTCGCCGCTTGGTTGGCCGCACTGGCATCAGCTTATCCGGCATGGATTGGTCTAGTAACGGGAGTAAGACCGCTTGATTATTCCGTCCAAAGCTCGCGCCGTGATCATAGGTGGCGGCGTCTCGGGCTGTTCGGTCGCCTATCACTTGGCCAAGCTCGGCTGGACCGACATTGTGCTGCTCGAACGCAAGCAGCTGACGTCGGGAACGACATGGCACGCCGCCGGCCTGATCGGCCAGCTGCGCGGCTCGCAGAACATGACACGACTGGCAAAATATTCGGCCGACCTCTACGTCAAGCTGGAAGCCGAGACCGAAATCGGCACCGGCATGCGCCAAGTCGGCTCGATCACCGTGGCGCTGACCGAAGAGCGCAAACACGAAATCTATAGACAGGCGTCGCTCGCCCGCGCTTTCGATGTCGATGTGCGCGAGATTTCGCCCAACGAAGTTAGTGAGATGTACCCGCATCTCAACATTTCGGATGTGGTCGGCGCCGTCCATTTGCCGCTCGACGGCCAGTGCGACCCCGCCAACATCGCTATGGCGCTGGCCAAGGGCGCGCGCCAGCGCGGCGCCACCATCGTCGAGAACGTCAAGGTCACCAAGGTCCACACCAGGGACGGCCGCGTCACCGGCGTGTCGTGGGCGCAAGGCGGCGAACAAGGCACGATCGAGGCCGACCTCGTCGTCAACTGCGCCGGCATGTGGGCCCGTGAGCTTGGGGCCCAAAACGGCGTCACCATCCCGCTGCACGCCTGCGAGCATTTTTACCTCGTCACCGAGCCGATCCCCGGCCTCACCCGCCTGCCGGTGCTGCGCGTCCCCGACGAATGTGCCTACTACAAGGAAGACGCCGGCAAGATGATGCTCGGCGCTTTCGAGCCGGTGGCAAAGCCCTGGGGCATGGATGGCATCCGCGAGGATTTCTGCTTCGACCAGTTGCCCGAGGACATGGAGCATTTCGAGCCGATCCTCGAAATGGGCGTCAACCGCATGCCGATGCTGGCCACTGCCGGCATCCATACCTTCTTCAACGGCCCCGAGAGTTTCACGCCCGACGACCGCTATTATCTCGGCGAGGCGCCGGAGCTGTCAGGATACTGGATGGCGACCGGCTACAATTCGATCGGCATCGTCTCCTCCGGCGGCGCCGGCATGGCACTGGCGCAGTGGATCAATGATGGCGAAGCGCCCTTCGACCTGTGGGAAGTCGACATCCGCCGCGCCCAGCCGTTCCAGAAGAACCGCCGTTATCTTAAGGAGCGCGTCTCCGAAACGCTCGGCCTGCTCTACGCCGACCATTTTCCCTATCGCCAAATGGCGACATCACGAAATGTCAGGCGCTCGCCCCTGCACGAGCATTTGAAGGCGCGCGGCGCCGTGTTCGGCGAGGTCGCCGGCTGGGAGCGCGCCAACTGGTTCGCGCGCGAGGGCCAGGAACGCGAATACCGCTATTCCTGGAAACGGCAGAACTGGTTCGACAACCAGCGCGAGGAACACTTGGCGGTCCGCAACAAGGTCGGCCTGTTCGACATGACCTCGTTCGGCAAGATCCGCGTCGAGGGCCGCGACGCCTGCGTCTTCCTGCAAAGGCTGTGCGCCAACGACATGGACGTGGCGCCGGGCAAGATTGTCTACACGCAGATGCTCAACCGGCGCGGCGGCATCGAGAGCGACCTCACCGTGTCGCGCCTGTCGGACACCGCCTACTTCCTCGTCGTCCCCGGTGCGACGCTGCAGCGCGACCTCGCCTGGCTGCGCCGGCATGTCGGCGATGAATTCGTCGTCATCACCGATGTCACGGCTGCTGAGGCCGTGCTCTGCCTGATGGGTCCCGACGCACGAAAGCTGATCCAGAAGGTCAGCCCCAACGATTTCTCCAATGAGAATAATCCGTTCGGGACGTTTCAGGAGATAGAAATCGGCATGGGTCTCGCCCGTGCCCACCGCGTCACCTATGTCGGCGAACTCGGCTGGGAGCTTTATATCTCGACCGACCAGGCCGCTCATGTCTTCGAGGCGATCGACGAAGCGGGCGCCGATGTCGGCCTGAAGCTCTGCGGCCTGCACACGCTGGACAGCTGCCGCATCGAAAAGGCTTTTCGGCATTTCGGCCACGACATCACCGACGAGGACAATGTGCTGGAGGCCGGCCTCGGCTTTGCGGTGAAGACGGCCAAGGGCGATTTTCTCGGTCGCGATGCCGTGCTGAAGAAGAAGGAGACCGGGTTGAACCGGCGGCTGGTCCAGTTCCGGCTGAAGGACCCCGAGCCCTTGCTCTTCCATAATGAGGCGATCCTGCGCGACGGCAAGATCGTCGGCCCGATCACCTCAGGCAATTACGGCCATCACCTCGGCGGCGCCATCGGGCTGGGCTATGTGCCATGCCAGGGCGAGAGCGAGGCGGATGTGCTGGCTTCTTCTTACGAGATCGAGATCGCAGGCGAGCGCTTTGCCGCCGAAGCATCGCTGAAGTCGATGTACGATCCGAAGTCGGATCGGGTGAAGATGTAGCGCGGTCCACTGCTCGACGTTAAATAGCCGAACGGGAGACCCGTCGGTATGGGCGTGCTTTTCTTTAATACGGCTCGTCTTCGCAAGTCGAGCTCGAAAGTCGATATAGATTCATATCTTGTTTGAAAGAGTGGACTGGATGACGCGATCTGAGTTCAACACACAGGCGTTTTTGAAGGAGCTGGATCGAAAGAAGTCAGATAGAAAACTGAACTGGAAGCAAGTCGCGGACCTTTCGGGAGTCAGCGCTTCAACACTGATCCTCATGGCGCAGGGACAGAGGCCAGATGTCGAGAACCTGGCTCGGCTTTTCCACTGGTCGGGTTTGAGTGCCGACACATTTATGGGCGCTGGACAGGGACACCGTCTTTTTACTGAGCCATTCAGCCAAATCGCCATGGTCATCTGTTCGGACAACTATCGTGCCGACAATAACCGCAGCACGGTGGTTGGCACCATCACTGGTATTTGTGGGCGTCTCCGAGACAAACTCCACCACGGCTAGCGGGAAATGATGGCTCTGGTACCCGTTTTGACGAGCGCAGGCCTCGTCGAGCGCCAGCGGGGTGTTCCCGTTCCCCAGGATGGCCGGCCCCCGTCGTGAGAAGACGGCCTTGGGGGTCTGGTTCATTGGCGTCGCAAACTTGCAGGCCTTCGCCCCCGAGTTTTGGCTCGGTCGATCAGTCAGTCCGCGAATCCGTTGGATGGCCTCCAAAAGATTGAAAGCGGAATGGCCGCTTTCAATGACCTCGTCCTGTGAGTTGTCAGGCCGCTTGCGGCCCCAAATGCGCCTGTCGGCTACGCGTGGACAAGCCTGTCATAAAGAGGTCTCTCGCAGCTCTGGAGTGTCCCCCGCTTTCATGAACTCGTCAAACGCTGCAATCGCATTGTCATCCGGGATTTCGGAGCGGTCAACGAAAGCTCGGATCCCATCCGCAATCTGATGGCGGTTCAGCGTGCCGAGAATGACTTGGCCGCTTTCGAGTTGGTAATCGAGCGAACCCGTCCACGTGTTCACTCGGCCGTAACCCGGCGAGAACGCAACGGATTTGGCTTTGCCACTGACTTCATGTTTGGCCATCGAAACCCGCAGAAACTCAATCTGCCCGAACAGAATATGAGTTAGGCGGAGATCTTCACGCACGCGGTCGACGACGGCGGGATTCTTCAGCACCCTCTCAAGCTGATCGGCGCGCGACAGCTTGTTGGTGTGGATGAAGCCCTTTTCCAGTCTCAATGCGTCAATCCTAAGTTTCAGTCCCCCGTTTTCATGGAGCTTGATCGCTTCCTTCACTCGCGCGCGCCACGTCCGAAGAAGTTCGTAAACGCTGAAAATCCACATCTGGGTTTGCGCATTCAAAAACATCAGACGACCGTAGTCTCGACCTTCGATATCCTCCTCTAGAACCTCTTGCTCTATTCCGGAAATAAATTGGTCGACCATTGCCAGGTTGTTCGCTTGCATTGTCAGGAACATGTCATCGAATAGCCCAAGGGAGCCTAACGCATGCCGAAAGGCGCTCCAATCGATGTCATCGAATGCTGGGTATTCGGGGCGTTCGTCGGGTTCATTGTCGAACTCCTCGTCGTGCTCGTTGGCCATCTTGCTTATCCTCTCGCCGGATCGAAGTCTCTGTAGAATACGCTCGGTAGTTCGGCAGGCTGGAGATAGCCATGACGCTCAAGCATTCGCTCGGCAAAGTCCTCCCTATCGGCCGCAAGATGGCACGAGCGACAGCCGTCTCGCTCACCAATCGTAGCGGCCACGCCCATAAGTGCCTTGCAGAGCCTTTGACACTACCTTTAATGTCTTGATCATGGCGGTCCACCTGTTGAGTTCGAGGTAAAAGGCCAGCTAAACAGGTCATCTTAGTTGTGTTGTTTGCAGGGAGCGGCGATGGTGTGGGCAGATCGCCGCGAGGCATGGTTACAACGATCATTCGACGCGCGCACGCCAGGCGATGTCGATTATGCGCGCGTCATTCATTCAGCTTCATTTCGGCGCCTCCAAGGCAAAACTCAGATCTTGAACCTAGGCGACAGTGACTTTTACAGAACACGTCTCACGCACTCGCTCGAGGTTGCGCAGATAGCTGTCGGGCTGACGATCCAACTTCGGCACAACCTGCCCAGCCACAAAGCAATTCATTATCTGCCCGAGCGAAGCATGATGCAGGCTATCGCCTGCACTCACGATCTCGGACACCCGCCGTTCGGTCATGGCGGCGAGGTCGCGCTAAACTACTGCATGCGCGATGCCGGCGGCTTTGAGGGTAACGGGCAAACGCTTCGCATCCTCTCGAAGCTTGAGAAGATGTCGAAAGCGGCTGGCTCGAACCTGACGCGCGAAACGATGCTCGGCGTGCTCAAATACCCTGTGGCGTACAAACAAGCTGCAAACACAAGCAAGAGGCCGAAGCTCCTGGAAAATACTAGTGGTACGCCAATCCTCGATCGAAAGGCGTCGAAACCACCGAAATGCTACCTCGATTGCGAACAGGGCGTTGCCGACTGGCTTCTCGAGCCACTCGCGCCATCCGATCGAGATGAGTTTCAAGCGTTCAACGAGGTGCCGGGTAAGCATCATGAAGCTCGGCATAAATCGTTCGCTTGCAGTCTCATGGATCTGGCAGACGACATCAGCTTCGGTATTCACGATCTCGAAGATGTACTGGCGATGCACCTTATTTCGCGGGCGAATTTCGAGAAGCACGTAAGGCCTCAGCAGTGCGCCGCGCTATTGGACTACCTAAATTCGGAGTACCCGGGCCAATACGGCAATGACGTCTATGCAGGGTTTGCTGACCGGCTCTTTGGCGACGGGAACGAGAGGAAACATCAGATCAATCGCGTTCTGAATATGGTGATCCCTTCCGTCGATATTCATGAGAAAGCGGAGTTCGACGAACCGCGGATAAAGTATCAGGCCGTCCTGCCGGCGCCGGTGATGGCATTTGTGGTGGCGATCAAGGACCTCGTACGGGAGGAGGTTATCTACAGCCCGAGCGTTCAACACCTCGAGTTCAAAGGCCAGATGATGGTCATCGCTGTCTTTGAGGTGATGCGTTCAGATCCGGCGAAATTTCTGCCAGCCGACGTGTTTGAACGATATGAGGAGGCTTCCGATCCCTTGCGCCACATCTGCGACTATGTCGCCGGCATGACGGATGGGTATTTGCTGAGGACCTATGACCGACTATTCAGCCCTAGGACGGGCTCCGTATTCGATAGACTATGAGCGATGTGTCGTTGTGTTGTTACGTAGGAATACGCCGCCGAGCAATTTATAGTATTCACGAAGTGTGCAACAATCCTTGGTCATTACCTCTGGCGTTCAATCAGCTCGTGTCGCCCGGTCTGCATAAGGAGGTTCCGAGCAGTAACCTGCCGTTCCGGTTCCGGCCCCAAAGCTGTCGGGCGGCACTGCGCCTCATATCGGCCGTTCGTACCCAACTTCTGATCTTCCAAAAGCCGAAGTTCTGTCTCATCTGAGATTTCGTCACATTCGGGTTGGAAACAGACGACCTGCCATTGGCAAGCTGGTATTAAAACAGACCACAGGATCTGTGACGCTAGGCGTTAAGAACGTGCTGGGCTAGTGCAGATTCAATGGACGCGAAGACCAGGCGCCATATATCGTCCCGCTGTAGCTGACGACGATTCGCAGAGTAACGACTGACTTCGAATTGGCGCAGCGGGGGACCATGATTCAGTCAGAGCTCATTTCTTCGGTCGCCGAACGTCCGGCGCAGTTCGCGTGGTTCTTAGGCGCGGGCGCATCCCGCACTGCAGGTCTGCCTACAGCCGGGGATATTATCTGGGACATGAAGCGCCGTTATTACATCCGCGAAGAGAACCGCGAGGTCTCGCCTCAGGACGTCCAGAACGATGCCGTCAGATCGACTATTCAGTCCTTCATGGACTCCCGCGGTTTTCCCGCTTTGTGGTCGGACGAGGAATACTCGACATATTTCCAGAAGATATTCGGTGACGATCATGAGCGTCAGCGCCGCTATCTAAGGGGCATTCTGTCCGAAGAAAAGGTGACTCTGTCGGTCGGCAACCGGGTGCTCGGCGGCCTGCTGGCTGCCGGCATGTGTCGGGCCGTCTTCACAACCAACTTTGATAGCGTCGTGGAGCGGGCGGTGGCCGAGGTCGGCAGCGACCCCCTGCAAGCCTATTCCCTAGAAGGGACAGTGTCGGCCGCCAACGCATTCCTCAACGAGGAGTACCCGTTCTACTGCAAACTGCACGGCGACTTCAGGTTCGAAAGCCTTAAGAATCTCAGCGCTGATCTGGCAATGCAGAACGACGACCTGTCGAGGGCTTTCGTTGCCTCCGGCACGCGCTTCGGCCTGGTCGTGTGCGGCTATAGCGGGCGGGATGCCAGCGTCATGAAACTCATGAGCGACGTGCTCAATGCGCCGAACCCGTTCCCACACGGCCTGTACTGGACCGGGCTCAAAGGCTCGCCCGTAAATCCGGGGGTGGCAGCCCTGCTCGAAAGAGCCGTGAATGCCGGTGTGAAGGCGTCCTATGTCGAGATCGAAACATTCGATGCTTTCATGTCGCGCCTGTGGCGCAGCATCGACAGCAAGCCAGCCGTTGTTGATGCGAAGGTGCGCAAAGCACAGTTGACCAGCATCCAGATACCGCTGCCGTCTGTCGGCAGCGCCAAGCCGTTGGTTCGCCTGAACGGATTACCGGTGCAAGTGGCTTCGCGCTGCCTTGAACTGACGTTCAAGGGGCCCCAAGAATGGGCAGACCTGCGTGGGGCGGTGCGCGAGTGGCGCCAGTCGATCGTCGTGACCAAAGGGGCGAGCGTCTGGTGCTGGGGGGCAAGGCGGGACATCGAGGAATGTTTTGGCGACAAGCTTTCAGGCATCAGCGAAGCCGCGCTGCCATCAGACTATCAGGCGCCTGAAAATCTGCACTTCAAGGCCTTTATCGAAGAGGCCTTGATATTGGCGCTTACGAGGGGGCGTCCTTTGCTGCCCCGAATGAAGCCATCTTCCGGGTTCATAATTGCCGACCCCCATGCGGCGGATGTGGGGGGCTTGAGCCCCTTGCAGCAGATCGTCGGCAAGACCTCCGATATTATCCCGGGGTTGTTCAGTCCGATTACGGAGTTTCACCCGGAGCCGGACAAGGTCCGATGGGCGGAGTCCTTGCGCGTGTCGCTCGACCGCAAGGAAGGGCGTGACTGGCTATTGCTCGAGCCGGACATCTGGATCTGGCCGCCGCATGCACGCGCGGTCGCAACCGACTTCCTCGATGAGCGCAAGGGCAGGCGTTACAACGGCAAGCATAACGAACTGCTGCAGGCATGGACGGGGATCATCCTCGACAGCGACCAGCGCAATGCCGATCTTACCTTCCGCCCGTTCGAGGACGGCGACGATGCCGAGAACCCGACCTTCCAGGTCGGCACCCGCACGGCATTCTCCAGAAGGCTCACTGCATGAGGGCTCTTACTTCCGAAGTTGCCGGGTATGCTGCCGTGCCCGAACCCGACCTCCGCTTCGCAGGCGACAAGCTGGGCAAGCATCCATTGATGGGGCTGATCGCGCACGGCCCGTACGGGCTGCGCTACGCATCTCCCGGCAGCCTTCGCTTGGCGCTGCTCGCGCCAGCGCGGGAAATGCGTAAGCTCCGCGGCCTCGTCGCAGAGCTGCAGCGCCCTGCCAAGCCACGGGAGGCCACCAACTACTATCCGGACTATCCCGGCTTCTCCCAGCTCTTTCGCATTCCCATCGCAGCCGAGGACGAGCGTCTGGTGCTATCGTTTCCGGACGCACTTGATGAGTATGCGCGCGATGGAGCCAAGGAACGCCTTGCGGCTGAGCTGTTCCAGTGCATTGCCCGGCTCAAGACCCTGCGCAGTTCTTTCGACGTCGCGCTGATTTATCTGCCGCCCAGTTGGGCCGCCTGCTTTGAAGGCGAGGACTTCAACTTCCACGACTACCTGAAAGCATACTGCGCGCCGTCCGACATCCCGATCCAGATCGTGCGGCAGACCAGCTTCGACCGGACATGCCGCGCCAACGTTATGTGGGGCCTGAGTGTCGCGGCCTACGCCAAGGCCGGTGGCGTGCCGTGGAAGTTGGCAGGTCTTAATCCCGACGAGGCGTTTATCGGTATCAGCTATGCCATGAAATCAGATGGCGCGGGCAGCCATTACACTACCTGCTGCAGCCAGGTGTTCGATCCCGATGGGACGGGTTTTCGCTTTGTGGCCTTCGATACGCGCGCGAGTTGGCTCGACAAGCGCAAGAATCCGTACCTTTCATATCTGGACATGCAGGCCGTACTGTCTCGCAGTTTGGAGATCTATCAGCGCGCTCATTTCGGCAAGTCCCCGAGCAGGATCACGGTCCACAAGAATACCGAGTTCAAGGAAGAGGAAATCCTCGGCGCCATAGATAGCTTCCGGGACGGAACCGACGTCGAACTGGTGCAGGTTGTGCGCAACGTGCCGTGGCAGGGCATACGCTACAACATGTACGACAAGCCTGATGGCTATCCCGTCACGCGCGGCACCTACATCCCGGTCAGCTCCAACGAGGCGCTGCTCTGGACGCAAGGCAGCGTCAAGGGCGTGCATACGCAGGGGCCGACGAAGGATGTCTACAAGGAGGGAGCGCTCAAACCCACCCCCTCACCGGTTTTGGTGCGCCGTTTCTCCGGCGAGGGCGGCTGGCACGCGACATGCGCCGGCATCCTCGGCCTCACGAAGATGGATTGGAACAACAACACGCTCTACAAGAAACTGCCCGTGACCTTGGGCTACTCGAAGGCGTTCGCCGACATCATCCAGCAGAATCCATTGATGGTCGACGAGATCTACGACTTCAGAACTTCATGTAAGGCGCATCCATCTGGACGTCGCCTCTTGGTCACCGTAGTGGCTTGGCCATACTGAACGACAAAAAAGATTGTCTGCGGGTTTGCGTCCGCTTGAACCGCCTTAGGTGGCATCAATAAAAGCGAGTGCGTGCGCAAGGCAATGTCGGTTCACGACAGCCTGACCCGCCTATGGGCGGGACGCCACAGGAACATGCGTTCCTTATTCGGAACGAAGCAGCAACTTTGTATTCCCTGCATTACGCTTGGTGCCTATATTATAGCCAGCAAACCAGCACCGAGGCAGCCTCATGGCCAAAGACCCTTTCGACCCTTACGGCGGTATCACCTCCCGGCTATTCGCTCTACGGACGCCACCAAAAATGCCAAAGTGCGCTAGACGCGTCGCTGTGAGTTGTAGTGTAGCTTACAGCCTATCCTGCACTTCTCGGATAAAACTTGAAGGTGCCATCGCAGAATAAACCATGTGAACTTCGCTCTTAGCGCGGGTCAAACCGACGTAAAATAGCCGCCGCGCTTCCAGCAGCTGCTTTTGCGTTTGATTGAACCGCGGCATCTCGCCTGCGTCCATTCCAAACAAAACGACGATCGAAAACTCTCTGCCTTTCGCGCTATGCAAGGTGGAAAGCACAAGTCGGTTGGTTCCTTCTCCGACGCCTGCGAAGAGCCCCAACGTCATTTCCGACGTGTCGCCGTCGTCCGCTATGCGGGCCAGGAACGACTCGACGATCGCTTGCTCGTCGGTGAGCATGCGGCATTTGCCGAACAGCTCGTCCAGGAGTTCTTCCCGGCATCCGCTGAGCCATTCGTGCAGCTTCATGTCTGGATTGCGCCGCGACCAGAGCATGGAGACGAGGCGCTGCTGAAACTCCGCCGCACGGTCGCTACCGGAAATCGCCTCGCCGAACAGACGCAAACCCTCTGCGGACAACAGAGAAAACCGTGGCGTGCCTCTCTGCCAACCACCTGCGCACCAGAGCGCGCATTGCTCCAACCAACGCATAACACGACTGCTGCGGGGGTAGACGGCGTTCGTGTCGGCCCTGATGACACTTAGTCCGCGCGCGCGGGCTGCATCAGCGACCGCGTTGCCGATCTTTGCTGTCGGATAAAGAATTGCGATATCGCCTAATCGAAGGCTTGGGTTTCTAGCCTGTATCGCCGGAAAGATAGAATCGAACAAATGGTCAGCGCGGGTCGACTGTGCGCCCTGCAATGGGTGAAAATAGACCTTCCCCTCGGGCGCTCCGTCTCGCGCCTGATATCCACGGCCCGCACCCAACGCTAACTCCGACGCTGCGACGATTTTCGAGCCACATCGATAGTTCATTTGGAGTGGGATCGTTTCGACGTCCGCTCGCTTGCTGAGTTGCTCTAGGAGCTCCGGATACGCACCGTTGAAACCGTAGATGGATTGATCGACATCTCCAACCGCGAACAACCGCATCCCCGTGCTGAAGCAAAGTCCGAGCACCATGCGATGCAGTGCGCGCCCTAAGTCCTGGTACTCATCGACTGCCAGGATCGGAAACTTCGCCAATAGGGCACGCTGAATCCACTCGTGATCCCGCAGCGCGCGCATCGCCAGCAAAGGCATATCTTCAAAGTCGATTAGCCCCCGCTCTCGTAGTCCTGCCTCATACGCTTCGGCGAGTTTCGCCAACCTCTCGTTGATGCCATACCACTCCTTGGACTCGCGATTCAGGATGGAGCGACGATAGGTGTTCATGTCGAACTTGAAAGAAGCGGGATTTCCGCGGCCATAGACCTTGGAGAAAGCCCTACCGAGAACCTGCTCTTGCTGCTGTTGATTTGCGACCGCGAAATTGTCCGGTAGCCCGAGATTTGCGGTCTTCGCGTAGGGTACGACGATCTGTGTGAGGGAGAAGGAGTGAACCGTGCCTATGAAGACGCGGCGTTCTTGCTGCACTCCAAGCGCATCGAGCCGAGTTTCTAATTCCCTTGCACATTCATTGTTGTAAGTGATGCAGGCCAGCCCTCGCGGCTCATCAACATCTTCGGCGAGCATCCGCGCGAGTTTGATTGTGAGCGTCTTCGTCTTGCCGCTGCCGGGCCCAGCCAGAACTACGCAGTTGCCCTTTGAATTGTAGGCATCCCACTGCCCCTTGTTGTCGCGCAGCTCCTCGGCAGCACGCAGGTACAGCTTGCGGTCAAACACGGTCCGCCACGTGCTTTAGCGCTCGCTTGATGTAACCAGGCGGAGAAATTCCGACGATCTTGTTGGCGAGCCGCTGCGCGAACCTCCCCTTACCGATGTCCTCGATCAGTCCGAGGTATTTGGCCGTGTCCAACGTGTCGTGGTCCGCTTTCCATCCAGCAATGAGCGCCTTCTTCTCGTCGCTGAAAGGTGCCTCTTCCAGAACCTCGATAATAGGCTCCGCGAAGTCGTCTTCGAACAGGTCTATTTCGAGCGTGTGGTCGTTTGAAAAAATGCCGTAGGCTTCGCAGCGGTCACAGAGCGCCCCGAGTTTCTCAATCGCTCGCAGCTCTTTCATCAATGCGACCGGCGCGTTCCCGGTGCGCACTGTCTCGATCGTCCGGACGAGATTGAGAGTTCGGTTGTAGCCCAGCGCAGTTCCCTTGGGCATTGGGTCCCAATCGGTCACGACGGCGAACGGTATCTGCAATGCGCTAAGGAGTTTGACGTACGGCGTGAAATTCGTGCCGGATACCGAACACACGCTAATTCCTAACTCGTCGAGTGAAAGCTTCGCCTCCTGGGCGAACTCCGGGACAAGGAACCGTTCAGCGTCCCCTTCCACCAAAATCACACCCCGCGCAAACAATATTTCGGCACGGGTGACGTCAAGATACCGCTCCAGATCATCGAATTCCGCCTCGGTCAGCGAGAGGGTCGCGGTCGACCGGCCAATCGTACCTTGGTCTTTTGTGTCTTTTAACAGCAGTATCGACCGGAGGGGTGCGACACTCGCGATATTCGGCGAGTGGGTGGTTAGCAGAACCGATAGCTTCCTGTTGGCGTCTCTGTCAGCACTCTCGAACAGATGACGATAAACCGAGCGCTGCAGGTGTGGATGGAGATGCGCTTCCGGCTCCTCGATCGCAAGCAGCGTGTGATCGCGCTTGTTCTCGCCGATCAATTTTCTGATTTCCAGTGCTTTGAGTGTCAGAAACACGATGTTTGCAGAGCCAAGACTGGCCTCGCCTATGCCGCGCATTCCATCGTCGATGAGCAGGCGGATGCTGCGATAAAGGCGGTTCGTATCAAGGGGCGCCAGGCCAAGGGTCGGCTTAATGTCTTGCCGCGGCCCGCTCATGGATTTGAACAGGGACTTTATTCCCGTCTGAAGATCTTTGACTTCTTTGAACTCTGTGAGCTTGTCGGTCGCCTCTTCGATGGCCTCGGTGACATCGGATAGGTCGTTGTGATCGATGCGGCTGAAAGCGTCTTCGATCAGCGGCCTCAAAGGCGAACGGCGCCAGTTTGCAAGATCACCTTCCGCGTCACGAAGTGCGGGCATCAAATCCATGATGATCCGACGGCGGAGAGCATGGCCGAAACGCTTGCTCTCATGGTTTCCGCCGTAGCAGACAAATTCCAGATCATTATCGCTCGCCGGGTCTCCG
The DNA here is from genome assembly GCF_040320265.1 of Mesorhizobium sp. M0751. Taxonomy (NCBI): domain Bacteria; kingdom Pseudomonadati; phylum Pseudomonadota; class Alphaproteobacteria; order Hyphomicrobiales; family Phyllobacteriaceae; genus Mesorhizobium; species Mesorhizobium sp. M0751. The sequence goes on from NZ_JAMYPH010000001.1 coordinate 383,143, forward strand.
GCGATGTCCGGTTTTGAGCGACACATATAATTCAAACGGACGGTATCGGGGTCGTCATCCAGTCGAAACTCGGTGAGGATCGCGAGCACATTGAGGTCACCCGCAAAACCCCGAATGTCCACACAGACCATGATTGTGTCGTCAACGCTGGGACCGCCCAACCCGTCCCAGAAATCTGAGAGCTGCAACTCGCGGTCGGAGTCCGGCATCGTTGGATCGAAAATCAGGCGAAGGGCATCGATTAAGTTGCTCTTGCCGACGCGATTTTCGCCGACGATCACGACATCGCCCGAAAGCTTGACGTCCAGAGATTTGAAGTTGCGAAAATTGCGGATGATGATCCGTGAAAGTTGCATCGTTCCCCCCAGATGCAACTATGTCGGACGCAGAACTGAAATTCAACGAAAGAGTGTGTTCCAAGCATTACGCAAAATAATTGGCCGCGTTAATTTGGGAGTCCGAGGCTGCTGATCGGCCTTGGATTGGACGTTTAACGGGACGCCAGTCTGGAGCCCGACCCAGTGGAACTGGCCGCTACTTTCTCGGCCTTGGTTTCGTTGTTGGCTCCGGCCCGCAGCTAAGCGAACCAATGGATATGGGGATCGATGCGTCCCACATCATCCCCAGCCGGCAGCTCTAGAAACGCACCAAGTTGGTAGTGCAGCTGCTCGCGGTAGGCTTCGAGTTTGATAAGGTCGCAGCGCCGCCATTGCTTGTTGGTAGTCTTTTTGATTTCGACGACCAAGATGTTCTCTTCATTGTCGCCGCGATGATGCACGACGATATCGGGGTAGACGGGCGTGTTTTCCCCACCGCATTTCAGTGGCAAGTTTAGCCGCTTCGGGCTGCCGTCAAGACCGACACGATTGTACTCGGCATCGACCTTGTGATCGGGAAAGAGCTCGCGCACGAAAAGATGGGCGAGCGTCGCCCCTAATGCCCGCTCGTTCACATCGAGTTCGAGCAGCTGCTTCTGGTCGTCCATGAATAACGTGACGGCCTTCTCCAGGCGGGATTTGATTTCCTCGGTTTCCATAAGAGAATTCTGCCACAGAGCGCGGCGCAACCGAAACGCAAAACCCGTCCGGTGTATGTTGGATGGTTTTTTCGTAGATCCCTGCCACTAGGCAGTGAAACACTCGGTGTAGCTCGTGGCGAGGAATAAAGAGCGGCGTCCGCATTGCTGCCAAACTTGTACGTTCCCGACAGGTTCGAAATCCTTGGCTGCTGGTGCAAGGCGGGCGGAGCTACGCCTTTCGGGTGCTTCGCGCCGCCCGCTACTTGCGCGAGACACCGCTTCGTTTACCGGGCCTTCGGCTCACCATGCCGTTCCGCATCGAACGCCTGCCTTCCCTTCGCGGCCCATAAGTTCCGCGCATCCTCGCTTTCGTGGCTCTGCAGCTTGGCGGCGATCCAGAGCATCGCTCCGTAGATGGTGGCGCGATCGTCATTGGTAAGTTCAACGATGCCTGTCTTGAGGACGAGACCGCCGAGTTCGATCAAATGCCGCGTGCGCTTACGACGCTCGACCTGCCAGGTGCGCATGTCATTGCGAGCCCGTGCTGCCTGCCGGCGATTGTGGGCTGCCCGATTGTGCTGGAGTGCTGCGAGGGTTGCGCTGAGATGCCGGAACAGGTCGCCGGGGCCGGCTCTCGAAAAACATCGCCCCACGCTTGGCCCATGCCTCACGCTTCGCGGCATCCTTGGTTTCAGCGATTGCGACCAATGCGCCGGCCAGTTCGTCGGTGCTGAGTTGATCGGCGCCGGTGGCGATCACCAGCTCACCAAGTTGCTTTACTTTTCGCGTTTTGAGCTCTCTCGCCTTTTCTTCCAGGGTGTGAAGTTCTGCGTCGAAGTCCCGTGGTTTGCGCATGACTGTCTCCATCGATTGTCGATGTGGCGATGATAGGCGAGTGCTTGCCGGAAGGCTTCAGGGTTGCCGAGACAGCCCGGGACGGGCTGGTCCATCCCGAGAATTTTTCGAGGGAGGGCGCGCTTATACGTCGTGCCGACGTGCGCTTTGACGTGCAAATGATCTGGTTGCGATGGCGATCTATCATCTTCACGTCAAGGTCATTGGCCGCAAGGCTGGCTCGAGCGCTGTGGCGTCGGCCGCCTACCGCTCAGCGTCGCGGCTGCGCGACGAGCGCATCGAACGCAGCCACGACTTTTCCAGCAAGCGCGGTGTCGTCCATTCCGAGGTGATGTTGCCGGAGGATGCGCCGGACGCCTGGAGCGACCGCGAGAGGCTGTGGAACGCTGTCGAGGCGTTCGAGGTACGCAAGGATGCCCAGCTCGCCCGCGAGGTGGAGTTTGCTCTTCCACGCGAACTAAGCCAAGGGCAAGGCGTCGAACTGGCGCGCGACTTTGTTCAGGCGGAGTTTGTCAGCAAGGGCATGGTCGCCGATCTCAATGTGCACTGGGACAGGGCGGAGGATGGCAGTCCAAAACCGCACGCCCACGTCATGCTGACCATGCGGTCCGTGGACGAGAATGGTTTTGGGTCAAAGGTTCGCGACTGGAACGCTACCCAGCTGGTCGAGCGCTGGCGCGAGCGATGGGCGGAACTGGCCAATGAACGCCTGGCCGAACTCGACATCGATGCACGCATCGATCATCGCAGTCTGGAAGCGCAGGGCATTTCACTGGAGCCGCAGACCCAGATCGGTGCACCGGCGCAACGCATCGAGGGCAGCGGCCTTGCTGCTGGCGACAGTGAAGCAGATCGCGCCGAACTGCACCGCGAGATCGCGCGCAACAACGGCGTGCGGATCATTGCCGATCCATCCGTGGCGGTCGATGCCATCACGCATCAGCAGTCGACCTTCACCCGAAAAGACATTGCGAAGTTTGCGCATCGGCACAGCGATGGAGTGGAGCAGTTCAACAAGGTGATTGCAGCCATCGCCAAGGCACCCGATCTGGTCGAACTCGGCAAGGACGGACGCGGCGAAGACCGTTTCACCACCAAGCAGATGATCGAGACCGAACAGCGCCTTCACCGCGCGGCTGAGCGTATCGATTTGGACGAACGACACGCGGTGAGTGACGCACATCGCGAGGCAGCTCTGGCGCGGGCGGCGCAACGCGGGCTTGTCCTTTCGGGCGAGCAGACCGATGCGCTTGCGCATATCACTGATGGTCGTGGTCTTGGTGTCGTTGTCGGCTTTGCCGGAACGGGCAAGAGCGCCATGCTGGGCGTTGCGCGCCAGGCATGGGCAGCGGCGGGCTACGAGGTTCGAGGCGCGGCACTCTCCGGCATTGCCGCCGAGAATCTCGAAAGCGGTTCAGGCATCCCGTCACGCACCATCGCCAGTATGGAGCATAGCTGGGGACAGGGCCGCGATCTGCTCACTACGCGCGATGTTCTGATGATCGATGAGGCCGGCATGGTCGGCACGCGCCAGTTGGAGCGCGTGCTTTCCCATGCGGCGGACGTTGGCGCGAAAGTCGTCCTCGTCGGCGATCCGCAGCAGTTGCAGGCGATCGAAGCGGGCGCTGCATTCCGCTCCATTCACGAACGACATGGCGGCGTCGAAATCGGTCAGGTGCGTCGGCAGAGCGAGGACTGGCAGCGCGATGCCACGCGCGATCTGGCAACCGGCAGGATCGCCGTCGCGATCAGCGCCTACGACGCGCAAGGCATGGTGCATCTGGCTGCAACGCGCGACGAAGCGCGGAATGAACTCGTCGAGCGCTGGGATCGCGACAGGCAGGCGCATCCAGAGGCAAGCCGGATCATTCTTACCCACACAAACGACGAAGTACGCGCCCTGAACCAGGCAGCGCGCGAGCGCATGCGCGCTGCCGGCGATCTCGGCGACGAAGTGCAAGTGACTGTCGAACGCGGCCCAAGAAACTTCGCAAGTTGCGATCGGGTCATGTTCCTGCGCAACGAGCGCGGGCTTGGCGTCAAGAACGGCACGCTTGGTGTGATCGACGAGGTCAGCACGCAGAGCATGACCGTGCGCACTGACGACCACAGGTCAGTTCGCTTCGACCTGAAAGACTACGCCCACATCGACCACGGCTATGCCGCGACCATTCACAAGGCGCAGGGCATGACCGTCGAGCGGACCCATGTGCTCGCCACGCCGGGCATGGATGCGCATGGCAGCTACGTCGCACTGTCGCGGCATCGCGACAGCATGGACCTGCATTACGGCGGCGACGACTTCAGTACGCGCGACCGGCTCATCCGGACGCTGTCGCGCGACCGCGCCAAAGACATGGCTTCCGACTATGAGCAAGCCGATCCAGTTCAGAGCTATGCCGAGCGGCGCGGCATCACGTTCCGCGAGCGCGTGGTCGAGATCGTTCGCCGGATCGTTCCGGAAAAGCTGCGCGAGAGGATAGGCGGGCTGCTCGACGGGTTACGCTTGCCCGGAGACACCGAGCCCGGCGAGGAACGTGGACCTGGGCCGGGAAAGGAGAGTGTTGGGGTGCGGCTCGGAGATGCAGGCCGAACGCCGGAAAGAGATCTTTCTGCCAGGGAAGTGCCGCGCGAGACGAACGTGCCGGTGGACGCGGAAGCGGCGTTGCGCAGCGCTCGCACGAAGGCGCTTGTTCGTCACGCGCGCGCTCTCGAGGCGATCCCCAGTACTGGAAATGCGGACGGGCATGGCAGTCCCGACAAGATGCGCGAATTGAGGGATGCGCGCAGCGCTTTCGAGAAGGTGCGGCCTCATGGCTGGCGCGATGCCGAAGCGGCCTATGTGAAGAATCCCGAACTTGTCCGCGAAGCGGCGGCCGGCCGCGTCAGCCGCATCGTGCTTGCTCTCCAGCTTGAAACGGAAATCCGCACCGGGATGGACATCGATCCCGGCCGCCGTGCCGACCGGTTCGTGGAACGTTGGCAAAAGCTCGACCGTACCGGACGGGAGCAATATCAGGCCGGCGACATGTCGGGCTACAAGTCAACGCGCTCCGCCATGTCCGATATGGCCAAGAGCCTTGAACGCGATCCTCAACTTGAATCACTACTGGCAAACCGCAAACGCGAGCTTGGCATAAGCGTGGATTTGGGTCGTCGCCTGGGCGCGGAACTCGCCTTCAGTCATGGCATCGGTATGGGTCGCGGAATCGGTATCTGAACCCCTCCGATATGCCGCCGTTTCCACGCTACAGGCGGATGAAGCGAAAAATCGGATTGCCTCCGGCATGGGTTCGTCCTGTCTGTCCCAACAGAAATCAGCAACAACCATTCAGGTGGAGGCAAGCTATGTCCGAGCCGGATCGTATCGTTCGTCTCAAAACAGTCCTCGCCAGGACCGGCCTGTCCCGCTCGACAATCTATCGCAAGATCGCCGACGGCACGTTCCCGGCTCAACTGAGGATCAGCACCAATGGCGCCGGGTGGCATGAATCTGAGATCAACCGCTGGGTTGAGGATCCCATTCGATGGAGGTCGAAGGATGAGGTGAAGAGGTCCGATTGAACGGGTAGGTGCAACAACCTGGGGGCTTCCTTGCCGGTTCTGCAAATTGTCAATTTGCACTAGCGCGGTCACACGCTCCCATCGCTCAACCTGTTACTTCCGATAGCTTCTTGATGGCTGACGGAGCGCTAAAACCGAGAATCTCGGCGAGGTTTATAAACTCCACGACATCAACACGTCTCTGTCCGCTTTCTAGTCGAGCTACGAACGATTGGTATTGGCCGAGCCTGGTTGCCAACTCAACTTGCGTAAGGCCTGCCGCTTCACGTTTTTTGATCAGCAGCGCGATCAAAGCTTTGTGCCGATTCGTACCGAGTGTATCGACCACTTATCACCTCATCTGAACTCAGATGGGGGCTTCCTTTATATCTGATTTTCAGTTATCTTAAATTCAGATATTTAGCTGAGGCCGCCAAAGCGTTTGGCTGTATCACCAACCAAGCAAAGCTGTTTGGAGCTCGGGTCATGGATGATTCCGACGATAGCATAAATTTGTTTTTCATCACCCGGCGGCGCTTGCTGACGGGAACGGCCACGGGCGCGGCGGCATGGCCCTTCCAGGCAAAATCGCTGGCTAGCGAACTGACGGACGGCAGCGCGGCCGATCCTGCTCTTCGTCTGTGTGGGAGCTGGCAAAGAATCCATGATGAGACACTGGCGCTGTGCCGCGAACAGCAGCGGTTGGAGACACACCTCGCCAGGATAGTTGGCTTTCCCTGCGCCAAGGTGCGGCTTGCCGACGGTACGGACGTGACGCTCCATTCCATCGAGAGCCTGAACGATGCCCACTCTCCTGAAAATGAAGTCGAATGGGGCAGGGCGCTTGCTGATTTCGTGGCACACCGCGCGCGCTGGGACGCTGCTGATGCTGAGATCGGCTATTCGAGAACAGACGAACTGATCCGGCAATCGGAAACAGTCGAAGGGGCACTTCTCGATGATCTACCGCAGACAGCGGCCACGTCCATCGAAGGCATTTTGGCCAAGCTCAAGGTCGTCCTGCGTGACGGTGAGCACTGGGAACATCCAGACGATTTCCCCTGGCCGCACATCCGCTCGGTACTGAATGACCTCATCCGCCTTCATGGCTTAAGCGCTGAGACGAACCCAAGCTCAGAAAAGCAGCAAAACTCACAGAGCAGGTGAAGCCTTGATGAAAATCTTGGATCGTTTTCAAAGCGGTGTGGCACCTAACGATGAGGTCGGTCCCCATCCGGCCGACCGTCACGTCGGCAGGCAGATCGCGACTCTGCGAGTCCAGTCGGACGTCTCGCAGGCGCAACTGGCCCGTGCGATCCGCATCAGCTTTCAACAGCTCCAGAAATACGAAAGCGCGCGCAACCGCGTCAGCGCTTCCACGCTTTACGAAATCGCCCGCGCTCTGGATGTTCCTGTCAGCCGCTTCTTCGATGGTCTGCCGGGCAATGGCGAGGCAACCGCTCCGCTCCTGCCCGTCGACGAACGCCTGGAATTCATCGCCAGCGCGGAAGGCAGACGCTTGATCGAAAGGCTGTTGCGACTTCCCCTGCGTGTGCGCAACCACGTGTCGTCCCTGCTCTTTGAATTGGGAAAGGAAATCGATCCTGTGCAATGCCAGGACGAGGATTAGAACGAGGTTGAGCAGGCCGTGAGGGCCCGCGCCTTTTGCAACCTGGGAAAGACGGCGGTGGGCGTAGTCAGGCGATCCCGCCAGAATGCCTAAGAGCTTCTCCAGAGCCGCCCGGAATAGCTTGCGGCTTGAGGGTGGACTTGCGGATTTCCGAAAAGCACGCCTTGCTATCCAATTCTGCGACCGACCAATTTGACGGCTTTTCTCATCTCCTGCATGTGCACATCTGGGAGACATGGACCAAGATCATGATCTCGGCAGGATTGAACCGAGCCGCGCATTCTGCGCACTGCTATTTTCAGCAGAAGCCCAGCCGATCCGTAGCGAGCGCTACTCGCAATGGTTGTGAGATCTCAAAAAAGGGCCTTGTTCCGAGCGCCTGATAGAGCGATTCTGCGCCTTGCAAAAGCACTTGCGCGCCAAGCGGCTCGCGAAGATCACGAGCGTGAACAGGCCGAGAAAACTCATCATGAATCGAACCGCGATCTATGCACGCTTCTCAACCGACCTCCAAAATGAGCGATCAATCGACGATCAGCTCGCTTTGTGCCGAGCATATGCAGATCGTGCGGGATTGAATGTTGTAGCGACGTTCGATGACAGAGCCCGCTCCGGCGGCTCCGTCCTGGGCCGTGACGGTTTGCTTCAGCTTATGGATAAAGCGCGTGAGCACGAATTCGACGTGCTCGTGGTGGAGGCACTGGATCGGCTCTCGCGCGACATGGAAGATCTTGCGGGCATTCACAAGCGCCTATCATTTCTCGGCATCGAAATTCGTGCGGTTCACGAAGGCGTGGTGAACACGGTATTGGTCGGCCTACGCGGTCTTGTCGGCCAACTCTATCGAGAGGACATCGCTCACAAAGTCCGCAGGGGTCAAGCTGGCCGAGTTAACAAGGGGCTTCATGCCGGGGGATTGACCTATGGATATTCGTACGTGCTGGGAGACCCCGGGAAGCGGATGATCGCAGAGGACCAAGCGGACATCGTGCGTCGTGTCTTTCGAGAGTATGTCGGAGGGCAGACCCCGCGTGATATCGCTCACAATCTAAACAGAGACCGCATACCGCCGCCTCGGGGTCGAGCCTGGAATGCCTCTACTATCAATGGAAATGTGCAGAGAGGGACGGGGCTGCTTCACAATGAGCTTTATGCTGGCCGTCTGATCTGGAACAGGGTCAGAATGATCAAGGACCCTGATACGGGGAAACGTGTATCGCGTCCAAATCCCAAGGGTGAATGGCGAGTAGTCGCAGTACCGGACCTCGCCATTGTTTCATCCGACCTGTTCGAAGCAGCACAAGCACGCAAGAGGGCGCGCGCAACGACCCATCCAAGCCATCAACGCCGACCACGGCATATGCTGACTGGGCTGCTGAGGTGCGGTGCCTGTGGTGCGGGGATGTCGTCAAAAGGCATCGACAAGTCCAGGCGCATTCGCATCCGCTGTTCGGCCGCGACAGAAAGCGGAATTTGCGCTGATCCGAAGACCTTCTATTTGGATACGGTCGAAACTGCAGTTTTGAATGGGCTTACTGCCGAGTTGCGCCATCCCGAAGTGATTGCCCAGTACGTCCAGACCTACCACGAAGAACGGAAGCGCTTGGCAGCGGATACCGATGCCAGGCGCACCCGTTTGGAGCGACGGCTTGGAGAATTATCTCGGGAGATCGAGCGGCTGGTCAACGCCATTGCCAAAGGCCATTGCGACCCAGCCGTACTTGGACCGCAATCAACAACGCTGAACGAGGAGCGCAAGTGCATTCTGGCTGAGTTGGATCAGGTGCCGGCCGCGACAGGAGTGATCGCGCTGCACCCTGCGGTGCTGGCCCGCTACGAGGAACAACTGAATCAACTTCAGACCGGGCTCGCCAACGGTATTGCTTCCGGCGATTCCGAATGTGCAGAGGCAATGCGCGACTTGGTCGAAACAGTCACGGTGTTTCGAGATCCGTCGAGAACCGGCGGGGTTGAAGTCGAAATCGCTGGTCGGTTGACGGCACTCTTGGGCGAGCGTGCCTTCCCCCACGGCGTCAAAGGAGTGGGGGGAATGGTGGTAGCGGGAGAGGGACTTGAACCCCCGACCCCAGGATTATGATTCCCGTGCTCTAACCAACTGAGCTACCCCGCCAGGGCGGCGAAGGCCCGAAATCCAGCTTAAATCGGCAGGCATATCGGCGCGTTCGCCAAGGTCGCGCGGATATAAGGTTGCGAGGCCAAGCCTGTCAAGCATCGAAGTGGCTGCCGCGCCGGCATATTGCTGGCGCCTAAAGCTTTGCCGGGCAGACATTTGGGCGCACAGGCCGGGGTTGAGTTCAGCGAGGCACGTCGCTATGTCTCGGCCACGAAAGCCATGGTCAAGAATTGATGAAACCGCGCATTGCAGTCCTCGGTTGCGGATACTGGGGCAGCAACCACATCCGCACCCTCAAGGCGCTCGGCGCGCTGCATGCGGTTTCGGACGTCAATCCGGCGCGTGCGGAGGGTTTTGCCAGCGAGCAGGATTGCCTGGCAATCGAGCCAGAGGCGCTGTTTGCCCGCGACGATGTCGACGCTATTGTCATGGCGCTGCCGCCGCAGTTCCATGCCGACATGGCGGTGCGCGCCGTGCTCGGCGGCAAGGACGTGCTGGTGGAGAAGCCGATCGCGCTGACGGTGGCCGATGCCGAGCGCTCGGTGCAGACGGCCGCCGACAATGGTCGTGTCTTCATGGTCGGCCACGTGCTGCGCTTTCATCCCGCCTTCGAGACGCTGAAGGCGCTGATCGACAATGGCGAGCTAGGCGAGGTCCGCTACATCCACTCGCATCGGCTCGGCCTCGGCAAGTTCCACACCGAAAACGACGCGTTGTGGGATCTGGCGCCGCATGATCTGTCGATGATCCTGGCCATCACCGGCACCGAGCCGGTCGAGGTGCGTGGCGAAGGCGCTGCTCTTCTCGACAATCTCAGCGATTTTGCGCATCTGCACATGCGCTTTCCCAACGGCCTGCGCGGCCATCTGTTTGCCTCGCGGCTCAACCCTTACCGCGAACGGCGGCTGACCGTTGTCGGCACCAAGGCGATGGCGGTGTTTGACGACGTCGAGCCGTGGGAGCGCAAGCTTGCCGTCTACCGCCACGCGGTCTGGCAGGACAGCGGCCAATGGGCGTTCACCGCCAACGAGCCGTCCTATGTCGCGGTCGGCGAGGGCATGCCGCTGACGCGCGAGCTGGAGCATTTCATCCACTGCATCGAGACACGGGCCGAACCGCGCACCAGCGGCGAGGAAGCCATCAGGGTGCTGCGCATCCTGACCGCCGGCACCGTCGCCCATACAAGGTCCTAAGCGAAACGCCGCCTATTCGGCGGGAACCCGCGCCGGCTGGACGGCCAGCCGCGTCAGCATCGCCTCGGCTTCGGCGCCGCGCTCGGAGCGCTCGATGAAGCCGCCGCCGAACACACGCGCCTCGTTGCCATCGTCGGAATAGAGCACGCAAGCCTGACCGGGCGCGATGCCGGATTCGCCGTCGACCAGCTCCACCGAAGTGACGCCGGCGCGGTGATGCAGCACGGCTGGGCGCGGCGGCCGCGTCGAGCGCACCTTGGCAAAAAGCTCAAGCCCGGTCGCCGGGATAGCTGTCAGCGGGCCATCGCCCAGCCAGTTCATGTTGCGCAAGAAGATCTTGTGGGTCTCCAGCGCCTCGCGCGGGCCGACCACGACACGGGCCCGGTCGGCGTCGAGATGAACGACGTAGAGCGGCTCGCCCGAGGCGATGCCGATGCCGCGGCGCTGACCGACGGTGTAGCGCAAAATGCCCTCGTGGCGGCCAAGCACGCGCCCGTCTATATGGACGATGTCGCCCGGATTGGCGGCAGCCGGCTTCAGCTTGGCGATGATGTCGGAATATTTGCCCTGCGGCACGAAGCAGATATCCTGGCTGTCCTGCTTGGCGGCGACTGTCAGTCCCATCTCCTCGGCGATGGCGCGAACCTCAGGCTTCGACAGGCCGCCGAGCGGAAAGCGCAGATAGTCGATCTGCGCCTGGGTGGTGGCGAACAGGAAGTAGCTCTGGTCGCGGTCGGCGTCGACCGGCCGGTAAAGCGCGCGGTGGGCGCCATTGGCGCCGGAACGGATGTAGTGGCCGGTGGCCAGCGCGTCGGCGCCGAGTTCCTTGGCGGTCGCAAGCAGGTCGGCGAACTTCACCGTCTGATTGCAGGAAACGCAAGGGATCGGTGTTTCGCCGGCGACATAGCTCTCGGCGAACGGGTCGATCACCGCCTTGCGGAAGCGCTCCTCGTAATCGAGGACATAGTGCGGGATGCCGAGCGTCTCGGAGACGCGACGGGCATCGTCGATGTCCTGGCCGGCGCAGCATGAGCCGGCCCGATGCGTTGCCGCGCCGTGGTCATAAAGCTGCAGCGTAACGCCGACGACGTCGTAGCCCTCGCGCTTCAGGAGACCGGCAACGACCGACGAATCGACACCGCCCGACATGGCGACGACGACGCGGGTGTTTTCGGGGCGTCCGGGAAGGTCGAGGCTGTTCATGGTTCTTTCGTTCTGCGCGGCGCTTCAATGCCAATGGCCGGAATATAGGTCAAGCGTCCCGGCTGCGCCAGCTTTGCCGGGGCGGCTCATTTTTCCTGCCGGGTTCAACGCGCTTGCCGGCAGATGTTTCAAATGCCGATGAAAAGGCTAACGCCGCGTTCATGATCCTTACCTAACCATTAGGGTCTGCTTAGGCAAATTTTAAAGCTGTGGCGGTAATGTGGTGGGGATTGGGTCTTTGAGTTTTTTGTAGAGAGTACGATGACCGATCTAATTAGACCGCGAGTCAAATATGTTATCGGGCCAGACGGCAGCCCACTTACCATCGCCGATCTGCCGCCGACAAACACACGTCGCTGGGTTATCCGGCGCAAGGCGGAAGTTGTGGCGGCGGTGCGTGGCGGGCTTTTGAGCCTCGAAGAGGCGTGCCAGCGCTACAAGCTCACCACCGAGGAATTCCTGTCCTGGCAGGCGTCGATCGACGAATATGGCCTTGCCGGCCTGCGCACCACGCGCATTCAGCAATACCGGCATTAGATCGGTCCAAGCAGTGATAGAGGGCGCGGTCGGCGCCCTTTTGTTTGTCGGGGCGAGAACGTTCGGCTCATATTGTGCCGGAGCGAGAACGTTCGGCTCATATTGTGCCGGAGCGAGAACGTTCGGCTGTTTTGTCGAAGCAGGGACCTTCGGTTCAGTCCGTCAGCAGCTTTGCCGATCGTATCGTGGCGAAAAGGACGTGGGCAGGGCGGTGGCCTGTGTCGGAGCCGGCGCTGCAAACGGCGAGCCCGCGCGTAAGTCCGTGGCATCACTCCGAAAATCCATGACGCAAACGCACCTTTGAGGCGTGGCAGTGTTCCAAATCTGTGGCGGCTCGGAACCTTGTTTTCAGCCGATCATGGCGCTGCGGCCGCCGGCTTCCGTGTCACGCGCCTTGGTGTCGCGCGATTCGAGCATCTCGGCCTTGGAAAGTTCGGCTTCGGCTTCGCTCAGCAGTGATTCGGCGACATTTCGCTGCTGGGCGAGGTCGCTTTGCGAATTTCTAAGATTGTCGCGGCGCAGGCGTGCCGCCTTGGCGAAGGTCGGATAAGCAAAGTGATTGATGTCGGTGATGCCGGCCTTCTTCTCCTCCGCGGCGATCTGAAGTTCCAGCTCGACGGCCATGCGCTCGAATTCGGCGATCATCATGTCGAGCTGCAGCAACTGCCGCCGCTTCTCGCTCACCTGAAATTGCTTCAGCCGAACGAGGTTTTCACGTGACTTCATGATTCGGTACTCCCGGAAACGCACACCTGCACATATCGTCCAATTCACCCGGCAAGGCCCAGGCATCACCCGTTTCCACCGGCTTTCCCGGAACTATGGGAAACAAACTCCTAAAGTTTTTTGCCGGCGGTAACCATTCGTTTACGGGCATTGTTAATCATACGGCTCAGGACTTAAGGGCGGGTAAAAATTCTGCTTCTCGTCGCGAAACCCGGCCAATGAGTCCGAAGAGTCACTTAGTCTGGCTTATTAATGTGCCGCATTAACGGTTTGGGTCTGTGATTCGTTATTGGATTCAACAAGGTGTAGAAAGGGGTTAAAAAATCTGATACCGTCACGGACGGGGAATTAGGTTTTATTAACCATTCGATGGCAGCCTCTGCTCAGGCAATCACTGCTCCGGTCCTGGACGGGTCGTGAAATGGTCCGGCAGCAGAAAAGGGGAATGAAATGCGCGTTCTGCTGATAGAAGACGACAGTGCAACCGCACAAAGCATCGAGCTGATGCTGAAATCGGAAAGTTTCAATGTCTATACGACCGACCTTGGTGAAGAGGGTGTCGATCTAGGCAAGCTTTACGATTACGACATCATTCTCCTCGACCTCAATCTCCCCGACATGTCGGGCTATGAAGTTTTGAGAACACTTCGCCTTTCCAAGGTGAAGACGCCGATCCTCATCCTCTCCGGCATGGCCGGTATCGAGGACAAGGTGCGCGGCCTCGGCTTCGGCGCCGACGACTACATGACCAAGCCCTTCCACAAGGACGAACTGGTCGCCCGCATCCATGCCATCGTGCGGCGTTCCAAGGGCCATGCCCAGTCGGTCATCACCACCGGCGACCTGGTGGTCAATCTCGATGCCAAGACCGTTGAAGTCGGTGGCCAGCGCGTGCATCTGACCGGCAAGGAATATCAGATGCTGGAACTGCTCTCGCTGCGCAAAGGCACCACGCTGACCAAGGAAATGTTCCTCAACCATCTCTATGGCGGCATGGATGAGCCGGAGCTGAAGATCATCGACGTCTTCATCTGCAAGCTGCGCAAGAAGCTCGACGCAGCGTCGGGCGGGCAGAATTACATCGAGACCGTCTGGGGCCGCGGCTATGTGCTGCGTGAGCCTGAAGATATCCGGGTCAGCGCCTGAACCAGGGGTGTGATCTCAAAAGTGGGCGCCCGGTTTTCGGAAAGAACCTGGCAAAACAACAAGATAGAGCTCATCCGATTTTCATCGGAATGCAACAGGCTCTGATCAGGCGGCAATCTTCAAGGCGCGGAAGCACTCGAGCAATTGCGGCCGGTTGAACGGCTTCAGCAGATAGCCCTGGGCGCCGGCGCGCTTTGCCCGCATGATCGCCCCGACGTCGACCTCGACCAGCGAAATCAAGACTTGCGGCAACACCGGGCTTTCCATGGCGCGCACGCGGCGGATGAGGTCCTGCGCCTGCATGTCCGGCAAGGCGCCGTCGACGACGATGATATCAGGCATGTCGACCGCGCACATCTCGATCGCCTCATGGCCGCTGGCGGCTTCGATCACCATCATGCCGGAACCGCCCAGGATACGCCTTGCAACCTTCCTGATGACGCTCGAATTGTCGACGAACATGCAGCGCTTCATTCCCGGACCCTCTTTGCCGTTTGGCGAACCGGCAGCGTCGTGGCATTTGCCGTGACGATAGGCCGATCTGGTAAAGAAGCCGAAAAGCCGTTAGGTAAAATTTTCCTGAAGTTTTTTTAGCGGGATCTTCTTTCGCAATGCTTCATGCGATCAAACTGCAAACCCATCTCACAGGCATTGAGACAGCGCCGCAAATATGACTTGTATAAAATACTTTCTCCGCTCTTCCGGAGAACTTCAGGCTGCAGAAAGGACGATCTCGTCGGCGGTTGCATGGATCGATATCGTCATGTTGGCTTCCCGGGCCAGGAGCAGGGTGTAATAGGGCTGCACCGAATGCGCGTCGATCGGCTCGTCCGGCCTGTGGCCGGAATGCAATTCCAGGAATTTGGGCGGCACGCGCAGCATCGGGCCGCTCGCCGCGAGCGAAAAGCGTGGCTCGGTCTCGAGGTTCTCCAGCGTGACCACCAGCCTGCCGCCGCGCGGAATGGCGGCGTTGGCGACGAGGATGAGATTGAGCAGCAACTTGACCTTGTTCTTGGGCAACAGCGCGCGGGTCCCGTTCCAGATCAGTTCCGGCTTCTCGTTCTTCAGGAAGGCGAAGGCCACGGCCTCGGCGTCCCCGGTGTCGATCAGCATGCCGGCGGAACCGGCAGCGCCGAAGGCGATGCGGGCGAATTGCAGGCGGGCGGAGGCGTTCTTGGCGCTTTGGCGGATCAGCTTCATGGCGTCTTCGTCGGCGCCGCCTTCGTCGAGCAGCTCAAGCCCGTTGTTTATGGCGCCGACCGGCGAAATGATATCGTGGCAGACCCGGCTGCACAGCAGCGCTGCCAGGTCGGGTGCGGAAAGGGTGAAAAGCTCGGCCATCGGCAAAAATCCCTGCAAATTTCACAACACAATGACCGGGCGATCATGATCACGCCTGTCCACACGAATCACGCTCTCTCCCAAGCATTCTGAATACACAGCGCTTGTGCGTGCAGCAACAAATCCAAAATCATGATTGTCGAAAATGGCGTGTTCACGCAGCCGGGTGCTGCGCGGGCGATGCGAAAACAGCCTTCGAACCGCCATCTTCATGTGAGAGTTTAATGGTTGAAAAAGGATTACGGCATAGTTTGCCCCTAACAGTCATCCTTAACGGCCGCCAAAGAGCCGTACGGGTGCGAGGCGTCGGCGAAAGTGCTCCCTGACGGAGATTGGAAGCATGGTTTCCCGATTCTACGACCGGACTTTTTTCCGTGTCATCTCAATAACGATCGCGCTCATCGGCCTTGTCGCCTTTTCGGCATCGGCCGCGCGGGCGCAGGAATACACCGCCCAGGAGATCGTTGATTCCGGTCATAAATTCTTCGGCGCGACATCGGGCGGGCTCGCCACCGTCGTCGAGAAGATTTTCGCCACCTATGGCCTGCCGAACGGCTATCTGCTCGGCGAAGAGGGGTCCGGGGCGCTGATCGGTGGCCTGACCTATGGCGAAGGCACGCTCTACACCAAGAATGCCGGCGATCACAAAGTGTTCTGGCAAGGCCCGTCACTCGGCTGGGATTTCGGCGGCGAGGGCTCGCGCGTCATGATGCTGGTCTACAATCTCGACGATGTGAGCAGCCTCTATAATCGTTTTGGCGGCGTCGCCGGCTCCGCTTATGTCATTGCCGGCGTCGGCTTCAACGTGCTGAAGAACAACAATGTGCTGCTCGTGCCGATCCGTACCGGCGTCGGCGCCCGTCTCGGCGTCAATCTCGGTTACCTCAAGCTCACCCAGCGCGCGACCTGGAATCCATTCTGACCGGCATGATGGCGCCACTGCGATTGGACCTGTGATCCCACGGCCTGAGCTTTGCCGCGGCATACTCTTGCCGTGGCGCCGGATTTCCGTCATGCGAAGATGGCAAAGTCGACCTTTGGCGGTTGCCATGCACAACGGATAGTCATCTTGGTCCAGTCGATCCTGTTCTTTGTCCTCGGCTTTCTCTGCGCGGGCTTCCTGGCGCTGATGATTGCCCCGGCCGTGTGGCGGCGGGCGGTGGCGCTGACGCGCAAGCGCGTCGAGGGCTCGATGCCCTTGACGCTGGCCGAGATCCAGGCGGACAAGGATCGCATTCGCGCCGAGTTCGCGGTTTCGGTGCGCCGGCTTGAAATGACCGTCAAATCATTGCGCGAGAAGGCCGCCGAACAGCTGGTCGAGATCGGCCGCGACCGCGAAGCCCTGAAGGAATTGGCGGCCGAGCGGCAGGACAAGAACCGGGTCGTCGCCGACCTTACAACCAGGGGCGAGGAGCTTCGCAAGCGCGATGAGCAGCTGCAGCAGCTGTCGGAGCGGCTTGCGGAGACCGAGCGTGCGCTCGAAAAGCGCGGGCTCGAACTGCGAAAACTGGAGCACATGTATGACGACGCCAGTTTTTCATCCAGCAGCCGGCAGATCGAGCTGGTGGCGCGCGAATCCGAGCTGCAGAAGCTGGCAAGCGACATTTCGCTGCTGCGCGGCCAGCGCAAGGAGGCGGACAGGCGCAGCCAGGAATTGGCAGCCGAAAGCAAGGCTTTGCGGGACACGCTGAAGGCCGAGAAGAAAAGAACCGGCGACCTGGAAAAGAAGGTCGAACGCCTGCTCGCCACGCTGGCCGATCGCGAGGACAGGCTGGAGCGCCGCGAGAAGGAACTGGTGCGCCTTCGCGAAAAGCCGAAAAGCGCTGAAAAGGCGCCTGCGGTGGGCCTTGCCGGCGTGCCAGGCAGCCCGGTCAATGTGGCCGCCAACGGCGACATCGAAAAGACAACCGCCAAGCTCGATGCCGACCGCGAGCGGCTGGAGGCCAGGCTGACATCGCTGGCACGCGAGAACAGGCGGCTGAAGACGGATCTTGCTGCCGTCGAAACATCGAAATCGCAGACCGGAGACCATACCGGCAGCGCCAGCGCCGCATTGCGCGAAGAGATGAACGATCTGGCGGCGCAAGTCGTGGCCTTGACGGCAAAGCTCGACGGACCGGATTCGCCGATCGCCCGGGCGCTTGCAGCGCCTGAGGATACGCGGCCGGGGAGCGGCGGACGCAGCCTTGCCGATCGGGTGCGGGCGCTGCAGAAGGCCGCTTCGACCGACTGAGATTCCGCAGATCCAAGAGCAGGGCCCCGACGGCTCTAAATTTAGGCTCCGGAAAAGTGATGCAGCGCGATGGCTGACGCGGCGGCGACGTTCAGGCTGTCGAAACCTTGCGCCATACCGATCCGCAGCGTCTGCAGGCGGGCAAGCAGGCTTTCCGGCAGGCCTTCGCCCTCGGTGCCGAGATAGAGCGCCAGCCGCTCGTTTCTCTTGGCATCGCGAATGTCGATCTGCCCGCGCGGAGACAAGGCGAATTGGCTGAAGCCTTGCCGGTCGAGCATTGCGGTGCAGCCGGCTGCGTCGGCAAAGCAGGCGAAGGGGACTTTCAAGGCCGCGCCCACCGAGACGCGGATTGCCTTGCGGTACAGCGGATCGCAGCAGGTCGGATCGAGAAGCACGGCATCCGCGCCAAAGGCAGCGGCATTGCGGAAAATCGAGCCCATATTGTCATGATTGGCGATGCCGACCAGCGCCACGATCAGCGCGCGGGCGGGCAGTGTGCCAAGCAAGGCCTCGGCGGGGATGGCCGCGCCCTTGCGGCCGATCGCCAATATGCCGCGATGCATGTGGAATCCGGCGATCCTGTCGATGATTTCGCCGGATGCGACATAGATCGGAAGCCCGGCAGGCGCCTTGCGCAGGACGTCATCGAGGCCGGCCAGCCGGTTTTCGAGCACCAGCACCGATTCTGCCTCGAAGCGCCGAGCGGCAAGCAGCGTGTCGAGCACCACCTTGCCTTCGGCGACGAAACGGCCTTGCCGGCCGGCAAGGTCTCGCTCGCGGATGTCGAGATAGGCGGCGACGCGGGGATCCTGCGGGTCGTCTATGCGGATGGGGTTCATGGCTTCCTCGCCGGACCCTGGCGTCGGCCGCGAATCGGGATTCGGTGTCGGAAGGCGTGATTGCCGGATCCGAAGCTCGGACCGTATCTCAGCGTCCAAATGGATGCACGTCGTTCGAACGGTCAAGCCCAATCAGGTGGTGCCGGGATCAGATTGGGCCTGCCTGCCTCTTAGCGACAGGGAAATCCTGATTCCCGCGGCACGGCTCGTCGGCCAAGCTGCTTCAATGCAGAATTTTCGATGGAACGAAGGAACCGCATGGGGCCATACCGCGTCATAGAAGCGGGCTCCTGCTGCGGTCCTGGGAGGACATCGATGATCAGGCTCCTCCTCGTCTTT
Organism: Mesorhizobium sp. M0751; assembly: GCF_040320265.1. Lineage (NCBI taxonomy): Bacteria > Pseudomonadati > Pseudomonadota > Alphaproteobacteria > Hyphomicrobiales > Phyllobacteriaceae > Mesorhizobium > Mesorhizobium sp. M0751. The sequence goes on from NZ_JAMYPH010000001.1 coordinate 401,880, forward strand.
GCCGCCACGCTTGCCCTCGCATGCGGCGTGGCTCGCGCGGCCAAGCTCGATCCTGCCACCGTCAATCAGGCCCAATTCACTGTCGGCGAACCGAAGGGTGTCGATCCGATGCTGCTGAAGGCGCAGATCCTTCTGGATCGCGCCCGCTTCTCGCCGGGCCTGATCGACGGCCGCCCTTCCCAGAACTTCGCCAAGGCCGTTGCTGCGTTTCAGGCGGCAAACGGACTTCCGCCCGACGGCAAGCTCAGTCCACTGACCTGGAGCAAACTCATCGCAACCTCCGCCAAGCCGGTGCTGGTGACCTATGAGGTCATGCGCAAGGATGTGCGCGGACCTTTCACCAGGCGTATTCCGGCCCGCTTGGAGAGGATGGCCCGCTTGCGGCGGCTCGGCTACCGCAATGCGGTGGAGAGGTTGGCCGAGCGCTTCCACGTCAGCGAACAATTGCTGAGAATGCTCAATCCGGGCACCAGCCTCAGAAAACCAGGCAGGACCTTGGTGGTTCCTGATGTCGGCAGGGGTGACCCTCCCGCCGGCGTCGCCGCCGTCGAGGTCGACAAGGGCGCTCGCCTGGTGCGTGTGCTCGACCGTGCCGGCAAATGGCTGGCGGTCTACCCCGCCTCGATTGGGAGCGAGGAGAAGCCGGCGCCAAGCGGCATGGCAGAGGTCAGGCGCGTGGTGCACAACCCTACCTACCACTACGATCCGGACTTCGCTTTCAAGGGGGTCAAGACCAAGCGGCCCTTCACCATCGCTGCCGGGCCGAACAATCCCGTGGGATCGGTCTGGATCGATCTATCCATCGAAAGCTACGGCATCCACGGCACGCCGGAACCGGGCAAGATCGGCACGACCTTTTCGCATGGCTGCATCCGCCTGACCAATTGGGATGCCGAAGACCTTGCCTCCATGGTGCAGCCGGGCACCAAGGTCGAGTTCAAGGACGAGATTGCGCAGGCCGCCGACGAGCGTGTTCAGTAGCAAGGCTGACTTGGCAGCAAGGCGGACTTTGCAGCAAAGCGGATTGGCGGGAGCATCTCCCTCCGGCCGCTCAGGTCCCGGCGCGACGCAGCCGGTGAGCCATCTGCGACAGTTCACCTTCGCCGAAAATGCCGTCCAGCATGTGCAGCAATTCGCGCACCGCCTCGGATTTGCAGGAATAATAGATCATCTGCCGATCGCGGCGGGTCTCGACAAGGTCGGAAGCCCTGAGCTTGGCCAGATGCTGTGACAGGGCGGATTGGCTGAGCGACACTTTCTCGGCTATGGCGCCGACCGACATTTCGCCCTCGGCCAGATAGCTCATGATCAACAAACGTTTTTCGTTGCCCATCAGCGTCAGAAACGCAGCCGCGGTTCCGGCGTTGGCGACTAGCTTGTTCGAGACCATAGATCCCCCATACGTTCTTGCTCATCCGCCGCTATGGGGGCAATAGCGTCGAATTCCATAGACTTTCCCTATAGATGCACGCCAGCGATTCAGCGTCACTCGCAAAGGTAGAACATTTCGCTCAAATCTCAAGGCTTGCTTTCCATGCAAGCCGATTAACTGTGCGGCTGTGATTAATTTGCCGATCGGGCAGCCTTTGCCATGTCGACCAGGACAGGCCTGAGGTCGCGCGCCGCTCTCAGCGGCTCGGGGAAGAAAACCCGACAGACATTGTCGCCGGATACGAGATCCATCCCGTCGGCGTCGAACCCGGTGACGATCCAGCCGTCACTCCCGGCCCCGCCGAAACGACTTGCGTAGAGGGCAATCGCATCGAGATGGTCGGCGTTCATGTGGTCGAGTGCCGATTGCTCGCCGGCGGCAAGCTCGTCGACGATCGCGCCCGTCGCGACCAGATCGGTGCGGTCGAGCAGATAGGCCTTGCCGAAGCCGCCGTTCAGGCTGGCGCGCTCCGGTTCGAGCCGGAAGATCGAGAAGTCGCCGAGCCCGGCATAGAGTTTTGCCTTGGGGTTGCGGTTGAGGTAGCGCCGTTCGGTGCGGGCGTGTTCGCTCGATCCGCGTTCGAGCCGCACGGCGCGGCAGACGAGCGTCAATCGCGGATGCGCCAGCGGATCGCCCTTGCCGGGTTCGCCGACGAGCAACGAGCAGCGCGGGTCGGCAAGGATGGCGCCGGTATGGGCGGACAGCATCGACACCAGGATCAATGGCGTGCCGTCGATGTCTGTGGCGACGCCGACCCGGCTGGCCAGCGGCGAACCGGTTCCTGGTTCGAGCACTGCCAGCGCGCCGAAACGGGCGCTGCGGATGAGCGTCTTTGCCAGCCTGATCGCCTCGGCGTCGGTCGCGCGGATCACGTCTTTCCTGGATTCGTCCAAGGCATCACCGTCGCATTTATTTCGGCGCCATGCGGATGGCGCCATCGAGGCGAATGGTCTCGCCGTTGAGCATCTGGTTCTCGATGATGTGCAAGGCAAGTGCGGCATATTCCGAAGGCTCGCCCAAACGGGAAGGGAAGGGAACCGCGGCGCCGAGCGAATCCTGCACCTCCTGCGGCATGCCGGCCATCATCGGCGTCCTGAAGATGCCGGGCGCGATGGTGCAGACGCGAATGCCGGAGCGGGCGAGATCGCGCGCTACCGGCAGCGTCATGCCGACGACGCCGGCCTTGGACGCGGAATAGGCCGCCTGGCCGATCTGGCCGTCATAGGCCGCGACCGATGCAGTGTTGACGATGACGCCGCGCTCGCCGCCCTGCAGCGGTTCGAGCCTGGCGGTCCGGTCGGCGACCAGGCGGATCATGTTGAAGGTGCCGATCAGATTGACCTCGATTACCTTGCGGTATTGATCGAGCGGATGCGGTCCGTCCTTGCCGATCGTCTTCATGCCGATAACGATGCCGGCGCAATTGACCAGGATGCGTGGCGCGCCGAGCGTCTCTGCCACTTCCGCGACTGCCGCGGCACCGCTCCCGGCGTCGCTCACATCGCATCGGACGGCGATGCCGCCGATGTCGGCAGCCACCTTGGTCGCACGCTCGATACCGAGATCGAGGACGGCAACCCTGGCGCCGCCGGCGGCAAGAGCGCGCGCCGTTGCCTCGCCAAGGCCTGAGCCGCCACCGGTGACGATCGCAATCTGGCCGTTCGGGTTCATCTCGACGTCCTCCTCCTTGCCCAAAATGCCGCGAAGCCACCGTGCGACAGCACCGGCATGGTCATGCCATCGCGGCGATGTGCGCGGCAATCCTTGCCTGGTCGGCGTGGCAAACCTCGCCCGCCAGCCTCGCCACCGCGCCCGGCACGATCTCGTGCGCCAAAAGCCGGTCGGGGTCGACCGGACGCGGCATGGAGATCTGCCCGCGCGGCAGCCTCCAGAAGCCGAGCGGGCCGTAGTAGGGTTCGTCGCCGACCAGCATCACGGCCGGCGCGCCGGCCTTAGCGGCGGCTTCCAGCGCGATTGCCACCAGCCGGCGGCCGATGCCGAGATTTTTGAAGGCCGGCCGCACGGCGAGCGGCCCGAGCATCAGCGCGCGGCCGGCACCGGCGGCGATGCGCGTCATCCGCACCGAGGCGACGACGATTGCGCCGTCGACGGCCACGAAGGACAAAGCGCGTTCGTGCGGGCCAGTTTGGCGGATCTTGTAGGCGGCAAGCACGAAACGGCCCGGCCCGAAGGCCTCGTCGTTGATGGCTTCGATTTCAGCATCATGCGCCGGAGTTTCCGGCAGGTATTTCACGTCGGCAAGGCTCATGGTCTTTGCGTTCCGGTATACGAGGAAAGGTTTGCTGCAAGCGGCAGCGTTCGCCAGTCAGCGCTTCATCAAGCGCGGGCGCTCTTTCGTCGTCGGTCGAACCGGATCACGGCAAAGTCGAACATGCGGATTGTCCGCTAGCACCAATTTTCAGCCGCCGCAATCGGCAGGCGCACCCGACACGCACTCGACGACGCAGCCGTTGACGATCTGTTCAGCGTCGGGGATTTCCGCGGCGCCGCTTGGTGCCCTACATCAAGCAGGAACGCGAAAGGATATTGCATGGGATTGCTAGTCGAAGGCCAATGGCAGGACCGCTGGTACGATACCGGGGAGAGCGGCGGCAAGTTCGTGCGGGCGCAGTCGCAGTGGCGCGATTGGGTGACCCGCGACGGCACGCCGGCCGAAGGGCGAAAACGCGGCTTCAGGGCCGAGCCCGGCCGTTACCACCTCTATGTCTCGCTCGCTTGTCCGTGGGCGCATCGGACGATGATCTTTCGCGTGCTCAAGAAACTCGAGGACGTGATTTCCATTTCGGTCGTCCATCATTTCATGGGCGCCGACGGCTGGACGTTCCTGGCCGAGGACGGAGCCACGGGCGACACGCTCTACGGCCTCGATTTCCTGCACCAGATCTACACCAGGGCCGATCCCGGCTATTCGGGGCGCGTCACCGTTCCGGTGCTGTGGGACAAACGCGAGCAGACCATCGTTTCCAACGAATCCTCCGAGATCATCCGCATGCTCAATTCGGCCTTCGACGAATGGGGCGATGCAAAGCTCGATTTCTATCCGCAACCGCTGCGCGGCGAGATCGATGCGATCAATGCGCTGGTCTATCCCGCGGTCAACAATGGCGTTTACCGTGCCGGCTTCGCCACCACGCAGGCAGCCTACGAGGAAGCATTCGGCGAATTGTTCTCGGCGCTCGACATACTGGAGGACCGTCTGTCAAAGCAGCGCTATCTCGTCGGCGGCCGCATTACCGAGGCCGACTGGCGGCTGTTCACGACACTGGTCCGCTTCGACCCGGTCTATGTCGGCCATTTCAAGTGCAATCTGCGCCGTATCGCCGACTATCCGAACCTGTCGAATTACCTGCGCGACCTCTACCAGGTGCCGGGCGTCGCCGGTACGGTGAATCTCCACCACATCAAGTCGCATTATTACGGCAGCCACGAGACGATCAACCCGACGCGCATCGTGCCGGTCGGGCCAGAGCTCGACTATGGCGCGCCGCACGACCGCGCGCGATTCAGGAAGGCGGCGTGATCTACCAATAGGGTAGTGCTGGTTGACCCCCAAAAATCTCAGCGATGCGCCGCAGCGTCGCCGGCGTCGTTCCCTCCGGCAAGCGGTCGAGCGGGAAGAAGCCGGCTTCGGCGATCTCGCGATCGGGCAGTTTCGGTGCTGTCTGGTTGAACTCCTCGACCAGATAGAGGCCAACATGGTCGCGGCGGCTGGCGCGGCGGTTGAAATGCAGCGATTTCAGCACCGGCGGTCCGGTCAGCGCGATGTTGCCTTCCTCGAACAGTTCGCGCGCCAGCGCCTCGATCATGGTCTCGCCCGGCTCGACGCCACCGCCGGGCAGGTGCCAGCCAGGAACATAGGTATGGCGGATGAGGAAGACGGAATTGGAGGCTCGGTCGTGGATCAAGCCGCGCACGCCGAGCGTCATCGGCCGCCGCAGTACGAAGTACAGGTGAAACAGCCTCGCCCTGAGGCCCGGCCAGCCAGTCTGGCGCAGGGCTTGCTCCGGATCCGGCGCCGTCATCGTCCGCGAAACCGTGAGTGGAAAGCGGCGCGCGCCTCGCCTATGAAGAAAAGATGTTCAGGCTCGCGCATATTTCCGATGTCCATCTGGGGCCGCTTCCCGATGTAACCTATCGCGATCTCGCCTCCAAGCGCGTGGTCGGTTACGTCAATTGGCAGCGCAATCGCCGCCGCCACATGCACGACGCCGTCATCGACACAATCGTCGCCGACATGAAGGCCAGCGGGCCGGACCATCTCGCCATCACCGGCGACCTGGTCAATCTGGCGCTCGACGGTGAGATCGAGATGGCCAAGCACTGGCTGGAGACGCTGGGCTCGCCCAACGACGTGTCGGTGGTGCCGGGAAACCATGACGCCTATGTGCCGGGCGCCTTCGACAAGACCTGCCGGTCGTGGGCGGCGTGGATGACCGGCGACGGCGTCAATACGCCGGTCGACCGCAACACTTTTCCCTATCTGCGGGTACGCGGCGATGTTGCGTTGATAGGCGTCTCGACGGCGCGCGCCACGGCTCCGTTCATGGCCAACGGCTTCTTTCTCGAAGGCCAGGCGGAACGGCTGCGCGGCATGCTCGACGCCACGGGCAAGCGCGGCCTGTTCCGGGTGATCATGATCCACCATCCGCCGTTGCGCGGTGCCGTTTCGCAGAACAAGCGGCTGTTCGGCATCTCGCGCTTCCACAAGGTTCTTCACCGGCACGGCGCCGAGCTTGTGCTGCACGGCCATTCCCACGTGCCGTCGCTGTTCTTCATCGGCGCCCGCAAAACAAAAATCCCGGTGGTCGGGGTCGCCGCCGCCGGGCAGGCCCCGGGCAGTTCGCATGCGCCGGCGCAATACAATCTGCTCGACATCGACGGTGAAAAGGACAATTGGCGGATCAGGCTGACGCGCCGCGGCCTGACCGGGCCGGCATTGCCGCCCAGCGACCTGCAGACGCTGGAGCTTGGCGTCGAGGCCGAGGCGTCGATGGCTAGAGCAATTCCAGGAAAAGTGTGAAGCGGGTTTCCGTCCGGAATTGCGTCAAAACAAAGAGATAGAGCGGTTCGGCGTTTCCGTGAAACGATGAACCGCTCTAGAAACTGATTTTCATCGCGACGATGCGGTCCCAGAACAGCACGAGCGAAATCGCCAGGCCGACCAGGGCGCCGGCGGCGATCAGGCCGAGGCCCGAGAAGAACGCCGACCAGCCGTTGGCGCGTGCGGCGATTCGCAGCGGCGGCTCGGCCTCCGCCACCAGGGCGCGTTTCAGGCCGGCGACGGCCTGCTCGATGCCGCCTTCCATCATCCTCTGGCGTTCGACGACGCGCTCGGCGACGTAGCGCGTCACCTGGTCGGCAACGACCTTCATGTCGGTCGACTCGGCGAGGACGACGCGGCCGATGCGCGTATCCTTGAGAAAGCGGTAGGTGCGGCGGTCGCGCCCCATGGCGACATGGCTGACGGCGTCGATCCACAGCCGTGGCTGCAGGCCGGACGAGACGGCGAAGTCGAAACTGTCCATGTCGGTGGGCACGTCGGCGAAGACCGGCGCGAGTTCGGCGGCAAGCAGATCGAGCCGCATGCGATGCGCTTCGCGCATGTCGACCACGACGTCGTCGCGGTCGGCGAAGGCGTTCTTGACGTCGCGAATGGCATCGGACAGTTTTCGCGACTGATCGATCTGGGTGATGTTCTCGCCTGCGTCCTTCATCGGCGTTGCCTCGCGGGTTTGGTTAACACCGAATTAACACAGCCGCCGGCGAAATGCACTTGCGAGATCGATGGGCCGGCAAAGCTTCGCCGGAGGAGCACCAGCGCCCCGTCGTGCCCGCGCGAGGACCGATCAGCTCGCCGCAGCGGCGAATTCCGGGCGAAACCGCCTGCCGCGGCGCCGCATATTGCGGCGAACGGCCTCGACGACCAGGCCGGGCGCTTCCTCGACCAGCATATGGCCGGCTTCCAGCACGTGGTGCAGGTGAAAACGCTTCGGCAGGCCGTCCGCCTGGCTGACGGGCAGCATCGCGTCGTCGGTTCCCCAAACCACCATGATTGGCATATTCAGCGTTTCAAGCCGCTCGTTCGGGATGACGCCTTGCCGATCATCCCGGGTCATTGCGGCTGCGTGCTCGACAAGTGTGCGCAACTGGCCGGGACGCCGGCGCATCTCCTTGAGGAGCTCGACTCTATGCTGCGGCGGCCGGCTTTGCGGTCCCGACATGGCGGCTAGACAGGCGCGAATTTCGTCGGTGCCGGCAGCCGCGGCGTAGCGGCGCAGCAGCGGGCCATTGATCTCAGGACCAAGACCGCCCGGTGCCAGCAGCGTCAGCGAGGCCAATCTTTCCGGCTCGCTCAATGCCATCAGGGCGGCCACGGCGCCGCCCATCGAATGGCCGACGAGATGGGCCCGCTTTATTCCGCGAGCGGAAAGATCGGCAAGGACGGCGCTCGCTGCGATCCTGGCCGGACCGCCGCCCGGAAAATCGAGCGATAGCCCATGCCCCGGCAGATCATAGGCCAACGTCCGCGCGCCGAGCGCCAGGGACGCGGCCACGTCGCGCCAGTCGTCGTGGCAGCCGCCGAAACCATGCAGGAAGGCAATCGTTGTCGGGCCGGTGCCCCGTTCGGCAGCGTAAAGGGATGGGGTCATGCAAACTTTATGGCTTGGTGCCGGGATCAATCAGGATGCCGGGGGCGGTCTTATGCGAGGATCAGTCTTTGCGGGAGGTCAGACTTGCATGGAGATCGGTGTTATGCGGGATCAGACTTACGTGGGGATCAGATTGGCCGGTTCAAATTGTGTCTGAATTGCGCTTTGGCCGTGCGGATGGCCAGTAAAATTTTTGCGATCACCTGACGTCGTCACGCGCCGGGAGACATCAGCTGGCGCCGCCAAGGCCGGTGGCGCGCAGGGCTTCCACCAGCCGGTTGGTCAGATCGGCGGGATATCTTCGCTCGACGAAGGTTGCGCGCGGATCGGCTGCGAATTTCGGGAATTTGGTGGTCAGTTCCTGCAGCAGCCTGCTCGCCAGCTTCTCGCGGCCGGCAGCCTTGGCGCCGATCAGCCGCGCTGCCAGATAATGCGATTTCATTTCCGTCGTTCGCAAGCCGTCGCTGGCAAGCGTCGCCTTGTTCATGTCGCCCATCATGAATTCTCCGGCGAACAGCCCGTAATCCCACCATGTCGGATGGGCGCTGGCGATATCCACGGCGTGAGCAAGGATCGGGGTGCCCTCGCTGTACCTGCCGGCGAAAACCAGCCCGTAGCCATAGGCGGCGGCCATTGCGAGATCGTAGGGATTGAGCTCATAGGCCTTGCGCATCCAGCGGATCGATTCCGCGGAATCGCCCATGCGCGAATTGAGATAACCAAGTGCGCGGTGCGCGTAGGGGCTGGTCGGGCCCATCTGGATGGCGCGATGGGCAAACGTCATCGCTTTGTCGATCGTCGCGTCGGCGGGGTAGGGATAGTGGTCGGTGACCGCTTCGAGATGCAAGGACGCGAGTTCCGAATAGACGAGCGACGACTTCGCCTCCCGGTTGGCAAGGTCTTCGAGGCAGCGGTAGGCGGCTTCATGCGTCTGGGCATTCTGGTCGAGATAATATTTGCCGTTGAGCACCAGACACGCCGTCAGCCCGGTCTGGATGCCGCTCTGCTCGATGTAGTTGTAGATCGTGCCCGAGGCGGGAAGAGCCGAGCTCAAGATGCCGGAGATCTGGTCCTCGATGGCGGTGTTCGCGCTGTCGCCGGCGGTCAGGTTGCGTGACAGCAGCACGCGGCCCGTCGCCACGCTTTGCAGCTCGAGCATGATGTCGCCGGTACGCGGCCCGGGCAGGACATCGAATACGAAGCTGGCGGCGTCGGTAATTGGATCGGGCGGGCTGTCGGCATCACGGCCGATGAAATTGATGGTATCGAAGCCGCTAAGGCCGGCGCGCAGCGATGCGGCGACACGGCGAGCCACGTCGCTGTCAGCCTTGATGGCGATGTAGACCTGGGGGAGGTTTTCAACTGGCGGCGCTGCTATGCTGCCGGTCGCCACCGCGGTCTCGACCGCCGTGTCGCCGCCGGTCAGCAACACCACGCTACCCTGGCGAAGGATCAGCACACCCAGCATGAGAATGACCAGCGCGATCGCCAGCCAGAAGAACTGCAAATGGCGCTGCAGCGAAGGTGCAGCAGGGGCGACGGCTGGAACGCTCAGCAATGCAGCCGGATGTGCCCGGTTGCCGGCATCCTCCGGCGATCCGGGCGGAGCGGTCGTCGCCATCTCCCCTGTTGCCAGCTCCGGCTTGCTCTCTGCCTCCGCCTCTGCCGGCAAGCGAATGGCGTTGAGTTCGTAGGATGGAACATAGCCGCCGCGCGGGATGGCGATGCGGACCGGTTCGGCAACGCCCTCATTGGCGAAATACTGCTGCAGCAGCTCGCGCAGCCTGCCGGCCTGAACCCGCACCACCGCATCGGTCGACGGATCGAAATCGCCGTCCTTGCCGAAGACATCCATTGCGATGGAGAAGCCCTTGAGCCGGTCGGCTTCGCCTGCCTGCTCGCGCTCGACCAGGTAGCGGAGCAGCTTGCGCGCGCGCTCGGATCGCCCGAACGTTTCGCTGGCAAGCAATCGCTCCAACGTTTCGCGCACTGCGGGGGCGGCAGGCGTGGTATGCTGCAAGTGTCGATCCCTTCGAATTCGGCACAGGTTGAGGTACAATCATATAGCGCTGGCGGCGCCTTACAAGCATGTGCTTATGGTGCGATAGCGTACCCACCGGATAAAAGTCCGGTGGGCTGATGGCGCGAGCCTGGCAGTCCCGGCTAGCCGGCCTTTCGGCCGACGATGCGGTTGGCGGCCGAAACCACGGCTTCGAGCGAGGCGGCGACGATGTTGGTGTTGATGCCGGCGCCGAACAGCTTGCCGCCCGGATGTTCCATCTCGACATAGGAAATAGCCGAGGCGTTCGAGCCGCGCTGCATGGAATGCTCGGAATAATCGAGCACCGACATCGGCACCCCGACATGACGTGACAGCGCATCGACGAAGCCGTCGATCGGGCCGGTGCCGGTGCCTGATATGGTCACCTCCTTGCCTTTGTCGAGGATCACCGCTTCGACCACGCGCCGGCCCTTGACCTCGGAGTCGGGGTAGGTGTGGTGGTCGAGGAACTTCAGCCGCGCGCCGGGCTGGTCGACATAGGTCTCGAGAAAGCGCTCGTAGATGCGCTTGGCCGGCACCTCCTTGCCTTCGGCGTCGGTGATCGCCTGGATGGCCTGGCTGAACTCGATCTGCAGGTTGCGCGGCAGGTTGAGGCCGTAATCCGCGTGCAGCACATAGGCGATGCCGCCCTTGCCGGACTGCGAGTTGATGCGGATGATGGCTTCGTAGCTGCGGCCGACATCGGCCGGGTCGATCGGCAGGTAAGGCACCTCCCAGTGCGGCGTGTTGGCCTTGCGCAGCGCCTTCATGCCCTTGTTGATGGCGTCCTGGTGCGAGCCGGAAAAGGCGGTGTAGACGAGCTCGCCGACATAGGGATGGCGCTCGGGGATCTTCAGCTGGTTGGAGTATTCGTAGACGTCCTTCATCCGGTTGATGTCGGAGCAGTCGAGCCCGGGATCGACGCCTTGCGTGTACATGTTGAGCGCCAGCGTGACGATGTCGACATTGCCGGTGCGTTCGCCATTGCCGAACAGCGTGCCTTCGACGCGGTCGGCGCCCGCCATCAGGCCGAGCTCGGTGGTGGCGATGCCGGTGCCGCGGTCATTGTGCGGATGCAGCGAGATCAACAGGTTCTCGCGATCGTCGAGATTGCGGCACATCCATTCGATGCGGTCGGCATAGATGTTGGGCGTCGACATCTCGACCGTGGAGGGCAGGTTGATGATCAGCTTGTTTTCCGCCGTCGGCCTGACGATCTCGGTGACGGCGTTGCAGATCTCCAGCGCCACTTCGAGCTCGGTGCCGGTAAAGCTTTCCGGCGAATATTCGAAACGGTAGCCGCCGCCGGCCTTGGCCGCCATGTCGGTGATCATCTTGGCCGCATCGGTGGCGATGCGCTTGATGCCGGCGACGTCCTTCTCAAACACGACGCGGCGCTGCAGCTCGCTGGTCGAGTTGTAGAAATGGACGATCGGGTTGGTGGCGCCCCTCAGCGCCTCGAAAGTGCGGGTGATCAGTTCCGGCCGGCACTGCACCAGCACCTGCAGCGAGACGTCGGCGGGCACGTTGCCTTGTTCGATGCACCAGCGGGCGAAATCGAAGTCGGTCTGCGAGGCCGACGGAAAGCCGATCTCGATCTCCTTGAAGCCCATGTCGAGCAGCAGGGCGAACATGCGCGCCTTGCGTTCCTGGCCCATCGGATCGATCAGCGCCTGGTTGCCGTCGCGCAGGTCGACGGAGCACCAGATCGGCGCCTTGTCGATCACTTTCGAAGGCCATGTGCGATCGGCAAGGCCGACGGTTGGATAGGGCTGGTATTTGCGGGCAGCGTCCGGCATGCCCTTTACCGCAGGCTTGCTGATTTCCTCTACACTCAGACGGATATCTTCTCGTGCGTTCATCGTCTTTTCTCCCGGCGGCTCGCGGATCCAGCTTCAGGCGGATTGGTGGCGAGCGGCGCCTTTACCAGAATTTCGTTCGCTTGATGTGACGTGCCAATTTTGTAACTGGCCAAGGAGCGTGCGCGTGAGCGGCGAATTCGACCGCCGGGCGCTCCTTCAGCGAACCCGGCGATCGCCGATAAGGCCGAGAAGCAGCAGGGTGGAGGCAAGCGCGCGAACGGTCTGGCCGGCAATGCCGGTCGGACGGGACGCAAAAGAGGTGGCGCGCGGGCTCATGGCGGATTTCATACAGGAGCCGGCAAAGCGAGGCAAGTGGGAGCCTCGCCGTCGCAGAAGCTGCCGATCCAGCCTCAAGACCTGGATTCCTCGCCCCCGCGAAGCGGGGGAGAGGTGGCCGCAGAGCGGCCGGAGAGGGGGCCTTCGTAGGCCGCAGTCCCCTCTCCGTCTCGGCTTCGCCGAGCCACCTCTCCCCACTTTCGTGGGGCGAGGAACCCAAGCTGGAACGAAGGCGCGGCGCCGAGGTGAAGCGATTTTTCCTGACTATAGCAACTTTGTTCTTGCTTTGTGCCGGCAGCTATGCTACTAATCTCGGTATGGTGCTAATTGGCTCCAACGACCCGCCCGCCGAGGCGGGTTTTTCATTTTTACGGTTTTGGCGTCACCTTTCGCGGACCCAGCCGCTCACTGATCCAGTTGCTCTTCCCCGAGCCCGGCAAATGCGCCAGAGTCGATTGTCGGCGGGGGTGCGATGGCTCGCCGCCGGGAGGGATCGTCCATGAACTTCGTGTTCTTCTCGCCGCATTTTCCGGCCAACGGCGCCGATTTCTGCGACCGGCTGAAGAAGGCCGGCGCCACCGTGCTCGGCATTGGCGACGCGCCGTTCGATGCGCTGGACGGCAAATTGAAGGCAGCCCTTTCGGAATATTACCGCATCGACGACCTGGAGGAGTACGAGCCGGTGTTCCGGGCGATCGGCCATTTCATCCACAAATGGGGTCGCGTCGACCGGTTCGAATCGCTCAACGAGCATTGGCTGGAGCTGGAAGCCAATATCCGCACCGACTTCAACATCTTCGGTACCAAGCTCGACTTCGTGAAGAATTTGAAACGCAAGAGCCGCATGCGGGCGTTCTTCCGCAAGAGCGGCGTCGAAACCATCGCGCAACGCAAATGCTCCGACCGCGCCGGCGCCATGACCTTCATCCGCCGCGTCGGCTATCCCGTGGTGGTGAAGCCGGATTCCGGCTCCGGCGCCTCGAACACCTTCAAAATCTCCAATGCCGGCGAACTCGACAGGTTCTTCAGGGACAAGCCGGAAGGTGTCAGCTTCGTCATGGAGCAATTCATCGAAGGGTTGGTGGTGACCTATGACGGGCTGGTCAACCGCGACGGCGAGGTGGTGCTGGCCGCCAGCCACCGCTACGACCAGAGCGTCATGGAGGTGGTCAACCGAGACCGCCATATGAGCTATGTCTGTTTTCCCGAGATCAGCCCGGCGGTCGAGGAGGCCGGCAGGAAGATCCTCAAGGCGTTCGACGTGCGCGAGCGCTTCTTCCACATCGAGCTGTTCGAAACCAGGGACGACCGGGTCATTGCGCTGGAGGTCAACATGCGGCCGCCTGGCGCATGGATGACCGATGCCATCAATTACACCTTCGATATCGATGTCTATGCCGCCTGGGCCGACATGGTGGTCAAGGACGCCGCCGGCGGCCCTTACAGGGGCAAGTATTTCACCGCCTATGCCAGCCGCAAGCGGCACCTCAACTATGTGCACAGCCATGCCGACGTGCTAGCCGCCCATGGCGACATGATCGTCCATCATCACGCCATCGAGGAGGTTTTCAGCCGCGCCATGGGAAACTACGCCTATCAGCTGCGCTCCACGGACCCGAAGGCGCTGCGCCGGGCGGTCGACTACATCCATGCGGAAAAGGCGTGAGGCGATGGACGTTTCCTATCACAAGGGTTTTGGCCGCAACCTCGGCCGCGACATGGAATACAAGCGCTACGGCCATGCCGGCCGACCCGTGGTTGTGTTCCCGACTTCGCAAGGGCGGTTCTACCAGTTCGAAGATTCCGGCGCCGTCTCGGCTCTCGCCGAGTTCGTCGACACCGGTCGCATCCAGTTGTTCACGCTGGACGGCATCGATGCGGAATCCTTCTTCGACCGCGATGCCGAGCCGGCCCATCGCATCGCCCGGCATGAAGCGTATTTCCGCTATGTGCGCGAGGAGGCGCTGCCGGAACTCCTGTCTGTGGCAGCCGAAGGCAATGGCGGGCGTACGCTGAAGCCGCTGTTTTGCGGCTGCTCGATGGGCGGCTATCATTCGTCGAATTTCGTCTTCCGCTTTCCGGAGCTGGCCAGCGGCGTCATCGCGCTGTCGGGGGTTTACTCGACCCACGATTTCTTCGGCAACGCGCTCGACGGACAGATTTTCTTCAACTCGCCGCTCGACTACCTGCCGGGTATCGTCGATCCGGGGCTGCTTGTCAGGCTGAAGGCGCTGCGGCTGATCTTCTGCTGCGGGCAGGGTGCCTGGGAGGAACGGATGCTGGCCGATACGCAGGCGCTGGAACAGATCCTGCGTGACAAGTCGATTCCGGCCTGGGTCGACTACTGGGGCGGCGATGCGGCCCATGACTGGCCGTGGTGGCACAAGCAACTGGTTTATTTCTTCGCCCGCTGGCTGGACGACGATCTGATGCACCGGCTGGATTAGGCCACATGGAGCAAGGAAATGACCACGCCCGATGCCATCCGCCGCTTTGTCGAAGCCACCAATGCCGGCGATAGCGAAGCCTTCCTGGACAGCTTCACGCCCGATGCCTTCCTGAGCGACTGGGGCCGGTCGTTCAAGGGCCGCGAGCAGATAGCGCGCTGGAACCAGTCGGACAATATCGGCGTGCAGTCCAAACCTAGCATCATTCGTATCGAACCGGAGGGCGATACCTACAAGGTCCGCATCGCAGTCACAGGCAACGGCTTCAACGGCGAGGGCGACATGGTCTTCACGCTGGACGGCGAGCGTATATCGAGCCTGGTGATCAGCTGACGCGCTACCCGGCCGATCTTACTCCCGCAGGCTTTTCGCCACCAGCCGCGCCACGCTTGGGCCGACCAGAAGCACGATCAGGAAGCGTGCCGATTGCAGCGCCATGACGAAGGATATGTCGACATGCTGCGCGGCGGCGGCGATGATGGCGACGCTGTCCATGCCGCCGGGGCTGGTTGCCAGATAGGCGGTCAGCGGATCGATGCCGAGCAGGCGGCTGATCAGGAAGGCGAGGCCGCCGCAAAAGACGATCAGGGCAATGATCGAGCCGACGATCTGCGGCAGCGCGCGGGCCGCGTGGCGCAAAATGGCCCTGGTGAAATTCAGGCCGATGCTCCAACCGATCATTGTATAGCTCAAGGCAAGCAGCCACGGTGGCAACTGCATGGTCACGCCGAGCCCGAGATGGATCACGGTGCCGAAAATGAAGGTGCCGAGGAAGAACGGCGACGGCAGCCTGAAAAGCTTTCCGGCGAGGCCGCCGACCAGCGCCACGCCGAATGTTGCGGCCAAGCCTTGCGGGTCGACCGGTGGGAACCAGACGATGGCCGGCACCTCGATGCCTGAGGTGTCGACCCAAAGCTTGGCCACCAGGGCTGCCGTCATCGACACGCAGATGACGCGCAGATAAAGCATGAAGGCGACGAGGCGCTGGTCGGCGCCGAAGGCACCGGCCATCAGCACCATGGCGGTGGCGGCGCCCGGCGACGAGCCCCAGACCGCGGTGGTGCCGGGCAGGATGCGCCAGCGGCTGATCAGCCAGCCGAGCAGGCTGGATGCCGCGATCGTCGCCATCACGACGCCGAGGAACAGCGGCCATTCCCTGTAAAAGACGGGAAAGATATCGGCCGAGATCGAACTGGCGACCAGGCAGCCGACGACCGCCTGGGCTGAGCCGAACAGAACCCGCGGCACGCGCACCGTGGCGCCGTTGGTGCCGGCAGCGATGGCCGCCAGCATCGGTCCGATCAAGAGCGCGGCGGGCAGGGCGGCGAGTTCCAGCGCGCCGGCAAACAGCACCGAGACCACCACCAGGACCGGCCACTGCCAAGCCTTGTGGATCCGCGCCAGATGCTCGATGGCCGGCGGGTTCGGGGAAGAATCCATAGATCGGCTCTTAGACCGGTCGCTAAAAAATGCGAACCTTTTTTGCGGGGGAAACGGTCGTGGGTGGTAATGGCACAACCATCCGTAGCGATCCTTCGCGCCCCCCTCTGGCCTGCCGGCCATCTCCCCCTCTAGTGGGGAGATTGGCAGCTTCGCCGACAGCGCTCTTCTTTGGAGGTTGGCGAAGGCCGAAGTGACAATCAATCTCCCCACTAGCGGGGGAGATGGCCGGCAGGCCAGAGGGGGGCGCTGTCCCGCCGGCCTCTCCCTCTATCCCGCCTTCACCGCCGGTAACCCGAACCCGCCAACAGGATGCGTTTCCACCTGAAACTCGAAGCCGGCAATGATCGGCCGTGCCTTGGCGATTGCCGCCTGGACCTCGGGCAGCTGCAGCGAAGCCTTGTGGCTTTCGGCGTCGGTCCACACTTCGGTCACCCAGATCGCGTCGGCATCGGCCGGGTCGGTGGCGATGATGTAGTTCAGGCAGCCGGGCATGGCGCCGGTGCTGGCGAGCAGGATATCCATCATTGCGTCACGCTGGCCGCGCATCGCCCGCATCTTGCCGATCAGTCCGTACATTCGCTTTTGCTCCGTTGAGATGACGCAACCAGGAGTATGCAGTTCGTCGCCTACGGCATCAACTGGCCGCCATTGACCTCGATCACCTGGTCGATGATGTAGCCGCTCAGCAGATCGGAGGAGAGGAATAGATAGGCGCCGACGCAGTCCTCGGCGGTGCCGGCGCGGCCCTGCGGGATGGTGGCGATCATGCCTCTCATCTGGTCGTCGGTCGAGTAGCGCTCGTGGAAAGGCGTCGCGATCGTGCCGGGCGCTACCGCGTTGACGCGGATGTTGAAACCGATCAGCTCCTTGGCCATGCCGCGCGTGATGTTGGAGACGAAGGCCTTGGCCGAGCCGTAAAGGCCGGCGCCGCCACCGGCTCCGTTGCGCGCGGCGATCGAGGAGGTGTTGACGATGAAGCCACCCTGCCGCTTCAGCCATGGGATCGCCTTGCGCGAAGCTGTCAGCACGGAACGCGCGTTGAGGTCCATCACCGCGTCGTAATGCGCCTCGGTCTGCTCGGCATAGGGCACGCGGCCGAGCATGCCGCCGGCATTGTTGACGAGGCCGTCGAGCCGGCCGAAATGTTGCGCACTGTCCTCGACGACGCGCTCGACATCGGCGGGAATCGAGAAATCGCCCTGGACTGGGAATACCTCGCCGCCGCCGTTGCGAATGGTCGCGGCCAGGTTTTCGGCAGCCGCGCGGCTTGAATTGTAATGCAGCGCGACGCGGCATTTCTGCGCGGCGTAGGCAAGTGCAAGCGCCGCGCCGATGCCGGTCGAGGCGCCGGTGACCAGGACCGCCTTTCCGGCAAGGTCGGGGATGACCAGAGTGGGGCTGACAAGGGTGGTGGTGGCTGGCACGTCTATTCCTCCGGGGGACTCTGCCTGCTCTTCGTAGGCCCTCGCAGTCCTCGCGTTCAAGTCCGTAAAAGCCTATGGCCTGAGATAGGCGTAGCCCTGGCGTTGCAATTCGGCGAGCTTGACGACGCCACCCCGGTCGGCTGCATGGAAGCCGTCGAGCAGGTCGGCCAGGCCGATATCCATGCCGTGCATGGTGTTGGCGCAGGCGTGCGGGCGGAGCCCATCCTGGACAAGGCCGGCGAACCGCCCGGAAATGGCGGCCGATATGCCCTTCGACTTGAAGGCGGCAAGTGCCGGGCCGTGCACGACAAGCGCGATGTCGACCTTGCCGTCGGTGCCTTCGAAGTGGTTCTTGATGTTGCCGAGCACGAAATTGACCTTGTCGAGGTCGCTGAGGTGATAGGCGACCTTTTGCCTTTCCTCTTCGACGGCCTTGACTTCACTAGCTGCTGCCTTGATGGGGCGCAGCCCGAAAAGCCCGGCAGCCCCGGCAAGACCGACGCGGAAAATATCGCGGCGTCGCATGGCTTCATCTCCCATTTGGCCTGCCCGCGCAAATTGCGTGGCCTCGGCCTCGATCCTAGCATAAATTGAAGCCACGTCTTGTCGGGGCAGGGGGAGCCAGCATGATATCAAGGACCGTGATGGGCGCCGGGAGTGGGGTTGCCTTGCTTGCCGCCGTCGCCGGCACTGCTTTCGCCGACGAGACGCTCAAACTCACCGAGCTCAGCCCCGACGGCAAGGACGCCTGCTTCGGCCGCGTCTACGACGCCGCGCATCTCAAGTCGCATCCGCAGCAGAAGGTGACGCGCATCTTCTTCTATTACGGCCGCGATCCGGTCAGCCGGCCAAACGAGGAGCCAAGCACGGGCATCGATTCCTCCTACAATGGCTTCATGGCGACGACGGTGCGCGGCGCCGAGGCGCCGGAATGGCTCGGCGGCTGGTGCAGTCACGAGTCGGAGGACGGCAAGACCGGCCCGATCCGCTGCGGCATGGACTGCGATCGCACCATGGCTTCGCTGAAGGTCGACGACAAAGGCCGGCTGATGATCTCGGACGTGCAGCCCGACCTCTATCTCGACGCCGGATCGGAAGACGAGCTCGGCAAGGCGGAGTACGAACGGCAGGCGCTGGGCAAGGACGACAACGGCTTCAGGCTCGACCCGATGCCGGCCGCCACCTGCAAGGCGGAGTTCGCGCGCATCGACCCGATCGACCCCGCCCTTGGCCCGCCATTGCGCGAGCGGCTGAAGCCGGACCAGGCCTTCTGCTACGGCCGCGACTACGATGCCGCGCATCTCGGCTCGCATCCCGATCAGCTGACGCAGACGATCCGGGTTTATCGCGGACCGGTCGAGCTGGCGTCTTTCGCCGGGGCTGGCGATCCGGCCAATTGGCCAAGCGGCGCCGATATCGCCGTTTCAGTTACCACGCGGCAGAAATCGGCCAAGGTCACGCAGGTCTACAACTGCCAGGGCGAGGGCGACCAGTGGCGCTGCGCGGCGAGCGCGAAGACGGGTGCAGCCTCCTGCGACATCGCGCAAAAGGAGGTCTTCCTCCGCCGCGGCGCCAACGGCACGATGATGCTGGCCAACCCGAACAGCGGCCTGCCGATCGTCGATCTGTGCTCGAAGGCGGCGGAAGGCGACACCAGCTCCGACGACAAGGTCTACCGGCTGGTGCCGATGCCGCAGGCCGCCTGCGGGCTATAGCAACCGCAATGCTGGAGGGACAGCGCCCCCCTCTGTCCTGCCGGACATCTCCCCCACTTGGGGGGAGATCGGCCGTCACTGCCGCCTTCGCCAATCACCCATCGTCGCAGGAGTGAGCGGCGCGCTGAAGCTGCCAATCTCCCCACTTGTGGGGGAGATGTCCGGCAGGACAGAGGGGGGCGCGAAGGATCACCACTGAGCGATTTTTCTCCGCGCCACCTCACGCGAAGGGCACGGCCGTCGTGCCCTTGGGCAGTTTCGCCTCGTCGTCGGGCTCGACATGGATGATGACGCGGACGGAAGGGATCTCTGCCTGCAGCGCGTCCTCGATGCGGTCGCAGATGACGTGGCTGGCGCCGACCGACATGTCGGCGTCGACGACCAGATGGAACTCGATGAAGGTGGCGCGGCCGGCGATGCGGGTCTTCAGGTCGTGGACCTCGAGCGCGCCCTTGCAATTGGCCGAGATGATATCGCGGATGCGGATATGTTCCTGGGTGTCGACGGCGCGGTCCATCAGCCCGTTCATCGACGAGCCGATGACGTGCCAGCCCTGCCAAAGAATGTTCAGCGCCACGATCACGGCAAGAGCCGGATCGAGAACCTGCCAGCCGGTCAGCACGGCGCCGACCAGGCCGATGAACACACCGACCGAGGTCGCCACGTCGGTCATGATGTGCCTGCCGTCGGCGACGAGAGCCGGCGATTTTTCGCTTCGGCCGGTGCGGATCAGCGTCAAGGCCCAGACGGCGTTGATGACCGTTGCGACGCCATTGACGGCAAGGCCGGTCCATGGCTGTTCGAGCGGCGCGGGGTGTTGCCATGACCACCAGACCTCATTGAGGATCAGCAAGGCGGCAAGCACGATCAGCACGCCTTCGAGGACGGCCGAGAAATACTCGGCCTTGTGGTGGCCGAACGGATGGTCCTGATCGGCCGGCTTGTAACTGACCCGGATCGCCCAATATGCGGCGGCCGAGGCAATGACGTTGACGATCGATTCCAGCGCGTCCGAATAAAGCGCAACCGAGCCGGTGATGTACCAGGCGGCCAGCTTCAGGCCGAGCACGACGAAGGCGACAATGATCGACCAGAAGGCGAGGCTGGCGACCTTCTGCCTGGCGGCGGTTTTGATTTCGGCGGTGGTCATTGAGGAGGCCGCGTTCCTTCGCGCCCCCCTCTGTCCTGCCGGACATCTCCCCCACGAGGGGGGAGATCGGCCATCATGGACGACGTCGCTGGATCTACAATGTTTGAGATTGGCGAAAACCGAAATGAGAGACAATCTCCCCCCAAGTGGGGGAGATGTCCGGCAGGACAGAGGGGGGCGACGTAGAGCGCAAACCTCAACACGAAAACTCCTGGCCCTAAGCGGCCTTTTCCTTGGCCTTGCGCGGCAGGTGCGCGACAATGTTCTCGATGATGCGCATGCCGGCATTGTGGCCGAGCGTCATGATCGATTCCGGGTGGAACTGCACCGCAGCGATCGGCTCCTTGCGGTGCTCGAAGGCCATGATGATGCCGTCTTCGGTCTCGGCGGTGACGACAAAACCATCGGGCAGCCGCACCGGATCGGCGAAGATCGAATGATAGCGGCCGACCGTCACCTCCTTGGGCAGGCCGGAGAAGATGATGCCCGGCTTCGACACGCGGATGCGCGACGGCTTGCCATGCATCGGGATGTGCAATTGCCGCAGCTCGCCGCCATAGGCCTCGGCCAGCGCCTGCAGCCCGAGGCAGACGCCGAAGATCGGCAGGTCGCGTGCGCGGGCTCTCTTGATGGTGGCGGCGCAGTCGAAGTCCTTCGGCGTGCCGGGGCCGGGCGACAGCACGACCAGGTTTGGCTTCAGCCGGTCGAAGATCTCGTCCGGCACCGGTGTGCGCACCGTCGAGACATTGGCGCCGGTCTGGCGGAAATAGTTGGCGAGCGTATGGACGAAACTGTCCTCGTGATCGACCAAGAGGATGTTGACGCCGTCGCCGACACGCGCGGTGCTGCGTTCGGTGCTGGCGGCATTGCCTAATTTGGCGTCGCGGATGGCGGAGAGCATGGCGGAGGCCTTCAGTTCGGTTTCGGCTTCTTCTTCCTCGGGGATGCTGTCGAAGAGCAGCGTGGCGCCGGCGCGCACCTCCGCGATGCCGTCCTTGATGCGGATGGTGCGAAGCGTCAGGCCTGTGTTCATGTCACCGTTGAAATTGACCATGCCGATCGCCCCGCCATACCAGGCGCGCGGGCTCTTCTCG
The DNA here is from genome assembly GCF_040320265.1 of Mesorhizobium sp. M0751. Lineage (NCBI taxonomy): Bacteria > Pseudomonadati > Pseudomonadota > Alphaproteobacteria > Hyphomicrobiales > Phyllobacteriaceae > Mesorhizobium > Mesorhizobium sp. M0751. The sequence goes on from NZ_JAMYPH010000001.1 coordinate 423,435, forward strand.
TTCTGCTCGATGAAGCGCATGGCCCATAATTTCGGCGCGCCGGTAACGGTGACCGCCCAGGCATGCGACAGAAAGGCGTCGAAAGCGTCCATGCCTTCGCGCAGCCGTCCCTCGATGTGGTCGACGGTGTGGATCAGGCGCGAATACATTTCGATCTGGCGGCGGCCGATGACGCGCACCGAGCCCGGCTCGCAGACCCTCGACTTGTCATTGCGGTCGACGTCCGAGCACATGGTGAGTTCGGACTCGTCCTTCTTCGAATTGAGCAGCTTCAGGATCTGCTCGCTGTCGGAGATGGCATCGTCGCCACGTTTGATCGTGCCGGAGATCGGGCAGGTCTCGACGCGGCGGCCGTTGACGCGCACGAACATTTCCGGTGAAGCGCCGATCAGATATTCGCCCTCGCCGAGATTGATGAAGAAGGAATAGGGCGAAGGGTTGATGCTCTTCAGCTTGCGGGAAATTTCGGAGGGCTGGGTTTCGCAGCGTTCGTAGAACATCTGCCCCGGCACCACTTCGAACAGGTCGCCGCGCTCGAAGCTCTTCATCGCCTTGCGCACCAGCTTGGCATATTCGCCCGGCTCGTGGTCACCGCGCGGCGGGATGCGGTCTGCGGTCCTGAACGGCTCGACGACTTCGTCGCGCGGCAGGCCTTCGGTCGAGAAGCCATCGCCGGAATAGTCGTAGCGGTCGGTCCAGGCCTTGGTCGAATAATGGTCGACGACGAGGATTTCGTCGGGCAGGAACAGCACGAGATCGCGCTGGCTTGGCTTGCGCTCGAGCTTGTAGTCGACCGGATCGAACTGGAAGGCGAGGTCGTAGCCGAAGGCGCCATAGAGGCCGAGATTGGCGTCCTCCTCGGTCTTGAACAAAGCCGTGATGGCGCGCAGCACGGTGAAGACGGAGGGAACGCGGCTGCGTTCCTCTTCGGTAAAGATACGACCGGGCTTGGCGACCTCGAGGCGGATGAGTTTGTTGGACGTCTCGGCGATCGTTACGTCGTCAAGGCCGGCAAGCACCGTGCCGATCACCGGCAAAAGCACCTCGCCGCGGCGGTTCAGCGCCTCGATGCGCATGGTGCGACCGCGTGCCGAGATCACCACGGGCGGATCGATGATGGCGGTGTCCCAGCGGGTATAGCGGCCGGGATATTCGTAATTCGAGGAAAACACGGCGCCGCGGCGCGAATTCAGGCCATCGACATAGCCGTCGATCGCCCCTTCATATGGCCGGTCTTGGCGCTGGCGGGTAATCGCCACGCCACCCGCGGTGACGAAGCGCTCGGCGCCATTCTCCAGAATTTTCGTCGTCATTGCCGTCTCCATCAGCGTCTTTGGGGCAACGGACCCGGGAATGGCTTGAAAAAAACAAATGGCCGCCCGGACATTCCGCTGCGGCCACCCTCTATTGTCACGCGAACGCGTTCGAACAGGCCGCTGTCAGCGAGCCCACCACCAAATGGTCTTGATCGAACGCATATTCATGGCGAAATCCATAGCCGCGAAAAGCGGTATGCGCAACAGGTTTGAAAGTCTGTGGGGTGGCTGCCGCTTTCGCAACCCATGGCACATGGCCAAGACCGGCAGTCCTGCCTAGACTCTGCATCAAACAGCAAGAAGACGGGAAGATATCAAATGACCGAGCAGATCGACCGCGCACGGACGTTCCATTCCCTCCATGTCAAGGGAAACCCGGTTGTCCTCTACAATGCCTGGGATCCAGGCTCCGCCAAGATCATCGAGAAAGCAGGGGCCAGGGCCATCGCCACCGGAAGCTGGCCGGTCGCGGCTGCTTTCGGATTCGCCGATGGCGAGAAGATCCCGTTGGAACTCGCGCTCGAAAACATCAAACGCATCGTTGCGGCGGTGGATGTGCCGGTAACCATGGACCTCGAGGGGGGTTACGGGGTCGCTCCGGAGGTTGTCGCCCGCAGCGTGGCGCTCGCCGTGCAGGCTGGGGCCGTCGGCTTTAATTTCGAGGATCAGATTGTCGGCGGCAGTGGGCTGCACGACATCGCCATACAGGTGAAGCGGATCGAAGCCGCCGCAGCGGCGGTGAAGGCGTCGGGTATTCCGGCCTTCATTAACACCCGAACCGACATTTTCCTGAAGGCTAAACCGAATGCGCACGACAGGGCTCTTCTCGATCAGGCGATCGAGCGGGCGCACGCCTACGAAAGGGCCGGAGCGCATGGCTTCTTTGCGCCGGGGCTTGCCGATGAAGGCCTGATCGAGGCGCTCTGCGAGGCAACGGCATTGCCGGTCAACATCATTGCCCTGGCGCATGTGCCGCCGCGCCAGAGGCTTGCCGAACTCGGCGTCGCCCGCGTGAGCCATGGTCCGGTGCCGTACCGGCAGATGGCCGAATGGCTGGAGGCCAAGGCACGACAGGCGATTTCGGGCTAGCCCGGCGGGTGCGTCAGTCCTCCAGCGTCCCCGACCTTGCATCGGCGCTCGTCCTGTCGCCGACCAGCTTCAAGAGGTCTTCGCCGGCGCGGATGATGCGCCGGGAACGCCGTGTCAGGATGAGGCCCGCCTGCGGCGCCAACACTTCCGTGCGGCCGTCGGGCTCGCCGGGCGCGTGGACGATGGTGGCAAGGCGCGCACCCTTGGTGACGCGGTCGCCCGGCTTCACGTCGAAGAGGATTGCGCCCGAGCGGGGCGCCGGCATCATCTCGATGTTTTCGATAGGTGCGACGAGCCCAACGAAGCTGCCAGGCGCGGGCAGCGCCTGATCCCGGATGACGCCGCGCGCCACCAGCAGCCGGTAGAGCCCCTCGGCATCGGCACCGGCCAGGGCGCCGTCGACATCGAGTATGCCGCGATATTCGACGGTGGTGGCGACGCGCCGGTCGAGGCGCGCCACGTCGGCCGGGACGTTTTGGTGCGGCATGATCGAGGCGCCTTCGAAGGTGCCGTCGGGATCTTCGTCCCACAGCATCACCGCGTCGACGCCCATGGCCGCCGCACAGTCCGCCATCGCCGGCCACAGGCTGGTGTGGACGTAGAGATAGGCGAGGCCTTCATCGTCGCAATGCAGGTCGAGCACGATGTCGTGGCCGATGGAGAGCTGCAGCAGCCGCGTCTTCAGCCGCTGGTCGACCGTGCCGTGCGCCGGCAGGAGCGAGAGGTCGGGCGCGGCGAGCCGCGGAAAGCCACGGTTGAAATTGGTGCGCGTGCCCAGATGGAAGCGGCCCTGATGGTCGCCGTAGAGATATTGCGCCCGGCCGATCGGATTGGCCCAGGGCACGATGGTCATGTTGCCGGTGATGCGGCCTTCGGCTTCCGCCTTGCCAAGCATCGGCATCAGCGCGTCGAGGGCAACGACGCCCGGCAATTCGCCGGCATGAAGTGCCGCCTGCAGATAGGCGGAAGGCGCCGTCTGGTCCGTTCCGGTGAAGCGGAAGACGGGGAATTCGTAGGAAACGCCTTCGCTGTCGCCGGCGATGCGTTCGATGGATTTCTGCATGGGATGCCTCCGGGAGAAGAGGCGGAACACATGCCCTTTTGCCCCTGGGCTGTCGATTGGTCCAGCCGGCGCTGCTATGGGCGCACGATTCTACCCTGCGCTCACACCAGCGGCTTGAGTTCCTGGGCGATGGTCGGCAGAAGCTCCGAGACGTTCGGGTGGATGTGCACGGCGCGCGCCAGCGTGCTGACCGGCGCCTTGGCATACATCAGGTCGAGCACGCAGTGCACCGCTTCGTCGCCGCCCGGGCCGAGCACCGAACAGCCGAGGATCTCCCTGGTGTCGGCATCGACCAGGATCTTCATGAAACCTTGCGTCTCACCTTTTTCGACGGCACGGCTGACACGGGTCATTGGCCGCTGGCCGACCAGGGCGCGGCGGCCGGATTTCCTAACCGCGGCTTCGGTCATGCCGCAGCGGCCGAGTGGTGGGTCGATATAGAGCGCGTAGGCCTCGATGCGGTCGCTGACCTTGCGCGGATCGTTGTCGAGCAGGTTGGCGGCGACGATCTCGTAGTCGTTGTAGGAGGTGTGGGTGAAGGCGCCCTTGCCGTTGCAGTCGCCCATCGCCCAGATGCCGGGCACGCTGGTGCGCAACTGGTCGTCGACGACGATGAAGCCGCGTTTGTCGACCTCGACGCCGGCTTTGTCGAGGCCGAGATCATCGGTGTTTGGCGTGCGGCCGAGCGCCAGCAGCACATGCGAGCCGACCGCAGCTGCCTTGCCTGGCGAGAACGTCACGGCGATTTCGTTGCCTCGCCTGGCGAAGCGGATGTCGTCAGCGCCGAGATGGACGGCAATGGCTTCGTTTTCGAGGATCGACAAAATGGCGCCCGAGACATCCTCGTCCTCGCGGCCGATCAGGCGCGGGCTTTTTTCGATGACTGTGACTTCGGAACCGAAGCGACGGAACATCTGCGCGAATTCGAGCGAGACATAGCTGCCGCCGACAACGATGAGATGGCGCGGCAGCACGTCGAGATCCATCATCGACGAGTTGGTGAGGTAGGATACGTCGTTGACACCGGGCAGGTCGGGCACCGAGGCGCGGCCACCGGTGTTGAGGAATATCCTTTCGGCGCTCAGCAGATCGTCGCCGACGCGCACCGCATTGGCGCTCACGAAACGCGCATGGCCGCGATAGAGCGTGCATTTGTCCATGCCGGCAATCCAGTCTTCGAGATTGCCGCGTGCGTCGTTGGAGACCTTGTCCTTGCGCGCCTTGATCGCCTTGTAGTTGACGCCGACGGGACCGGAGAGCGTCACCCCGTAATCCGCTGCGGAGCGGGCGAGATGCGCGGCATAGGCGCTTGCTACCATCGTTTTGGTCGGCGTGCAGCCGGTGTTGACGCAAGTGCCGCCGACCAGCTTTCGCTCGATCAGCGCCACGCTCATGCCGGCCGCATTCAGCCGGCCGGCGAGCGGTGGGCCGGCCTGCCCGGCACCGACGATGATGGCGTCGAATGCCTTTGCCGTCATGCCACTGCCGCCACGATCAGAAGCCCGCCGACGATCGCCACCGCGTCCTCGATGAAGGCGGCGGGCGGGTCCTTGCCGAAGGCGGTGGCCAGGCGTTTGCGCGCCTCGGCGCCGCCCAGCGTGCCGATCACCGCGCCGATGGCGCCGGCGATCAGGCCGCCGATGATGGCGCCACCGGTGGCGCCGATCACCGCGCCGGTGAAAGCGCCCAGGACGATGCGCGTGCCGAATTGCTGCGGCACCTTGCGGCTCGGCGTCGATGGCAGCTGGTCGGTGACCAGCTCGGCGATGGCCAGGATGGTGAAGATGCCGACGGCGATCCAGTGGCCCATGAAGCTCGCCCAGGTGCCGGCGACCGGCAACCAGCCAAGCCAGGCGCCCCAGGCGACCGCGGCGGGCGCAGTCATGGCGCGAAGCCCGGCAACGATGCCAATCAGGAGTGCAAGAATGTACAGCATGATTGATCCCCTCGATGGCCGGCTTGGGACAGGTCCGAGAAGGCAAGCTACCATAGGTCGGGTATTTGACCAGAGGTGGTGTCTCCGCCGGCGCTTCCGTATTTTCACCACTTGTGCTTTGGCAAAGTTGAAACTGGAGTTGCGGCCATGATGGGGAGCGAACGCACGAAAATGGCGGCGGGCGAGTGGTATTGCTGCCTCGATCCGGAACTGGAGGCGCTGCGCATCACAGCGCGCGACGCGATGTTCGAGCACAACAGCCTGCCACCCCGGCAGCGTGGCGATATCGGGCCTGGATTGCGGGCGCTGCTCGGCGCTGCGGGCGAGGGCGCCCGGATCGAAGCGCCGTTCCACTGCGCCTATGGCTTCAACATCTTTCTCGGCGACCGCGTCTTCCTCAATGCCGGCTGCACCATTCTCGATACGGCGCCAGTGCGCATCGGCAAGGGAACGCTGCTCGGCCCCAATGTGCAGATCTATTGCGCCGAGCACCACAAGGAGGCCGCCGGAAGACGGGCAGGGCTGGAGATGGCCAGGCCGGTCGAGATCGGCCACAATGCCTGGATCGGCGGCAGTGCCATCATCCTCGGCGGGATCAGGATCGGCGATGGCGCTATCGTCGGCGCCGGTGCCGTGGTGACACGCGACGTGACGGCAAACATCACGGTTGTCGGCAACCCGGCACGGATAATCAGGAGCGGCTGAGCACCGCGCTTCTGTCGCCGGTCATGTCCTCGTTTTGATGGACATGGCGGCTGTGTTCACTTGGCCGGAGGTGGATGCAACCGTGTGTCGAGCGCAAACGCCTCCTGGGTCTTCATGGCGTATGCCCCTCTGGCGAGGCTCGCGTCGAAGATCAGGTTCCAGCTGTGCTGCGATACGGCGCTCGGAATCACCACGAACCGGTGCCGTTGCAGAAGATCGTCGCCAAACGCCTGTTGCCCGGAGCTCGGAATGCCCGGGCGCAACCAATTGGGGTTGGGCACGGTGGCGGGGTCGACAATATGCACATCCGCGACATCGCTGACGATTGCTGCCGTCATGACATGCGCAATCGTGTCGAGCGCCCTGAAGCCCTTATGGACCGCAACTTCGAGGATCGCGGTCGACGGATCGATCGAGCAGTAGACGGCGCGCACGCCCTTGCTGTTCCAGCGTCCGCCCACCCTGTATGCGCCCTCGCCACTATCCCATGTAGGCGCAAACACGGCTTGATCGAGGCGCCATCCGATAAGCTCGGAGCCACCCAGCGCCGCCGGCAGCGGCGTCATGCATAAACGCCATATTCAAGCCGTTCGAGATAATCTTCTACAAGCTCGATCCCCGCCGGCGTTGCCAGAAGGTCGATTGGACGACGCTGGTCGAGCCCGATCGCCGGGCGCTCCAGCCATTGCTCTGCTTCCGCCTGCGAACCGAACACGTCGGTAGCTTTCGACAGGATCTCCGCGAACTTCCAGGTTCGTCCGCTCTGGTCCTGACTGAGAGGCTTGGAAGGAGCATCCTTGCGGCGCTGATAGGTGCGCAGGCTCATGCCGACGGCCTTCTCCAGCGAATCGGTCTTCTGGATGAAGACGAGTTGCCCGATAAGATGGTCCAGCGCTGAAGCCGGCAGGCCGTGCAGAAGCAGCTCGTGGGCATCCAAAGCGCTGCTGAGGCGCCTTGCCAGAACGCGGCTGCCGCCGAGCAATCTGGCCACCTTCTGCAGTTCATTGCTGCCTGCCTTTGTTGCGGTCTTCTCAAATGCCATGGGTTGCTCGCTGCGTCATCTGTCACTTGACACATGACACATGGCGCGACCTCTTTCAACGAGCGAGAAAGAGAGCATGCGCGCGCCTCGAGGAACATGGCGAACACGTCGAAATCGATATGGTTTGGGTCGAAGGCGTCGGTGACCATCGGGGCGAGGTTCATTCTGCCACCTCCTCATCGGCAAAATCCTCACAATTTTGTGTGGGTTTTCCTTCACATCCACACATTTTTGTGTGATATTGAGATCAACGGAAGGAGGTGAAACGGATTGACGAGAGACGCCCTGATTCGAGAGCTTCGAAAATATGCAAGACTTAAAGACCTGACATTCGAAGTATTCGAGAACAACGGAAAGGGCTCTCACTACCGGATTAAGCTTGGCGAGCAGTTCACAACTGTGAAGTCTGGCGAACTTAAACCGGGCTATGTGAAGCTTATCAAGAAGCAGCTGGGGGTCATTTGACCCCCAGCAGGGAAATTCACAAAGCCCAAATTGAACACAAGAGAAAGGATGAGGTAATGCACGATGGTTTACTCTTACGCGGGGCAATTCGGGATTGACCCGGACGGAGGCTTTCTGGTGACCTTTCCGGATGTTCCGGAAGCGATCACCACTGGCGACGACATTGTCGAAGCCAAGCAGAATGCCTCTGAAGCCCTTGGACTGGCCCTGCGCGGGTATCTCGCGCAGGGTAAGCCCCTTCCCAAGCCCATGGCTAAGGGAAAGGGACTTGTCGAGGTGCCTGTCGAAGCGACCGACGCTTTGAAGATTGCTGTCATCGAGGCTGTGCAAGCCTCCGGCATCTCCAAATCGGAACTGGCTCGCCGTCTCGGAAAAGCCGAGACCGAGGCATACCGGATCCTCGATCCGGATCACGCGACCAAGCTCGCCTCGCTTGAGGCGGCCCTGGCGGTGCTCGGCAAACAGGTCGTCGTGTCCGTGATGGACATGGCTTGACCTTATAAGGGCGGCGGAGTGAGCGATCATTCCGCCGCCTCATCCGCCTCGATTTCAACAGTCTCGGCCTCCAGCAGGTCGAACGTGCTGGGGCGCTGCCCGCCGCCTGACGCGATGGATGGGCGCAGGCTCACCTCGGCGAGTGCGTTGAAAACCTATCCAGATCGACACTCCTCGAGAATTCGCGCCGGTACTGCGCCGGCGAGGTTCTGAGGCGCGCTGCGAAATGCTGGCGCAGCGAGGTGGCGCTGCCGAAGCCGGCCTCGAAGGCAACCGTGTCCATCGATTTTTCAGTTGCTTCCAGCAGCCGCTGCGCCAGCTGGACGCGCTGGTCGGTCAGCCAGTCGCCGAAACTGGTGCCGATCGATTTCTGGAAACGGCGCGTGAACGTCCGGCGGGTGAGGCCGGCGTGACCGGCAACGCTGTCCAGACTGTGCGGCTCACCCAGGGTTTTGCGCACCGTTTCGAGAGCCTGGGTAAAGCGGTCCGCATTGCCGGTCCTGGCGATGGGACGTTCGATGAATTGCGCCTGCCCGCCCTGCCTATGCGGAGAAAGCACGATCTGTCGGGCAAGGCGAAGTGCCGCCTCCGCGCCGTAACGAGCCCGTACGACGTGCAGGCAGCAGTCGAGCCCGGCGGCGACGCCGGCGGATGTCACGACATCGCCATTGTCGATGTAGAGCACTTCCGGTTCGACGAGAATGTCGGGATAGAGTTCCTGCAGCTGATCCGCGTAGGCCCAGTGCGTCGCCGCTCGCCGCCCCGAAAGCAGTCCGGTCGCCGCGACAGCGAACGTTCCCAGGCACAGTCCGACGATCAGCGCGCCGCGCCGGTGCGCGCCAATCAACGCGTCGATCAATGCCGCTGGAGGCGCGCTCCCGAGATCCTTCCAGCTTGGCACGATGACGATGTCGGCGTCATCGAGCGCGGAAAGCCCGTGCGGGACGCTGATGGTCAGCCCGGCATCGGTGCGGATCGGCCCGTCCTCAATCGTGCAGACCCGGAAGTCGAAGCGCGGCAGGCCGAGCGTCGTGCGATCCGCGCCGAACACGAGACACGGTACGGAGAGATGAAACGGGCTGATGCCATCGAAGGCGATGGCGGCAACGGCAGGATCGGTCATGGCAGCACCAACAGGAGTAACAACCAATTGTCCCAATTCTTTCGAATAATGTCAATTGGGACACTTTTTGCAATCCCGTGCCGAGCTTATGGTCCACCCATCAATGTCCAACGGGAAAGGAAAACCCCATGTCGCAACCAGCCAAAGGCAAAGCTCCACGCCGCGCCCTCATCGTCATCGATGTTCAAAATGACTATGACGGCGGCAACCTCGCCATCCAGCATCCGCCCTTCCGCGACAGCGTCGTCAATGTAGCGCGAGCGATGGATGCGGCCACCGAGGCAGGCGTCAAGGTGGTGGTCATCAAACAGTTGGCGCCGGAAACCTCACCTGTCTTCGCCAAGGGCAGCCATGGCGCCGAGCTGCACCCGGAAATCGCCAGACGAAACCGCGACCATTACATCGAAAAGAACCTGCCGAGCGCCTTCACCGGCACAGACCTCGAGGAGTGGCTGCGCGCCAACGCTATCGATACGATCACGGTCATTGGCTACATGACGCATAATTGCGATCTGTCGACGGTCATCCACGCCGTGCATATGGGCTTTGAGGTGGAGTTCCTGTCGGACGCAACGGGGTCATTGCCGTACGCCAACAGCGCCGGGTACGCTTCGGGGGAGGAAATCCATCGCGTCGTGACGATCGTCCTGCAGTCGCGCTTCGCGGCGGTTCTCAAGACCGCCGAGTGGATCGATTGCCTGAAAACCGGTGTGGTTCCCCAGCACGACACACCCTATGCCTCCAACCAGCGCGCGCTGGCGCGAAGCGCGGCATAGGGACGAGATCGTCGCGAAGACGCAAAAAGGGCGCCGCAGCGTTGCGGCGCCTTTGCCGTTCGAACGTTGATTATCCCTAGAACAGGCCTTCGATCTGGCCTATTTCGTTCAGGAAGATCTTTTCCGAGGATGGCGCTTTGGGCAGGCCGGGCATTGTCATCACCTCGCCGCAGATGATGACGACGAAGCCGGCGCCGGCGGACAGCCTGACCTCACGCACCGGCACGGTGTGGCCCGTCGGCGCGCCGCGCAGATTCGGATCGGTGGAGAAGGAATATTGCGTCTTGGCCATGCAGACCGGCAAATGACCGTAGCCGGCGTGCTCCCAGGCGTGGAGCTGGTCGCGCACCGACTTGTCGGCGATCGCTTCGGAACCGCGATAGATGCGCTGGACGATGGTGTTGATCTTCTCGAACAGCGGCATGGCGTCGGGATACAGCGGGGCAAATTGCGACGCGCCGGATTCGGCCAACGCCACGACTCTTTTGGCCAGTTCCTCGATGCCGGCCGATCCCTGAGCCCAGTGCTTGCACAGGATCGCCTCTTCGCCCATCGAGGCGACATAGTCCTTCATCGCCTGGATCTCTGCGTCGGTGTCGGAGTAGAAATGGTTGATGGCGACCACGGCCGGCACACCGAACTGGCGGATGTTCTCGATATGGCGGCCGAGATTGGCGCAGCCCTTCTTGACCGCCTCGACGTTCTCCTTGCCTAGGTCCTCCTTCTTGACGCCGCCATTCATCTTCATGGCGCGAACCGTGGCGACGATGACCGCCGCTGCCGGCCTAAGGCCGGCCTTGCGGCATTTGATGTCGAAGAACTTTTCGGCACCGAGATCGGCGCCGAAACCGGCTTCGGTGACGACGTAATCGGCAAGCTTCAGCGCCGTCGTGGTGGCAACGACGGAGTTGCAGCCATGTGCTATGTTGGCGAAGGGGCCGCCATGGACGAAAGCCGGGTTGTTCTCCAGCGTCTGCACGAGATTGGGCTGCATGGCGTCCTTCAAGAGTACGGCCATCGCGCCGTCGGCCTTGAGGTCGCGGGCATAGACGGCCGACTTGTCGCGGCGATAGGCGACGATGATGTCGCCGAGGCGCTTTTCCAGGTCCTTCAGGTCGGTCGACAGGCACAGGATGGCCATGACTTCCGAGGCGACTGTGATGTCGAAACCGGCCTCGCGCGGGAAACCGTTGGCGACGCCGCCGAGCGAACAGATGATCTCGCGCAGCGACCGGTCGTTCATGTCCATGACACGGCGCCAGACGACGCGGCGGGTGTCGATGCCGAGCTCGTTGCCCCAATAGATGTGGTTGTCGATCAGCGCCGACAGCAAGTTATGGGCGGTGGTGATGGCATGGAAATCACCGGTGAAGTGGAGGTTCATGTCCTCCATCGGCACGACCTGCGCGTAGCCGCCGCCGGCGGCACCGCCCTTGACGCCGAAATTCGGTCCGAGCGAAGCCTCGCGGATGCAGACGATGGCCTTCTTGCCGATGCGGTTGAGACCATCGCCCAAGCCCACCGTCGTCGTCGTCTTGCCTTCGCCGGCCGGTGTCGGGTTGATGGCGGTGACGAGGATCAGCTTGCCGTCCTTGTTGCCCTTCACCGACTTGATGAACTCGGCCGAGATCTTCGCCTTGTCGTGGCCGTAGGGCAGAAGATGTTCGCTCGGAATGCCGATCTTCTGGCCGATCTCCTGGATCTGCTTCTTCCTGGCGCCGCGCGCGATCTCGATGTCGGACTTCACTTCGGCCATGACGGCTTCCCTCTGGATTGGACGGATTTGACTAGTGTGGTCGCAAGAACAGCCCGGCATTGCAGGCGCGAGCATGTTCTACCCCTGTCGCTGCCGCGGCGTCAACTTTCATGCAACTATGTTTCCTGCGAAGAAAATACCTCTGCCGCCGGCCGCTCTGCTACAGGTTCTTTTTTGCGCCGGTTGCAGCGCCGTATAGAAGCCAGAGCAGGCGCGGTTCCGCCGTCTCAAAACAGCCGCCTAATACGCGAAAAGCGACAGAAGCAACGGCGCAAATTCACCAGCGCCGGCTGTGCGGAACGATCCGCTACTGGGTCAGCACGTTGCTGATCTCGACCATGTTCGAGCGCACCCTGAGTATGTAAAAGCCCATCGTCGTCAGATGTGTCGGCAACAGCCAGCCGTCCTCGCGGCCATTGGCGATGATGAAGGGCTGGATGCGCAGCGCCGAGACGAATTGCGCGTCCATCGTATCCCACAGGTTCTGCAGGTGCTTTTCCTTGATGACGTCCTCGAAGTCGGCCTGTGCGCCTTTCATCAGCCCGTAATAGGCATAGAGCTGGCCATAGGCGAACCAGAAGCGGTCGTCGGCGCGGGTGTCGAACCAGCCATTATTGTGGTTTTCGGCACGCTCCTTGAGGATCGCCGAGGTCGAGCCGATATCGGACGAGATGCGGTCGATATACTGCTTGAGATTGTCGGCGCGGGCATCGAACGTCGCCTGGCAGGCTGCGAGGCGGGCGTTGAAGGAACGCAGCTTGCGAACCGCGTCGCGATAGTAGCTCGGCGTCGGCGTCTTGGGGCCGAACGGATTCAAGCCGAAATACCAGGTTTCCTCATCGAACTGCAGATTGCCGCGGGCGTCCTGCAGGTCGGCGTCGATCTGCGAGGTGGTGCGGACGCGGCCGAGATTATCGGCAAGCTCGGTCGCCGTGCGCCGCACCGCCTGGTTGATGCCGCGCTGGAACGAAGCCTTGTTGTCCATGAACGGCGTGTGGTCCCAGTCGATGCCGAACAGGCCGAGCTTGTAGAGGATCATCGACGACACCCAGGCATTCTGGTTGACGTTGAAGTCGGTCAGGTCGGCCGCAACCTGGGCAATGGCTGAATTTCCGCAGGTCTTGGCCGTGTCGGTGCCGGCGCCGGCGGAAACCTGTTCACCGGCGGAGCTGTTGCGTTTTTCGAACGTGTATTTGTCGACGTAATTCGGGTCGAAATTGTTCCACCACTGGGTGGCGTAGAAGAAATTGACATAGAGGCCGATCAGCACGAGCACAGCCAGGCCGAGCACCGCCTTCAGTATCCAGCCGCGTTGCGTGTACCAGCGCCCCGCCCACAGGAACGGCCACAGGATCGCACCGACGACCAAGCCGATGCCGCGGCCAATCCACTGGAAAATCCGGGTGAAGAAACTCACGATCGGATCAAGCATGGCGATATCACCCCCTCAGTCAGTCAAGCCGTAGAGGCGTGTGCGAAACGCCACCTTGTCCTTCAGATATGTGGTTTTCAGAACGTCCACAACATGCGATCTCCAGGCGTCGCTGAAGCCTTCATAATCCCTGTAGAAGCCCGGCTTGTTGAAGACGTAACGCGAGACGAAGTCCTGCGGCACGAAGTCCGAGATCAGCTGGTTGGTCAGCCAGGCGTCGGGATGGTCCGGCTTGGCGCGGATGACCAGGAAGCGCTGCTGCGGGAACACGTCCTCGATCTTGAGATGGCCGAGCTGGGCGATCTCGCGCTTGGCGGCGTTGAGGAAGGGAAAATTGCCGTCCCTGGTAATCAGATCGGTATGGCCGTGGATCCAGGTCTGCAGCCAGACCTTGTCGACGTCGGTCAGATTGCGGTCGGGATCGGCGTCGCGGATCAGCGCGCGCACCACCATTTCGGCGCGATGCTCGAGATAACCGGAGGTTTCGATCCATGAGGCGCGCGGCAGCTCGATGCGGCCGGTCGAGGCGAGGAACTTGAATACCTTGTCGGCGTCGTGGATCGAAAGGTAACTCACCTGCCATGGCCGCGAGCGGCGAAAGCCCGGCGCTGCCGGGTCGCTGATCACCGTCGTCACGTCGGGATCGACAAACACATAGAGCCCGCCGAAATGGCTGGTCCAATAGGCGTTGTGGCGGAAGATCACCTGGTCCGGCACCAGCGCATTCTCTCGGATGTCGCCGCAGATCTTCGCCAGTTCGACCATGTGGGCCAGCATGGCGTTGTCACGCCAGGCATCCGGCTCCTGCTTCAGCCGGTCGACCAGCTTGCCGAGTTCGGCGGCCTTGCCGAGCACGTCCTCCGCCGACAGCACCTTGAATTCGACCTGGTTGATCGACAGCAGGTCCTCGATGTCGTCGACCTTGGGGACCGAATCCTCGATCTCGCCATAGATGACGTCCTTGATCGTCAGCGCATCGATGGCACGCTGGTTCTTGGACATGAATTCGTACATCAGCAGCGAGGTGTTGGAAAAAGCCGTGTGCACCACCGGCAGGTCGACCTGCGACGGCGTCAGGATGATGAAGCGGCGGTTGACCTCGTTCGGATCGAGGTAGCTGTAGTCGCCGCATTCCTCGGCGACCTGCGGCGAAAAGCCGGTGCGGTCGATCTCGAAGCTTTTCAATTTGGTCGGTTTCAAGCCGAACGCGACCATCGCCTTGTTGTAGCGCTGGATCAGATGCGGCTCGTCGATCGTCAGCAGCCGGCCGTAGATCAGCTCGTTGTCGCGCAACAGATCGGGCTTCTTGGCGGGGCTCATGCGCGTAGTCCCAACCGATCTTGCGCTGGGTGACCGAGCTCCAACGCTGACGCCCCCCTCTCCCCGTTCTTCACGGGGAGAGGGTAAGGGTGAGGGGCAGCGCAAACGGTCAAGGACATGTCTCTCCATAGCCTTTGGCGGCGACAAATCGAAGATCATGCGTTTCGATATGGCGTTCGAGGCGCCCTTCAATCGCAGCCACTACTGTTTCAAGGACGGCTTCCCGCTCCTTCAATACGTCTACATTCCAAAAGCGAAGGATGGACCAGCCATCGGAGACAATGAAGCGATCCCGGATTCGATCATATTGGCTGCCGACATGCTGACTGCCATCGACTTCGACGACGAGCTGGCAGTCTCTGCAGGCGAAATCGACGAAGTAAGAGCCTATCGGCAATTGCCGTACGAATTTATGGCCGTTCAGCCTGCGGTCGCGCAACTCCATCCAGAGCGCGGTTTCTGCATCGTTGTCGGATTGACGCAGGCGACTTGCGCGCTTGGTTGTGTCTATTTCTGGCCCACGCATGCGCTGCCCCTCACCCTTACCCTCTCCCCGTGAAGAACGGGGAGAGGGGGGCGTCAGCGTTTGAGCCACGTCTTTCAGCGTTGCTGTGGGAGCTTATGCATCGCACCGGAAACAGTGTTATCCGGCGAGAAGGAAGATCACGCATTCCACAGCCCTTTCTTCTTCATCTCCTCGATCTCGCGCACCGCACGCTCCCGCAGACGGGTGTCGCGGACCATCTTGGTCACCGCCGCATCGTCGGACTTGTCGGAGTAGCGGAATTCGGAGTCCGCGTAGCGGTTGATCTCCTGCATGACCATGTCCATCGAGAATGGTCCGCGCAGTTCCTCGATCATCGCTTTCTTGTCGTCGTAACCCTTGTGCATGAAGGCGTCCGGCTTTTCGAACCACTCGTCCGGCAATTCGATGTCCATGGCGCGCATCTTGATGGCGTCGGTGACGTTCTTGATGGCGCGGCCGGTAAAGCGCGGCTCGGCATCCTTGATCATATGCAGATAGGTGCCGATGTCGGCCATCGTCTTTGGCGCGCCGTTCTCCTTCATGTAGCGCTCATAGACCTTCATCAACCCGTCTTCCTGCGGCTTCTCATGCTCCTCGTAAGCTTCCATCACCGCGCGCTGGATCTCTTGCGCCGCATAAAGCTTGTGGTCGCCGAGCGGGATCTTGTGGTTCTTGCCGGCGAGCAGGACGAAGATGTCAATGTAGTCGTCGCGGCTCTGCGGGCCGTCGACCAGCCAGCGGGCGCCGGCGCGCTGCCGTAGCGCGTCGTCGACGTTTTCGGGATAGTTGGAAAACATGCCGAACGAGCAGTTGCCGCGCACCACGGTCGCCGCACCTCCAAAGGCGTCCATAAGCACGCCGGTGATTTCCTGCTGGCCGGCGGAGGCGCGGTCGTCTGAGCGGCGTGCGGCGACCTGGTCGATATCGTCGATGGTGCCGAAGCCGATGACGCGTGGGTTCAGCACATTGTTGATGAACTGGCGGCAGTTCTGGCCGGACTTGCCCTGGTAGGACGAGATCTGGTCGACGCCGAAATTCTCGTAGGCGAAGGGATAGCCGGCGACCTGGCAATAACCATTGAGAAGGCCGGCGATCATCTGGATCAACGTTGTCTTGCCGGTGCCGGGCGCGCCATCGCCGATAAAGGTGAACAGGAAGCCGCCGAGCTCGACGAATGGGTTCAGCTCACGCTCGAAATCGTACGCCATCAGCATCTTGGCAAGCTTGACCGACTGGTATTTGGCGATGTGGTTGCCGACGACCTCTTCGGGCTTCTTGAACGTCATCACCAGCGGCTTTGCCCGCTTACCCGGCGCGACGTCGAAACCGTCAAGGGTGAAATCGTCGACGTCGATGCGGATATGCGCGTTCTCGAACGGGCCGATGCCGTCGAAGCGGCTCTTTCGCGCCAACAGCCCGTCGATGGCGACGCGGGCAAAGGCGCGGGCGCGGGTCATCAGGTCGGCATCGTCCTTCGAACCTGCTATCGCCCTGTCGAGCCCGGCTACGATCGACTTCACCGCATCCTGTGGCGTGTCGAACAGAAAGTCCGGCTCGGGCGTGTCGTTCGGCGCCTCGCCGTCGCTGTCGATCAGCTGGAACAGATAGGAGGCAAGGCTGAAGGCGGAGATGTAGGCAGAGGCCGACAGCAGCTTCTTGAAGGTGGCAGCTTCATCGCCTTCGAGCGGCGCGCGGGCATTTTTCGCCTGCAGGCTTTCGAGGTCCGAGCCCTCGGCGAAGACATCCGATATGGCCAGCGCTATCGCTGTGCCGCGCCGGGCGCGAAACAACAACGTGTGCTGCGGGATGGTCAGCAACTGGTCGTCGGAATGGACGGCGGCGACGGTTTTGGCGAGCTCGACCTCGTGTGTGCGGCGAACCGAGCCGACCGAGACGGTGGAGACGAAGCGGCGGTTGGTACCGGCAAGCGCGGTGCCGGACTCGCGCGATGGGTCTTCCAGCACGACGATGCGAGTGATGAAACTTTGCGCAGTGGCACGGTGCTTTTCAATTGCCGCTTCCGGGATGGTGGTCAGGCCGGTGTCCATGGAGGATGCTCCGCGATTTGACGGTCAGACGTCGCTGATGACCTGCCCTTTGGACAGGATGTGGACCTTGTAGCCGGAAAAGATCTTCTGCGCCTCGCCGGCGGCATAGAGCGCCTGATAAGCCTCGTGCGGGATCAGCGCATGGTTCTCATAGCTCGACACGCCTTGCCGCGCGGCCTCGAGATCGTCGGTATTGATGAAGAATTCCTGCGTCGTCTTTTCGCTCGAAAACAGCCCCTTGCGGCCTGGCTTTTCGGCCTTGGAAAAGACCTCCTGGATGGTCCAGGTCAGCAGCCAGGCGTTTTCCGGCTTGCGCACCTTGGCCAGCACTTCGCTCACCGTCGAATTGTTGTCGGTAATCCCTGCAGAATAGAACGGGCCGAGCACGACGCGACGCAGCTGCTTGGGATGCAGCGGCTCGAAATCCTTGTCGAGGTTGACCGCGATGGTCGCCGGCGACAGCGCGTAGGCGGAATTCTTCTCGGTGAAATCGTCGAAACGGTGGGCAAGCTCGGGATTGAGCAAGCCGTCGACCGGCAGCGGAATGTCGACCCTCTCATTAAGTTTGCCACTGGAGTCGACAAGTTGCCGGATCATGTCGTCCGAGGAATCCTCGACCGTCACCATATAGACAAGCGGCAGGTTGGCGCTGCCGTCGAAGCAGGCCCAGTGGACCAGATAATAGGGCCGCAACGTCTTCGGATTGACCGACACCTTGACCGTCTGGGCCAGGGTGAACGGGCCGAAGGTGGTCTCGCTCTTGACGTCCTCGAGGTAAAGCCGCTCGGCCATCGACTTCTGCAGCGCTTCGGGGAATTCCTTGTGGCGCAGGATGAAGTCCGCCATTTCCTCGCGCAGCTCGTCGGCCAGCGGGAGATTGGCGAGGCGCGCATCGGCCTGGAGCCGGTCGTTTTCCAGCTCCAGCAGGTTCTGGAAGACCGGGAAACCGCTTTCGGCGCGCGAGATGCGGAATGTCTCGGTGAAGCCCAGCCGGTTGCGCCAGCACGAGAACGACTTGTCGAGCCGCGCGATATATTCGGCGACGACCTTGGCAACGATGCCGTGCCGGTAGAGCGGCGAGCGATCGTCGCGCATGAATACTTCGAGGCCGCCAAGTGCCGCCGCGATCGCTGAGAAATAGCGCGCCGCCGCTTCGTTTTCGGGGGTCATGCTGCCAGCCCTTGGGAGCAGTGCACGTGCAGCAATTACGACTGCACGTAATTTGCCGAATTGTGCTTCTTCATCACATCGTCGAAGCGGCGGGCGAAGGCATCGTCGGCGAGCTTCTTGCGGCGCTGGATGTCGGCGGTGGCGACCATGTTCTTCTCATGCATTTCAAGCAGATCGCCAATGTGCTTTTGCGAGGCGGCACCGATGCCGGCCATGGTCTCTTCGGCGGTGTTGTCGACCTGGCTGCCCAGCGTGTTGATCTTGTGGGCGACATCCTGCTGGGCGGCGGTCTTCAGCGAATCTTCCAGCGCCTTGTAGAGCACGATGCGCTGCTCGGTATCGATGGTCAGTTTGTTGATCAGCGTCGATTGCGCCGCGATCTGGTTGTTGAGCGAATCGACAAAGGTCTGGAACATCGAGGTGTAGCGCTCCAGCGTCTGGCTTTCGGCCAGCAATTCCTGCTCCTTGGCCTGCTTCTCGTTGTATTCCGTGGCCAGTTTCGAGCGTTCGCCTTCAAGCTGCGTGCGCTCCTTCTGGCTGGTCGAGGCGGCGATCTTGTTCTCGATGTCGAGCAGCATCGGGTTGAGCTCCTCGATGCGCTTCTGCACGGTCTCGAGATTGGACATGGTGGTCTTGCGGCGCTCGATCACCTGCGACAGGCTGGCCTCGGAGGTCTTGTAGCGGGTGTCGAGAACCTGCTTCTGCGCCTTGAGGATGCCGACAATGGTGTCGGATTTCGCCAGCAGCTCCTGCAAATTGCCGGCCAGCGACATGTTGCGGACGCGGTCGGTGCGCAGGCGCTGCTTACGCTGGCTGGAGAAGACACCGACGAAATTTTCCCAGCCGGTGTAGTTCTTCATGCTCTCGAATTCGGCGCCGAAGACGTTGGTGGCGTCCTCGAGGCCGATGATCAGGTCGGCGATATTGCCTTCCATCACCTTCTGCTGCTTCAGCACATCCTCGATGCGGGCATTCTCGATGTCGAAATTGGCGTCCCCGATCTTCTTGTCGGCGGTGGCGAGCGTGTCGAGCACGGTACCGGACTGCTCGATCTTGGTGCGCATGTCCTCCACGACCTGCTTGGTCTTGGCAATCTCGGCATCGAAATTCTGCAATGTCGCCATTGGGGCCTCCCGCTTCGGCATCGGTTTCGTTTCGCAAACCGCCGCGAATATATGTGCCGGGTTTGGCGAATGAAAGACGGAAGACATGGGATTACAGGAAAACAAAAGAATTTCAGGAGGCCGACCGCAGGATAGTCAGGCAATGATTACGGTGTAACTGCCGTCCGGTCAGACACCGCTTCAACCGTGCTCGGGAGCGACGCTCAGGGCTTGGGATCGGCCTTGAGGTAGGCGATGACGTTGGCGATGTCGTCGTCGCTGGTCAGGCCGGAGAAGGCCATTTTGTTGCCGGGGACCTTCTGCCGCGGCGCGCGCAGGTATTCGGCAAGGTTTGCTTCGTCCCAGACCAGGCCGGTGGCGCCGGCGTCCTTCATCCCCTGCGAGTAGCGGCTGAGATAACTGTCCGCGGTGCCGGCGGTGCGGCCGACGACACCCAGCAGATGCGGGCCGACCTTGTCGCGGTCGCTCGTTGCCTCGTGACAGGCCATGCATCTGTTGAAGACTTTCTTGCCGAGAGCAGCATCGCCGTCGGCATGCGCGGCAAGAGCGCCGGCGATGAGGAAAGCAGCGGCAGACGAAATGGCTCGAAGCATGAGAACTCCCCGACGGCTCTGGCTGCGGATCAAAATAGGCGGCACGCTTAACAAACGCCGCATGATGGCGGAAACGATTGCTGTTTCAAGCTGTTCGGCGTGCGCCAAGTCAAGGCCGGATGAAACAAATAGCGCTGGTCAGGTTTTGGTGAAGCCGATGAAATCGTCGGGCACGGCGCGGCCCATTTCTTCTTCCCAATGGCGGCGGCAGAGCGAGACATAGACATCCTTGCCGATCGCCACCTGTTCGCCCTGTTTCGCCACCTTGCCGTCAGCGCCGAGGCGCACCACCATCGTCGCCTTGCGGCCGCAACGGCAGATGGTGCGCACCTCGCGCAGGTCGTCGGCGATCGCCAGCAGGGCGCGCGAGCCGGAAAACAGCTTGCCCTGGAAATCGGTGCGCAGGCCGTAGCACATGACAGGGATGTTGAGCCGGTCGGCGATGCGGGCGAGTTGCCAGACTTGCTCCTCTTCTAGGAATTGCGCCTCGTCGACGAAGACGCAATGGACCGTGGCGTGGTCGTGATGCTCGGCGACCCGGGCAAACAGATCGTCGCCGTCCCGGAACATCTCGGCTTCCGTCTCCAGGCCAATGCGCGACGAGATCAGCCCGGTATCGCCCTTGCGGTAGTGGCCGGCGATGAACAGCATCGTCGTCATGCCGCGCTCGCGGTAATTGTACGAGGCCTGCAACAGCATCGTCGTCTTGCCGGCATTCATCGTCGCATAATGGAAGTACAGCTTGGCCATGCCGTCCTTTTAAGCCGAGTTGCAACAAAGCGGGGAGGGGGAGAGCCTACATTCCACCGGGAAAAGGCGACTTCCATCCGGAAAGCGGCGGGCGTGTCGCTGATCGGCCAGCCCGCGCCGTTGTTCGTGATTGCCTTAGTGCTTGAAACCGCAGCAGAATGATGTTTGGCTGGCGTGACAAGGCGGAGATAAAACCGTCGCTTCGCTTCACCGAGAACTGAAATGGGAGAATTTTCATGTCGCGTATGAGTTCATTCGTCGCCGGCCTCGGCCTGGCGGCTTTTCTATCCACGACTGGGGCCTTCGCCGGCGATCCGGAAAGCTGCAAGACGGTGCGGCTGTCCGATGTCGGCTGGACCGACATCCAGGCGACCACCGGCGTCGCCTCGGTGCTGCTCACGGCGCTCGGCTACGAGCCGCAGGTGATCCAGCTTTCGGTGCCGGTGACCTATGCATCCCTGAAGAACAAAGACCTCGACGTGTTTCTTGGAAACTGGATGCCGTCGATGACCAACGACATCAAGGACTATACCGCCGAAGGCTCGGTCGAGACCGTCAGCGAAAACCTCAGCGGTGCCGGCTACGGCATCGTCGTCCCGACCTATGTCGCCGATGCCGGTGTCAAGACGCTGACCGATCTCGGCAAGTTCAAGGACAAGTTCGACGGCAAGATCTACGGTATCGAGGCCGGCAATGACGGCAACCGCATCATCCTCGATATGATCAAGGATCCGAAGACCAATCTCGAAGGCTTCGAACTGGTCGAATCTTCCGAGGCCGGCATGCTCACCCAGGCCGAGCAGTCGATGAAGAACAATGAATGGATCGCCTTCCTCGGCTGGACGCCGCATCCGGTGATGGGCGCCATGAAGATCACCTATCTCGAGGGGATGGGCGATAGCGGCTTTGGCGCTGCCACCGTGCATACCAATGTGCGCAAGGGCTACATGAGCGAATGCCCCAATGCCGGCAAGTTCATCGCCAACCTGAAGTTCAACCTGGACATGGAAGGCGAGATGATGGACGCGATCCTGAAGGGCGGCGACGCCAATACGGTCGCGACCGACTGGCTGAAGAAGCACCCGGACGCGGTCGCTCCCTGGATCGCCGGCGTCACCACCTTCGACGGCGGCGATGCGGCGGCTGCGGTGAAAACAGCGCTCGGAAGCTGACCCGACCATCTGGCATGACGAGACAAGGGGCAGCCACGGTAGAAATGGCTGCCCTTTTTCATATCCTGTGACAAGATGACCGTCCCGCAAAGGACGGCGCCGGCAGAAGAGGGGCTAGATGGATCCGATCTCCAAATTCCTGGTCAGTTACAAAATTCCCATTGGTGCCTGGGGGAAGGCGTTTTTCGGCTTTCTCACCGACAATTTCGACACCGTCTTCAGGGCTTTTTCCAACAGCCTCAACTTCCTGCTCGACGGCATCGTCGATGGGTTGCTGTTGCTGCCGCCGGTTCTGCTGATCGCCCTGATCGCTTTGCTCGCCTATTTCCTGCAACGCTCGAAGGGCCTCGCCCTGGCGGTGTTCGTCGGATTGCTGTTCATCCTCAACCAGAATCTGTGGAAGCAGACGGTGGAAACGCTGGTGCTGGTCGTTGCCGCCGCCGCCGTCTCGATGGCCATCGGGGTGCCGCTCGGCATCTGGGCCGCGCACAAGCCGAAGGTCTACCGCGTCATGCTGCCGGTGCTCGACCTGATGCAGACGCTGCCGACCTTCGTCTACCTGATCCCGGTGCTGACCCTGTTCGGCCTCGGCAACGCGCCCGGCCTGATCGTCACCATCATCTTCGTCATCCCGACCTCGGTTCGGCTCACCCATCTCGGTGTCACCTCGGTGCCGAAATCGATCGTCGAGGCGGGCGAGGCTTTCGGCGCCACCAAGCGCCAGCTGCTGTGGAAGGTCGAGCTGCCTTCGGCGCTGCCGACCATCATGGCCGGGCTGACCCAGTCGATCATGCTGTCGCTGTCGATGGTGGTGTTCGCCGCCCTGATCGGCGCCGGCGGGCTCGGTACAGAAATCAACCGGGCGCTCGGTTCGCGCAGGATCGACCTCGGGCTTGAGGCAGGGTTGGCCATCGTCGTGCTCGCCATCGTGCTCGACCGAATGACGCGCATCGGCGTGGGAGGCAAGAAATGACAGTCGCCGTCGATTTCAGAAATGTCGACATCGTCTTCGGCGCCGACCAGGCAGGCTCGCTGGCGCTGATCGACAGCGGCGCCACCCGCGCCGAGATCCTCGAACAGACGGGCAACGTGCTGGGCTGCGCCGGCGCCAGCCTCACCGTGAACGAGGGCGAGATCTCGGTGCTGATGGGGCTTTCCGGCTCCGGCAAATCGACGCTGCTCAGAGCCGTCAACCGGCTGAACGTCGTCTCGCGCGGTCAGGTGCTGGTCAAGGACGGCGACGGCACCGTCGACGTCGTCACCTGTGACGAGGCGACGCTTCGGCGGCTGCGGCAGAAACAGGTCGCAATGGTGTTCCAGCAGTTCGGCCTGCTGCCCTGGCGCACGGTGGAGGAAAATGTCGGCCTCGGCCTCGAACTCGCGGGCGTACCCGAAGCCGAGCGCAAGGAGCGGGTGAACAGGCAACTGAAGCTGGTTCATCTCGACCAGTGGTCGAAGAAATACGCGCATGAGCTTTCGGGCGGCATGCAGCAGCGCGTCGGCCTGGCGCGCGCCTTTGCCACCGAGGCGCCGATCCTGTTGATGGACGAGCCGTTCTCGGCGCTCGATCCGCTGATCCGGACCAAGCTGCAGGACGAGTTGCTGCAGCTCCAGGCCGAGCTGAAGAAGACCATCATCTTCGTCAGCCATGACCTCGAGGAGGCGCTGAAGATCGGCACCCATATCACCATCATGGAAGGTGGGCGCATCGTGCAGACCGGTGCGCCGGAAGACATCGTGCTGCGGCCTGCCAACGACTATGTCCGCGACTTCATCGCCAATGTGAACCCGCTCTCGGTGCTGACCGCCTGGAACGTCATGCGCGACCGCCGCGACCTCGAGCACGGCGAGAACGGCTGGGTGTGGCTCGACCGGCGCAAGACGACGCGTTTCAAGATCGACGAACACGGGCTGGTGGCGGCGGCCGAGCGCGACGGCAAGCCGGCGGTATGGGTGTCCTGCGCCGATGTCGAAGCCCAGCCGGAGGAGACGGCGCAGGTATTCTGGGCCAATCCCGGCACGTCGCTGAAAACCGTGATGCTGGCCATGCATCGCTCGCAGACCGCACCGGTGGCGCTGTTCGACGACCAGTCACGCTTCGTCGGCGCCATCGGCGTCAGGGATGTGCTGAGCGCGGTGCTGCGAAGATAGTTTTTCTCCTTGGGAGAGAACCAAGACCAAACGTCGGCTTAGCCCGATACCGCAAGCTAAACCGCCAGCGGCAGGCGTAGCTCGGTCAGCAGGCCGCCATCGGGATGGTTGGACAGGCTGACTTCGCCGCCGGCGCTACGGGCGATGTTGCGGGCGATGGTCAAGCCGAGGCCGAGGCCGCCGGTCTGGCGGTTGCGCGATTGTTCCAGGCGCACGAACGAGCCGAACACGGCGTCGAGCTCGGCCTGCGGTATGCCCGGACCCTCGTCATGGATCGCCAGCGTGATGATCCTGCCCGATTGACGCAGGCTGAGATGCGCCTTCTTGCCGTAGGTCACCGCGTTCTGGACGAGGTTGGTGACGCAGCGCCGGAGCGCGACCGGCCGCGCGACGCAGATCAGGCCGCGCGAGCGCGCATCGTCATTGTCGAAGGAGACCTCGTCGAAGCCGTCGGCGATCGATTCCACCAGCGACCAGAAATCGATCCTCTCGCTCTTCTCCTCGGTCACCTCGAAAGTGGCGAAGTCGATAACCGAGCTGGCAATACCTTCGATGTCGGCGAGGTCGTGCGCCAGTGCGGCGCGGACGGTCGAATTCCTCAGCAGTTCGAGGCGCAGCCGCATTCTGGTCAGCGGCGTGCGCAGGTCGTGCGCCAGTGCGGCCGCAAGATGCTCGCGGTCCTCGACATAGGCGCGCAGTCTTGCCTGCATGGCATTGACCGCCTTTGCCGCGGTACGCACCTCGCGGCTGCCGCTCTCGGCGATCGGCGGGCTCTTCAGGTCCTCGCCGATCCGCTTCACCGCGGTCTCCATCATCCGGTAGGGCGCCGTCAGCCGGCGCAGCGACCAGATCGAAGAAGCCACCACCAGCCCGGCGATCAAGGCATAGAGCGGCAGGCTGTCGAAACTCAGTATCGGCCCGGCCGGCGTGTTCGGCTCGGTGAAGTTCAGCCATTGGCCGTCGGCGAAGCGGAGCGAGGCCGTCAGCTTGTCGCTCTGGGCGAAGTCGGCCGCCAGCACCAGCAGGTCGCGCTCGACCTGGCCGATATCGGGACCGGCGACCACGCCATGGGGGACGTCGGCTTCGTGCGTCGCCGGATCGCGGCGGACCCGCGCGTCGGTGATGCCGAACTTCGATAGCCGGCCGACCAATATGTCTTCCAATTCGGCCAGTTCATCGTCGCCGGCTATCGAGGAAGTAACAGCGGGCGTGTTGGAAACGGTGAGCGCATAAGTGGCGTTGAACAGGCCGGAGGCCGTCGCCTTGCGCTGTTCCGGCGTAGCGTCATGCATCAGCTGCACCAGTGAGAAGGCGCGGTCGTTGAGCCGGTAGAGATCGACGACGTCATTGGCGGCGGCACGGTCGCGCGAAACGATGTAAAGGGTCGCGATCTGGCTGATCAGCAGGCCGGCGATGACGATGAGCAGCACCCAGACCGGTAGCGTTTGCGGCAGGATGCGTCTCATTCGGAGGTCGTCTCAGGCAGGAACTGATAGCCGCCGCTGCGCACGGTCAGGATCAGCTTCGGCGTTTTCGGGTCGTCCTCCATCTTGCGCCGCAGCCGGCTGACCAGAATGTCGACGCTGCGGTCGAAGCTGTAGCCGCTGTCGCCGCCGGACAGCTCGATCAGCTGCTCGCGGCTCAGTACGCGCTGCGCGCTCTTGACGAAGGTCTGCAGGAGATTGAATTCGGCCATCGTCAGCTCGATCCTGACGTCGCCGGGCGCCATCAGCCGGCGGCGCGAACAGTCCATCGTCCAGCCGGCGAAATGGTAGATCTGCCGCGAGGCGGCGCGTCGCGGTTCGGCGGCGCCATTGCGCCTCAAGACGGCACGGATGCGGGCGAGCAGCTCGCGCGGATCGAAGGGTTTCGGCACGTAGTCGTCGGCGCCCATCTCCAGGCCGACGACGCGGTCGGTAGTTTCGGTAACCGCGGTCAGCATGATGATCGGCGTCGAATAATTGGCGCGCAACTCGCGGCAGAGCTCCAGCCCGCTCTTGCCGGGCAGCATGACGTCCAGGACGATCAGGTCGACCTGGGCGCGGCGCAGGACGGTCTCCATCTCGGTGCCGTCGGCGGCGACCGATGTATGCAGCCCTCGCTTCTGGAAGAATTCCTGAAGCAGGTCGCGAATGCCCTTGTCGTCGTCGACGATCAGTATGTGGGGGTCGGATTTCACAGGGAACCTGTCATTTGTGGATCGCCCAAGCGGTGCTTCGGCCGTCAGCCAGACGATAGAATTCAGGCCATAAGTTGGCCAGTGGAGATCGGCGGCCCGATCCGGGCTGCCCAGAAACAATCCAGAAACAAAATTCTACAATCCGGAAAAACTGCCGAAAAAAATCAAAGGCATAAGTGGTGCCGTGGCGGTCAGGTCATCGGCTGCGACACGCGTTACGGGATTACGGATAGACCAATGCAAAGGTTCGCGATCAGTCTGATGGGTGCGTTGCTTTCCATTTCGCTCGTCACGGCCGCGGTTGAACAAGCCGATGCAAAACTGGCCGATGCAAAGGTGGCCAATGCAAAGGTGGCGACCACCCGCAGCGAGCGTTGCATCGATCTGAACCGCCAGTTTGACGAAGCCCTCGAAACCCATGCCGCGGCAACGCAGGTCACCGCGGCGAAAGCACTTCAAAGAAAGGGAAACCGGTTCTGCGCCAACAAGAAACAGGCACAGGGAATCCGGATGCTCGCGAACGCTTTGAAGCTGCTTGGAGTGACACCGATCGATCCCGTTCAGTGACACTCAATCCGATCTGCACAAAAAGGAAGTGAAGCCATGAAAAAGTCCCTCCTCTCCGCCCTCGGTCTCGCCATCGCGCTGGCTGTCTCGATGCCCGTTCTCGGCGCCAGCAGCGCCAATGCCGCGACCACTACCCCGGCTGCGACGACAACGACGACCGCTGCGCCGGCCAAGGCCGTGAAGAAGGTCGCTGCCAAGAAGACCGTGAAGAAGCACAAGAAGCACGTGGTCAAGGCAGCTCCGAAGGCCTGATCAAGCGACACCTTTCTACCCCATGAGAAGACCGCTCCAGTTGCGATTTGCCTGGAGCGGTCGTCTTTGTTGGCGTGCGGACAGTAGGGCCAGTCCCGGCCCACACTGCCAGTTGAACGCCAGACGGCAGTTCCCACATAGGCACGGACTTTTGAACTGCGCCCGCCGGGAAGCCGATCGCGCGCGGTTGAATGGACGACCGCTTTTGCCCATGTCAAAATGACCGCAAAGCTGTCGTACGCAATTGCCGGTCCAATGCCTGAAATCACGACAAAACCCCGTACCAGCACGAAGCCGAAGGTCGAACGGCCGAAGCTCTACAAGGTCATCCTGGTCAATGACGATTTCACGCCGCGCGAGTTCGTCGTGACGGTGCTGAAGGCCGAGTTCAAGCTCAGCGAAGACCAGGCGCATAGGATAATGATCACCGCGCACCGGCGCGGCGTCTGCGTTGTCGCCGTCTTCACCAGGGATGTCGCCGAGACCAAGGCGGCGCGGGCAACCGATGCCGGCAAGGCCAAGGGCTACCCGCTGATGTTCACGACGGAGCCGGAGGAGTAGGGCTCCTCCCTCGCCCCGTTTGCAGGGAGAGACGGGAACTACCGCCCTTCGCGATACCACATCGAGCCCATCGCCAGAAGCAGCAGGCCGAGGCCGAGGAAGCCGCCGAACAGCGGCACGCGCGAGACGGCCTTGAGTACGCTGTCGTCGGTGGTGCGCAGGCCGATCCAGTCATTGCCTGAGGCCGCGCCCGAGGAACGGACCGGAACGATTGAGGGCAGCGTGACCGTGCTGGTGAGATTGCCGAGCGCCGAGGCCGGCGCCAGCCGGCGAACGCTGCCGCCGGTTGCCTCAGCCGGTGGTTTGAGCCGGTTCTCGGTGGAGACGACGTCGGTGAATTCCGGCGCGTTGACCGGCCCGACATGGGCCAACGCCGTCAGGTCGCCATTGCCGACCTGATAGAGACCGATTTCGCTGGTCTCGACGCTGCCGAGGAAGACGCCTGGTTCGGATTTCTCGAGCCTGACGATCAGTGCCTTGCCGGACGGCGTGATGACTTGCGCCGGGCCGGGGTCGTCGCTCATCGTCTGGCGGCGGATTTCCAGCACCATGCCGCGGCCGTCGGCGGTCAGCCGCTCTTCCTCGAGTTCGGGCTCCTTCATCAGCCAGTGGGCGATGCGCCGGTAGAGCTGGACGTGCGGGCCACCGCCCTCGAAGCCGCGCGCCCACAGCCAGCCCTGGTCGGACAGAAGCATGCCGACGCGGCCTTCGCCCTTGCGGTCGAGCAGCAGCAGCGGCCGGTTGTCGGCGCCCTTCATCACCACCTCGCCCTCGGGGTTCTCGACGCCGATGGTGCGGAACCAGCGGCTCCAGTGCGGCGGCTCGGTCGCGGAGCCGTCGAGCCCACGGGTTACCGGATGACGCTGGCCGGTATCGGTAAGACGCGGATAGAAGGCCTTGTCGATGACCTCGCCGGTCGGCATTGCCGGCAGCGCCGACATCAGTGGCGTGCGGGCGATGGAGCTTTCGCCGGCATATTCGGGGCCTGCCGCGATCAGCAGCGCGCCGCCTTTTTCGACATATTCGGAGATGTAGTCGTAATAGAGGATCGGCAGCACGTCGCGGTGCTGATAGCGGTCGAAGATGATCAGGTCGAAATCCTTGATCTTCTCGACGAACAACTCGCGCGTCGGGAAGGCGATCAGCGACAATTCGTTGATCGGAGTACCGTCCTGCTTTTCCGGTGGGCGCAGGATGGTGAAGTGCACGAGGTCGACCGAAGCGTCGGATTTCAGCAAATTGCGCCAGGTGCGCTCGCCGGCATGCGGTTCGCCGGAAACAAGCAGCACGCGCAGATTTTCGCGGATGCCGTCGATCAGCGCGATGGCGCGGTTGTTGGTGTCGGTGAGTTCGCCCGGCTCGTGGTTGATGGTGAGTTCGACGATGTTGCGCCCGGCGCTGGGAATGGTCACCTGCAGCGGCATCGCCCGGCCGATGTTGGCGTGCTCGACCGATACCTGCTCGCCGTTGACCGATACGCGGACATCGACCGGACCGGTTTCGTTGTTGGTGGCGATGACGCGATAGGTCATGTCGAGCGGCTTGCCAACGAGGCCGAAGCGCGGCGCATTCTCGAAGCGGATGCGGCGGTCCTTCTCATGCTCGTTGCCGGTAATCAGCGCGTGCAGCGGGGCATTGAAGTCGGGTGCGCCGGGCGGCGCGTCATGCACCTCGCCATCGGTGATCATGATGGCGCCGCCAATGCGCGACGGCGGCACGTCGCGGAAAGCATTTTCGAGTGAGGAAAACAACCGCGTCTCGGTGCGCTCGTCGGCGGCTTCGGACTTGCCGGTTTCGACGACACGAACGTCGAACTGCTTGAAGCGGCCGAGACGCTGCTGAAGCCCAGCCAACGCCGCATCGGTCTGCTTGGTACGGTCGCCGATATCCTGGCTCTGGCTGCGATCGACGACGACGGCGACGATGCTTTTCAGCGGCTCGCGTTCTTCGTCGAGGAACACGGGATTGAGCAGCGCCGCAGCCAGGGCAATCAGGGCTGCCAGGCGGAAGACCGCGCCGCGCTGGCGAAACCAAAGGCCGACCAGCGCCAGCAGCAGCAGCGGCACCAGAACCACTGCGAGCAGCGGCCAGGTGGTGAGCGGTTCGAAGGCGAGCGACCAGTTCACGGTCTATTGCCCCAGCCGTTCGAGCAGCACCGGGACGTGCACCTGATCGGATTTGTAGTTGCCGGTCAGCATGTACATCATGATGTTGACCCCGGCACGCAGCGCATAGATGCGCTGCATCGGATCCGATGGCACGGTCGGCAATAGCGGGTCGCCATTCTCGTCGACGGCCCAAGCGCCGGCGAAATCATTGGCGGTGATCATGATTGGGGAAACGCCGTCGCCGGTGCGCACCGGGCGGTTCTCGGTGTTGCTGGCTTCAAGCGATGCCTCGACCCAAAGCGGGCTGCCGGCAAAACGGCCGGGAAACTCCGGAAGGATGTAGAAGGATTTGGTCAGCACGTGGTCCGACGGCACCGGTTCCAGCGGTGGCACGTTGA
Organism: Mesorhizobium sp. M0751; assembly: GCF_040320265.1. NCBI lineage: Bacteria > Pseudomonadati > Pseudomonadota > Alphaproteobacteria > Hyphomicrobiales > Phyllobacteriaceae > Mesorhizobium > Mesorhizobium sp. M0751. The sequence goes on from NZ_JAMYPH010000001.1 coordinate 453,552, forward strand.
GGTTGCCGAGGATGTCACGCAGCCGCTCCGTCGCCGGGCTGGTCGAATCCGCACCAATGCCATTGGCGAACTGGTCGCGGGTGTCGAACAAGACCGTTCCGCCCTGCTGCATGTAGGCGTCGATGCGGGCGATAGCGGCCTCGCTCGGCATCGGGGCCGAGGGATCGATCGGCCAGTAGATCAGTGGATAGAAGGAAAGTTCGTCCTTCGAGATGTCGACGCCGGCCGGTGCTCCGGGTTCGAGCGCGGTTTTTTCTATGAGGAAGCGGGTCAGGCCTTCGAGCCCGGCGCGGCTGATCGAATCGACACCCGGCTCGCCGGTCAGCACGTAGGCGATCCGGGTCTTTGAAATGTCCCCGATCGCCTCCGTATCTCCCGGTTTGGCGTCGTCGGCACGCGCGACGTCCGCGTGGCCAATCAGGCCGCCGAGCGCAATCAGCAGGACGGCTGCCGTCGCCGCAGCGCCGGCACGGCGCGGCCGGCGCGACAACAGGCCGCCCATCCAGAGTACGGCAAGCGTGTCGAGCACCATCAGCACCAGGGCCGCCGTGACCAGCGGACCTTTGAGGTTGCGCTGCTCGTCGAAGGCATACTGGATGGTGGTGACCGGTACCGTGATTTCAGGCCGGGCCAGCGGCGTGAATGCGCTGTCGCCACCGAGCAGATTGTGAGCGAACACTCCTGTCTCGGAGCCGTAGAGGCCGGGCGGGTTTTCCAGCGTCACCGGCAGCGGGCCGGCGCCGGGCACCAGCGGCCTGGCATCCGGCGTCGGCGGCACCAGCGTGCCGTCGGCGGCGATCATGCGATAAGGTGCCAGCGACGTGGCGGCGGCCTCGGCATTGGCGACAGCCGCGCCCTGGTTGCGCGACAATTGCACGATGCGCCGCAGCATCTCGACGAAGCTGCCGGAGATCGGCAGGTTGGACCACGTCGCCTCGGGGGTGACGTGGAACAGCACGAGCGTACCCTTGTCCTTCTTCATCCCGGTCACCAGCGGCGTACCGTCGGCAAGGGTGGCCCAGGTGCGCTCGACAATGTCGGGCGTCGGTTCGGCCAGCACCTGCCTTGTGACGGTGACCTCGGTGGGCGGCGCGAGGTCGGCGAAGGGGCCGGTTTTCGGGAATTCAGTAACCGGCTGCGGCGCCGTCCACGACAGCGCGCCGCCAAGCGATCGCTCGCCGGTGCGCAGCCGGACCGGCAGCAGGTCGTCGTCATTGCCGGCAGCGGCCAGCCGCGAACCGGCAAAACGCACCAGCGTGCCGCCCTTGTCGACCCAGTCGACCAGCCTTTGCCGCGCCTGTTCCGGAATGGTGCCGACATCGGCCATGACGATCATTGCCGGCTTCTGGTCGAGCAGTTGCGGGATCGCGTCGGCGAGATCGACGCTCGACGGCTCGACCAGATCGGCAAAGGGCTGCAGGGCGCGGCGAATGTAGTAGAGCGGCGACAGCAGCGGTTGCGCCTGGTCGGCCTCGGACTGCGACAGCAGCCCGACGCGGCGGCGTTTTGAGCTCTCGTCGAGAACGCGGACGGCACCGGCCTGGCGCTCGCCATCGAGCGCGATGTAGGCGAAGTCGTTGCGGAGTTCGAACGGCACCGCCATCGTGCCGGTGGCGGTGGTTCCGCCCGGGGCAAAGGTCAGCGTCGCGTCGGCAATGCGGCGGCCCTTGTCGTCGAAGGCGCCGGCCGTCACCTGTGCAGGTGCCGGATCGCCCGGTGCGCGGATCGCGGTCAGGGCGAAGCCGTCGACCTGGTTGTCGGCGCCGGTCAGGCCGGTCAGCGACAGCCGGTCGGAGACGGCCCAGACGACGCGTGCTGCGTTCTTTGACAACAACGTGTTGAAGGCGGCTTCGTCGCCTTGCGCCGCCAGACCATCGGCGAGCACCGCGACGCTGGCGCCAGGCAGCGACTCCAGGGCTGAAGCGACGCGGGCGTAGACGGCGGGGCGGTCGGTCGGGATGGGCCGCGGCTTTGCCGCGCGCAGCCGGTCGAGCGCGGCAGCGGCATCGAAGGGATCGATCTCGGCATTCGGCTTCTCGGCGGTGAAAGCGATGAGCACCGGCACGCCGTTCGAATTGGCATCGGCGATCAGCCGCTCGGCGGTGGCGACGCGCTTGCCCCAGTCGGCGGCACTTGCCCAGTCATTGTCGATCACCAGCGCCAGGGCGGCGCCCTCGGCCGGCAGCTTTTCGCGCGGATTGAAGACCGGTTCGGCAAGTGCCGCCACGACAAGCGCGGCCATCAGCAGCCTGAGCAGCGTCAGCCACCAAGGGCTCTGCTGCGGCGTTTCTTCGCGCCTCAGCACGCGGGCGAGAATCCTGAGAGGCGGAAACACCTCAGTTTGCGGCCTGGGCGGGGTCAGCCGCAGAAGCCACCAGATCACCGGCAGCGCCAGCAGGCCCCACAGCACCATCGGCGCCCCGAAAGAGAGCGGCAGCCAACTCATGCGCGGGCCCTCCCGGCAAAGCTGCCCTCGGCGGTCATGGCCATGTGGATGCGCACCAGCGCCTCGGAGGCAAGGCGATCGGTATGATTGACGGTAAAGCTCCAGCCAAGCCGTTTGCACCAGGCGGCCAGTTCCTGGCGGCGGGCGGCATAAAGCAGGCGATATTCCTCGCCCAGCATTTCGGCACGGCCGGCGGTCAGCTTGTCGCCGGTCTCAGGATCGGTGAATTCGGTGCGCCCGGCATAGGGGAAGCTTTCCTCGGCCGGATCGGCGACCTCGATCAGATGGGCGCGCACGCCGTGGCGGGCGAGCACGTCCAGCCAGGCTATGGTGTCCTCGACCGGGTCGAGGAAATCGCTGACGAGGACGATGTCGCAGAAGCGGCGAATGCCGGACAGGTCGGGCTTTGCCGGCAGGTCGGCGGCGTGTATCAGTTGCGCCGCGATGCGCTCGGCGCCATTGCGGGCGGTGAATGGGTCAGTCAGGCCCGGCCAGGCAATGCGCTCGCCGCTGCGCGACAAAAGCTCGGCCATGGCCAGCGCCAGCACCAGGGCGCGCGATTCCTTGGAAACGCTGGCTCCGGTCGATTTGTAGAGCATGGAAGGCGAGGGGTCGGCCCACAGCCACACCGTATGGGCGGCCTCCCATTCACGGTCGCGGACATAGGTGTGGTCGTCGCGAGCGGAACGGCGCCAGTCAATGCGCGAGGAATCGCCTTCGACATAGGGCCGGAACTGCCAGAAATTCTCGCCGATGCCGCGCTTGCGGCGGCCATGCCAGCCGGCAATTACCGTGTTGACGATGCGGCGCGCCTCGACCAGCAGGTCCGGCACCAACGAAGCCCGCAACCGGCCTCTGGCGAGCGCATCGCGCGTCGCTGCCGGTGCCTGCGCTTCACCGATGCGCGCCATCAAATCCCTTTCGCGAGCTTCGCCACAACATCGCGAACCGTGGTGCCCTCGGCGCGGGCGGCGAAGGTCAGCGCCATGCGGTGCTGCAGCACCGGCTCGGCCAGCGCCCTGATATCGTCGACCGACGGCGCCAGCCGGCCGTCATAGAGGGCGCGGGCGCGGGCGCACAGCGTCAGCGCCTGACTGGCGCGCGGGCCTGGGCCCCAGGCGACGTGCTTATCGGTATCGGCATTGCCCTGACCGGGACGCGCCGAGCGCACCAGCTTCAGGATCGCCTCGACGACGCTTTCCGGCACCGGCATGCGGCGGATGAGCGTCTGGATGTCCTTCAGCCGCGCCGGCTGCAGCACGTTTTCGGCCTTGGCATCCTCGATACCTGTGGTCTCCAGCAGGATGCGGCGCTCCGCCTCGATCTCGGGGTAGAGGATGTCGACCTGCATCAGGAAACGGTCGAGCTGTGCCTCGGGTAGCGGATAGGTGCCTTCCTGCTCCAGCGGGTTCTGCGTCGCGAGAACATGGAACGGTGACGGCAGGTCATGGCGCACGCCGGCAATGGTGACGTGGTATTCCTGCATCGCCTGCAGCAGCGCCGACTGGGTACGCGGCGAGGCGCGGTTGATCTCGTCGGCCATCAGCAATTGCGCGAAGATCGGCCCGGAAATGAAGCGGAACGAACGCTTGCCGAATTCATCCTGCTCCATCACCTCTGAGCCGAGAATGTCGGACGGCATTAGGTCGGGCGTGAACTGGATGCGACGCGAATCGAGGCCGAGCACGATGCCCAGCGTTTCGACCAGCTTGGTCTTGGCTAGACCGGGCACGCCGACCAGCAGTGCGTGGCCGCCGGCCAGCAATGCGACGAGCGTGCGCTCGACGACGCTTTCCTGGCCGAAAATGACCCGCCCGACGCCGTCACGGACCCTCGAAATGTCGGCCAGCGCTTTCTCGGCCTGCGCCACCATGTCCTTTTCGCTGATGGGGCTTTCCTTGATCATAACGCTCATGCAGCATCGATCCTTCTGTTGGAAACACCGCTTGGCACCTTGGTGCCGCAGAGAATGCCGCGATTCGGCCTCGCATGGCGCCTGCAATGAACTTAAATCACAGACTTAGGCTGACAAGCGGAACAACAGTGACTATTTCGTGACCATGACGGAAGCCGCCGACCATCGTGAAGAGAGCCTGACGGCCGCGACCGAGGCGCGCGGGCTGGAAGCGCTGGTCTCGCGCGCGACGCGCGCCGGCAAGGGGCCGGCGCCGGTGGAGCGCTGGAATCCGGCGTTTTGTGGCGATCTCGACATGGAAATCAAGCAGGACGGCACCTGGTTCTACCTGGGAACGCCGATCGGCCGGATGCCGCTGGTGCAGCTTTTCTCCTCGGTGCTGCGTAAGGACGAGGACGGCAGGACCTACCTGGTGACGCCGGTGGAAAAGGTCGGCATCCGCGTCGCCGACGCGCCCTTTATTGCCGTCGAGATGGACGTGTCGGGCGCCGGCGACGGACAAATCATAACCTTTCGCACCAATGTCGGGGACTTGGTCGAGGCTGGGGCGGGGCACCCGCTGCGCTTCGTCGATGAGGACGAGACAGGCGGCCTGAAGCCCTATGTGCTGGTGCGTGGGCGGCTGGAGGCGCTGGTGGCGCGGCCGGTGATGTACGAGCTGGTCGAGCACGGCGAAGAGATCGACATCGGTGGCAAGATGATGTTTGCCGTCCGTTCCAAAGGCGAGGTCTATCCAATCATGCTGGCTGAGAAACTGAAACGGCTGAGCGCATGATGGACCGCCCATGATGGATCAGGTGACGCCGTTGCCGTTTTCCGCTGCCGGGTTCCGCCAGCGCGTCGCGGCGCAGCCGCTGGCGCATGCCGGCGACGATTTTGGCGACCACCGCTTCAATCCGGGCCATCCCAGGCTGAAGCTGGCCAAGGCGCTGCGCGATGCCGCCGTGCTGATCCCGGTGATCGATCATGGCCATGAAGCCACGGTCCTTTTGACCAGGCGGGCGGAAAAGCTGCGCAACCATTCGGGGCAGGTAGCTTTCCCCGGCGGAACCATCGATCCAACCGATGCGAGCCCGGAAGCGGCGGCATTGCGCGAGACATTCGAGGAGATCGGTCTCGATAGGGATCACATCGAGATCATCGGCCGTCTGCCGGACTACGTCTCCGGCAGCGGCTATCGCATCGCCCCGGTGCTCGGGATTGTGCGGCCCGGTTTCGCCCTGACACTGAATCCCGACGAGGTCGATGCCGTCTTCGAGGTGCCGCTGGGCTTTCTGATGGACCCCGCCAACCACAGCAGGGACAGTCGCATGTGGAACGACCTCGAATGGTTCTATTACGATATGCCCTATGGCGGCCAGCGCATCTGGGGCGTCACCGCGGGCATCGTCCGAACGCTTTATGAAAGGCTCTATTCGTGAGCAATCCGGTGTCGATTGCTGGCAAGGCCGGCTGGCTCGGCGAAAGCCACTTGCAGCGCCTGCTCGCCGCGCTCACCGAGGGCGACGAGGAGGCACGCGTCGCCGGCGGTGCCGTGCGCAATGCGCTTATCGGACAGCCTGTCGCCGACATCGACATCGCCACCACCACAGTGCCCGAGGAAACCATCCGGCGCGCCGAGGCGGCCGGCTTCAAGACGGTGCCGACCGGCATCGAGCATGGCACCGTCACGGCGGTCGCCCACGGCAAGGCCTATGAGGTTACCACGCTGCGTGCCGATATCGAAACCGACGGCCGGCGCGCCAAAGTGTCGTTCGGCCGGGACTGGAAAGCCGACGCTGAGCGGCGCGATTTCACCATCAATGCACTCTATGCCGAAGCCGATGGAACGGTCGTCGATCTGGTCGGCGGGATCGCCGATATCGAAGCGCGGCGGCTGCGCTTCATCGGCGATCCGGAAGCGCGCATCCGCGAGGATTATCTGCGTATCCTGCGTTTCTTCCGTTTCTTCGCCTGGTATGGCGACGGCAGGCCGGATGCCGAAGGCTTGAAAGCTTGCGCCCGGCTGAAGCAAGGACTCGACCAGCTCTCGGTCGAGCGCGTCTGGTGGGAATTGAAAAAATTGCTGTCGGCGCCAGATCCGTCGCGGGCGCTGCTGTGGATGCGCCAGGCCGGCGTTCTGACCGCCGTTTTGCCGGAAAGCGAGAAATGGGGCATCGATGCCATTCACGGGCTGACCAAGACCGAGAAGGATCTGGCCTGGGCGCCGGACCCGCTGCTCAGGCTGGAAGCCATCGTGCCGCCGGATGCCGCGCGCATGAAAACGCTTGCCGAGAGATTGAGGCTTTCCGTGAGCGAGGCAAGCCGGCTGCGGCATTGGGCGATCACGGCGGCCGTCGATCCGAAAACGACCGAAGGAGAGTTGGCGAAAAGGCTTTATTTTGGCGACCGCCAAGGCCTTGTCGATCGGTTGCGGCTGTCGCTCGCTTCCGCTCGAGCCCGCGCGGTCGAAGACAATGACGCACTGCTCGAAGCCGGCGGCTTCTCGCGCCTGCTTGCCTTCGCTGCAAAATGGCAAAACCCTGTTTTTCCGGTCAAGGGCGCCGATCTGACGGCGCTTGGCGCATCACCGGGGCCGAAGCTTGGTGCAACGTTGAAGAATCTCGAAAAGGAATGGGTCGAGTCCGGTTTTGCGCTTGATCGCGGCGCGCTGCTCAAGCGCGCCGCGGAGGCACTCGAATCCTGACCGTCACGCTGCGTCGCGGACCTTTTCGATGCGCGAGCGGATCGCCTCGATCATCGTCTCGCGGATCACCGTCTCGCCATGCGTCTCGCGCAGATGCTCGACGGCACGGCGCATGACCTCAGCCTCCTCCTCGGCGCGTGTGTGCCACTCGCAGCCGGGTACGAGCGACCCGCAATGGAATTCCTTCATTTGGCTTCTCCTCATCTCCTCCTTGGAGCGTCGCGCCGCGCAATGACACGGAAGCTCCAGACCTTTGATTGCGCGATCCGGAAACCGGGTCCGGTATCCGGGTTACACGCTGGCCAGCTAAGCATAACACGATCGAACGGTTTTGGTTGCCCTACGCCGCGCGTGCAAGCCGACACGCAGTGCTCAAGGGGTACGGATTGCGAAAAAGGCGGAGCAGCGCTGCTCCGCCCTCTTGCGCTACCCCGGAGGCAAGACCTCGTCTTGCTCCAGCGGGCAGGCCATCACTTCACGATCTTGACTGCCTCGGCAGTTTTATTCTTGCCGCTCATATCCCACGTGACGCGGACCTTTTCGCCGACCTTCAGGCCAGGATCCTTGAAGGTCTGGGGCAACGTAAAGGTGGCTCCGTTATCCAGAACCAGGCTCATCGCCGTTCCATCATAGCTTTTGATCGTACCGGTGGTGTGCTTGGCCGCGGCAAATGCGGCAGTACCGGAGGCGAGAACGGCAGCGGCGGTTGCGGTCATAATAAGCTTGCGCATGGCATGCTCTCCTGGAAAATGCGGACACCCGCTTGGGAAAGGTGCCCATCCAATATGGGCCGTCCGGTCACGTCGGGTCGCGGCTCTCGGGAGTAAAGAACCGCCGGCGTTTCCCGGCCCGACGCGACAAATAACCCAATCTTTTCAACAATATATTAGACGAAAAAGATATTTTTTGGCGCGCCTTGCGCCACATTTGCCGTCAAATTCCGGGGATTTGGACCCGATTGCGGCTCACGCCATGCTCACCGAGATTTTACGGCCATTTCACTTCTGGCGGCAGGCTGGACAGGATCGAGGCGACATTGCCGCCGGTCTTCAGCCCAAAGATGGTGCCGCGATCGTGAAGCAAGTTGAATTCGACATAGCGGCCGCGGCGGATGAGCTGCTCGTCACGGTCGCCATCGGTCCAGTTGTCATTGAAGTTGGCGCGCACCAGATGTCCGTAGACGACGAGAAAAGATCGCCCGACGTCCTGGACGAAGTTGAAATCGGCGTCCCAGCCGCCTTTGTCCTCGCCCGAATGCAGCCAGTCGAAGAAGATACCGCCGGTACCGCGTGGCTCGTCGCGGTGCGGCAGATAGAAGTACTCGTCGCACCAGGCCTTGAATTTCGCGTAGTCGGCGATCGCCGCGTTCTTCTCGCAGGCAAATTGCATCGCCCTGTGGAAGGCGATCGTGTCGGGGTCGTCCTGGCTGCGGCGGCGGTCGAGCACCGGCGTCAGGTCGGCGCCGCCGCCGAACCACTGGCGCGAGGTGACGACCATGCGCGTGTTCATATGCACGGCCGGCACGTTGGGGTTCCACGGATGGGCGATCAGCGAAATGCCGCTCGCCCAGAAGGACGGGTCCTCTTCGCCGCCCGGCATCTGCTTCCTGAATTCGGGCGAGAACTCGCCGTGGACTGTCGAGGTGTGGACGCCGACCTTCTCGAAGACGCGGCCGTGCATCATCGACATGATACCGCCGCCGCCCTTGCCGGCATCGCGTTGCCACGGCGTCTTTTCGAAGCGGCCGGGCGACCAGCTGGCCTGCGGCCCCTGCAAGTCGTGCTCGATCTGCTCGAAGCTAGCGCAGATGCGCTCGCGCAATGTCTCGAACCACAGCCGTGCCTTCGTCTTCTTCAGTTCGATGTCGGCTGGCAGCCCCGCCGGTATCTCGGGTCGTTGCAAATCCTGTCTCCGGTTGCGGGCGCGCCCGACAAATGACTCGTCTTTTCCGGCCGCGATCCCTAATCTCTTGGGTGCAAGGGTCAAGTGTGAATGGAGTTCTTTCGTGCGCACCCCGGCAAGACCGCCGCTGGATGGCCTGAAGAAGAGGCTCGACCGTTCACGCGCTGAGAACGCGCGCATGCCGCGCGACGGATTCCTGCGCGAGACCTTCGTGCTGCCGCGCTCCGACGCTCGTCTCAAGGCGAAGGAATGGTTCGAGCGCTTTCCCAAGCAGGCCTATTGGACCGAGATCGAGAGCTGGTTCGAGCGGCCGGGCGACGTCATCGAATTCACAATCAGGCGGCTGCCGGCGGCGGATTAACGCTCGATCAGCAAGCGTCTCGCTCCCGGCCCCCGGATGCTCAGCCTGTCGTCCTTATTCCTCAGCGGACATTTGTCGATCGACATGCAGCCGCAGCCGATGCAGTCGGTCAGCCCGTCGCGCAGCTTCTTGAGCTGACTGATTTTCTGGTCGAGCTCGTCGCGCCAAGCCGTCGAAAGCAGGTTCCAATCCTCGCGCGTCGGCGTTCGGCCTTCGGGCAATGATCGAAGGGCTCTGCCGATCTCGGCCAGCGAAATGCCGACCTCCTGCGCTACCTTGATGATCGCCACCCGCCGCAGCACGTCGCGGCCGTAACGCCGCTGGTTGCCTGATGTGCGGTGGCTGCGGATCAGCCCGCGCGCTTCGTAGAAATGCAGCGCCGACACCGCCACGCCGCTGCGCATCGCCACCTGGCCGACTGTTAATTCCGTTGCCGCAGCCATCTCCGATTTTCCGCTTGACCTCAAGTTAAGTTGAGCTTGTAGCGAAGAAGCCTCGAAGATGCAAACGGCAGGAGAAGGCGATGTGCGTCTGGATGAGAATGACCGGAGAGGACGCAGTGTTGCGTGAGGACGACGCCTTGGTCGCTGCGGCCGGCGATTGCGTACACATCCTAGCGAAGCTGCCGGATCGCTCCGCCCGCCACCATCGCAACGGAAAGCGCGACGTTGATGCTGCGCGCGCCGGGCTGCATCGGAATGGTCAGGCGTGCATCCGCCGCCTCGTGGACGGCATCCGGCACGCCTGCGGATTCGCGGCCGAACAGGAGAATGTCGTCGCCGGCAAAGACGAAATCCGTGTAGGCGACAGCTGCTTTGGTCGACAGCAGCACCAGCCGCCGCTTGGCAAGCTTGCGCCAGTCCTCGAAGGCGTGCCAGTCGACATACCGGGTGAGCGCCGCCATTTCGAGGTAGTCCATGCCGGCCCGTTTCAGCGCCCGGTCACTGAGCGGGAAGCCCGCCGGTTCGACAATGTCGACGCCGAGACCGAGGCAAGCGGCGAAGCGCAGGATAGTCCCGGTATTGCCGGCGATATCCGGCTGGTAGAGCGCGATGCGGAGACGGTCGTTCATTTCCGCGTCTTTCTAATAAGTGGCAGATCAGCCACAGAGCTCTCGCGGTTTTCGAAATTCCTGGACTGGCGGGTGGTCATTTTCTGCGAAGTCGGTTATACGGCCAGCATTGTCAACCCGAACCGATGGAGGGGTAATTCATGATGGCCATGCACATCCACCACCCCTCTCGTGGGCTTACCAGCCCGACGGCGGTTTCGGTACGACGATTCTCCTGACCTTCTAGACTTCAATCGCACCGATTCCCGCCGAAACCTTTTTCGGCCTTTGAAGGAATCCTGCGATGTTTTTCAAGCTGTGGAAGGGGCTGAACGCCCCACCTGAACACGCTTCGACCGATGCCACCTTTGCCGTGCCGCGCATGCCCGCGACCTGGGTTGGTTCACCCTTCTACCTGCATCTTCAACTGGAGGACGGACCGATGTTCGATCCCTGTAGAATACCCGGCTCAAGAAGCCTGCACGAGCGCAAGACTGCGACCTGGGCGCTTTTGATCGGCGAGACCTACTCGTCGGCGGTTCACGCCGAGACCCGCCGGCGTCCGCATCGCGGCATGCTGCCGGACGTCGATTTCTCGCGCGCCGTTCCGGACTATAGCCGGCCGTCGTTGGTGCGCCGGATCATCAGGCTGATCCGGCCTGGTGCAAAAACCGGCGCGAAAATCCGGATCGTCAAAACGTCGTCAGCATCGTCAAACGAGACTGTCGGCGAAAGGCCCGCGACAACCTATATAGCGCGAAGCAGGACCGGCGAGGCGGACGATTCCGTATCGCCGGTCCTTGGCGCCATGCGGTCTGGGCACCTCGTCCGTTCTCGTGCCGCGTGAGCGGAAACAGTACTGTGAGCATCACTATGTTTAGCTGGTTTGAAAAAAGGCTCGATCCGTTCCCTACCAAGGAGCCGGTCGAGCCGCCGCGGACACTGATCGCCTTTTGCGTGCATTATACGCGCGGCGCGTGGCCCTACATCGCTCTCGATGCGGTGCTGGTGACGGCCATCGCCCTTGCCGAGGTGTGGATGTTCGGCTTCATGGGCCGGATCGTCGACTGGCTGTCCGGACAGAATCGCGAGACGTTCCTGCAGACCGAAGGCTTGAAGCTGGCCGGCATGGCCTTCATCGTGGTTTTCGCGCTGCCGGCAACGGTCTGGTTCCATTCGCTGCTCAACCAGCAGACGCTGATGGGCAACTATCCGATGCGTATCCGCTGGCAGGTGCATCGATACCTGCTCAAGCAGTCGATGAGCTTCTATCAGGACGAGTTTGCCGGGCGCATCGCGACCAAGCTGATGCAGACGGCGCTCGCGGTGCGCGAGTGCGTCATCAAGCTCATCGACGTGCTCAATTATATCGTCGTCTATTTTCTCGGCATGCTGTTCATCGTCGGCTCGGCAGACTGGCGGCTGGCCGCGCCGCTTGCCGTCTGGCTTGCCGGATATGTCCTGCTGTTGCGCTATTTCATCCCGCGGCTGGGCAAGGTCGGCGAGGAGCAGGCCAATGCGCGCTCAACCATGACCGGCCGTGTCGTCGACAGCTACTCCAACATCCAGACGGTCAAGCTGTTCTCGCATGCGCGGCGCGAGGCATCCTTCGCCAAGGACGGTATGGCCGGCTTTCTCGACACGGTTTACCGATCGATGCGGTTGGTGACGCAGCTCTACGGCCTGCTCTACGTCCTGAATTCGCTGCTGTTGTTTTCGGTCACCGCAATCTCGCTATGGCTGTGGCTCGGCCAAGCCGTGACGATCGGAGCCGTCGCCCTGGTCATCGGCCTCGTGCTGCGACTCTGGGGCATGTCGCAATGGATCATGTGGGAGATGTCCACGCTGTTCGAGAATATCGGCACGGTGCAGGACGGCATCGCCTCGATCTCGCTGCCGCGCCTCGTCGAAGACCGGCCTGGCGCCAAGGATATTGCCGTGACCAAGGGAGAGATCCGTTTTGAGGACATCCGCTTCCACTACGGCAAGCAGAAGGGCGTGATCGAAAGCCTGTCGCTGACGGTGAAGCCGGGCGAGAAGGTCGGCATCGTCGGCCGTTCGGGTGCCGGCAAGTCGACGCTGGTCAACCTTCTGTTGCGCTTCTACGACCTCGAAAGCGGCAAGGTCCTGATCGACGGCCAGGACATCGCGGCGGTGACGCAGGACTCGCTCCGCGCCCAGATCGGCATGGTAACGCAGGACACCTCGCTGCTGCATCGCTCGGTACGCGAAAATATCCTCTATGGCCGGCCGGACGCCAGCAACGAGATGCTGATCGAGGCGGCGCGGCGCGCCGAGGCGCTGGATTTCATTGCCGGCTTGTCGGATTCGAACGGCCGCAAGGGTTTCGACGCGCATGTCGGCGATCGCGGCGTCAAATTGTCCGGCGGCCAGCGGCAACGCATCGCCATAGCCCGTGTCATGCTGAAGGACGCGCCGATCCTCATCCTCGACGAGGCGACCTCCGCCCTCGATTCCGAGGCCGAGGCGGCCATCCAGGAGAATCTCTACAAGCTGATGCAAGGCAAGACCGTCATCGCCATTGCCCACCGGCTGTCGACGATCGCGGCCATGGACCGGCTCGTCGTCTTGGACAAGGGCCGCGTCGTCGAGGAAGGTTCGCATGAGGAACTCGTTGCCAAAAGCGGGCTCTACGCCCAACTCTGGCACCGCCAGTCGGGCGGATTCCTGCTCGACGACGGCCCCTCTGCCAACGATGCAGCCGCCAACGATGCAATCGCCAAGGGTGAAGCCGCCGAATGATGACTGCCATCTACCGCTGGTTCGAGAACTGGGTCTATCCATTCCGGGAGCCCGCGGACCTTCGGCCACCTGCCGGAGTCAGGGGTTTCCTCTGGCATTATGTCGGGCAGGCGAAGATTGCCTTCTTCGCAATGCTGGTGATCGGCGGCATCGCGCCGCTGGTCGAAGCCGGACTGTTCTATTTCGTCGGGCGGCTGGTCGACATCCTCGATCAGCTTCCCGGCGAACGCAGCTGGCACGCGCTGTGGACTGCCGCCGGCCCGGAACTTGTCTTCATGATCGCGGTGGTGCTGGTCATCCGCACCATCGTCGTCAGCCTGTCGGCGCTGGTCGACGAGCAGACGATCACGCCGGGTTTCTATAATCTGGTGCGCTGGCAGGCGCATCGCCATGTCTCGCGCCAATCCTACGCCTTCTTCCAGAACGACTTTGCCGGACGTATCGCGACCAAGGTCTGGCAGGCGGGACAGGCGACCGGCGATCTGATGGAAAGCTTCATCGAGGTCGTCTGGTTCATGGTCGTGTATACGGTGACGACGCTGGCGCTGGTCGCCGGGCTCGATCTCCGGCTGGCGATGCTGGTGGTGATCTGGATTACCGCCTTCGGCTTGCTGGCCAGGCGCTATGTGCCGGCGATCCGCAAGCATGCCGAAGCCACAGCCGAAGCCGGCTCGATGATCACCGGCCGCCTTGTCGATTCCTATTCGAACGTGCAGACGTTGAAACTGTTCTCGGCCGATGGCGACGACCGCTACATCAGGAACGGCTTCGACATCTATCTCGACGCGCTGCGCCCGTTCACCCGCCGGCTGACAGGCGTGCGCATGGCGCTGACGATGCTGTCGGGCGTCATGATCACGGCGATCGCCTGCTTTGCCGTTTATCTCTGGGTCGAGGGCTCGATCACGGTCGGTGCCGTGGCCTTCACGCTGTCTTTGGTGCTGCGGCTGAACATGCTGCTCGGCCGGCTGATGATGCAGCTAAACGGCATATTGCGAAACCTCGGCGTGCTGGAGAATTCCAAGGCGCTGATCTCGCAGCCGCTCGGTCTGACGGATGCGCCGGACGCGAAAGAGCTTGTCGTCGGCGGCGGGCGCATCGACGTCAGCAATGTCGAGTTCCACTACGGCAAGGGGTCCGGCGTGCTTAACGGCATCGACCTCGTCGTGCGGCCGGGCGAAAAGGTCGGCCTGGTCGGCCCGTCCGGCGCCGGCAAGACGACCTTGGTCAATCTGATCCTGCGCCTCTACGACCTCGAGAGCGGCAAGATCACCATTGACGGGCAGGACGTCTCCCGGGTCACGCAGAATTCGCTGCGCGCCAATATCGGCGTCGTCAGCCAGGATACGGCACTGTTCCACCGCTCGCTGCGCGACAATATCAAGCTCGGCATGCCGGCAGCGACCGACGCCGAGGTGGTTGCGGCAGCGGAGAAGGCCGAGGCGCACGAGTTCATCCTCGGGCTGCGCGACAATCGCGATCGTATTGGCTATGAGGCCTATGTCGGCGAGCGCGGCGTCAAGCTCTCCGGCGGCCAGCGCCAGCGCGTGGCGATCGCCCGCGTCTTCCTCAAGGACGCACCGATCCTGGTGCTCGACGAGGCGACCTCGGCGCTCGATTCCGACATCGAGGCGGCGATCCAGGAGAATCTGGCAAGACTGATGGAAGGCAAGACGGTCATCGCCATCGCGCATCGGCTGTCGACCATTGCGGCACTCGACCGGCTGGTGGTGCTCGACGAAGGCAGCATCGTCGAGCAAGGCACGCATGACGAGCTGGTCGGGCTCGACGGGCTCTATGCCAGGCTGTGGAGGCGGCAGTCCGGCGGCTTCCTGTTCAACGAGGAGAGCGCGCTGGCCGAGACCCGGCCGGCGGAGTAGTTTCTACAAACCGGAGTAGACCATGGCGGTGAGAATGGCATCGAATTTCGGACGGGCCGGCGCGCAGGAGAGCGCGTTGGACCTACTTGGCCATGAAATCCTCGGCGAGAAGGCGGCCGCGCTCGGCCGCGCCGGCCGGCGCGTCGAGGAAACGCTGACGAAGCTGCGCGAGAATTCCGACAGCGTCGACCGTGCCCGGCTGCTCAAGGACGCAGCCGAAGCGGTGCACGGCTATTTCATCCAGCGCGAACTCTGCGGCCTGCGCAAGCACGACGCGGTGATCCGGGAATACAACATTCCCAAGGCCGTGCTGGCCAGGCTCGGCGCCAGCGCATGATCCGAACCGGAATTGGTTCGGGAGGCGTTATTCCAGCCATTCGGTGATGAAGCTGCCGTTCTCGTGTATGTCGGTGGTTTCCAGCGGGCCTGGCCCGAGATTGGTGAATTTGTGCGGGGTGTTCGGCGGTACGACCAGGATCTGGCCGGCTGTGGCCTCGATCTGCCGGTCGCCGACGGTGAACAGACCGGTCCCGGTCCGGATGATAAAAATCTCGCAATAGGGATGGCTGTGCAGCCTGGGGCCGCCGCCGATTTCGGGCAGGTAGTTGAAGATCAGGCAGCTGTTCGAGCCGTAAGCTCCGCCTTGCAGCTCGCCTTGCCAGTGAACGGGCCAGCGGTCGGGCGCTTCGGCCCATTTGTCGCGGTCTATGACATGCGCCATAGGCCGAGGATAAACCGGGCCGGCGCCAGCTGTCGAGGCGAACGCAGCCGTTTGGTTTTGCTGCTGTTTTTCAATCGTTCGGCCGTGCGAATTACGTCCCCGCGACAATCTGCCCTTGTGCCTTCACCCGTCTGGACAAAAACAGGCTTCACGCATAAACCCAAGTCCCAAATGCCGGAGGAATTCGCTAGCCTGTTCGCCATGCGCTGTCGGGCCGGCGCGATTGAGCGGGAACAAGGCTCGGCCGCCGGCACGGAAGAGGCGAAAGGATCAGGCACCCGTGAGCGCAACCGACACCCAGGATCCCAACCGTCGTGATTTTCTCTACGTTGCCACCGGCATGGCCGCGGTGGTCGGCGCGGGCGCCGTCGCCTGGCCGTTCATCGACCAGATGCGTCCGGATGCCTCGACACTGGCGCTCGCCTCGGTCGAGGTCGACGTCTCCTCGCTGACGCCGGGAATGTCGCTCGTCGTGAAGTGGCGCGGCAAGCCGGTTGTCGTGCGCAACCGCACCGAAAAAGAGATGAAGGAAGCCGAGGCGGTCAATCTCGCCGAGCTCAAGGATCCAATCGCCCGCAATGCCAACCTGCCGGCCGACGCGCCGGCAACCGATGCCAACCGAACCACGCCGGGCAAGGAAGCCTGGATGGTGATGGTACAGGTCTGCACCCATCTTGGCTGCATCCCGCTCGGCCAGGAAGGCGATTTCGGCGGCTGGTTCTGCCCATGCCACGGTTCCGTATACGATACTGCCGGCCGCATCCGGAAGGGGCCGGCGCCGGAGAACATGGCAGTACCGGTGTTCCAATTCGTTTCCGACACCAAGATCCGTATCGGCTGAGGCAGGGGATATTTCCATGAGCGAGGGACACTCGACCTATACGCCCAAGACCGGCATCGGACGCTGGTTCGATTCGCGCATGCCGCTGCCGCGACTGGTCTATGACAGCTTCATCGCCTATCCGGTGCCGCGCAATCTAAACTATGCCTGGACCTTCGGCGGCATCCTCGCGCTAATGCTGGCGGCGCAGATCCTGACCGGTATCGTGCTGGCCATGCACTACGCAGCCGACAGCACCCTCGCCTTCGATTCGGTCGAGAAGATCATGCGCGACGTGAATTCCGGCTGGCTGCTGCGCTACATGCATTCGAACGGCGCGTCGTTCTTCTTCATCGCCGTCTACATCCATATTTTCCGCGGACTCTACTACGGCTCCTATAAGGCGCCGCGCGAGCTGCTGTGGATCCTCGGCTGCATCATCTACCTGCTGATGATGGCGACCGGGTTCATGGGCTATGTGCTGCCTTGGGGACAGATGTCGTTCTGGGGCGCTACCGTTATCACCGGCTTCTTCACCGCCATACCGCTGGTTGGCGACTGGATCCAGCAGCTTCTGCTCGGCGGCTTCGCGGTCGACAATCCGACGCTGAACCGCTTCTTTGCGCTGCATTACCTTTTGCCGTTCATGATCGCCGGCGTCGTCGTGCTGCACATCTGGGCACTTCATGTCGTCGGCCAGAACAATCCCACCGGCATCGAGGTCAAATCGAAGACCGACACGCTCGCCTTCACGCCTTACGCGACCATCAAGGACGGGTTCGGCATGATCGTGTTCCTGTTCGTCTTCGCCTATTTTGTGTTCTACCTGCCGAACTATCTCGGCCATCCGGACAATTACACCGTGGCCAACCCGCTGAAGACGCCGGCCCACATCGTGCCGGAATGGTACTTCCTGCCGTTCTACGCGATCCTGCGCGCCATCACCTTCAATATCGGGCCGATCAACTCCAAACTCGGCGGCGTGCTCTGCCTTTTCGGGGCGATCGTCATGCTGTTCCTGGTGCCGTGGCTCGACACCTCAAAGGTGCGCTCGGCGGTCTACCGGCCCTGGTACAAGCTGTTCTTCTGGCTGTTCGTAGCCGACTCCATCCTGCTGGGCTGGCTGGGCTCGCAGCCGGCCGAGGGCAGCTATGTGTTCATGGCGCAGATGGCGACGCTGTTCTACTTCGCCTTCTTCCTGGTAGCGCTCCCGGTGCTCGGGCTGATCGAAAAGCCGCGGCGGCTGCCGAATTCGATTACCGAGGCAGTGCTCGAGAAGAACAAGGGCGGCGGTGGACATCCTGCCGGCGCCACGGCCGCGCCGGAAACCAAGGGCTGAGCATGATTGCGAAAAGTGGAAACCGGTACTCGGACAAGGTCATGCTCGAGACGGTGACAGCGCGTCAGAGAATCTCAAGGGGATTTGGCATGAAGAAGATTCTCACCTCGCTGGCGCTGCTTGGGCTTGTGGCCGCGGGCCTTGGGGTCGCGGGCACTGGAGCCAACGCCCAGGAAGAGGCGCACAATGAGGCGGCGCCGACGCATTTCCCGATACACGAACCGAAGGAAATGGACTGGAGTTTCGCCGGGCCATTCGGCACCTACGACAAGGCCCAGCTGCAGCGCGGGCTGAAGGTCTACAAGGAAGTCTGCTCGGCCTGCCATTCGATGAATTTGGTGGCGTTCCGTACGCTGGAAGGCCTTGGCTATTCGGACGCGCAGATCAAGACGCTGGCGGCCGAATATACGATCCATGACGGCCCGAACGATGCCGGCGACATGTTCGATCGTCCCGGCAAGCCGTCCGACCATTTCCCGGCACCATTCCCCAATGTCGAAGCGGCAGCGGCGGCAAATGGCGGCGCAGCGCCGCCCGACATGTCATTGTTGGCCAAGGCGCGCGGCGTCGAGCGCGGCTTCCCGCGCTTCGTCTTCGATATCTTTACCCAGTATGCCCAGGGCGGTCCCGACTACATCCACTCGCTGCTGACCGGCTACGACCAGCAACCGCCGGCGGGCATGGTCATACCGGAAGGCACGCACTACAATCCGTACTTCCTGTCCGGCGTGTCGCTGAAGATGCCGAAGCCGCTCTCCGACGGCCAGGTCACCTATGATGACGGCGCGCCGCAGACGGTCGATCAATATTCGCGGGACGTGTCGGCCTTCCTGATGTGGGCGGCCGAGCCACACCTCGAGGATCGCAAGAAGACTGGCTTTCGCGTACTGGTCTTCCTGCTGCTGTTCGGTGCGCTGGTCTACCTGACCAAGCGCAAGGTGTGGGCCGGCGTGCTGCACTGAACCCTGCGATATACGAGAATGCGAGGGCGTCGAAAGGCGCCCTTTTCATTGCAGGCATGTCGATTCATCGCTGCCGGCGCAGAGCAGGCCCTTTGCCGGACAATTTTCCGTCAGGCGTCACATGGCGGTAGCCGGACTTAGCTGCACCGGGTTACGATTGGCCAATTCCCTTCACGTCTTCAGCCGAATCTGAATGGCCCGGAGAGCCGCCTGATGAAATCCTCGCTCGAAGAGACGCTGCTTGCCGCGATCCGCACCATTCCGGATTATCCCAAGCCGGGCATCCTGTTTCGCGACATCACCACGCTGCTCGGCAATGCGCGGGCCTTCCGCCGCGCCATCGACGAACTGGTGCATCCCTATGCCGGCCTGAAGATCGACAAGATCGCCGGCATCGAGGCGCGCGGCTTCATCCTCGGCGGCGCCATCGCCCACCAGCTCTCGGCCGGCTTCGTGCCGATCCGCAAGAAGGGCAAGCTGCCTTACGAGACTGTACGCGTCGCCTACAGCCTGGAATACGGGCTGGACGAGATGGAGATGCACAAGGACGGTGTTTCTCCAGGCGAGAAGGTAATCGTCGTCGACGATTTGATCGCCACCGGCGGCACGGCCGAGGCAGCCGTCAAGCTATTGCGGCAGATCGGCGCCGACATCGTCGCCGCCTGCTTCGTCATCGACCTGCCGGATCTTGGCGGCCGAGAGAGGTTAGAGGCGCTCGGCGTGCCGGTGAGGACGCTGATCGGGTTTGAGGGGCATTGAGCGTTTCTTCCTTCTCCACATGTGGGAGAAGGGAAGAACTCCGCTCATTCCACCTTCACCAGCACGGCACTTTCGAATTCGATGACCTTGTCGCCGGTCGAATCGAAGGCCTCTGAGCGGAGCGTCAGCAGCCGCCAGCCCGGTCGCGAGGCAATGGGGCGATGGGCCAGTGCGGTGCGGGTGAAAGTCACGGTTTCCCCGGCATAGACAGGTTTGAGCCATTTGAGGTTCTTGAAGCCGGGTGAGGGGCCGAATTCCGGCACCGGTCCAGGGCCGGGCCAGCGGGCGACCTTTGCCTCCATGCCGGCTTCGAGGTTCAATTTCATCCAAGTGGCGGCGGTGTGCCAGCCCGAGGCGCAGAGCCCGCCGAATATGCTGTTCTTCGCCGCCTCCTCGTCGACATGGAATATCTGCGGGTCGTATTTGCGGGCGAACGCCTTGATCGCCTCCGGTTCGAATCGATGCGAGCCAAGCGTAACGGTGATACCGATGCAGAAGAATTCGTCGAGGCTCACGCACTGCCCTCGCGGGTGAGGAACATGACGGTGTTTTCGAGCTCGAAAACACCTTCGCCGCGCTGGTTGAACAACTCGCTGCGCATGGTCACAAGGCCAAGCCGGGGCTTCGATCTGGACAGTCGCTTGGCAAGGACGGTGGTGCTGCCGCTCAACAGGTCGCCGGCCAGGACCGGTCGTTTCCATTTGACCTGGTCGACGCCCGGCGCGCCCTGGGAGGTCGAATCGAGCAGGAAGGCATCGCACAGCATACGCATGAACATGGCGCAGGTGTGCCAGCCCGAGGCAGCCAGCCCGCCGAGGATACTGGCCTTGCCCGCGGCCTCGTCGAGATGCATCGGCTGGGCGTCGAACTCGCCGGCGAATTCTATGATTTCGGCGGCGCTTACCAGCTTGGTGCCGAGGTCGAGCGAAGCGCCCTCGACAAAATCCTCATAAGCCCAGGTCTTTGCGGTCATGGTCTGGAAATCCTGTTCAGGATTGTACGATCGCTACAGGTCGGGCTCCCGGATGCAGGCAGGGCGGCATTTGGTCAAGCAATTTCTACTGCGCCAGCCCGCTGCGCCCAAGCCGCAGCGGAGGTATTGATGACCCTACAGCCAGCCGCGGCGGCGGAAATACCAGAAGGGCAGGATTGCCGAAAGCACCATCATGCCAATGGCGAAGGGATAACCAAAGTGCCATTTGAGCTCGGGGATGATATCGAAATTCATGCCGTAGATCGAGGCGACAAGCGTCGGCGGCAGGAAGATGACCGCGGCGACGGAGAAGATCTTGATGATGGCGTTCTGCTCGATCGAAATCATGCCGAGCGTCGCGTCGAGCAGGAAGCTGATCTTCTGCGACAGGAACGTGGCGTGGTCGGCGAGCGACAGCACGTCGCGCGACAAGGTCTTGATGCGGGCGCGGGTATCCTTGCTCATCCTGGTTTGCGTGGAGGCATGGGCGAGAAACCCGGCAAGGCGCTGCAGCGAGATTAGGCTGTCGCGGATCGAGGAGGCGAGGTCCTCTTTGCGGCCAATGCCTTTCAACAGTTCCTGGAAGTCGCGGTTGCGCTTGGAAACCTTGGTCGAGCGTGCCTCGAAGATGTCGCGCGAGATCACCTCGACGTCGCGGCCGGCGCGCTCCAGAATGTCGGCGAGGCGGTCGACGATCGCCTCCAGCAGTCCGATCAGGATGGTGTCGCCGCTGGTGCAGCCGGTAGCCACCTTCTCGGCGCGCAGCGGAAAGGTCTTGAACGCCTTCGGTTCGTGGTACCGCACGGTGATCAGCCTGCTGCCGGCGAGCACGAAGGTAACCGGCGACATCAACGGATCGTCCACCTCGGTCTGGGCAGGCAGAATGGCGGTCATGAAGTAGGCGCCGTCCTCGACGTAGAGACGGCTCGAGATCTCGATCTCTTCCATCTCTTCGCGGGTCGGAACGGCGATGCCGAGCCAGGTCTCGATTGTCGTCTCTTCTTCCTTTGTCGGGTTGAAGAGATCGACCCAGACGACAGTGTCGCTGTTTTGCAGGAGATCGTCGACCAGGCGCAGGCGATCATTGTCGACGACGAAGGCCTTGATCATCGCCGGGTCTCCCTTGCTGTTGCCAAAGAGCGTTCGTTTGGAGGGGCGCGTCAGTCAGATCGCACGGACACGGGCAGGTGAGGCGCGAGGCCGGTGCAGAGGCCCCTTAGACCCCGCACGACTGCCCGTCAAGCAGCGCAAGAGGCACTGCGACACCCTGCTTGAAGTTTGTCATCGAGCGACGGCAATGGTCGCCACGGGGCTCCCTCGCCGGGTCAGGTGTTGAACTTGAACAGCATGATGTCACCGTCCTGGACGACATACTCCTTGCCTTCGTCGCGCGCCTTGCCGGCCTCCTTGGCCGCCACTTCGCCGCCCAGCCTGACGAAGTCGTCATAGGCGATGGTCTGGGCGCGGATGAAGCCGCGCTCGAAATCGGTGTGGATGACGCCTGCCGCCTGCGGCGCCTTGGCACCCTTGTGAACGGTCCAGGCGCGTGTCTCCTTCGGCCCGACGGTAAAATAGGTAATGAGCTGCAGCAGCTCGTAGCCGGCGCGGATGACCTTGTTCAGGCCCGGCTCGTCGAGCCCAAGCGAGGAGAGAAATTCCATCTCCTCTTCGTCCGAGAGCTGGGCGACCTCGGCTTCGATCGCCGCTGAAATCACGACGGTGCGGGCGCCTTGCGCGGCGGCCATCTTCTCGACCGCCCTGGTATGCGCGTTGCCGGTAGCGGCATCGGCTTCCGCGACGTTGCAGACATAGAGCACGGGGTGAGACGTCAACAGGTTCAGCCCCTGCAGGATGCGCAGGTCCTCGGCCGAGATGCCGTTGAGCAGGATACGGGCGGGCTTGCCGGCCTGCAGCAGTTCAAACGCCGCTTCCATCATCGGAAGTACGGTCGCTGCTTCCTTGTCCTTGCCGGCGGCACGCTTGCGGATCTGCACGATGCGGCGCTCGAGGCTGTCGAGGTCGGCAAGCATCAATTCGGTCTCAACGGTCTCGGCATCGGCGACAGGATCGATGCGGCCCTCGACATGGGTGATGTCGTCATCCTCGAAGCAGCGCAGCACATGGACGATGGCGTCGACCTCACGGATGTTGGCGAGGAATTGGTTGCCAAGCCCCTCGCCTTTCGAGGCGCCACGCACCAGGCCGGCAATGTCGACGAACGAG
Organism: Mesorhizobium sp. M0751; assembly: GCF_040320265.1. NCBI lineage: Bacteria > Pseudomonadati > Pseudomonadota > Alphaproteobacteria > Hyphomicrobiales > Phyllobacteriaceae > Mesorhizobium > Mesorhizobium sp. M0751. The sequence continues at coordinate 476,353 of NZ_JAMYPH010000001.1, forward strand.
ATGCGGGTCGGGATGATCTCCTTCGACTTGCCGATCGCGGCGATCTTCTGCAGGCGCGGGTCGGGCACCGCCACCTCGCCGGTATTCGGTTCGATGGTGCAGAACGGATAATTGGCGGCCTGCGCCGCCGCCGTCCTGGTCAACGCATTGAAGAGCGTCGACTTGCCGACATTGGGCAAGCCAACGATGCCGCATTTGAAACCCATTTTGTCTGGTCCTATCGGGAAATCGAAATTTGATCAGGGCTATGGGCGAAAGCGCCGATGATCGTCAAGGCGCAATTCAATTCAGACGCTGCGCGATGTCATCGGTGCCTATCGCCAACGAACGAACGCCGGACCTGCTCAGTATTTGCAGGAGATGCCAGAACGCGTCGACCTCGGCGGTTCCGAAATCAATGGTCAGTTGCCCGTCGAGCAATTGCACACTGTGAATGATGTTTCCGACGGTCTCCGATGTTTCACGCTCGCCATCGATATCGAACCAGCCGCGAAACCATTCGTCGAAGAGATCGCCGTCGAGCTCATTTACGGGGAATTTGAAATGAACCTCGTCCCACTTGAACGGTGAGACGAGGACATCCACTCCACCAATCCCGGCGTGAATATCCGGAGAGAATTTCACATAGGTTTCGCTGTTGATGAATTGCGGATTTGGCTGTCCGTCATTGCCGACGAAATCAACCGCGATGAGATTTCGATAGAACGAATCGACATTCGAAAACTTGATCTCGGTTGCATGCGACCCTTGGCTGTTGCGAGCAAGTTCGCCGGCAGCAGCGACGAAATAATCAACATACTTCTGTCTGATGAGGCGGACCAATTCCTGAACGTCATCCAGATCCATGGCTCAGTCCTTGCCGCCAAAAAGCTTCTTCAGCATGGCCGCCATCGGGCCGGTTTCGGGCAGCTTGGGCGCCGGCTGCTGCGGCCGCGCCTGGCGGACGTGGCTTTGCGCCTTTGGCGCCTTGGGCGGCGGGCGATCGTCGTCGCCCGTCGGCGTGAGCTTGTCGCGCAGGGCCAGCGTCACGCGGTTCATGAACGAATTGTCGTCGCCCTTGGCAAGCAATCCCGCACCGTCGGCGATTGCGTCGAGCAGCACGTCCAGCCATTCGCGGTCTGCCTTGGCGAAATCGCCGAGCACATGGCCATGCACCATTTCCTTCACGCCGGGGTGGCCGACGCCGATGCGCACACGGCGAAAATCCTTGCCGACGTGCTGGTCGAGCGAGCGGATACCGTTGTGGCCGCCGGAACCGCCACCGACCTTGACCCGCACCTTGCCGGCGGCAAGGTCGATCTCGTCATAGAAGACAGTCAGCGCCGAAGGGCCGAGCTTGTAGAAGCGCAAGGCTTCGCCGATCGACTGGCCGGACAGGTTCATGAAGGTCTGCGGCTTGATCAGGATCACCTTTTCGCCGGCAAGCGTGCCTTCGGCGATCAGACCCTGGAATTTCTTCGACCAGGGCGAAAAGGAATGGCGGCGGGCGATCGCGTCCGCCGCCATGAAGCCGACATTGTGCCGGTTGTTGGCGTATTTCGCGCCCGGATTGCCGAGGCCTGCAAAGACAAGCATCGTCGCCTCCGGGCGGGAAGGAGTTACTTCTCTTCGGCGGCAGGAGCCGCTTCGGGCGCAGCCGCTTCAGTCGTCTCTTCCGCGGCCTCCGGCTTCATCGCCGAGGAGCCGGCAATGGTCGCGATGGTGAAGTCGCGGTCGGAGATCACCGGCTTGACGCCGGCCGGCAAGGTGACGGCCGAAATGTGGATCGAATCGCCGATATCCGTGCCGGTGAGATCGATGGTGATGAAATCCGGGATCGCATTGGCTGGGCAGTGGAACTCGACCTCGTGGCGCACGATGTTGAGCACGCCGCCGCGCTTGATGCCGGGCGACTTGTCTTCATTGATGAAGTGCACGGGCACATCGACGTTGACTTCGGTATCCTTGCCGATGCGCAGGAAATCGACATGGACAGGGAAATCCTTGACCGGGTCGAGCTGGAAATCCTTGGGCAGAACCTGGATCTTGTTGCCGTCGACATCGATCGTGGCGACCGTGGTCAGAAACCCGCCGCCATGGATCTTGTAGTAGATGTCCTTGTAGGTCAGCGCAATCGCCAGGGGAGGCTGCTTGTCGCCGTAAATCACTGCAGGCACTTTACCGTTGCGGCGAACTGCACGGGCGGACCCCTTACCGACCTGTTCGCGCGCTTCGGCCTTGAGCTCGTAAGTATCGTGGCTCATGGCATTTCCTTTCGCGTTGTTCTGGAGCGTTCGCGGTCAGCGTGGCTGGGCCGTAAACGTCGAAAGCCGCCGGGCCTGCATATCCGAAAGCCGGCAGCCGCATAAGCAAGCGGACCTTTGTTCGGGATCACAAGGGAAGGCAGCCTTCCGCCGCGTTGCCTCCAAGGGTGTCTACGCGGGTGGCGGCTCTATAGCCGAAGGTGGGAAAGGGTGCAAGTCATGGCTGACAGTCATGGCAGGCAGGTCTACAAGGGTTTCCCCCATGGCATGGCGACCACCCCTGCCGATGCCATCAACGCCGACCTGCTGGCCTTTCTTCAGGGCGTAAGGCCTTTCAGAACGTAACAAAAAAACACCCGGGTGTTCTTGTGTCAGCTTGTGCCGATGTCAGGCGATGCTCAAGCCGCCATCGATCAGCATTTCCGCACCGACCATGAACGGGCATTCGTCCGAAGCAAGAAAGACCACTGCGTTGGCAATTTCCTCGGCGGTTCCGAAACGACGGGCAGGCACCAGGCCGACCACAGCTTTCGCGCGCGCCTTCGCCGCTTCGGGGTCCAGCCCAAGTTTATCGTTGAGCGGCGTGTCGATCGGACCCGGGCTGATCACATTGGCGCGAATACCGCGTTCTATCAGTTCGCCCGAGAGCGTCCGGGCGAGCGAAATCATGCCGGCCTTGGCCAGCGCATAGACGTGCGTTCCAGCCATTCCCATATGTGCGTTGACCGAGCCGCTGAGGATGATCGAGGACGGGTTCGAAAACAGCGGAACGAGCGCCTTGACCAGGAAATACGGCCCCTTGAGGTCGACATCGATGCTCCTGTCAAACGCGGCCTCGGTCCAGTCGCCAAGCGGGCGCAGGTCGGCGATACCGGCATTGAGGAAGAGAGCGTCGAGCTTGCCGAAGGTTTCCTCGATCCGCCGCGCTATGTCGTTCTGGGCAGCAGCATCTCCGGCGTCGGCGGCAATGACAAGCACATCACTGCCGAGGATGGTGCGCGCCTCCTCGAGACGGCTCGCATTGGTTCCGGTGATAGCGACGCGCGCACCTTCCTCGATGAAACGTCGCGCCGTCACCAGGCCGATGCCGCTGGTGCCGCCGGTAATCAATGCGGCCTTGCCTTTTAGTCTGGACATCAGCGAATTGCCTTTCCTGGCGCGGAGCGCTGCGAAGCATCAGGGCTGAGCCCGGTATGTTCAACTTGAAGGCGTTGCTGACCAAAATTTTGCCTTCAGGGGTGGACCCTCTCTAACAGGCTTTTCACCCGGCGTGTGGTGAAAGAATCATCGAGGGCGCGGCAACTGCCGCGCCCTCGTATCAATTCCGAAAGATGAACTGATTTTTAGCTGGCCGCCGCCTCCACATTCCTCGCTTCCTTCATGTTAGGCAGGAGGACCGTCAGCAGCCCGAGCAGCGGCAAATACGAGCAGACCTGGAAGACGAAATCGATGCCTTTCATGTCGGCGACGACGCCAAGCACGGCGGCCGCGATGCCGCCCATGCCGAAGGCGAAGCCGAAAAAAATACCGGCGATCATGCCGACCCGGCCGGGCACCAGTTCCTGGGCGAAGACGACGATATTCGAGAAGGCCGAGGACAGGATCAGGCCGATCAGCACGGTGAGAACCATCGTCCACTCGAAATTGGCGTAGGGCAAGGCCAGGGTGAAGGGCAGCACGCCGACTATCGAGAACCAGATCATCGCCTTCTGCCCGTAGCGGTCGCCGAACGGGCCGCCGAGCAGGATGCCAAGGGCCGAGGCGCCGAGGAACAGGAACAGCATGACCTGCGACATCTGCACTGAAACGCCGAATTTATGGATGGCATAGAAGGTGTAGTAGCTGGACAGGCTGGCGATGTAGGCGTTCTTCGTCAGCACCAGCAAGGTAAGCACCAGCAGCGCGCCCATCACCTTGCGGCGGGGGAAGGGCGAGACGAAGCCTGCCGCCTTGCGGGTGCTCTGCGCGGCACGCAGGCGGCTGTACCAGCCGCCGACCTGCCACAGCACGATTATGCCGATCAGTGAGCTGCCGGCAAACCACGCGATGCTGGTCTGGCCGAAGGGCACGACGATGAAGGCTGCCAGCAGCGGCCCCATCGCCTGGCCGAAATTGCCGCCGACCTGGAACAGCGACTGTGCCAGACCGAACCTGCCGCCGGAGGCGAAGCGCGCGATGCGCGAGGATTCCGGGTGGAAGATCGCCGAGCCGATGCCGATCAGCGAGGCACCGATGAGGAGCAGCGTGTAGTGTCCCGCATAGGCCAGCACGACCAGGCCGATCAGCGAAGAGGCCATGCCGTAGGGCAGCGAATAGGGCATCGGCCGCTTGTCGGTAATCATGCCGATCACCGGCTGCAGCAAGGATGCCGTCACCTGGAAGGTGAAAGTCAAAAGGCCGATCTGCCAGAAATCGAGGCCGTAATTGTCCTTCAGCAGCGGATAGATCGCCGACAGCAACGACTGCATGATGTCGTTGATGCAGTGGCAGAAGCTCACCGCCAGGATGACGGTGAAGGCCGTCGCCTGAGCTGAAATGTGGCTGGCCGCTGCCGGCTTGGCGTCGGCGGTTGCTGTGGTATCGGTCAAGGCAGGCTCCGTGGTCTTTTGGCGGGCGCTCCCGCAGGGCGGTCTTATGGGCCGGCTGCCTTATACGTTGCTTGTCACGCGACTTCTTTCGTGGTTTGGTCCAATAGTTTCGCAAGTGGGCCATAGCTGATGCCGCATGGCAGGGAAATGTTCAGAGCGGGCGATACCGATCTCGGCCTGTTGCACGAGCGTCGCTGGCAATGGCTGGAGCAGGCCGTCGGGCCGGCGGTGGCGCTGCCGACCGAATATCCGGACGGCTATCACGTGCCACGGCACCATCATAGCCGCAGCCAGTTGCTGCACGCGCTGGTCGGTGTCGTGCTGGTGACGACGCGGCATGGGCGCTGGATGGTGCCCCCCGACCACGCCATGTGGATCCCCGCCGGCACCGAACATTCCGTCGAGATGCTGGGCGACGTCAGCATGCGGTCCGTCTATGTGATGCCGGAGGCCATTCTGGGGCTGCCGGACGGGTTGCGCGTCGTCGGCATCACTGACCTGATGCACAGCCTGATCGTGGAATCGGAAAAGCTGCCGCAAGGCGCCGAGCTGGAGGGGCGGGGCGGACTGATCATGAAGCTCCTGTTGCACGAAATCCCGAACCTGCCGGAACGGCCGCTCGGCCTTCCGTTCCCGTCCGATGCAAGGCTGGCGGCGCTGTGCCGGCGCTTCGTCTCGGCACCGTCACCGCATGCGACGATCGACGAGTGGGCCGCCATCGTCGGCATGAGCCGCCGCTCTTTCACCCGCGCGTTCCACCGCCAGACCGGATTGTCGCTGTCGACCTGGCGTCAGCAGGCCTGCCTGTTCGCGGCGTTGCCACGGCTGGCCGACGGCGAGCCGATCACGAGGGTGGCGCTCGATCTCGGCTATGACAGCGTGCCGGCGTTCATCACCATGTTCAAGCGCATGCTGGGAGCCTCGCCACGCGGTTATATGCAGGGCGCCCGTGATGCTGGCGAAGGTGTGCGACGAATAAGCGGTCCAGCTCGGCCTGAGTCGCAGCCCTAAAGGGCATCGCGTTCGGCCGGCCTCATGCGCCGCGTTTTGGGTTCTTGTTTTTATGCATTTCGTTATCGCAAAACCGCTGCACAGTTTTGCGCGACACGCATTAATCGAACAGGCTCGACACCGATTCCTCGGTCGCCGTGCGCGAGATCGCCTCGCCCATCAGTTCGGCGATGGAGATGACGCGGATATTGGTGGCGTCGAGCACTGCCTGGGTCGGCTGGATGGAATCGGTAATGACCAATTCCTGCAGTTTCGAGGCGCCGATGCGGGCGATGGCACCGCCGGACAAAACGCCATGGGTAGTATAGGCGGTGACACTGGTGGCGCCGTCGGCAAGCAGCGCATCGGCCGCATTGCACAGCGTGCCGCCCGAATCGATGATGTCGTCGATCAACAGGCAATCCTTGCCGCGCACGTCACCGATGACGTTCATGACTTCCGATTCGCCGGGGCGCTCGCGGCGCTTGTCGACGATGGCAAGCTGGGCGTCGATGCGCTTGGCGAGCGCGCGGGCGCGGACCACGCCGCCGACATCCGGCGACACCACCATGACATTGGCAAGCTGCTTGTATTTTGCCTTTACGTCGCGGGCCATGACCGGCACGGAAAACAGATTGTCGGTCGGGATGTCGAAGAAGCCTTGAATCTGGCCGGCATGGAGATCCAGGGTCAGCACCCGGTCGACGCCCGCCCTGGTGATCATGTTGGCGACCAGCTTGGCCGAGATCGGTGTGCGGCCGGAGGCGCGGCGGTCCTGCCTGGCATAGCCGAAATAAGGAATAACCGCAGTGATGCGCTTGGCCGAGGAGCGCATGAAGGCGTCGATCATGATGAGCAGTTCCATCAGATGATCGTTGGTCGGGAACGACGTGGACTGCAGGATGAAGACGTCCTCGCCGCGCACGTTCTCCTGGATCTCGACGAAGATTTCCTGGTCGGCGAAGCGCCTGACACTGGCCTTGCCCAGCGGAATGTTGAGGTAGCGGGCGACTGATTCGGCCAGCACCCTGTTGGAATTGCCCGCGAAGAGCTTCATGCACCGTTCCTGGCGAAGGATTGAGAGACTCCGATAGCACTCCAGCCTCTTAGTCGGGCTTTTAGCGGCCCGCGCCGGTATTGCAAGCGTCGTGAATGGGAATCCGCCGGCTAATCTCAATAAACGCTTACGGCTTGAGCATGCGGCGATAGAGCCAGTTCCATGCCGGCGGAATCGGGCTGGCGCTATCTTTGTGTTTGAGCATGATCTTTCCGAAAACCGGATTCCACTTTTCGGAATCATGCTCCAGGTCAGCCGGCGCCGCCGCCAAGCCAGGTGGCGAACTGGTCGATTGTCTGGTCGGCAATTGCCTGCATGGTCGCCGGCGCGACCGCCGCCCAGCCTTCGCCGCCGCCGACGGAGGGCGCCTTCTGCTGGCCATTGATGCGATGCAGCCGGTTGCCGGCCGGGTCATAGATGTCCCAGACGTAGATGACGGTGGTGTCCTTGCCTTCCGTCATGGTCGAGAAATAGCCCTTGAGCACATGCGTTGGGGTCTGGTCGGTGCTGCCGGCCAAGGTGATGCCGCGCTGCCTGGCGCGTGTCTGAAGCTCGGCAGTCAGCGGTGTCGCGGCTTCTACCGAGGCGCCGACGATCGGCGCCACCTGCAGCCGGGTCCGCGCAATGGCAGCCGCGCTTTTGGCGGGCGGCACGGCCGCTGCAGCGGAAGGCTGCGCTGTACCTGCAGTTTGCGCGGTGCCGGCAGGCTTGGCCGGGGTCGCGGGGGGCGTTGCGGCACCTCCGGCTCCGGAGAGCGATTGCGTCGATTGCGGGGCAATGGCCGAGGGTTCGAGAACGTCCTTCGCATTGGTGCAGGCCGCCAGTACCAGCGCCACGAGCAATGACACGGTCGTCACATGCGATCGTCTCATTAGCCTGAAAACTCCTTGGCGACGAACGCCCCTCACACTCTTTCCATTATGGATTCACTGCACGATCAAGTCGAGATCATGGCGGGACAGCGGCTTCGGCTGGGATTCGGTCGTCAGATAGGTGCGGCCAAGCGTCATCGCGGTTTCGGTTTCGGAGTCCATGATGATCATATGGGCGAACAGCGTCATGTTCGGCGCAATCGGTTCGGGATTACCCTGATAGAACATCGGCATGTCCATCCAGGACGGGGTGAAGCGGGCGCCGAGCGAATAGCCGCAGGCATTGAGCCGGTGCTTGGTCAAATTGTGGGCCTCGAGCGTGCGGGCATGGGCGTCGAATACGTCGCCGAACGTATTACCGGGCGTCATCGCCTTCTCGACTGCAAGTAGCGCGGCGCGGGCGGCATCGAACAATTCCTGGTGGCGTTTCGATACCTTGCCGGTCAACACCGTGCGCATCATTGCTGCATGGTAGTGGTGGAAGACACCGGCCCATTCGAGCGTCAGCTGGTCGTTCTTGGTGAGCTTGCGGCGACCGGCCTTGTAGCGGCAAAGCAGGGCGTCGACGCCGGAGCCGATGATGAACTCGTTGGCCGGATAATCGCCGCCGCCGGCAAAGATGGCACCTTGCATGGCGGCCAGGATCAGCGCCTCATCGCCGCCCTGCTTGATCAGCGGCAGTGCTGCGTCCAGCGCGTCGTCGGCCAGATTGGCGGCTTTTTCCGCCTTGGCGATTTCTGCCGGGCTCTTGAACAGCCGTAGCCGGCTGACAATGCCGGAGGCATCCGCGATCTGCCCGAAGGTCTGCAACTGCTCGTCGAGGCGCCGGCCATTATAGGCTGTCAGGCCGTGGGTGTCGTATTCGACGCCGATCCGGGCGCCGAGCAGGTCGAGCTCGTTGAGCAGGTTGCGCAGGTCTACCGCCGGATTGGCGCCGTTGCGGTCCGTCCACAAAACGATATTGTCGATGATCGAGGTGTGGCGCGCCTGGCGCAAGTCGGCCGAACGCGTCAGCAGCACCATCGAGCCGTCGGCCTTGACCACCAGGCACTGGAAAAAGCAGAAGCCGAAGGTGTCGTAGCCGGTTAGCCAATACATGCTTTCCTGGGCAAACAGCAGGACGGCGTCGAGCTTCTTTTCGGCGATCTCGATCATCAGTCGATCGCGCCGCGCGTCGAATTCCGAGCGTTCGAAATGCAGCGCCATCAGTCAGTCTCCAAAACGATTGCCGAAACCTGCCGCCCGTAGTCGGCCTCGTTGCGATGCGTGCTGCGCCGATAGGAGAAGAAAAGCTCTTCCTCGGCATAGGTGCAGCGATCGAGCCCTTCGGCGTTGACGCCAGCCTTGGTCAGCCGGTCGACCGTGTAGCGGTTGAGATCGAACATCGCGTGTCCGGCATTTGCGGAGGACGCGAAATAGCGGGCATTGCCGGCATCGGCGTCGACGAAGCGGGCGACGAATTCCGGTCCGACTTCGTAATTCCGTGGGCCGATGGAAGGACCGAGCACTGCGACGATGCGGTCGCGCCGGGCGCCGAGGCTTTCCATTGCCGCGATGGTGTTTTCCAGCACTCCGGTGAAAGCGCCTTTCCAGCCCGCATGGGCGGCTCCGATAATGCGGGCCTCGGCGTCGGCGAAGAGGACTGGCCCGCAGTCGGCGGTCGAGGCACCGACGGCAATGCCCGGCCGGTCGGTGACGATGGCGTCGGCCTTGGGCCGCTCGCCGGCGAAAGGTTCTCTGGCAATGACGACGTCCGGCGAATGAATCTGGTGAGCGGTCAGCAGATGGTTTGCAGGCACGCCCATCCATTCGGCGACCCGGCGGCGATTCTCGCGCACCAGCGTCTGGTCATCGCTCGAGCCGGTGCCGATGTTGAGGCCCCGGTAGATGCCGCTGGAAATGCCGCCGACGCGTGTGAAGTAGCCGTGGCGGATGCCTTGCGCCGTTTCCAGCAAGGGCGACCGAACGGGATCCGGTTTGGTCTGATTCAGCATGGCGGCTTTGTTGTCCGTATGGGCGATTTCGTCAAGCGAGTTGAAGACCGGCGAGTTGAAAACGGGTGAGTTGAAGACCGGCGAGTTGAAGACGGGCGCAGTTGAAGGCTGGTCAGTTAAGGCTGGCGCCGTTGATGTCGGGCGCTAGTCGAAGATGGGAGAGTGGGAGAGGCGGCAGCGAAAAGTCAATCCGTGCTTGGAAACGGCGGAACCGCAATGCCGGCGGGGAGGACGGCAAGCACCTTGAAGAGTTCGCCCATGGCCAGCGGGCCGGCGAGGCGCTCGACGTCGGCCGCTATCTTTTCGCGAGCTGCCTCATCGGCATTGGCGCCGAGCCGGCCAGCCCGTTCGAGAAGCCCCATCTTGAGCAGGAATTCACCTTGCGTTGAGAGGTGGGCATCGAGGCCGTGTGCCCGAACGGTTGCCGCAAGGGCAGCGAAATCGACATGGGCGGTGAGATCGGCCTGCCCCGGATTGGCCAGCACGTCCTCATGACCGTGCTTGCGCAAGGCCTGCAAGGTGTCGCCGATCCCGGGCTGGAGGTGACCGTAGTCGAGAAACAGGCCGGCGCCGCCAAATCCGGCAAGTCGCCCGGCGATGGCCGCCATCAGGGCGGCGCGGGCTGGCGCCACCTCGACGATGGCACCTTGCGGCGCATTCTCGGCACCCTCCGGCAGGAGCATCGGGTCGAGCGAGCCGGCGCCGACGAAAAAGCGCAGCCGGTTCGCATCGTCGAGACCGATCATCCGTTCGCGCCAGCCGGCTCCAGCGCGGACGAACTGGCGGATGGGCACCGCGTCAAACAGCTCGTTACCAACAATCAGAAGCTGCCCCTGCGGTAGTGTATCGACGGCCTCATGCCAGGCGATGGTGGCCGACGTCCCGGCAAGCGTCCGTTTCTGGACCTCGGTCAACCGCGGACTGGTCTCGATCAAAGCGAACGATGCACTGGCGGTAAGCGTCGGATCGAGCCGCGAAAGCGTGCGCAGCATATCTCTCATCAGCGTGCCGCGGCCGGGGCCAATTTCGGCGATGGCGACCGGCGTCGGCCGGCCGATTGCCAGCCACGCCTGGTAGAGCCAGACGGCGACCAGCTCGCCGAACATCTGGCTGATCTCCGGCGCGGTGACGAAGTCGCCGGCGGCGCCGAACGGCTCGCGTGTCGTGTAATAGCCATCCTGTGGATCGAACAGGCAGAGCGCCATGTATTCGCTGATGGGGATCGGGCCCACCGCACCGATCAGCTCGGCGATGCGGGTCTTCAGCCGCGTCATGCCAGCTGCGATTTTGTCACCGGCTTGGCTGTAGCCATCGCCCAGATGCCGGCCAGCACCATCGGCAGTGACAGCACCATTCCCATGGTCAGCCAGCTCGTGCCAAGGAGGTAGCCGAGCTGCTGGTCGGGCTCGCGAAAGAATTCGACGAAGATGCGCGAGGCGCCATAGCCGGCGATGAAGGCGCCGCCGACGAAGCGCGGCGTCTTCAGCTTGAGCTGCGAATGGGTGAGGAAGCGCAGGACAAGGAACAACACCAGCCCTTCGAGGAGCGCCTCGTAGATCTGGCTTGGATGGCGTGCAAATGGGCCGCCATTGGGGAATTTGAATGCCCATGGAACGTCGGTCGGCCGGCCCCATAGTTCGGAATTGATGAAGTTTGCCAGGCGAACGAGGCCAAGCCCCACCGCCGCGCCGGCGGCAACCACGTCGAACAGCGACCATGTGCGGATGCCGCGAGACCGGGAAAACAGCGTCATTGCGAGAATGACGCCGAGCAGGCCGCCATGAAACGACATGCCGCCCTGCCAGACGGCGACGATATCGAGCGGATTGGCAATGTAGCGCGGCAGGTCGTAGAACAGCACGTAGCCGGTGCGTCCGCCGAGCACCACACCGATGGCTGCCCAGACGATGAAGTCGTCGAGGTCGACGGGCTTCATCGGCAGGGCGCCGTCGGGCCAGAGTTTCGGGTTGGTGACGAGGCGCTTGGCATACCACCAGGCGAACAGAATGCCGACGATGTAGCCGACGCCATACCAATGCACCGCCAGTGGTCCGATCCTGACGATGACCGGGTCGATGTTGGGAAAGGGCAGGGCGGCCAGCGGCAGCAAATATTCGCTCAACAGGGTCTCCGGGTTCCAATCAGGTTCGGGCGCGGACCATGCGGCAGGCTTTTGACAGGGTCAAGGCAAGCGTATGCTTGCATTCCGCATCGTGCGCCACTACGTCAATTCCACCAAGCGAGGATTTGCCATGGCGAACGGACCTAACCGCATTCTCGATGAATTCGCCAAGTTGATGACCGACGCAGCCGGTGCCGCGCAAGGCGTGCGGCGCGAGGTGGAGACCGCCTTCAGGGGCCAGGCCGAGCGCATACTCAACTCCATGGACGTGGTGCAGCGCGAGGAATTCGAGGCCGCTCGCGACATGGCGGCGAAGGCCAGGGAAGAAAACACCCGCCTCGCCGCTCGCATCGAGGCGCTCGAGGCCAGGCTTGCCGAATTGACCGGTCAAGCAGCGCCTGCGGCTGCGGCAAAGCCGCGTGCAAAAAAATAACAAGAAATAAATCATTAAACTTTTCCACAAAGCCGGATCGCAAAAAGCGCTTTGTCGTGAATCGCTTACCGGTACTGCGTGAATCTTTGTGACAGTGGCTTTCCACATGCGAATGACGCAGTGCGAAAAATTTGGCTGGTCACGCGACTCCCGATCAATAGACTGAATTTGTTGCATGATTCGGAGCAGGGTCATGCGCCGGGCGGTGGGGTCCGGTCCGGGGTCTTTGCGTTGACGAAGTCCTGGCCGTCCGAGTTCTAGGCAGAATTGTTCGAGTGTGCCTCTCCCGCGGAGCGTGTGGTGGCGCTCCCAGAACGACAGGAAGCATTTCATGGAACTTCTCGAACTCGAATTCTCCCGCGAAATCCATCCGGTGGATGTTATCGAGCAGGTGGCGCACAACAACGACTGGTCCTTCGAACGGGCCGGCGACGACGAGATCTCGATTTCGGTTGCCGGAAGCTGGACCGACTACCACGTTTCATTCTCCTGGATGGAGGACTACGAGGCGCTGCACCTGGCCTGCGCCTTCGACATCAAGGTGCCTGAGGCGCGCGCGCTCGAGGTGATGCGGCTGCTTTCGCTGATCAACGAGCAGATGCTGTTTGGCCATTTCGACCTCTGGGAGCAGGAAGGCGCCATCATGTTCCGCCAGTCGCTGCTGCTGGCCGGTGGGGTCGAGCCGTCGAGCCAGCAGGTCGAGGTGCTGCTGTCGTCGGCGCTGGAAGCCTGCGAATGCTATTTCCAGGCGTTCCAGTTCGTCGTCTGGTCAGGCACTTCGGCCAAGGATGCGCTGGCCGGCGTGCTGTTCGAAACCTACGGAAACGCCTGACCGACGATGAGTTCGAGCAACGCGCGAAAACCCGAGATCAGCTTTGCCGATTTCGACCGCATCGACATCCGCGCCGGCACGATCGTCGAGGCCGAGCCTTTTCCCGAGGCGCGCAAGCCGGCGATCAAGTTGAAAATCGACTTTGGTCCCGTGATCGGGGTGAAGAAATCCTCGGCCCAGATCACGAAATACTATACGCCCGAAACCTTGATCGGCCGGCAGGTGTTCGCTGTGGTCAATTTCCCGCCGCGCCAGATCGGGCCATTCATGTCGGAAGTGCTGGCGCTCGGCTTTCCCGACGAAGAGGGCGCCGTCGTCCTCGGCGCGATCGAGCGCAGGGTGCCGGACGGCGGCAGATTGTTTTAACTGCGCTTTTGCTCAGGCGGCCAGTTTACGCGTGGTACCGAGCGCTTCTTCGACCGTTTCCATGAACATTTCCGCGCAGGCCTTCCAGCTGTAGCGCATCGCGCGTTGCCGCGCCTCGGCGCGGTCGACGTGAAGGGCCGCGAGCGCTGCTTGCCGCAGGTCGTCCGATACCGCACCGCCGATGCCGTCACCCACAATATCGATCGGTCCGGTGACTGGATAGGCTGCGACCGGCGTGCCGCTGGCCAGCGCCTCGATGATGACGTTGCCGAATGTGTCGGTGCGGCTGGGGAAGACGAAGGCATCGGCCGAAGCGTAGATCTCGGCCAGTTCGTCGTTCGGGCGATGGCCGAGGAAATGGGCATGGGGATATCTGGCCTTCAGCTTCGCCAATTCCGGCCCTTCGCCTACGACCACCTTGCTGCCCGGCAGGTCGAGGTCGAGGAAGGCCGGCAGGTTCTTTTCGATCGCGACGCGGCCGACGCAGAGGAAGATCGGTCCGGGAAATCCCAGGTCCTTTCTTTTGTCCGGTCGAAAATGATCTGTGTCGACGCCGCGCGTCCATGGCCGGAGCTTGGTGAAGCCGCGCGCCGCAAGATCGTCGGCGAGCGACTGGGTGGCGACCAGCGTGCCCTGTCCTGAATTGTGGAAATCGCGCAGCCAGCGATAGGCCCATGCTTCAGGCACCGGCAGGCGCGCGCTCAGATATTCCGGAAAACGTGTGTGATAGCTGGTCGTGAACGGGCGGCCGGCGTTGCGGCAGTAGCGCCGGGCCATAATGCCGAGCGGTCCTTCGGTGACGATATGGATGTGGTCCACCTTGCGTGCCTCGATCAGCTGCGCCACGCGGTGCGGCGTCGTCAGCGCCAGCCTGATATCGGGATAGGTCGGCAGAGGCAGGGTGCGAAAGATGTTCGGCGTCAGGAAGTCCGTCTCGACATCGAAGGATTTCAGGGTTTCCGAGAGACGCTCCAGCGTGTGGACGACGCCGTTGACTTGCGGGCGCCAGGCGTCGGTGACCATCAGGATGCGCATGGCGGTCCCTTGGCGGAGAGCTTGATTGCCTTGCCGCGATACCTGAACGGCGACCACGCCGCAGCTCTGGCCTCGCACCGGCGCACCCGGGCCGGCGCGGGGTCGAAATGAGGCCGCAGGGCCGAATCAATCAGAATCGCGCGCTTCATTGGCGCTCTTCACCATGGTTTCGTGACGGGCCGATGAAGGCCGGGTCTCGCTGCCGTCAAGCCGGGACCTTGATCACCGCCCGAAGGCCGCCGAGCGGGCTGCGTTCGAGGGCGATGTCGCCGCCATGGCTGCGGGCAATGTCGCGTGCGATGGAGAGGCCAAGGCCGGTGCCGCTGGCGTCCAGGTTGCGGGCCTCGTCCAGCCGCACGAAAGGCTTGAATACATCCTCCCGCTTTTCGGGCGGAATGCCCGGGCCGTCATCGTCGATGGTGACGAGCAGCGAACCGCGACCATGACTGGCATTGATCTCCACCGTCTTGGCATAGCGGAATGCATTGCCGACGACGTTGGACAGCAGCCGGGCAAAGGCATTGGGGCGCACATGCACATGCGGATCGCCGACAAGCACGGTCGATAGCTTGCGCTTGCGCAGCGCGGCTTCCTCGCGAAGCTTGTCGAAGAAGGCTTCGAGATCGAACTGACCGGCGTCTTCCGACGCTTCGCCGCGTGCAAAGGCAAGGTAGCCTTCCAGCATCGACTGCATGTCGTCGATGTCCTGGTCGAGTGCCTGGGTATCGGCCGCCTTGGTCCCGGCAAGCGCCAATTGCAGCTTGAAGCGGGTGAGGATGGTCCTCAGATCGTGGCTGACGCCGCTCAGCATCGCGGTACGCTGCTCGAGCTGGCGTTCGATGCGTTCGCGCATCTGGATGAAGGCAAAGCCGGCGCGGCGGACTTCCTCGGCTCCGCGCGGGCGAAAATCGCGCGGCATCGGCCGGCCTTTGCCGAAACTCTCGGCCGCCTCGGCCAGCGTCAGAATCGGCCGGATCTGGTTGCGCAGGAAGGGAATGGCGATCATCAGCAGCACCAGCGAGGTGCCAACCATCCAGATCAGGAAAATATGGGTGTTCGATGCATAGGCCTGGCTGCGGCGCACAAAGACCCGCAGCACCTTGTTCTCGAGCTGGACGCGGACCTCGACGATATTGGAATTGCCGACGGTATCGATCCAGAACGGACGGTTGATCTGCCGGGTGATCTCGGACGAAAGGATCTCGTCGAGGATCGAGAAGAACGGCTTTGGCCCGGGTGGCGGCAGCGGGTCGGGCGGCAGGAGGTCGACCTTCAGCTGCATGCGATCCTGGGCGATGCGGATGACGTTGGCGTAGTCGGCGTCGTGCGGATAGGTCTCTATCAGGTCGATGATGGCGGCGATGTCGCGCACCGTGGCCTGCGACAGGCGCTGCGTCACGGTCTGCCAGTGGCGCTCCATGAAGACAAAGGCCACGACCGACTGCAGCATGATCATCGGCGCGATGACGATGATCAGCGAGCGGGCATAGAGCCGCTTCGGCATGTAAAGCGATACCAGGCGCCAGAAACGATTCCAGGCGCGCGGCACGGCCTTGAGCGCCCGCGTCGCGCGAGCGCTCAAGCCGCCATCTCCCGGCCGTTCGAGTTGCGTGGTCGCCATTCGTCTTTTCGCTCACCGGCGGCCCGGCAAAGGACCGCTGTCGGCGGCATTCTATTCCACGCTGAGCCGTTCTGGAACAGCCGTGTGAGTTCAAGTGGTTAAGCTGTCAAATGTGGGGTTATTGGCCATTGATAACACTGACTTTATTCCCAAATTGTCAAACCGATGAGGTCGTCTTTCGGGGTCTGGTGTTTCCATCTGGTCGGACTAGCACTCGGGCAGATATAGGGCGTTTCTCTCGAACGCAACAGGGCTCGTCCCTCTCCTGGTTCGGAAGGGCGTATGGCGACAAGAGCTCTAAAACGTCGACGGCTGCTCAAATTATCACATCAACGTTTTCGACCGCCGGGTGCGTAATAATTCGTGTGTGAAGATCGTCGAAAATAAACAGCCTGTTTTCCGGCCGTTCGTTGGACATAACGCTATAGCTGAAATTGAGGCTGCTCCGACAGAGCCGCCAGACTCGCAGGGACTTCGCCTGCTTTTGAAGGAGATCGATGTGGCTTACGACCCAGGATTATTCGCGAAACGGTTAGAAGACCTCATCACAGCCCGGTATTTAATAATGCCTGGTCACCTTGAGCGCGAGCACGAACTTCTGACCAAGAAGTGGTTCGACTATCGGTTTCTGTCGCCTCTCGACGCCACGCTGCTATTTGGTGAAATCTATCGAAAAGCCTTACGTGCGTTTGTCCGTGCCAACATCGATCGCGAGTTGTCGGAGCATGTAAACGGTGTCAAAGCGGCCCCACCTTCCGAGCCTGCCGGTTGGTTCACACAGCTTTGGATGGCAAGGCAAAGGGCGGACGAACTCGGCTTGCCCTATGATGAATTCATGGAGTTCTCATTTCATTTTTCGGGTAGGAGGACTCGATCACGGAACCCCCTACCTTTGCAGCTTCATGCAAACGATACGACGAAAGTTGCTTGGCACGCTCAGTTCGAAAAGTTCAAACTCGACCGAGGGCTTTTTTCCGTATGGCCAGGGTCTGACCTGGCTCAGTATCAAATAGACCATTATCGCGGTCTCCCGGCGCAAAAAAACTTCCGCGAGGTCCTCACCGCTGTTCTTCGAACTGACGGGAAGCGCTGGTCGGACGTGATCGCTCGTCATTGCCTTTCTCGCAGGCAA
Source organism: Mesorhizobium sp. M0751 (assembly GCF_040320265.1). Taxonomy (NCBI): domain Bacteria; kingdom Pseudomonadati; phylum Pseudomonadota; class Alphaproteobacteria; order Hyphomicrobiales; family Phyllobacteriaceae; genus Mesorhizobium; species Mesorhizobium sp. M0751. Next base: position 493,638 of record NZ_JAMYPH010000001.1, read on the forward strand.
CTGCCACTTCGCGCTGTGCTTCGGATCATGCCAGGCAACCAGCGCCGCAACTCGTTCGAGACAGCTGTCGACGAAATGAGAATTGGAATGTGGGGAACACGAAACGTTGTCAAATTGGATGACGCTGAGTTCCTCCAGAGCTGCTTCGGAATGCAGAACCCTTCGACGGAAGATTCTGTTCAATGCTGCGCCTGTCCAGACCACATCAGGTGCAGGCTTATTGCCACCAAGATAGACGAACTAGCGAAACGTCGTTTCGGATCGGCCTCGCCGGTGCGGGATGCGCGTCTTGCAGCAGTTGCCGCCAGAGTCGCGAAACACCGTGCCAAGATGGCAGCGCTCGCTCGAACCGGAGGACATACATAGCAAAATCAGCCACTTTTTCGGTAGGGCAGGAGCGGTGCGTATGTAACGCTTCCCTAATCTTTCTTCCTTTCTTCCTTTCTTCCTTCTTACTTACTTACTTACTTACTCCTTTAGGGAGGCGTTACATTGCTAGAATCCTCCGGTCCGGAACGAATCCAGCACCTACAATCGTCTGAGTCGTTAGGCGACGGCACTGCCGTTGATTTCCTGAATTCTCGAAAAGAGCTGCGCCACATGGCCTTCGTCGAACACCTGCTCCGGTCCCGTAGGCGCGACGTCGGTGAAGGGTGGCTCATAGAGCAGGCTCGGGTCCATCGTGCCCTGGTCCGTCAGGTGCTCGATGATCATGCCGAAGAACCTTATCTGCGCGACCACGCTGCCGCCCCGAAGGCCTACGAAATGGCTGCATGTCGAGCCCGACTTAGCGAACGCAGCAGGGACCAAATCCCCAAATCCATAGCTCGTCTCGCGGGCGTGCTCGACGTCGCCATCGGCACTATGCCTGCGTGGAGCACTATCTTTGGAGTCGGCCAAGTCGATAGTCGTAAGCTGCTTGCCCTACCTCAGCTTGTCCCGCATGCCTTCGCTACAAGACCGCCCTCCTATCAGGGCAAAGGCGCGGCTCGGTATATTTCTAGGTCGGGGAAGCTCGGACTCCCTGGGGTCCAAAACTCTACGCTATCTGAATGCATCTCAAAGAATTCCCGGTCGACCGTGACGCGAATGGCGTGAGGAAGATTGCCGTCGGTTAGACGGTAATCCTTCTCATTCAGATGGATCGCTTCGGTGCCACGAGGAAGCAAAACCGATCGGTCGAGGACAAAGCGGAGATCAGACAGTGTGATCGCTGGATCGGGGCGCGCCGGAACTTCGAGATCCTCATCGGCAAAATCGTCCAGGTTCAGTGCGGAGCCTTCTCCGGCCGAAATAGCGTTGTCTAGGGCCTGAAGAGCGTCCTCGCGCTTGCCTTCCGGAGCGCTGGGCTTGGACAGAACCGACTCTTCGATAATGCGCGGCAGGCGGGTAAGGATTGGCTGGAGGCCGCCTACGACGCTCTCGAAAATCGAAATCCGGCTGCGCAGCGCGCGATATACGTCGGCCTCGATCGTGTCTTCGTAGTGTAGATTGATGATTCGAATATCCGAAAACCGCTGACCCAAGCGGTCGATGCGACCTATACGCTGTTCGACCCGCATGGGGTTCCAAGGCATATCGTAGTTCACCAAAGCGCCGCAGAACTGGAAGTTCAGACCCTCAGCTGCAGCGTCTGTGCAAACAAGAACTTCTGAGCGCCCCTCCTTGAAGCGTCGTTTGACCTCGTCGCGCGTAATCAACGTCCAGGTTCCATCAGTGTTGCGAACCTCGCCGCCGCGTCCGGAAAAGCACATGACCGAGTCGCCGGCGGCGACGAGCAAGTTCCGCAAATAGTCCATCGTGTCGGTAAACTGGGTGAACACCATAACCTGCGGATAGCCGCTGCCTTTAAGTTCACTGAGAACTCTGGACAGCTCCATTGCCTTCGTGTCGGTCGGCAGCTGGTTGATTTCGTCGACAATGGTTTGGATGGTCGCGATTTCTTCGAAGGCAAGAGCGCGGCGCTCGTCCTCGGACACGTTTTCGATGTCGATTTCTTCACCAGCCTCGACTTGGTCGGCAACGTCTTCGTCGATCCTGGCCTCATCCACCGCTACAAGGAGTCCGCCGACGCCGCCCTTGCGCTTCTCCATCGTTTGCCGAAGGGCATGGAAACTTGAGGCAAGGCGGCGACGATAAATGGTCATCACAAATCCCACGGCGTTGCGGGCTTCGGGCGCCGCAGCGTTGTAGGTTTCTGAAATGTAGGTTTCTACCTGCTGATAAAGATCGCCTTCCTCTGCCGAAAGCGGAATGAAGCGGTCTTCGACTTGTCTGGTCGCGACTGCTGTCGATAACTGCCCGGCCTTGAAATATTTCCGAAGCAGCTCGCGCGTATGTCGCGAGACTAGCGAACGCACCGGAGTCGAGCGTTTGATAATCGCAATCGCCGCGCGCCGTTCTTCGGGCGAAAGCTGCCGCCGCGGTATCGAAACCGGATCGCGCAGCGCTTGGAGGACTTTCCGGGTCTTCAATCCGCTCAGTCGGGTCTGCCTTTCCGCATCCGTCCGCGAGACCTCTCCAAAATGGGCTTCGTTCGCCCTGAAGAGCGCCGAAAGCCAATCGAGGCTTTCGTTGGTTACATGTTCCTTCGCGACTTCCGAGAAGAAGCGGACAAACGCATCCGGCGTCCATTCAGGCGGCAGCCCCAGGAGGTCGAGCAAATCCCAGAGTTCCGTGGCGTGGACCTGCAACGGTGTCGCGGTAAGAAGGATCAGCCCGTCCGTTCGACGCCGCAACGACCGCATCAATTGGAGGAGCCGGTTCGGGCCTTTGGCTTGCGGCGTTCCAGCGCCCTTCGTTCGGGCGTGATGCGCTTCATCCAGGACAACGAGATCCCACGGTTCGCTTCCCTCCAGAATTTCGCGGTGTCGATCCTGGCGCCGCGCGAGATGGCTCGACATGATCACGAATGGCTCACGATGCCACGCCTCGCGCGAGACCAGCTTCTCGAAATCATGATCTCTCGCCGGCGACCGATACCACGTCAATTTCTGACCGTCGTAGATCGGCCAATTTAGATTGAACTTTTCGCGCAGCTCGATTTGCCATTGCTTACAGACGTTCTTGGGCGCAAGGACCAGCGCGCGCTTGACTCTGTCCGCCAGCCAGCCTTGGCGAAGTAGCAACCCGGCCTGAACGGTCTTTCCGAGACCAACTTCATCGGCAATCAGGAGCTTGGGTGGCCAGTTGTCGTAGAGGCGGCGATAGGCCCGGATTTGATGGGGCCAGGGGACGACCGCGGAAGTCGCTTCGCCGACGCGATCGCCGCCGACAGGCTGAACAGCGGCGTTGGCGATCTTTTCCCAAACGGCCTGGCGTTCCTCGTCGACCGAAATGTTTGGCCATGGCCCAACGATGATGGGCTCGTCCGCAGCGTCCGGCCCTTGAGTGGATCTGGGTGTCAATGTCCCCCTTGATTGGTCGTCTTGTTCTGCAAGGCGCTTCGGCAGTTTTTCGGGGTCGGGCAGAAAGGTTAGCAGCTGCTCGCGCAGCGCCGTGGGCACATCGAGTGTGATCGCTCGGCGGGCGCGATCGGCCCACAACTTCGCAAAGCTTGCTTCTTCCTCGTCAACGCGAGGACCGTCATTCCACGAGGTGAAGGCGTTGAAGCTTTCCCAGTTCCGCGTCCAACCGAATTCGGTCTCGTTGATGCTGCCGTTGAAGGCCATCCGATCGCCGGTCTTGTCCTCGATGATGCCGGTCTTTTCGTGAAAGATGCTGTTGTCGCGGATCGGCCGGCGGTCGAGATCGCAGGGCACAGCGAGCTTCACATCTAGAAAGCTGTTGGCCACCATCCAGGCGACAAGTTCGAGGGCATCGATCGTTCTAGGATCGGCCGACAAGATCGGCGTCCTTATCACCGTCCGTTCGACCGCCTCGCGCAGCGATTCGCCGAGTTCGATGGCCGCTACCTCTTCTTCGCCCAGGGTGCAGCCGACGATTAACCGCATCCGCCCGTTGTTGACGACCAGCCCTTCGACGCCCCGCGCGGCAAGCGCCAAGGCGCGCGCCGAGAAGTATCCGGTGAGGCGATCGTATCGAGTTGCCGAGCGCAAAGCAGGCACATAGAACAGCCGAACGAGGTCACCATCGTCCGGCGTATATTTGAGGCGCCATGCGGTGTCGCGCAGAAGTGTCAAGCAGCCTCCTCTGTGAAGAGCGACAGCTGCTGGGGCTCGTCCACCTTATCGGAGAAGGCGAGACGGCGTAGCTTTTCAAGGGCGTCGAAATCATCGGCCGCCGATTTTGCGTCGCCGGTCGCAACATCAAAGCCGACAAAGTTGCGAGAGGGTGGCAGAACTTCCAGAACGGCCTCGAGCGCGGCCAGAAATTGAGGATCGCCATCGATCCCTGCATCCTTGAGAAGATCGACAGCCGCTTCGAGGGTGCGCGTCCTGCCACGATGGGCGGCATGGTGAATTGCGTCGATCATGGCGCGCGACCCGTCGACGGGGCCGAGTGCGTTTTTGGCGGCGCGCGTAGCGCTATCCCAGAGCTTAATATCCGAGCCCTTCTTTTCGCAAATCCTACCGATCAGCTGACCATCGAGGTCTGCGCCCACGGCACGAGCCAGGCGCAGGCCTTCGTCATAGCTGAACACGGGCGCCTTGAACGCGTCCCAGGCCAGCACGAACCACGACGTAGTCGCATCGAGATCGCCGCGCCCCTTGGTGTGCGTAAGCTGGTTCAAGCGCCACGTCTTCACCTCGCGACGCGCAGCATCAAGCGCGTCTTCTGGGGTCACGGCATAGGGATCGAATTCTTCTTCGAATAGTTCGGCCTGCTTTCGGCGTTTCTTCGCCAAGGGTTCGGGGCGCGGCGTGCCGCGCTTCAGTGGCCAGTGGCGCGAGAACTCCTCCAGCGCCGGGCCGAAGGAGGCGAGATAAAGATCGACGCCGCTGATCCCTGCTTTCTGGAATTGTTCGACGCGGGTTCGGACGGCCTTTGCCACTAGCGGTTCGACGTCTTCCCAATAGGTCGTCCCGTCGCCCTGTTCGGCAGGGCGCGGGCGGCAGACGAGAAAGATAGTGGAGTTAGCGGCTGCCTTGTCTTTTATGTGAAGCGAACCCTCGGCCTCGGTGTTCACCGGCCAGGAGGCGGTGATGATAAAGCCTGCTTCAATCAACCCCTTGGTCAAGGCATCCCAGGCACTCGTGTCCTTGTGCGTGAACATCACGGTCATAATGCCGTTCGGTTTGAGGACTCGCCGGCTTTCCGCGAAGATCGCGGCCATCTTTTCTTGGTAGTCACGGTTTGCGAGAGCATCCGCACCCTTATGACCTTTGAAATGGGCCTTGTTAGCGACCGCCTCGGATGCTTTGTCGGTAAGGCGTCTTGTGAAGAGTTCTGGCGCGACCAGCCCGGCTGTGCGCTTGAGCCAAACATAGAAGAAATCTGAAAGCTCCGCATACATAACATTCGAGCCATACGGCGGGTCCATTACGACCGCGTCGACAGACGAGTCGGCGAGGTGATCAAGCGATGCGCCAGATTTTGAGGAAACCATAACTATGGGTGCAGCCAACGGTTTGCCGTTACCAAAAAGAGGGCCGGCTTTGTGGGGAACTGGACCTGAAAGATCCACCAGTTCTTTGATGCATTTTCTAGTCTCCCGGATCGCCCAGTCAAATCCTTGGCCTTCAACCATTATGGCCATTTCGACGTAGGACCACTTCATCGAAAAGTTGTGGCTGTCGAACGTGTTTGCCATAACCTCGCGTTTCACAATCCATCTTGTCATTCTCGAATTGTAATCACGCAATTTGTCCAAGCTGAAGCTCAGGTAGATGTAAGCTGCTCGTCTAATGTCAGTCAGAAGACCGGCGACACGGTCCTCCTCCACCATCCCTCGAAAGACTTCTACAGCGAGGCAGTGGCCAAGTAATTGGCGCGGAGAAAACAAGTCACGCCACTGCGTCATCCCATAAAGTCGATGCCCGCGGTCATAGTTCGAGATCTCATCGATAGGCTCAATCGGAACTATGCCGAGCGCTTCCCAATCTGACAATCTCTGTGCAAGGCGCTCTGAAATACCTGCTGCATTGTCATCTTCGGATAGTGGAGCGCGATAGCCGCGCTCCCATTTCGGCTTGCCCACCGCTCCGGATCTCAGCTTTGTCTCAACCCGACGCTTATAGACCACAGCAAAAAGCTGATCGCCCATGCCCTGCGATTGGGCCTGGCGTTTCACCTCGTCGCCATTCACAACTCTGGCGCAATCGGGAAAGGGACAAGTAGCATCACCGTCTGCTACAGTGCCTTCTGAATGGTCGGCAACTTTGTCCACGATTTCGAATGAACAGAACCGCCCGGCGCTTCCTGGTCCAGCCGCCTTTTCAAACACCAGTCGAACTCCGAGACCGGCCGCGTTCAGCCGCCAGTTCGGCGAAAGTGGAATTTGGCCACGGCAGTAAGGGCACTCAATGGTGCGAGCCCAAAGGTAGGCATCGGGACGGGTATGTAAAATTGGCTCGCTCGGGAATGCTTCCGTGAAAGTGTCTTGGATGCGATTTCTGAATGTAGCGCCAACCGCCTCAAAGTCCTCGACCAACGCGTTCCCCAGCCGCTGGGGGAAATCGATCGTTGCACTCAATATCGCAGAGGCAACTGGATTGAGGTCGTTCGCGATCGCCTGAAAGCCGAGCCTCATTGACTCGAAAGGTATCGCGCCGCCACCTGCTGTTGGATCAAGAACTACGGCCGATGCAGTTGCTCCTAAGAAGGATAACTCCTCGCTAGATGCTCGGTAGGTGAAAGCACGTGGATAGCCATATGCGTCCTTTCCGAGACGCTCGCCCGTGCGATTGGCAGCCGCGATCCGCCTTTTTGCAGCCAGTGGGTCGCCATGAATTCCGAGCGCATGGAGAAACCTCTCATGATCCGCATCCGCTGGAAGCAGAGAGGCGAGGACTGCTGCGCGCGACGCGACAAGCGGACGGCGCGCCCACCAGACATGCAAACGATTAGGAGCCGGAAAGGGAGTCATCGGCGTGCGTTCCCGAAGACTCTCAATGCCTATTTCAGCGATCGGCAACCAACGTTCAATCAGCCGCACATCCGAGATACGTTCGTCTTCCATCATTTGGCCGGATCGGTGAGCAGAATGCGGAGGGCGGTCAACACGCGGCGCGGGTTTTTGCGGTGGACCGACATGCCGAGCCAATAACCGGCCTCCTCCTTCCCCATCACCTCGATGCCTTCAGCAACGAGGCGCATGTTGTCGCGATTGCGCATTGGAGCCAACGTGCGGAATAGAAGTGCCAGGCGAAGCGCCGTTTCTTCCGGCAGAGGCGATCCCATCCCCTCAATTGGCAAAAGATCAAGGCGGATGCCGCTTTCCTTGAGGCGCTTCAGCACCCGGTGCTCGGCAAGTTCAAGATTCCGCCCGCGAAGACCCGCAACGCGGATCGGAGCGGTGATCTGCGGCGTCACAGACGAGGGCAATTGCCAGACTTCAACCTCGGTATCGCCCGGGCCATGGCGGCGGGCGCGCAGTTCGTAAACTGGCTGGGTCTTCGACACCATCACATTTTCGTCCTTCCGGCGCGGGACATTCATCACTTCACCTCCGCCGTTGCTTCGACAAACGCAGCCGCGCTCGCAAAGCGTGTTAGCTTTTCGATGAATTTGTCCGCGGCATCTCCATCCAGCGCGAGCCCGCTTTCAAAATCAAACAGAATACTGGCCTTGAGATCAGTCACTTTCGCGGCTCGAAACTGTGGTTCGAGATAGTCCTTGATCGTCGAAGCATCCTGAGCTTCGCCCTTGAACTCGAACATCATCTCGCTGTCTTGGGTCGTCGTGTAGCCGCCCTCCAACGTCACCGAACGCTTGGTTCCAGAGATCGAGTTGGCAATCGGAATCAGCTTGAACGCGTCACCATATTCGAACAGACGGACCACGAGACGATCCACCTGTTCGAGCTTCGCGGTCTTTGCCTGTTCGATCACCTTCCGTAGCGCTTCCTTCAGCACGCCTTCGGCGGTGAAGACCTTGGCATTCGCGACCAAAGCGCCCTCCGGGCCGACTTGTGGTCGCTCGCCGAAACCCCCGCCCGGTGCGCCGCCGATCGGCGGGAGCGGATCGCTCGAAATCGAAGCACCAGATCCAGCCGACGCGGGTTGGGCCGCCGGCGCGGGCGCCGGCCGTGGCCACACACCGTTGGACTTGGCGAAGTCCATCGTGAAGATCGTGGTTTCTTCATCGATGTTGATCGACGGCATTGGATCGCCTGGGCCTGCAAGCAGATCGCCGCGTCGGTAGACATAGACGCCCTCCTCGATACCCTTTCGGATCGCCTTGCGGAACACGTCATCTGACAGGAGGATCGACAGCGAAGGGTCGCGGCGGAATTCATCGCGAAGATCGCGCGTCGTCATCTGTCCTTTCTTCAAGGGCGTGCGGTCGCGGATATAGGATGGGGAATCGGACGGATCAGAAGCGTCGCGAATCTTATTCTGACTTTGCAGCTGCCTAACAACCTGAAGCTGACCTGATCCCGGTCGCTCGGAGGCGTTCTGAATATCGATCACTGAATGCGCCAACTGCACAGAGCCAGCGCCGCTCAGCGCATTCCGGGAAGGATAGAGGATGTGGCGATAGCACTGCTGGATTGCGATAGCGGCCTCCGTCTCAGACTTCTTCTCTAGTTCGAAGACCTTGGCTTGCTGGTGCTCGGCAAGTTCTTTGACGCGCTCGGGCCGCTTAAGTTCCCGAAGGGCGAGGCGGCGCACAATCGCGCGCTTCATCTCGTTGATCTTGGTCTCGTCAGCGACGACGAATACTAAGTTGTTTCTCAGGGATCGCAGGCCGTTACCGTCCGCGCCCTTGCGTTCGAACATGCGCCCGACAATCTCGGGGATCTCGCGAAGATCCGCGCCGATTTCCAGCGCGTCGTGAGAAAGCAGAACAAGTCGCGGCTTCCCGTCTGAAACGTCATCCGGGACATCCCATGGCCCGCCAGGGAATGGCACGAGGTCGAAGGATTGCCCGCCGAAGATTTCCTTTGCCCGGTCGACAAGCTGGGTTCGCGCCTCACCGGGATCGATGTTCTTTTCTTCCCGCCCTATAACCTGCGTGAGGTTGGCTTCGGCGTTGAAGCGCAGCGGCACGTTTGGCCGATCGTCGAGATAGGCGGATTCTGCACGAAATTTCGTCCTGGCATCGTCGATGAACGAAAGGTCCGCCGCAGGGCTCAGGATCGAATAGCGCAAGTGGTCGGCTGCAACGCCCTTAAGGTCGTTGTTGAAAGCCAGGGTGTGGATGAAGATCGTGCGGGCGACGTAGGTGCCATAAGGCAGCAGGCCCTTGAAGTTTTTCGAGTCCAGTTCTTGGGCCAAAGCCAGCTTCTCGGGCGGCCCAGCAATGTCATTGAGAAGCGCCGGCACGAAGGCTGCTTGCTGTAGGCGCGTCGTGAACTCCCGGCGAATGACATCCGATCCCAGGTCGATGTGATGGAGATGGATAGCGGACGCATCGGAAGGCCGGCTTGCCCAGACGGTCGCAACGGTCTTTGCGAGAATGCGCAGCATTCCGCGAACGCGTTGAAAGCCGCCGAGCGTGGCGGTTTTCCCGGTGAGCGTGTCCAGCACGTCCGGGTGAAAGGGATAGGTTTGCGCGAATTCTGTGCTCGTGGCTGAGCGCCTGGCCTCTTCCGATAGAATGTCGCGATGAGTAGTCCATAGTTCGCGATAAGCGTTGATCACCTCCACTGCCTTGGAATCGTTAATCGAGGCAAACAGGCGCCGCCGGATGACCTTCGCGGTCTCATCGTCCCTTGTTGGATTAAGGTTGGTAGCTTTGCGGCCGGAGACGCTTTCGAGTTCCGACATGGCGCTAGCAAGAAATTCATTCTCATCAGCGAAGGCATCCACGCCCTTGCCATCGGCTCGAACCGCAAGCGTATAGACGATTGCCGCATTTGGGGTGCTTTCGATTGCGGTCAGCAGCGCCTTCAGGAAGACGGTAAGTTGGTCGCGCCCGCCCATACCTTGGACCCGCCGAAGATACTCGCCGAGCTCGTCGAGGACGACAAGCACGGGGTCAGTGCCAAATAGCTCCTTGATGGTGTCGGCACCGGGGGCAATTCGCTGCTCGTCCGATTGGCGAACGATCTCATAGCCAGCCTTCCCAGCCAACTGATAAGCTATTTCGCCCCAAGGCGTGTGGGCACGTATTCCTTCGCCCATTGGCCGACCGTTTGCGGGATCCGCATTCTCGCCATCGAAAGCGGCGACACGGACGGGACGGGTCGGCACGAGTGCCGGATCCAAAAATTCCGCGATATTTGAGACCTGCTTCATGCCTGCGGCGGCGTGAACGAGGGCAATCAGACCGTGCGTCTTACCGCCGCCGAAAGAGGTGTCGAGGCGAAAAACAGCCGACACGCTTTCGCCGCGGCCGGAAAGCCGGCCGCAAACATTGACGAGAAGCTCTTTGAGTCCCTCGGTAGGATATGTGTTCGTGAAGAACGTTGGAGCGTCCGTATAATCGCGCGAAGCGCGACCGGTTAGGACGTTCGCCAGATTGGCCGCATAGTCGCTATCTGCAATCGTGCCCTTGACCACGTCGTCACGCGGCTTGCACAGATCGAATATGTTCTGATGTCCCATGCCCCCGCCCATTCTTGTTGTAGCAGCGACAACGCCGCATCGAAAATCCAAGTGCTTTCATATCCACTTCGGCGGGCTACGTCCCAGTGATAAAAATCATCCGAAAAGTGGGATGGCATTTTGTGACTAATCCACTGGGTAGATAGCTCCTCTACCAATCTTCGACACATCTCGCAGCCCTACAGACTGACCGGCTAATAGCGCGTTCGTCTCCGCTTGGTGCTCGTGCAGGCCCTCTTGCACACTTGGCTAGGACGCTGTCCTACGACCATTCGCTGAGCATGCAAAACCGGGTGTCTTACCTGGCTCGGTTTTCCCCAGAAACTCTCGGATTTCGCAAATGGCTGGGTCACGGTCGGTGGGGCAGCCCGCCACCGCAGCCCCCTTCGCTGACGAAGGTCGACCACACAGGATGGCCTTTATCCGAGTCGCATCACTCATGCGACAGGCACTTCAGAGCCCGAGGCCGTTTCCGTCTCGCTAGTTCCGAGCGCCGCGGATCCGCCATGTGCGCTCTGTCGCCAAGGATGGCAGTAAGTCATAGATGACTTATATATAGATTCGACAAAATCTCAATTATGAGACTTTAAACTACAATTAACTTAGTGATATGTTTAACTAAGTTGTCAATTGAACGGTTATTCAGCTTACAGAGATCAATGGGAAACCAAATACCCTATCGCTGTCTGATATATATTAAGCAAGATCATAGACTTAAGAAAGAGAACGAGCATGAGAAACGTTAGCAGGGGTGCAGCTGGCAAATCGGAGATTGCCAAATTCTTGGACAAGCGCATCTATGAACTGAGTCATCGAAAGAGCCAAAGGGACATAGCCAGAGCGATCGGTTTTGTGAACGACAACGTTATAGCGATGCTTAAGAGCGGGAGAACCAAGGTGCCGCTTTTTCGTGTCGTGAGCATCGCCAAGGCGCTAGAAACCGATCCCCGCGAGCTATTCGTCATGGCGCTCACGCAGGATGGCAATGAAAAAGACCTTGCGGCATTTCAGGAAATTGTGGGCGAGTTCTCAGAAAACGAGCGGGAGATCATCGGCGCGGTCCGCAAATTCTCAAACGGAGCGGATCCGACGCTATCGGTCGTCTTTAGAAAGATCCTTCGCGCCCTCTTTGGCGGCGTGGGCGGCAAGAAGACGAGAGAATGATGCTGAGTGACGCCAGGACCGAACCATCATTCTGAGCGGCCGAGTTCGACCAGAGCCGAAGTTCTGCCACTCGCCATGTCGGTTGAAGGCCCAAGGTCGGTCGTAAGTCGGGTAAGGCGAGTCGTTTTTGAAAGCAGACGTTCCATGTAGCCGATCAGCATGAAACTGCAACTCGTGCGCGCTCGCGTGAGCGGCAGCTGACACGAAACAAGCTGTCATCCATGCCGACCGATCCCATATACGGCCGCCCGTCTGTCAAAAGCCTCTCGCGAGCCTTCAAGAATATTGCAGGCTGCTTCGCAGGTCTCCGGGTGGTCAATCGAGCCGCGCGTGACGATCGTTGCATGATCGGCTGTCGCCTTAAGGGCGACGATCAGCTCGGCATCGCCTAGCACCGCGATGTTCGCATTGTGGGTGACTACAATCACCTGCCGCTTTTCCTTGGCGGCCCGGATCACCGGCACGAGGGTCTTGTAGATGAACTCGCTGTCGAGATTGTCTTCTGGCTGATCAACGATCAGAGGCGCGCGACTCTCGCTGGTCAGCATCAACGCCAGCAAAACCGACTGCTGCTGTCCGAGCGAAAGACGCTTGAAATCGCGAGGGACAAATCGGGCTCGTCCATCTGCGCCCTCCATCCGTTTGGTGACGCTGAGCCGCGGTCGGTCGTGGACAGCGACTGTTTCGAGCTGGCTCAGCAGATCAGGCTCCGCGATGCGATCCAGCAGCAACTCCGCTTCATTCTGCGCAAAGATCGGCTGGTTCGTATCGCTATTTCGCAACGCGATGATAGGCCTGACGTCACGACGGCGAACACATTCCAGCAGGGCCGGAAGCGTCAAGTTGTTGATCAAGGCGCGCGCCTTCAATTGCTGCAAGGTGCGCCAACCCATCGCGTCGATGATGAGGCGCTCGGCATCCGGAGCAAGCCCGCTTTCGTCAAACTTCAGCGTCACGAACAGGTCTGACAACGTCCCCTTGAGCGCTTCCGACGCTCGCACCGCGAAGGCCGTCCGATGGCGCGCAACATCCTGCCGCGCCGCCCAGCGCTGGCCAATCAATTGGACGTGCTCCTTGCGCAGCCGGTCCAGCTCGGGGATCCAAGCCCTGAGGTTCTTCACATTCTCCTTCGCCCGCGCTTCATCGGAGACGAGTTTCTGGATGAAGGGCATGTCAAGTCGAATGCCGTGCCGCAGAAGCTCCTGCTTCTTCAACTCGATCTGTGCCGATGTCTGGGTTTCTTTCTTCTTCCACTCGGTGATCTGTGCGCGAACGCCGGCGACATAGTCCGTCGTCATTTTTCGCAGCGCATGGGTTGACCCGCTTACCGCAGTCTCATAGAGGCCGGTGTCCGTCTTGATTTGCGTTGCTTCCGGCGCCCCCAACTCAATGATGTGATCTTCGACCGATGCTCTAATATCGGCTGTGATTTCGGTGATCGCCTCGCTGCTTACCGCCCCGGACAGTTTCGCGAGAGCTTGCTCAATCGCGCTGCGCGCCCGCTTCTCACCCTCAAGCTGCTGCTGCAGCTTGATGACGTCCTCCCCCTTGTCGTCACGCAGCCGTTGTAGCTGATCGCTCTTGAGCTTGAGTTCCTTATCGTAACCCGGGATTTTGGCGACGTTCGCCACCGCTTTCGCGACTTTGGGCGCCAGCTCTGCAAGCGCCTCGCGCACGTCATCTTCCGCCTTGATTTCGCTCTCAACCTTAATGAGGCGATCGAGAAAGGTCAGCAGGGCGAGCGGATCATCGTGCACCCGTTTGCTGATCTCGTTGGTGGCGCCCTGTCGATAGCTCTCCATGGGAAAGACAGTTGATCCACTCACCGGATCGTCGAGGTTCTCAATATTGCTAAACTTGCTTCGGGCCAGGCTATGGCCCTGTCCAGTCTCGTCGACGTAAAGCAAGGACACGATTTCCGGCCAAACGTCACTGTCGATCACAGTCACTTCGTCGGAAGGCGAGCCGCCGATCAGGCAGATGCTTTCAAACGCTGTGGACTTGCCGCTGCCGCGTCCGCCGATAATGCACGTCAGATTCGGGCTGAAATTGATGGCTTCGCCATCAAGGAACGCTCCCTGAAAATGGACGCCTTGCACCATCGGCACGACTGCGGGCAGACCCTCCTCGATCCGAACGCGGGTGTCAGCCGTCTTGAATGCCAGGCGCAGTCCTTCGAACGTCGGCGCCTCCATCTTGTAACGAGTAATCCGCTGGTCGCGATTGGCGTTTCTGCCGACGGCATTGAGCGTGTGAGCGTCGCTGTTGAGGATACGTGCGAGATATTGCTCTGACCCGAGATGCAGACGGCGAATTCGCTCAAGTGCAGCATTCCTCCGGTTAGGATCGGTATCTTTACGATCATAAAGGATAGCGCAGTCCGCGCGCGTCACTTCAATACCTTCGAGCGCCGCGTGACATAGGATGTCAAGCTTCGCAGGGGTGAAACGCGACATGTTCGCCTCGAACGCGCCAGCCAGGTCCACATGTGCTAGGACGCCGAAGCCGCCTTCCGCCTCAATCAGTTCGAGGCACTGTAACGCACCGGTCTGGCAGCGGCAGTTGGCCGTTCGGCGCTCGGCGATCTGTAGCCGGTTGAAGAACCGCTCCAACGCGTCCTGCGTGGGCGCATAACAAAGCAGGTGACCCTCCGGCGTCGATAGCTCGACGCCAGGGATGACGAGGACGCCCGCACCGCGGCCCGCTTCCACAGCGGCGGGCACGTTCGCGATTTCGTTGTGATCAGCTAGCGAGATGATCGCGAGTCCTTCTCGGCGGGCGGTTTCCACAATAGCGGCAGGTGTTGCCGTAGTATCATTGACGTCGTGAGACGCCCCGAAACTATGAATGTGTAGATCGCCTCTAAAGAATTTCGCGCCACTGCTCAGCGACGCAAGTGCCTCTACAACCAAATTTCCCCCTCGATTTCGCCCCTTGAGTAACCGCGTCTTACATCTGTTCCTTGATCGCGAGTCTTGCATAGCATGTATAAGCTCGGCTGCGAACGTCAGCTTTTGGTCATGTCTTACTCGAAGAGCGGACGGATTGCTTTCCGCCGAAGCGCGACGTTGGTGCTTGGCTTTGATAGGTCAGCTTTGGCGCTCACTGCTTGTTCACATCGGGTAGACGAATGGCGACATTCCACCCGTCTGGTCCATTGGCGGCAGCCAGCCGATTTTTGATCCTGCTGCCCTCAAGCTTGAGCGCGGACCCGCGAGCATGGAGCGCATGTTCGGTCAGTCCCGCTAATCCAGCGAGGTCGGCGAAGTAGGCGCACGTCAGCGAGTGCACTACTACGGCAATCGGGTGTCATGAGAGGAAGCTGATGACGCGCAACCGGGTCCCTAGGAACCGATCGACTTTATTTCTGACTCCGGATGAACCCCACAGATGGATGGAAGTCCTAGGATCGCCGTGGTCAGCGCATAGGGATGCCTCTTGTTGCGCCAGACAAATATCCCGCCAATGCACCGCTTTGTGTGGGAGGGCCGGAGCCAGCCCAGCCGTTCTGCACGAGTGGCCTGAGCGCAATTTGGGATCTATACGAGTGTGACCTGCATTTGACGGAGCATGGGTTTCAGGATCAGAGTCGGATAGGGCAAGTGTTGCACCGTGGCCGGGCGAACTGATCAATCACCACGCTACACCGCAATCTCTTCCGGCACCGTTGCTCAGAGGCTCGAAAACACTGAGAAGGGATAACCGGGTGCCCGCCTCCTGCGGCCTGAAGGCCGGGATCGACCTCGACTAACACAAGAGGGTATTGATCCTCGATTTCCTTGAGCCTAGCGCGCACTTCTGAGAACTCGTCGATGGTCATCGAGGTCCTTCGCGCAGAGACCACCTGATATCTAAGTTGACAATGTCAACTTAGCCGCCAATCATCGACGATCCGCATCCAATTCTGTCAACCAAAAACGTGCTTCCTCTTTAGGCCTGTAAGAGAACGCATTACATTAAGTTTACCTTAAGTTGACAGAATTCTTCGAAATCCAACTTATCAGACCTTACGCGGGATCTAAGAGCCAAGCTATGCAGTGGCAAGCTGCGCTGTCGGGACCGAAGGTAAGATGCTCGGGCGCTACAAGCCCCGATACCGCAAGGAACCTATTTCCTGTCCTCCCCAATTCGAAGCCATGCGGTCCCCGTAAGACGCTGATAGAGCACACCTAAATAGAAGAAATCGCACGGGCCGGATGCTTATCCGGGGATAGATACAGATCCGGGCCTGAAGCATTTTCTTCGCCCGCTTTTTTGACTCGAAGTCTTGGATGGTGCGTTCTGTGCCCGATGGATCACCGGTGTGATCTCCTTCTCGATGACCGTTCATTCACCGCGCATCTTCTTGGAATATCGGCGGAAGTCCCTGAATCATCCGATGTCTTGGAGGGTCAGGGAGGTGTCGCAAGACTGCATCGAGTCGCAGTGCGCCGAATTCATTCACCACGCTGTCAGGGGTGGTCGTCAGAGGGCACCGTAGAGCGCAGCGGTCCAGTGCAGCATCCGGTGCC
Organism: Mesorhizobium sp. M0751; assembly: GCF_040320265.1. Lineage (NCBI taxonomy): Bacteria > Pseudomonadati > Pseudomonadota > Alphaproteobacteria > Hyphomicrobiales > Phyllobacteriaceae > Mesorhizobium > Mesorhizobium sp. M0751. Next base: position 509,926 of record NZ_JAMYPH010000001.1, read on the forward strand.
CGAGCTGCCCAGTGAGGTCGCCTGCGAACGTGTCGCTCATCGTGACCAGAACTTCACCCGGCGTCTGCCAATGGAGATCTAGCCGAAGGATTATTTAGTCGCTCGCGGTGTGCCGGAGGTGGGCTCAGGCGCACGCGGTGTGAGCCCCGGTGCATGGCTAGGGTTCACTAGGTCACCCGTTCGGGGCGGCGATTTTCGGCCAGACTTCGCCGCTAGCATTCTGACGCGTGCAGCAGAATGACTGGGGGCATCGACGACAAACGGACGTTTGAGTGCAACGAGCAGATCTCTCAACGGAACATGTCCGTAAGTTCGCGTATCGAAATCGGTGGTCCGGCTCTGAAGTTCACGTTCGAGAAGGGCAAACCGGCACCCAGTCTGCGGGATGATCGACAAGGTTGGCGATAGCGCTTTTCACGATGATTTGGGCATCGCCGAGCGGGCGTAGCGGCTTCGTTTTGGGGTGATGAGCTCCATGCAACGGATCGAACCTCAGGTTCTCCAGGTAAACGAAGCGGCTGCACGCTCGCTTTAGCCGTTCGGGCGCGCTTTCACCGCCGAAAACATAACATTCAAGATGCTGCTCCCGAATGCGGATCGCCAGATTGGCGAAATCGCTGTCGCTCGACACGATACAAAATCCGCCGAGCGCGCCACCGTGCAAAAGATCATCGTATCGATGACTAGCGCGATGTCAGCGGCATTCTCGCCCCTGCCGGAAATCGCAAGATGCCGCGGCACGATTGCGTGCCGGACCAACGCGCCTTGTGGTCCGGTGAAATCGCCATAGGCTCGCCTCACCACCAACTGGCCGTATTTTTCCATCTCTGTGATGACATGGCCGATCATCTTTCCCGGGACGTTGTCGGCGTCAATCAACAGGGCCAGGCGAGCGGAGCGCTGTTCTATGGGCATCATGGTCTCAGAGCCCTCATCTGCTTAGCGCTATAGGGGAACTTGTCAGAGAGCGCGGGGTTCGCTATCGACAAATTCAGCAACCTGGCGCTCCGCCCACCAGTGCGCTTCCCTGAGGACGCGTCGTTTTTCCGCGCTTTGCAAAATGGCAAGGGCCCAGGAAGCTGGCAGTCCTGGGCCCTTTTAAGTTCATAGTTCTGGAGGTGATGATATTGGCATCACAGATGGACATTAACATTTTTCGGATGCGGGTCAATTACAGAATCTGCCGACTCCGTTCACATATAGTAACGTTGCCAATAGGAGCATGCTACATGGATGAAGAACCTGACAGAGTTAGCGAACGAGCCATAGCTGACATGAGTTTCAAGATGGCTAGGGAGTGGCACGATGAATTTAAGCTACGTGCCCTCAAGGAGAGAATTTATATGCCGAAACTCTTCAATAAATCATACGTCTGTTACAAACTTAATGACCCCTTATAGGTAGGGTCGCGTAGAGCCCTTTTGCAAAGAGTGGACTGGTGCATCATGTAAATAATAAGTAATCTATGACTTATCTCTACAGCCAAAAGTAAGGTTGTTTTGCGAAAAGTCAGAACCCGATCGTCGACAGTTCGCTTCCGCTGCACGCATCATCAGCCAACTGCCATCCCTGTAGTCCGGTCGGGATGATCATCAAATCGACCGTGCCCCCAGGCCGTTCGGCGACGCTCGTGCTAAATTTCATTCGAGGCTGATGATCGACGTAGGCACAAAGGTCGTCATCTTCTTGAGACCGCTGATCATGCCCTCGCCATATCGCGGCGCGCTGCCTTAGCCATGTCGTCGCGCCTTGAGGGATCAGCCTTGGTGTTGCGCATGACCTTGAGCATGTATTCGAGCGGGGTCGCGCCAACCCTTGGCGATCTCGCGCTCACGTCGCGCAGTGGCCTTGTTCGGCGTGCCTTTGAGCGCCCGCCAGTCTTCTTGCCGACTGCCATCTAACCTGATCTACTTCCATCTATTTTAGACGGGAGGCTTTAATGAAGATCTTTGTGAGCTGGTCGGGATCAACATCGCGCCAGATTGCCGAACTCCTGCGCGATTGGTTGCCCAACGTTATCCAGGAGGCTGAGCTATTTGTTTCTTCGCAGGATATAGCGAAAGGCGCACGCGGACTTGATATTATTGGACAAAATCTCGAGTCGACCAACTTCGGATTGCTCGTCCTTACTAGTGAGAACGCCCAATCGCCGTGGGTCAATTTTGAGGCAGGTGCGCTGTCGAAAAGTTTGGTTCACGGCCACGTGATTCCGCTGCTCTGCGGCATGGCCGAGGTCAACATCCCCAGCAGCCCACTCCGCCAATTCCAGCATGCAAAAGTTGAGAAGGAAGAAATGCTCCGGGTGGTGCAGGATATTAACCAAGGTTGTAACCGGGCACTAACAGACGAAAAGGTTACAACTGCGTTTGAAAAATGGTGGCCAGATTTCAGTGAATCTTACAGCAAGATCAACCTGAAACCGGCAAAGCCACAAAAGGAAAAAGACCAGGCGGAACTGAATGAAACCGTGTTGGAAGCCCTGGGCTCAATCATGTCTGACCTAAACTCCATCCGTGGTGAATTTCGCCAGCAGCGGCACATAATCCGACGCATGGATGTCGAACGTTCGTCACAAGCCAACTCGTTAGCAAACGCGTTGTCTCGATACGGTCCGGAAGTGCACCGTAACGTTATCCGGGAAGAACCAGTTTCTACTGATGAATCCATTGGAGATATCTTGGGAAATGTGCTGAAACATCAAAAATAGCGGCTTCTCTAACCGCCTTCCCCCTCTGCGCTTCCCGCTGCCGGCGCATTTCCGCTCTGGCAAGGCGCGGCCTTAATGCTCAAACCGCAACCCGTTGCGGTCGGCGAGATAGCGAGAACCGTCCTTATCGCTATGTCCCCGCTCCGTTACCTTTCGGGGCGGACATCGCGGACGTGGAAGTCAATACCCATATCTGGCGATGGAATTTGCGCTCGCAGATCGGCAAAGCTGGGCGTGAGGAGGGATCATTAAAATGACAGTCCTTGCCCATTGCCTTGCCGCCGACGTCGATGGATCGTGGAGGGTCGTCTTCGTCCCCGACGAGTTGCACCTCTACGTCGAGTTCAGGGAGGCAGGTGACACCACAAATCCCGTTGACTGGATGAGCCTTGATGACTTCCTTGCATGGTGACCGAGAGGTGCGGTCCACAAGCGAGCGCGCGACAGGTTGGTTTCGCTCATTTGCAATGCGCTGCTAGAGCGCTAAAGCGAAAGCTCCGCCGGCTGGAGCCAGCGGGAAGACTGCCCGAAGCCGAAGCGAGCTGCTCCTGGAGGTGAAAAGCCGCCAACGGGCATTACATGCCTAACTTCTCCCGGAGTGCATCGATGCGGTTAGAAGCTTCCGCCTTGCTGAGGCCGTCAGCGTAAGCATCAGGGTCATCGGCCTGTTCGGCCAGAGTTTTCAAATACGAAGCTTGGGCGGGGGTCATTGGATCATCTCCGCTGACCCAATCTTCCGGGTCTTTTTCGACGTTTGCCCATGACTCGGTTTTTTTGGCTTGTTGCGGTCAATCACAGTTCATCTCCCTTGATGACTAGCACAATGAGACTGATCACGATTTGTTCCGGGGAAGGAAGGGCGATCATGTGTATTTCACAGACCCGCCTCGGCAGCTGCGACAAATCATGATTCGTTGGCGTGGCCTTGGGGGAGCACACATGATCCGCGTAGCCATTGTCATTGCCATCACCGCAACGGCATGCGTCAATCAGTCGAACGTTCCGTATGATGGATGGACAGGTTACAAAGGAGAAGTTTGCATCCCTGACACTCCAAATAAGTCCTGCATGCTATAATCAATCGGTATACGGGTGCGGAAAGTATATTATGTGGCCCGCTAACTCGTAAAGCAACCACTGCCGAAGGCCGTGCCAGGCAGCTTGCAGGCAGCAAATACCCTTAGTTCGCCGCCCCAGACCCGTTCTGCCCAGCGCTGCCCAGCTGCAGGCGAATGGTGGCTCCTTCATAAGTGGAGGAAGAGCGCCCGACCCGAAGGAAGCGAGCTGACCTCGGAGGCGCTAAGGTTTAGGGCTGCGAGTGGACGGCTTGGTCAACCCTTTAGCGGTCGAAATGGGCTTTGCAGCGTAAATGCGTCCGGCAGTATTCCCTCTTCGATCTGTCTCCAGATGACCGGAGCAGCTATCGGAAAGCCTAGACGAGCCCGTGGCGAATAGGCACCGACTGCCGTGTTCCCGCGCCCATTGCGGAGATAATCGAGGAAGATGCGCCCAGAGCGGGCGGAAGGCGCGGCCGAGATGAGATAGCGATCGGGGTGCTTGCTGACCAGTTGCTGCGCCAGCCTGCGGGCATACTGTCGAGCGGCGTCGTGGGTGATCACAGCTTTCAGCGGCGCCATCACATGCACGCCTTTGCCGCCCGTCACCTTCGGCCAGCTATCGAGACCTTCTGAGTGCAGCATGTCCCGGAGCGTCAGCGCCGTCTCGACGACCGTTTCCCATTCGACACCACGACCAGGGTCCAGATCGATGACGACGCGGTCGGGATGCTCGATATCATGGACTGTGGCGTTCCAGGGGTGCAGTTCCACTGCGCCCATTTGAACCAGCCATGAAGGCCCACGAGATCATCGACCCACAGCCTCACGCCTTCGCGTTTCTGGACTCCGAGTTGGTGCACGGCCTTCGGAATTTCGGGCAATTTGCCTTTGTGATAGAAGGTGACCCCGTGAGAGTGGCGAACCAGCTTGAGCGGCCGCCGGCCGAGATGGACGAGCGCCTTTTTCGCCAGCTTCTTCCAATATCGGATCAGCTCCTCTGTCGACGGCACCATGGCGTCGGCAGCAGTTGTAGAATGTTCTCGCGCGGGACGCCGGAACTTTCATTGGACGGCAGGCGTCTTGCGGACCAAAGACGCACCGGCCGGCGGGCTCAGATCGTCGCGCAGGCCCTTGAACACCGCTTCGCGCAGCAGCGCGTCATCGGTGGTGCCGCTATACTGGATTTCGGCCTCAACGGTCGGCTGCACCCACGTCGCTTTGGGCTTGTCGATCGGCTCGTCGAGCGGAGATTTGTCGACGATTAGCGGGTCCAAGCGCTCGCGGACTTCGCGTGCATCGGTAAGGCTAAAGCCGCTCTGCGCCTTGCCGGCGTAGTGGACGCGATTGCCATCTCTGCGGCCGAGATAAAGCGAGGCGATCCTCCGCGGTCTTGCACCAAGCTTTTCGACAAAGGCCACAATCGCAAAATTGTCGCTCTTGATGCATTTGAGCTTGAGCCAACTGTCCTGCCGGCCGGAGCAATAACGGGAATCTGCACGCTTCGAAACAATCCCCTCAAGGCCCATTTCGCAAGCGTGCTCAAACACAGTCGGGCCGTCGCCTTCCAGATGATCGCCATACACGAGCGCCGGGGACGCGGTCTTCAAGAGACGTTGCAAGGCTTTCTTGCGCTCGAGGAGCGGAAGCTGCCGAAGATCCTTGCCGTCGAGGTGAAGGAGGTCGAATGCGTGGAAAACCAGTTTTGTCGACTCGGCCTTTCCAAGTTCCCGGCGCAGCGCCTGGAAATCCGGATGCCCTGTGGTGCCGAACACTGTTGCTTCGCCGTCGATGATTGCCCGCTTTGCTTTCAGTTCAGCCGCAGCCCGGACGATTGGGCTGTATCTGTCGGTCCAGTCGAAGCCGTTTCGCGTGAAAGCCTGCACCGCACCCGGCTGAATGACCAACTGTGTGCGATAGCCATCGTATTTGATCTCATGAATCCATCCGCCGCCCTTGGGCGGCTTCTCCACCAGCGTGGGCATTTGGAATTGAATGAAGGACAGCCGGCCAACGGCAGGCTCGGCAAGCATGCACCCGCACTCCAAACACTGCGATTTCAGTCAATATGACTGGATCGAATCGGTTCCGAAACAAGTGCTGTCTGGGGCGGTTGTTCAGGCCTGCGATCAAACTGCGCCAACCAAGAGTCAGGCGGTTCGATGCGCTTACCAAAAGCCCGCGCCACTGGCGGGGACGGGCCGATCAGGCGTCGCGCCCGTCTTCGGCAGAAAAACGGCTAAAGGATGCTTCGACCTCCGCGAAAAGCGAAATCGCGCGGCGGCGGTGGCTGCCAATGCGGACGAGCGTATCCGCGATCGCTAAGCAACCCGCTTGGCATAACAGCTGTCAGTTAAAACTGGCCGGGCAGCACCAGAGTCCTCAAAAGGCGGAGGATACAAACATTGGCGACGAGGTTGCGATCACCTCAGCGTTTGCGCATGATGGGTGCCGGTGTGCACCAGAGAAGGCATGGCCCGGGCCGTCCGTTCGTCGGCAGTTGAGACGGAGTCTCGTCCTCTATTTCACGTCGAGAACCGCGCCATCGCGACGTTGGTCGGCGAACCACCTTTCAGCCTCTTCACAGGATCCGTCCTGAGCCTAGATTTTTGGCGCGCCACAGCGCCCCTTGAGTATTGCAATCTCGGTTTCGTGGTCGCCTCCTGACATGGAGGAGACGGGCACTCCTATGAGAAATACCCCCAAGGCGTCGCCTGTCGCAGCTTTGTTTTGCTGATTTGATATGACGGCCAAACGCTCTCGGTCCGCCTGCGTGCAGGGGCCGGCATTCGGAACTCCTGCGATCTTGTCAGGAGGCGTGGCACATCCAGCCACGCCAGCGAACATTGACATCAACAAAACGAATCGCTTCACAGTTTCCATCCCCCACTTATTGCTTTGCCCAGGGGCAACATCGCTTAGTGCAAGAATGTAAGCAAGCGCCGACGGCCGTTGCCAAAACTAATTCTGTAGATGATACTGCACCTACATTAGCTTGCGCGCATGTTTGTTAGCACGCGATGGCCCCGACAGCAGTTTGACGCGTTGCTGACACAGACCATGCAACGCTTGCAAGCCACAGACATCTAGAAGGGCCTCCGTCGAAATAGAATCAAATCCGCTACGCGGCAGTATTGCAGCGTAGTGGGTTCGCGATTCGAGAACCGAGCCAAATGACGGCATGATCTCTCCCGACTGTGTCGGGGGATACCTTATGCGTTTAAGACGAAGTGCCATGCCGTCGGTCTTTCGACAGCCGCAGATACTATTGACGCTCGTAACGACGCTGGGGATCGCAGGTCATTTCGTTTCCGGCGGTAGGCCCGCAGCACCCTTGACGCCGTTGCTCGGCTCGATGTTTGGTGCGGATCCGATTGTCGGCATTGCATCGGTGACCCGACGGCGACACGATCGAAATTCACGGCCCAGCGGATCCGCTTCAACGGCATCGATGCGCCCGAGTCTGCTCAAGAATGCGAAGATGCGAAGGGCTGGCGATATCAGTGCGGCGCGAAGGCCGCTGCCGCCCTTGAAGAGTTTCTCTCGGATTCACGCCCAGCCCACTGCGAATTCGTCTGTTGGGATCGATATGGCCGATACGTCGGCAACTGCGCTCGGTCAGACGGTGTCAACATCGCCGGCTGGTTGGTCGAGAACGGAAACTCCCTTGACTGGCCGAAATACAGCAGCGCCGCCTATGCAGGGGGCGACGGCCAAGGCTGCCAGGCGTGGAATCTGGTTGGAATCGTTCCTGATGCCGTGGGAGTGGCGGGCTGAGCACCGCGACAACCCGCAGTCGACGAGCGCGCCACTGTTCGCAATGGGCAACACCGCCTGGAAGATCAAAGGCAATATTTCAGCCGAAGGCGAGCGCATCTATCACCTGCCAGGGCAGAAATTCCGCAACCAGGATTTCGGAATCAAAAGGCGAATCGGTGGTTTTGCTCAGAAGCAGATGCCCGTTCGGCGGGGTGGCGACGATCGAAGCGATAACGATCTTAGGAGGCGTTAGCGAGAACTGCCGTGCGCAAACCTGTAGCTGCTTGCCGAAGGCCACTCCAAGGCGTAGTATTTTGAGATATTGTTGTGGGAGTGAGGTCATGACCAAGTTGAACTCCCACCGGTGGGCTCGGTTCCTTTCCATCACAAAATCAATTGTTTTGGCAGCTTGTTTGTTGATGGAGATCCCTTCTGCCTCTTTTGGGGGAGACGCCAAATCATTCGCCGACTTGATTTCATCACGCGATCCACTGAGTTGCGCAATTGAGGGCACGCGCGCCAAGTTATGCGACGGGGCTGCAGGTGCTTGGCAGCTGGGTCGTCTAGCTCTCTCTGTGGAGGCGACTGCGAAGGCTCTCGAATTGGCAGGAATGGGGTTCGAATCTAATACAATCCAGCAAATGATCTATCGGGACGGAGCCCGGAGTGGTTTCGATCTCACGCTCGTCGCGCCAACGATCTCCTTGCTGGCGGAGGCTTCGACGAACGCCGGAGCTTTTGGGGGCAAGTCGGGGGAGATTTCCAGCCTGGCGACCATTTCGCTGGAGGCCCTTTACCCTGGGGCGGCAGCCGAGCTTGGACTTGGTCGCATCGAGGATTTGCCCGGCGCTAAAAGGACTGACGGCTTTTCCAGTTTCCCTGAATACGCCCGTGAGGTATCGGCAGGAAATCCTCGAGCATTGTCGTTTGAAGTTTTTATGCCGGTGCGGCTCGACACGTTGTCCGGCAGCCAACCGCTGCTAAAGCTGATCCCCGGCGTGACGAATTCGAGCCAGGGGAATAATCTTGGGCCATCACCGAATGATTTTGTGTTCACCTCGATTGCCGACCGGAAGGTGCCCATTGTCTCCTCGTCCTCCCCGCTAGGAGGGTTTCCGGTAAGCCTGGCCTTCACGGAAAGCCTCAAAGGATCTGTCGATGGCGCCGGCCGCAAGGCGGCCGACCCTGGGATGGACTCGCTCGCAAAGACCGGTGGATGCGTGCTTTGCGAGAAAGCCAAGGGTGGCGGAGAGATCAAGTTCCTTGAACAATTGACTGTTCCAGGCGAGGGTAGCGGAAGGACAGATGCGGAGCCGTCTTTTGGTGGGGAATTCCTGGACACTTTCTCCATCCGGGATAAGGACAACGATGCGAGGGCTCCCGCCGCCGATTCCGCCCTGCAAACCAAGGCCAATTGCTTGGCGACATGCCCTCGCGAGGCTGTTCCAGGCTTAGGAAAGACTGTTGTAGGGGGAACCGGCATCGTGGTCGGTGCTGCAGCGGTTTACGGAGGTAGCGTAACAAAGAATCCGCGCCTGGTCGTTGGCGGGGTCACTGCAATGGTCGGCGGTGCATACGCGATGGTCGACGGCTTCAATTCAAGCGTAAAAGGTGTGACCGCCTGCGTCAATAAATGTGATCCGAAGGACAACAAGGACCTTCAAGCAAAAGAAGAGCAACCGGCTGACAAGGACAAGGCGGACAAGGCGGACAAGGCGAAGGCTGACAAGGAGAAAGCTGACAAGGAAAAGGCTGACAAGGACAAGGCTGACAAGGAAAAGGCTGACAAGAACAAGGCTGACAAGAACAAGGCCGACAAAGACAAGGCCGACAAAGACAAGGCTGATGCGGATAAGCCTGACAACGGTGGCAATGGAGCAAGTGCCAAAACGCAGCTTCCGCCGGAGGCACGAGATGACAATCAGCCTGACGACACCCAAAAAAAACAAGGGGGCAATTGCCGCAAGGCCATTGAGGTCAATGGCGTGAAATTTTGCAAAGACCAAATATTTGAGAGCGGCACCCAAGCCTGCATAGCAGACAGTTCTGCCGAGGTAAGGTGCTTGGGGTCGAATGTGATTGTTGGAAGCGTCATGTCGGATGGCCCGCTTTTTGTATCGCAGACCAATGGCGACCGGGAGAAATTGATTAAACTCAGCGGAAGTCATCAGGAGATGCTTTTTGGTGACGTCGTGCAGGCATCGATCCTAGCTAACGTCGATCCTGAACACTTCAATATATCCCTATTCGAGCCCATACACGATGGTCAGGGCACCGTGGTCCGATCGGCAGCGGAGTTGTTACGTGCACAGTCGACGTCGTTCACCGCGAGCGGGTTCGGAGCCGGTCTCGCGGGAAATCCCAACGGGGGTATCGGGCACAAGCTTCCCGACTGGACTGTCTCAATAGTCAACGGGAACGTCGTCCTTGCACCGCCACAGTCGCCTTAGGCAGCAGGTCTCGCTAAATCGCCGGGACCGAGTTAAATGGGCAGGCATCTATGAAGCTTCGATCTATAACAGCGCTCGCGGCAATTCTTATGATCATATGGGTTGTGCCCACACTGCCCCAACAGCTTTCCACTGGCGGCGGCGTCAATGGCGGGAGCGGTGGCGGCGGCTTTAATACCGGGAATGGCGGAGGCGGATTCAATGGCGGCACCGGAGACGGTGAAGGCATCAATGGCTGGGCCGGGAATGTTGGCCCAGCGGGAGCCTTTTCAAGCGATGGCAGCTGGAGCAGCGCGAGTTCTGACAAAGTAGTCCCGACGGGATTCGGCATCAGCGCCGACCAAAAGACGCTAAGCCTGATGTTACTCCAGGCTGGCGCCGCAGTCCCTGCCGATATAGTGCAACTGGCTATACAAGATCGCGTGACGCTATCTTCATATTCCCAAATACTGCTATTCACTGCGGGGGGCCGGACGGTCCTGGTTGATCCGGACAAGAGACGCTTCGTTGATTTGGGTCTCCCTCTGGGCAAGACGGTCGACATCCGCTCTTTGGCTACCAACCTGGCTTCCATCACCTATGATGGGGGCAAGTTTTCAAGCAGTGATGACGTTGTCCACCAGCTCATGAGCTTGCCACTGGACGTCGCTGGGCCGATCGCCCAGTTTTTTGCGTCCGCAGGGCCGCTTGTAAATCCAAGTGATGGCGTGCCGATTTTTCTTATGCTCGCCGGTGCCGGCCCCTCCTTTCTTTCTGAAAAGTTGCCGATGCGAGACCAGGTAGAGGCCGTAGAGCGCATCGTCGAATTGTTGCGGCCTGATACCCCTTCGGGTTTCAGCCCCAATCCGGATAACCCCACCCAGCCTGAGCCCAATGCACCTAAGATACCAAAGGCGTTTTGGCCTTTTCCTCCACTTACGCAACTGCGAGACCCGAAAACCGGCATCCCATTCGCATTGCCGCATTCGGACCAGAAGGAGGAACGGAAGCAAGCTGATGCCAAAGAAAAGGAGGACCAACAGAAACAGGCTCTCGAGAAGATGCTTCTCCTCCGATCTATTACGGTTTCGGCTCCGTCCTGGTTGGCGACGGAACTGCCTGGAAAGGATCCAAATCTTGCACGGTCATCGATCGTCATTGTGGACAGCCCCGCGGGCAGCGAAATGGCCGTCCTCTCAAATTGGTGCAAGCAAGCTTCAAATCCGGCAACTCTGGACGAGGCGCTAAACAATGAGCCTGATATTCTCATCGCTGCATTTACAGAGGACAATATTAGGTCTGATCCTGCTCTCGCTGCCTGCCTAAACGCTAGTGAGCCGTCGGCGTCGATTGCCGGGCAGCTGTTCGGTTATGACGGACTTGTGCTCCTAACGCGAACGAGGTCTGGCGGACCATGGTCTCCAGGGGAGTTGGCGATGGCGCTGTCGGATTTCATATCTCAAGACGCTCCCTCCGTGGACAACAAAGGCCCAAACGAGAAGTTTGTTGTCAAGCCAGCAGTCCTCCAGTGTCGATGCATCTCGGGAGACAAACGAAGCTGGATCAAAAAGCTTGCTGATGGGTGGCTAAACGACGATCCTGCCAATTGTGTCGGCTCGCCGGGCGATGACCATCGAATTCGATGTGCGGGCCTTTCGGAACAAGTGCAGCCGGCAGTCGAAGTATCGCTACCGTCACTTTTCCTTGGCGCATTTGCAAGCAGCGGCGCGCGCGGACCCCCCCACGCTTCCCAGCAGCGGGCGGCGGATCACCGTCGGTATTGCGACATCGATCCCGGCCTAAACTGCCTTGCCTTTAGAACTTACGCAGAAGGAGATGCTGCCTGGCTACCACGCTTCATTCAGGATTGGTGCAGCCAGACTTGGCCAGGGAATGAAGGCTGTAAGAAACTAGTTCCGACACAATATTTAGATGTATTCTCCGCCGCTGATCGGACCTATGTGCAAAAGAAGGACCTGATAGGTGAATCCGGCGGCGGGATCTTTGTAGTCGCGTTGAGGGACTTCGTTTCTAACTATTCGGTCTCAGACGATGGAGTGGTCGCTACTCAGGTCATCGCAGATAGCGCCAAGCCAGACGATGGAGTGGACCCGGGCATTTGGTCCGCGCTGGCCGAAAGAGAGCACCGCGACCCACTCCACGTGCTAGAAATCAAAGTAGCACCCGGTGACGCTGATATCGCCCTCAACGTGCACACGCTTTTGCAGGTCGAGAATCCCTATGTGGCGCGGCTGTTCCTCTTTGTGAAAAAAAGCAAACTGAATCAATTGCCCGTCGCCTCCTACATCCGATTCATTTCCGACACTTGGGCCCCGTCGGACGGAAAACTGCAGACGTTTGTGCCCCTGAGCGTCCTTCGACACTAGAGGAGCGCATGCGAACTACACCGCTAGAGAGCATTCTGCTCGTGGTCAGGGCCGTCCTGTTAGGAGTCGTCGCGGCAAGCGTTGCCAGCGCTTCGCCCGTAGACCCTGCAGTATCTATTGCAAATGGAGACAACGCACAGCTCTCGCTGTTTCTGCAGGCCCACCCTGAAGCCGTGTTCGACAAATTTGGTGGCTCGACCCTGCTCCTCCAAGCAGTTCAAGCGAAGAATGTCGATGCCGTTGTGGAGCTCATTGGCCGTGGAGCGGACTGGCTAGTCGAAACAAGCGACGGCGTTCCATTCTGCAAGTTCGCCTCCAGCCGCCTTGTGGACGTCCAACCGGTTGGGTCTGCCATAAAGGCGAGACTACTATCGGAGCGCCAGTTGCTAGATCAGGGAAGATACCGTGACTTTATCGATTTGCGGCTAACCGCTCAACAAGGATCCGATTACCTTGAGGCCACCCGCACGACGTGCGGAGACGTTTTGGAATGGAGTGACTATGAACTCGGCTGGCGACTGCTTCTACGCGTGATCGACGGACCTAAGACAGACGAAGAGGCTGATTCACTCTTCCGCGAGTTTGTTTTTCTAAAGTTAGTTGACCTGCCGCCACTTCCTACCTCTCGATACATCTATACAGAGACATTTGGGAGTGTTCGTAAAGACCTTGAACAAAGAGCTGGAAACGCGCCTTTTATGGACGAGTCTCCCTGGTCAGAGATCGTGGAACATTTGCTCAGGCGTAACATGAAGGCGTCCATTGCATCGGTCCTTTCTTCTTTTCCGAGCGCTGAACAATTAAGTGAACTTTTTATAAAGAGTAGCGCCCTAGAGCCACACAAAGAACTACGGTATATTATTGACCATTATACATACTCTACAGATAACTCTCGGCGAATAGCAAGTAGTCCATCTTTTCTTAGCATGGTAATTACGGCGGGACTTTGGTCTAAAAATAGTTTCTATTTTAGAATCGGAAATCTTGTCGATTCCGGCGAATTTTACGCAGTAATTCCTGAAGCTATCATTGAATTTGAAAATGGGAGCTCTCGAGAACTGCTTAATTCCGTGCTTGATGGAGAGCTTCCTCCTCATATGCAGACATGCCAGAGAATTACAACGGTCATTGGAGGTGAGCTATATTTCGATGACCGGTATGACAATTGCGCCATCGACGAACGTGTGTTCTTTAGGACTGATGGAAGCAGATTGACTTTCGAAGAATTTATAAGATTGAGCCATTTTGGGGTAACAATAGGTTATAGTTATAATAATTGCACTTTTTATTGTGTGCGACCAACCATACACAGCCAAGATATAAAGCATGTCGCTCAATTGCTTTGGCGTCTCACCCATCGTGGCATTGCAAGTGAAGATGAAGTTTATTCCTTCGTAAATGATCAAAATCTTATGAAAAACTACGATATTCAATTTAAAGACATTAAGGAATATCTCCTTGATAACTTTGTGACAGGAAAAAAGCAAGAGAGAGCTATTTCTATTGACTTGGTCGCCGTGGCGAAATCCCGAGGTCTCAATTGTAAAAAAGCGCAGGAGGGGTGGACGATCAGATTGGAAGATATTCATCGCTGTGACATTTATCTCAATGGTCGCCCTTTCTCGGCCGGATTGATGGATGCCGCAGCTGCGACAGGTATGACGGTATACCCATAATCACTTGTGCCGCGCTGAAGGCGCTAGTTAGGCGCTATGGTCGAGGGAGTTGGGGTGCGGAGTTCCACGAGGGGGCTTGTTCCGATTGGACATGAGTTCACTGTCAAGCGTTCCAAGGTCAATGCCTCTACGGATCGCAACTGGAAGAGATCCTGCACGTGCTGAAGGCCGATCGGCTGAGGCCGGGGTCCGCCACCAACTCGGTTGTCGAAACGAGTGCTCGCCATGCAGCTGATGTGGGCTAGAGGTCATCGTTGCCTCGGATGCGTGCTCCTGCGCGCCTGGAACTTCACGAGGCATCCCTTGAGAATATGCCTATATCGCTGAGGTAAGAACAGTCGAGCAACTGCTGGACGAAATGCGGGCGCTGCGACCCGGACTAGCCTCCATGCCCGCCGTCAGTTCGGCTTTTGTAGCCTCAAATTGCCGCCCGTCACAATGTTGCAAAAGGCAAAGTAAGCCATTGATTTTGCTTGATCTGTCCAGAGTTCAATCCTCTCTCACAAGTCTACTCGTCGCTCGGCCTTCTTCGGTCCCAATTTCTTTTTCGAACTGTCGCTCCTGGCCGGCTATTAGCGCTATATCGCTTGGTAGAGGGAGAACTCTGCCATGACGATGATCACCTGCGGGCTTATCCACGCCTTGCCGCCATCGGACCGCCGCGTCTTTGGTCGTCCCGAAGCTGCCAGCTTCGTGGGTGCTAGCGTCGGTTATTTCGACAAGCTGGTGCGTGCCGGCATCATGCCGCAGCCGTTGCCGCTCCCAGGCGTCAAACGCTGGGATGTCCGCGCGCTCGACAAGGCGCTTGACCGGTTGAGCGGGATTTCCGAATCTGAGGATTGCGACAACGAATGGGATCGGCTCGTTCAATGAATCGTAAGTTGCCGAAGCACGTCAAAGCCTTCATTGATCGAACCGGGCGGCCACGTCACTATTTCCGACACACGAACACCGCGTTGCCAGGTCTTCCATACTCGACCGAGTTCATGGACGCCTACAGCGCGGCACTGAATTCGTGGGAAGCCGGCAGGGCGGCGCCAACAACCATGATAGGAGCTAATCGAACCCAGCCCGGCACAATTGCGGCGCTGATCCTCTCCTACTACGACAGCGCAGATTTCAGAAATTTAGCAAAAGCGAGCCAGAAGACATATCGCAACGCGCTCGAACGCCTGCGTCGTGACTATGGCACTGGCTCGATCGTCAAGCTCGAGCGCAAGCACGTCCTCAAGATGAGGGACAAGAAGGCTGAACACCCTGGCGCGGCCAACGAACTGCTGAAGATGATCAAGCTCCTGATGGGGCGCGCCATCGACATGGGGATGCGAAAGGACGATCCGACGATTCGGATACGGCCCATGAAAATCAAGTCGGGCGGATTCATCACTTGGGAGGAGGAGGACATTGTCGCCTTCTATGCGGCGCACGCTGAGGGCACCCGTGCTCGGCTTGCCCTAGATCTCCTGCTGTTCACTGGCCAGCGGCGTTCGGATGTGATCGGCATGGGCCGGCAGCACGTCAGGAACGGCGTGCTGTCAATTAGACAGCAGAAGACAGGCACGGCCGTCTCGATCCCGCTTCATCCATATCTTAAAGGCAGCCTAGATGGCAGACCTCAGGACAATCTCACCTATCTCCTGACGCAATACGAAAAGCCGTTCCAGCCCGAGTCTTTCACCAACTGGTTCCGGGTCTGTGTCCGCGAGGCTGGACTGCGCGAGGATCTTGCAACCGGCGCCATGGGGCTTTCACCGCACGGTCTAAGGAAGGCATGCAGCCGACGCCTCGCCCAAGCCGGCTGCACACCGCACCAGATCAAGGCGATCACTGGTCACAAAAGGCTTGATGAGATCGTTCGCTACACTGAGGCCGTCGATCAGATACGCCTGGCGCATGAGGCGATGAATTCTATCGCCGAGCACGGAGCAGGAACAAAAACTGTCAAACCAAACTGTTTGGTTTGAAGTTTCCACTGTAAGCCATTGAAAACGCTTGGTAGAGAAACGGCTATTCTATACTGAGCCGATACCCAATACCGCGCACGGTCTGCAGCCAGACCGGATTGGACGGATCGCGTTCGATCTTGCGGCGCAGCCGGTTGATCTGGACGTCGATCGTGCGCTCGCCGACCTCGGACTCGTCGCCGACAAGCTCATGCCGCGGTATCGTTTCGCCGGCACGCGCAGCGAAGATCGCCAGGATCTCCTGCTCGCGGTCGGTCAGCTTGAGCGCCTCGCCGCCGCGCTTCAGCTCACGCCTGGCGATCTGGAACGTATAGGGGCCAAAGACCAGCTGTTCGACCTTGGGCGTTGTCGCGGGGCCGCCGCGGCGCAGGATATTGTTGATACGCAGGATCAGCTCGCGCGGGTCGAACGGTTTTGGCAGATAGTCGTCGGCGCCGGCCTCGAGCCCGGTGATCCGGCTGTCGGTTTCGGACAGTGCGGTGAGCATCAGGATCGGAACGTTTTTCTCCGCCCGCAGCGCCTTGGTGAGGTCGACGCCGCTTTCACCCGGCATCATGACGTCGAGCACGATCAGATCGAAGTCGAGGCCGGCGAGCTTGCGCCGCGCCTCGCCGGAATTTCCGGCGACGGTAACGCGAAAGCCGTTTTCGGTCAGATACTGTTTCAGAAGATTGCGGATACGGGTGTCGTCATCGACCACAAGCAGATGCGGCGCATCGTCTTCCGGTGCTGTCGGATGATCAACCCTCTCAATGGTCTCCATGGCTTTTCCCTGACATCTTTGCGGGCACAATGTCGATCTGCGCCCTTAGTTCCGGATTGACCATCGCTTCCAGGAACCGTTCGATAACGGCGCGTTCGGTGGCTCCGGAATCTTCCAATGCAGCATGGATGCGGCGCGACTGTGGCCGCGCCAGTGCCAGCGCCAGGGCACGACCCTTGGCCGTCGGATAAAGCTCGCGCTGGCGGCGGTCGCGAGGGCCCTGCAATTGCACGATATGGTCGGTGTCGATCAATTGCTTGAGCACGCGCGCCAGGCTCTGCTTGGTAATCTTGAGCACGTCGAGGAGTTCGGCGACCGTCAGGCCGGGCCGGCGATTGACGAAATGCAGCACCCGGTGATGGGCACGGCCAAAACCGTAGTCGGCCAGGATCTGGTCCGGATCGGAGGTAAAGTCGCGATAGGCGAAGAAGAACAACTCGATGATGGCGAAATCGATGCCGTCCTCGTCGGTGATCGCCGTCCTGATCGGCTCTGCGGCTGCGTGGCTCGTCATCTTTTCTCCGTGTGAAGCAGGAAATTATGTCAGCACTATTGACGTATTTTCCGCGCGATGGTAATTTTTGGCAAGCTTTTCGGCGGATTGCGAACGAAAAGGCAAGCGAAGCCGTTTTTTCCGGAACTTCCTGAGTTTGCCAGACCTTAAATATCCGCCTACGCTTTAAGACAATGGCCGCCTGCAGCGGCCGCAACGAAACACGCAACGACACAATGATGTGCGGGCTGCCGCCCGCGGGAGGTTACCATGGCATCCGTTCCCTTCGACCAACTGGACGGCTTTATCTGGATGAACGGCGAATTCGTCAAATGGGCCGACGCCAAGATCCACGTCTTGACTCACGGGCTGCACTACGCCAGCGCGGTATTCGAGGGCGAGCGCGCCTATGGCGGCGAAATTTTCAAGCTGACCGACCACACCGAACGCCTGCATGAATCGGCGCGCCTGCTTGGCTTCAAGATACCCTACTCGGTCGCCGAGATCGACGACGCCTGCCGCACGCTGTTGAAGAAGCAAGGTTTCCAGGACGCCTATGTCCGGCCGATCGCGTGGCGCGGCAGCGAACAGATGGGCGTTTCCGCACAGAACAGCCGGATCAACTGCGCCATCGCCATCTGGCAGTGGCCGAGCTATTTCGACCCGGCGCAGAAGCTCAAGGGCATCCGCCTCGACATGGCCGAATGGCGCCGCCCCGACCCGCGCACCGCACCGTCGAAATCAAAGGCGGCCGGCCTCTACATGATCTGCACCATGTCCAAGCATGCCGCCGAGGCCAAGGGCTATGCCGACGCCATGATGCTCGACTGGCGTGGCCAGGTGGCGGAAGCGACAGGTGCCAACATCTTCTTCGTCAAGGACGGCAAGATCCATACGCCCAAACCCGATTGCTTCCTCGACGGCATCACCCGCCGCACGGTCATCGGCCTTGCCAAGGACCGTGGTTTGGAGGTGATCGAGCGCGCCATCATGCCGGAAGAGCTTGAAGGCTTCCAGCAGTGCTTCCTCACCGGGACGGCAGCCGAGGTGACGCCGGTTTCGGAGATCGGTCCCTACCGATTCGAGGTCGGCGATATCGCCAAGACATTGATGAACGACTATTCTGCGGCGGTTCAACCCAACCACGCGATTGCAGCAGAATAACGAAAGTCACAGGTTTTTTATCAAGTAGGGGCGGTTTTCGGGCCGCCCCTTTTATTTAAGCGTTTGCGCATTTGACTTTCATTCAATTCGGCGTCTCATGATAGCGTCGGCCTGGGAGGCTGGCGGCTATGGAGGGACTGGAAATATGGATATGAACACGCTTCTTCCGATCATTATTCAGGTGATTACGGGCATCATCGGTGGTCAGGCGGTGGGTGCGGCTATCAAGACTGCGGCGATGGGGCAGCTTACCAAAATCCTGGGCGGCGCTGTCGGCGGCGTCGGCGGTGCGGCCATCCTCAACAGTCTGCTGGGTGGCTCGGTCGATCCGGCAGCAGCCGCCACGGCGGCAGGGGCCGGCAGCGCGTTGAACATTTCAAATATCGTTGGCGGTGCCGGCGGTGGCGCCATCCTGACCGGCATCATCGGTGCGGTCATGAACGCGATGAAGAAATAAGCTTCGACGTTTCAGGTTTTCAAATGGGCGGCTTCGGCCGCCCATTTCGTTTGTGGAGCGGTGGACGCCGTTCGCGTGTGTCTCTACATCAGGGCCTGATTCGAGGTTAGGGCTTTCCTGACGTGTTCGAGGGGACGCGCCGGGCTCCGACAGCGTGAAAGGACGAATATGGGTCAGCTCAACGCCGGCATCGTGCCGGTCACGCCGTTCCAGCAGAATTGCACCATCCTCTTCGACATGGACGACAGGCAAGGCGTTGTCGTCGATCCGGGCGGTGACATCGACAAGGTGCTGGCGACGCTCGAGGACAATGCAATCACTGCCGGCGCGATCTGGATTACGCATGGCCATATCGACCACGCCGGCGGGGCCATGGAACTGAAGGAGGCGCTCGGTATCGAGATCATCGGCCCGCATGCCGCCGACCGGCCGCTGCTCGCCAATCTCGAGAACCAGGCAAAGCGCTATGGCATCACCGATCCCGTGCGCAACTGTGTCCCCGACCGGTTCCTTGCCGAAGGCGAGACCGTTTCGTTTGGCTCACATGTGTTCGAGGTGCTCCATTGTCCGGGCCACGCACCCGGCCACGTCGTCTACTATAACCGGGCGGCGAAGTTCGCCCATGTCGGCGACGTGCTGTTTCGCGGTTCGGTCGGCCGCACCGACCTGCCGGGCGGCGACCACGCAGCGCTGATCGCCTCGATCAAGGAGAAGCTTTTGACGTTAGGCGACGACATCGGCTTCATCTGCGGCCATGGTCCCGGCGGCCGTTTTGGTGAGGAGCGGCGGAGTAATCCTTTCCTGATCTGAACCCGCTTGCCGGAAACAAAAAAGCGCGGCCTGTGCGACCGCGCTTTTTTCCGGCGAGAAACTGCCTCCGCTAATTGGCGGTGCAGAAATGCTGTTCGCCGTCATAGCCGGTGAACGTGCCGGTACGCGCGTTGAAGCTCCGGTAGCGGTCCGAGCAGTATTCGTACCAGCCGCGGGTCCACGGCTCCGCATAGCTTTCGGCATAGGCTACTCGCGGCTGTACGTAATAACGGCGCACCGGGGCAGGCCGGTAGTATTCATCATCATAGGCCGGATCGTAATAGCGGGGCTGCGGACTGGCGAGGGCACCGCCGATCAGGGCACCTGCCGCAAGGCCGAGCACGCCGGCGGCAACGGCGTCGCCGTGGCCGTGGTGGCGGCGGTGATGACGCCATTCGTCGGCATTGGCCGCGGGCAAGGTCGCAAGTGTGGTCGCAACAACCGCGGCGGACAGGATGGCAGTCTTGAAAATTCGGTTCATGTCGGTCTCCTTCGTGCCGGCCCGGGTCGTTTTCGGGGGATGCGGTCCGGCTTTAACGAAGATTAATATGCGACCGTGGCTGAACGGGGGCTGAACGAACTTTGACCGGGCGGTTCATCTAACTGGGCGATTCAAGCGTGCGGCAAACTCCGCAGACCAGACCGGCCCACGTCCATTCTGCCCAGGGCTGGTTCAGCCGATCGACAGGTTGACGGCTTTCGGACCCTTGCCGCGCTTGTCCGGCTCGGTGTCGAATGTCACTTTCTGCCCATCCTCAAGACCGGGAAGACCCGACGCCTGCACGGCCGAAATATGGACGAAGACATCTTTTGCCCCGTCGTCCGGCGTGATGAAGCCGAAGCCCTTGGCGTGATTGAAGAATTTGACGGTGCCGGTCTGCGGCATGGGAAGCTCCTTTGATCCCACAAGTCCAGTCTCGGGCCGGCAAATGCCCGGAGGGAAATTTGTCCTTTATTTTAGTGCCATCGGCAAGAGAAAGTTTTGCGGGCGCCAGCAAGCATCCCGGAACACAAAAGGCGCGACGAAAACCGCCGCGCCTTTACAGAATCCAAGTTCACTCCAAAGCCTTGCAGCATCCTCACACCCCGAAAGGACGCGCGGCACGCTGTGGTTTCAGGCAGCGCGGAGATTGACCGCTTTCGGACCCTTGCCCATACGGTCGGGCTCGACATCGAAGGTGACCTTCTGACCGTCGACGAGCGTGCGCAGCCCGGAAGCCTCGATCGCCGAGATGTGGACGAACACATCCTTGGCGCCGCCATCGGGCGTGATGAAGCCGAAGCCTTTGGTAGCGTTGAAAAATTTAACGGTGCCGGTCTGGGCCATTGGGGAAACTCCTTCACCCGTGTCAGTCTTGGTGGTTCCGCCCGCGCCTGGCGCCGTGGGCAAGTCCCGGTGGTTGCTTCGGCAGTCATGCATTGGCGCATGGTAAAACCCCCCGCCGAAAACGGGGCTGTCAGAGATTCACAGTATCGGGGAAAGGTCGTCCAAAACGTTCCGCTCTCCGGGTCGCAAATGCCCGAACACAAAATTTATCGCACGGAAACGTGATGCTTGCAAGATAGAGCCGCGGGCGGCCCAACGGGCGCATCCCGACGCATCGCACCGATAGTCCCGGTTCTCCGCGCGGTCATCGGCCAGACTTCACCCAGGCATGGTCCAGCAAGCGGGACAGGTGCTGTCTTGGCTTGCGCCGCCGTACCGCCCTGGCTCGCCAGTTGCAAACAGGGGTTGCATTTAGCAGCGGAATGACGAGGATCGGCCTGACCCAGGCACCATTTGTGCAGGCAGGAGTTTCGAGGGGAGGGAACATTCATGCGGCTTCTTGCGGCAATCTTTCCGCGGCAGGTTTTTTCCATCCTGTTCCTGTCGGCAATTCTCGCAGCCTGCACCGTCGTGGTGGATGATGAGGGGGCGGGGCCGCGCCCGCCACGGCCGCCGGGGCCGCAATTCTGCACTAGGCAATATGACCCGGTCTGTGCCCGGCGCGGCGGCGACCGCCAGACCTTCGCCAATGCCTGCCTTGCCGAACGGGCCGGATACCGCATCATTCGCGAGGGCGAGTGCCGCGGCGGCGGTGGTGGCGATGAGGAGCAGACATTCTGCACCCGCGAATACCGCCCGGTCTGTGCTCGTCGCCATGGCGAGCTGCGGACATTCCCCAACGAATGCGAAGCCCGCGCCGCGGATTATCGCGTCGTCGATGACGGGCCTTGCTAGCGCACCGGCCTCACTGTTCGTCCGGATAGGCACCATCGGCGGGGCCGACGTAGAGCTCGGCGCCATCTTCGTTGGAGATGCGCAGGCGGTCGGGGATCTGCGGCATCATCAGCGTGTGAAGTAGCGTGGCGGCGCCTTGCAGGGCGGCGCGCAGGTTCGGTGCCTCCAGCGACACTCGATCGAGTATCGCTTCGTCGGCATCGCGCGAGCGGTAGAACTCGATGACGAAGTTCAAGCACGCCTCCAGGCAGATTGTTGTGCGATCGAACCCTAGCCTTTGGACCTGGGTTTCACAGCGGTCTCCGCCTGCTTGACCGCCGAGCCGAAGGGCGAGGCCGGTTTTGCCGCCACCTTGTCCTTCTTGGGCTTGCGTGTCTCGCGATTGCTGCGCTGTTGACCCTTGGCCATTTTCTGATCCCTTATACGTGTTGCGGATTGCTTTCGGATCAGTTGGCCGGGTTGTCGACCGGTTCGAGATTGTCTTCCGTGGTGACCCGCTCATAGGTCTCCTGATCGCTGCGGATGCGGTATTGCGGCGAGCCGTCCTTGACCGGCAGCCGGCTCTTGATCTGGAACAGCTCCGCGGTCTTTTGGGCAAGGCCGGTGCGGCTCTTCATGCGGACGGTCTGGCCGACGGTGAAGATATGCGCCGGCGTGTCCGTGCGCCGCGCACTCTGCTGAAAGCGGATCATGTGACATTCTCCTGGTCGTGCCGAAGCGCTGCGTCGAGCTCGGCATGGTCAATGGCGACAAGCTGGCTGGTCGCGCTTTTCACCGTCCTTGCCGGCAGATGGATGAAAGTGGCGACGCGGCGCCATGCAGGCCACGACATGCCGTCGATCAGTTCTTCGTCGTGGTCGATGTCATAGTCGCCAGCCGGCTGCACGCCATCCAGCCCGCCAAGCACGAAAGGTGCCGCGAAATGCGCGATGGAATGGGTGGTGCGGGCAGACATTCTTGTGCCTCGAAGTTCTCGCTTGTGCCTTGAAGTTCTCGTGCCTTGAAGTTTCTTTCCGGCCTGCTCCGGAAGCGGAGCCTGCATTGCGGTACCAGGTGTCGGCGATTGGATAAGTTTGGCGGGCCGAGAATCCCTGACACCGGGGGGTCAAGCATGACCCAAAACGGTTTCATACCATTAGTCTGAAAATACGGCTTATTCAAGAAGTTTTCGGCCTCTAACCCCTACCAACCTAAAATTACTTTTCTATAGTTATCTGCAGAACGATGATACGGTCCGGGTGCACCTCAAAAATTGTTTGGAGAACTTCCGGAAAAATTCCTCCGGTATTTGTATTTATCTAGCAATGGAAGGAAGAGATTCATGAACTCCGCAAGAACACCGGATGTCCCGACAGTTGCAGTTAGTCCCGTCGCAAAGCCGATAAAGGTCTTGTCGCCGCGTCTCACGATAAGAAGCGACGAGGCGGCAAGGCGAAGGATTGCCGATACCGACGGCACGGCGCGCCGGGCGCGGCAGCTTGCCGAAAGCAATCGCCTGATTTGACGCGCAGGCCATGACGCTCAATTTTCCCAACCCCAGCCGCTCCTATGACGCGGCGGCCAAGCGCATTCGTTTCGTCGGCCATGACGGCATGCTCGAAGTCCCGTTCTTTGTCGAGGTTGCGGCACTTTCGGCGGCAAACCCGGCTGCAAGCGGAGCCGAGGCCGAATTCCTCAGCGCCTTCGACGCCAAGCGTTCGTCGATCCACGAGATTGCGCGCCAAGCCTACTCGCACGGCCGCAGGAACATGTATGTGCTGACGCCGGCCGACTTTCGGTAAGTTCCCCGGGTTCGGAGGTTTGCTTCGTAGCGACCGCCGTCTGCTCTTGCACGTGCCGCAGCGATGGCCTAGATCGCGGCAGGCAGACAACACGGCAGGTTTCCCATCAACAGAGATCCGAGACAACCGGCAGGCGCACGTTACGGCTCAGGCGGACAGCCGCCGCTGGGGCTCGACCAGCACGTGCAGCAGGCGCTGCAGCTGCACCAGGCGGGGCGCCGGCAGGAAGCCGAGGCGCTTTACCGTCAGGTGCTGTCGCAAAAGGCCAACCACCCGGCTGCTGCGCATTTCCTCGGGCTTCTGCTGCACCAGACCGGGCGCAGCGCCGAGGGGCTGGCGCTGATCGAACAATCGGTGCGTCTGCAGCCGAACAATCCGGATTTCCTCAACAATCTGGGCACCTTGCTGCGCGACCTCGGCCGGGTAGCGGCCGCCGCCGATCTCTTCCGCAAGGTGGTGGCGATCCGGCCGGACCAGTTGGCGGCGCGTGACAATCTCGGCTCGTCGCTGAAGCAGCTCGGCCAATTCGAAGGCGCCGAGGATATTTATCGCGGCACGATCGGCCGCAACCCGTTCCATGTCCGCGCCCGCGTCGGGCTTGCCGAAACGCTGCAGGAAGCGGGCCGGCTGGATGAGGCACTGGCTGTTTTTCGCGAGGCGCTGACGATCCGGCCGAAGGATGCCGATCTTTTGCACGGCCTGGGTGTCGGGCTGATGGAAAAGGGCAATCTCGACGAGGCTGCCGATCTTTTCAGGCAGGCGCTGGCGGTGGATCCCGGCATGGCCAGGGCCTGGCTGATGCTCACCCAGGTCAAGCGCCAGAAGGAGCGCGACGCCGAGCTTGCCCGCATGGAGGCGGAGCACGCCAAGGCGCCGCAAGGCAGTCTGGCGCGCATGCAGCTTTCCTTCGGCCTCGGCAAGGCCAATGACGACCTCAGGGAGTATGGCCGCGCCTTCGACTATTTCGCCGAAGGCAACGCAATCCGCCGCCAGGGCATCGACTACGACGCCGGCAAGACGCGCGGCGAGTTCGAGGCGATGAAGGCGGTGTTCGACAAGGCCTTTTTTGAAAGGCACAGGCCGAGCGGGATCGCCGACGACACGCCGATCTTCGTTGTCGGCATGCCGCGTTCCGGCACCACGCTGGTCGAGCAGATCATCGCCAGCCATCCGCAGGTCTATGGCGCCGGCGAGCTCAGCATTTTGAAGACGGCGGTCGGCAAGCAGTTTCCGCTCAGCATGAAGGGCGGCTTTCCCTGGGGCATCGCCGACATGCCCGACAAGGCCTATGCCGAGGCCGGCCAGGCCTATCTCGACATGCTGCACGCCCGCTATCCAGGTTTTCGGCACGTCACAGACAAGATGCCCGGCAATTTCCTGTTGGTCGGCTTCATCCATATGATGCTGCCGAAGGCCAAGATCATCCATTGCGCGCGCGATGCGGCGGCGACCTGCCTGTCGATCTACAAGGTGCACTTCCGTGGCGACAGCCATCGCTACGGCTACGATCTCGACGAGCTCGCCGATTTCCACAATCTCTACACCGATATCATGGCGCACTGGCACGCCGTGCTGCCTGATGTCGTGCACGACGTTCGCTACGAGGATTTCGTCGCTGACCAGCAAGGCCAGTCGCGGGCGCTGATCGCCCATCTCGGCCTGCCGTGGGACGACGCCGTGCTGTCGTTCCACCAGACCGACCGGCCGGTGCGCACGGCGTCGGCCGCGCAAGTGCGCCAGCCGATGTATCAGGGCTCGGTCGATCTGTGGAAGCGCTATGGCGACCGGCTGAAGCCGCTGCTCAATAAACTTGATCGAGGGGCGCCTGCAGCTCGATGAAGGGCTGAAAACCGCCAAAGATCATGCGCTTGCCGTCGAACGGCATGGTCTCCCAGTCCTGCTTGAGACGAGGATCGGCCATCACCTTGGCCATCACCGCATCACGATGCTGCCTGGATTCATAGACGACCCAGGAGAAGACGACGACCTCGTCTTCCTTGGCCTGCACGGCGCGCGGGAACGAGGTGACCTCGCCATAGGGTACGTCGTCGCCAATGCATTCGACATAGGCCAACGCGCCATGCTCCTTCCAGACGGCGCCGCCCATCTGCGCCATTTTCTTGTAGGCATCGAGATTTGCCTTGGGCACGGCCAGCACGAAACCGTCGACATAGGACATCTGTCTTCCTCCATGCGATTGTTTTCCTCTCCCTCCAGATCGGGAGAGGTGATTTCAGACACAGCCTGCGTGGGATGCTAAGCTGCTTTCACCGGTGCGTTCATCGCCCATTCGACGCCGAACGGATCACGCATATTGCCCCAGCGGTCACCCCAGAACATCACCTGCAACGGCACGACTTCCTCGCAGCCCGCCTCGATGGCCCGCTTCCACCAGGCGTCGATGTCGTCGCTGCCGAGATGGAGCTGCATGGTGTAGCCCTGCGGCTTCACAGCGGCCATTCCATGCTCGGGATAGAAGTCGGAAAGCATCAGGGTCGAACCGTTGATGTGGAGATGGATATGCATGGTACGGCCCTGTTCATCCGGCGGATAGGCAAAGACCTGCTCGGCGCCGAAGGCCTTTTGGTAAAATTCTGCGGCTTTGAAAGCGCCGTCCAGCTGAAGGTAGGGCGTCAATCCGCCAAGCACTTTGGCGGCGGGCTGGGTCTGCGGCTGGTCATTCATATCATGCTCCTCTTTGCGTCTGGTTTGCCTTTGCGAACCACAGGACGAACGGAACGGCGACGATCCTACACGGCCGATGGCTTTTTTGGACTCGAAATGGCGTCTGCCGCCAGGCCAACTGCCACCTTTCAACCTTCGATGCGAATCCGCGGGCTGTTTTGCGCGTCGACGACGATTTCCGGCCAGCCGATATCTTTGCGCAGCTCGATCGGCAATGAAAGGATGGCGCGTTCGCTGCGATAACGGGCGCGAGCCGCCGAGTAACGCGTTACGGCGTGACCTATGGATGACAGAATAGACATGATGCTTTCTCCTCGATTGGCGCCGGCATCACCGTGTCGGCGTCCCAAGGACGTGGCATGCGATCATCATCCGACAGGGCACCGGAATTTTTCTCGCAATTTTTCAGCTGCCCGCTTCGGCAACCTCCTGGAAGAACCCCTCCGGGTCGTCGACTTCGGTCAGCCGCCGTTTCTTGATCAGCCAGAAGCGGTTGCCAACCGCGCGGATGAAGGAGCGGTCGTGAGAGGCGAGCAGGCAGCTCGCCTGACGTTCCAGCAATTCCGCTTCCAGCGCTTCCTGGCCATCAATATCGAGGTGGTTAGTCGGCTCGTCGAGCAAATAGAAATTGGGATTGGCGAGCCTGAGCGCCAGCATCATCAGCCGCGCCTTCTGTCCGCCCGACAGCACGCCGATCCTGCGCTCCTGCATGTCGATGCTAACGCCGGCGCCCGCCAGCAGCGAGCGGGCGCGCTGCTCGCCGACATCGAATCTGCGCGAGAGCATCGCCAGCGGCGTGTCGTCGCCGCTGATGCCCGACAACGCCTGGTCGCTATAGCCGAGCACGGTCGACGGCGTCACCTTCACGCCTTGCGCCGCCTTTTGCGGGGCGACGACGGCATTCTGGATCAGGCCGATCAGCCGTGATTTGCCGACGCCGTTACGGCCGAGCAGGACGATGCGGTCGCGTTGGCAGATGTGGCGCTTGCCGGTGCTGAACAGATCCGTGCCGTCGGGTGTTCCGACCACCAAATCGTCGAGCGTGATCAGCACCTTGGCATGGCTGCCGCGATTGGCGAGCTTGATCGCGCCCGCCGATCTTTCGCGGTGTGCCGGCGCTGCCGCTCCTTCCAGACGCTCTGCCCGCTGGTTGAGCTGCTTGGTCTTGACCGTCAAAAGGTCGCTGCCGGAATTGATGCCGATATTGTTGAGCTTGGCCGCCTGCCGGCGCAGCTGCTGCGCCACCTTCATGTCGCGCTGGAATTTGCGTTCGGTCGAGGCGTCGACCTCGTCCAGCGCAAGCCTCGCCCGCGAATAGGGCAGCGAAAACACCGGCGATTGTTCGGGACGCAGGAACAGCGTGCGGTTGGTCGTCGCGTCGAGGAACGCCCGGTCGTGGCTGGCGATCACCACGGGCACCTCGCGCGGCAGGGCTTTCAGCCAGGTCTCGAGTTGGCTGATCTTGCCGAGGTCGAGATGGTTGGTCGGTTCGTCGAGAAGCAGGACGTCAGGATCGGTGACCCAGACGCGCGCGATCAGCGCCAGCCTTTGCCAGCCGCCGCTTAAGGCCCGCATCGGCCGCTCGCGCATCGGCTGCGGCACGTCGAGCGAGTCGAGAACCACATCGACGCGCCATTGCTCGCTTTCGGCCTGCTCGGCCGGCAAGGCGTCTGCCACCACCTCATGAAAGCTGCGCCCGGCGAGCGCTGCGGGGATGATTTGCTCGACATAGCCGACCCGCAGGCCGCGCGTGCGGGTGATGTCGCCTGTGGTGGCTTCGAACTCGCCGGTCAGGCACCTCAACAAAGTGGATTTGCCGCGGCCGTTGGCGGCGACGATGCCGAGCCGGTCGCCGGTGCCGATGGTAAGGTCGAGATGGGAGAAGAGCGGCGCACTCATGGTGACGCCGAGGGACTTGAGGCTGATCAGGGCCATGTCGATTTCTCTGGTCTGTCCGGAGTGATTCCGGCTGATGCACTTTGACGGTGCGCAGGCTGGCCATCAGGCTCGGCGTTGCAGCACCACGAAGGGCGGACCAAAAAAATCGAAGCGGGAAGAAAAACCCGGACCGTCTCTGGTCAGCCCTGCAAGCAAGCTCGCAGGGCAGAGACAGGGCCGCGCTGACGGTGGTGGTCGATGTGCACGCAGCCCTCCTTTCAGGATGTTCGAGTATAGGGATTGGGTTACACCAGGGGCGGGGCCGATGGCAAGCGGCGCGTTCGGCTGGTCGCGCCATGCTGATTTCAACAACGGCGGGTTTGCGTTTTCTAGACGCCTTTGGTCGCCCAAGTCTCACGAATGCGATGATCAGTGTTGCTTAGGGCAATATCGCCTTCGCTAGTGGAACTATCGCCGGCAAAGTAAGCGATCGCGAGTGCCGCCCTCTGGCCGTCGTAATGTCCAATTTCCTGCATCACGGCAGAAGCTTCGCGCCACGGCAGCGGCTCGTTTCGAATGAGAGTTCGTGCACAGCGAAACATTGGCTGCTTTAATGGATGGTCGGGTCCCAGCGACCATTCCTCGACAAGCTCAAGCAATCTTTCCTTCGAAACTGCCTTGCCGACTGGTGGGCGACATAGCTCGTGGAGAACACAAAAGGCTGCGTTGAGCGACATCGACCACCCCCGCGCGATTATGGCTGAAGCGGCACCGGCATCCGAATACGGAAAGCGAGCGTCGATCGACAGTTCAAAAGGAACTTCGGCGGAATTGTCTTGAAGCAGCATCACACCATTGTCTCAAGCCTGACGGGCAACATTAAACGGACCTCAAGTGGCCTCCGCTTACTCCGTATTCTTTGTTCAAATCCAGCAGGAAATGTCCGAACACCGCGCTTCTGCGAAGATCAACAACGATCACAAGAAGGGCGTTGAACCTGCCAGTACCAATCAAAACTTGATCAAACCGGTTTTGGGCATCTCGGTAGACATAGTGCACGTCGTTCAAATAGGGCAGCCCGATCTCATCCAGATCTAGTGCGTCGACATACGGCCATATGTTCGCAGCAGCCTCCGCCGTCGCGGTGACGTTCGTCATAGGCTCTGCAAAGCAAGCCTTGAATTCGTATTCCTCAAGTCTGCGAGTGACTACCATCGCCTATTCTAGGAGATAGCGCCGGAAGCTCGCAACAGTGCGGCAGACGGGCGCCTCCCTTCTCCCCTTGTGAGGCCTTTGCACAGAATCTGATTGGTGATTCTGTAGTGTTGGTCGCTACGGGAGATTCGCGGATGGTTGATCGTGTGCTTGGTCAATTGAGCTTGGCGGACGGCCTGGCCTCGTCGGACGAGACAATCTTCGATCTTGTTGCGAAGGAGATCGACTGGGGTCCGATCGAGGCGCTTCTGGGCGCACGCAGCGGAGCCGGGCCGGGCACGGCCAGCTATCCGGCGCCAGTGCTGATGCGCTGCCTTTTGTTGGGCGTATGGCATGGGTTGAGCGATCCGGCGCTTGAGGCACAGATCCGCGACCGGCTGTCGTTCCGCCGCTTTGCCGGCTTCAGCCTTTCGGACCGCACGCCCGACCATTCGACGCTGTGGCGCTTCCGTGAGGAGCTGACGCGCGAGCGGCTGATCGACAAGGTGTTCGAGGAGATCAACCGCCAGCTTGAGGACAAGGGCCTGATCGTCAAGCGCGGCACGCTGGTCGATGCCTCATTTCTGCAAGCTCGCGGCCGCCCGCCGAAACAGCCCAAGAAGGGCCATCAGGGCCCGGTCAAGCCATCGGCGGACAAGGATGCGCGCTGGGGCAAGAAGGGCAAGAAGAGCACCTTCGGCTACAAGATGCACATCGGCGTCGACCAGGATCATACGCTGATCCGGCGCGTCGAGGTGAGCGACGCCTCGGTCACCGATACCGAGCCGGCCGACGCACTGATCAGCGGCG